>JBAQAW010000069.1:0-59788 GCA_049285915.1 Candidatus Cybelea sp. | reverse complement strand
GGGGAACCAGTAGTACATGCCGGCGAAGACGCCCATCAGGCTTCCCCCCACCAGCACGTAGTGGATGTGACCGACGATGAAGTACGTGCCGTGCACGTGCAGATCGAAGGGGATCGCGGCCAGGAAGATACCCGTGATGCCGCCGAGCGTAAATAAGCCCACGAAGCCGATCGCGAAGAGCATCGCCGTCGTGTAGTGGATCTTTCCGCGCCAAAGCGTCGCGGTCCACGAAAAGATCTTGATGCCGGTGGGGATGCCGATCAGGAACGTGATGATCATGAAGGGGAGCTGCAAGAAGGGCGCGAGCCCCGACGTGAACATATGATGCGCCCACACCATGAAGCCGGCCAGCGCGATCGCCATCGACGAAAACGCGATCAGCTTGTAGCCGAAGATCGGCTTGCGAGAGAAGGTGGGGAGTACTTCGGAGATGATGCCGAAGGCCGGAAGAATCATGATGTAGACGGCCGGGTGCGAATAGAACCAAAACATGTGCTGCCACATCACCGGGCTGCCGCCTTTGGTCGGGTCGAAGAACGGCACGCCGAACTGACGCTCGATAAAGAGCGCCGCAAGGGCTGCGGCCAGAGCGGTCGTCGCGATCATCAGCAACGGCGCCGTCGCGAACTGCCCCCAGACGAAGAGCGGCATCCGGGTGAACGTCATCCCGGGCGCCCGCATCTTCAAGATCGTGACGACGAAGTTTATGCCGGTCATCGTCGAGCTGACGCCGACGAGAAAGATCGCCGCAGCCCACATCGAGGTGCCGGCGGCTCCTTGCAGCGAGACCGGCGGATACTCCATCCACCCGGCGGTGGGAGCTCCCATCAAGAACGACGAGAACAGCATCAAGCCCGAGACCGGAAATATCCAGAAACTGAGCATATTCAGCCATGGAAACGCGACGTCGCGCGCGCCGATCTGCAGAGGAAACACGAGATTGCCGAAGCCGCCCGTCAAGAGCGGAATGATGACCAGCCAGATCATCGCACTGCCGTGGACGCTGTAGACTTCGTTATAGGTGTCGGGGGCTACGAACCCGCCGTTGGCGTTGAGCAGCTGCGTGCGAATGACCTCGGCGAGCAGTCCGGCCAGCACCATGAAGACAAAGGCGGTGATGATGTACTGGATGCCGATGATTTTATGGTCGAGCGAGAAAACGTATCGCCGGACGAACCCCTGCGGTTCGGGATGAATGTGATCGGCGATTCCGCCGGCCGGTATTGCTGCTACTGCCATAGTGTCCGTAATCTCACTTCAGTGTATTGAGGAAGGCAACGAGGTCGGCGATGTCCTTTTCCGAGAGCCCGTTCGCGCTGGCGTTGGGCATGGCACCCATGCTGCCCGTATATCCGCCCTGGAGGATCGACGCAACGTCTGCCGGAGTCGCGGGTTTACCGTCAACCAGATTGGGGTGGGACGGATCGTGCAGCACGCCGAGAAGCCCCGGCCCCACAAGCTTCTGATCGAAGGGCGCGAGCTTATGGCACGCGGTGCATTTCTGCGCGAAAAGCTGCTTGCCGGCCGCAACGTCACCGCCCTGCAGCGAGATCGCGCCGCCGCCCGCGGCCTGGAGCGCGTTGCTCGCGTGCGCGTTCTTCTGCTGCCAGCCCTTGAACCAACGGTCGTACGAGGCTTTGTCCTCGATTACGAGGACTTGTTTGTCCATCTGGCTATGCAAGACGCCGCAGAACTGCGTGCAGATGATCGGGTAACGCCCGGCAAGGCGAGGGGTGAAGCGAATCGACGTCACCAGCCCCGGAACCGTGTCGTTTTTGAGGCGCATCGCCGGAACCCAGAAGCCGTGAATGACGTCGGCCGCCGTCAAGTTGAGCGTGACCGGCACGCCCAGCGGCAGGTGCATCTCGTCGGTCACCTCGCCGTTGATCTGCGGATACCGGAACGTAAAATCGAATTGGTGCCCGATCGCTTCGACGACCAGTCCGTTCTCCGGCTCCAGCATGATCTCGTACCAGATGCGCACGCTGACGACCGAAAGGATGATGACGAAGAGCGTCGGGATCACCGTCCACCAAAACTCGAGCTTGCGATTGTCGTGGACCTGGACGCCGATCGCGTCGGGCGGATCGCTCGCTTTCGCGCGAAAGGCGACCGAGAAATAGATCAGATAGCCGGCCACGAAGACGTAGAGCGCGCTGCCGGTCGCGGCCATGAATCGGAAGAGCGTGTCTACCTGGCGCGCCGTAACGATCGCTTCGGGCAGATACCGGTCGATCGGAAAGACGTACCAGAAGACGATCGCAGCAACTGCGAGCAGGGTCAGGACCGCCGTGGCGCCCCAGAAGCCACCATCGAGTCTGACTGGCTCCGCTCTGTTTTCTACCAAAGAATGCTCTCCCTATTAGCTACTATAAGGCACAGCGCAGCCGCTCGCACCGACTAAACGGGCTGTTAAGAGCCCCCGTCGGCAGCCCCTGCAAACTCCCGAACCAACCAGTCGACGTTCGTTATGGCGCTTCCGACGACGACCGCATCGGCGCCGGCATCCAACGCTGCGCGAAGCTCGGCCGGCGTACGAACGCCGCCCTCGCAGACGGTGAAGCATCCGAGCGGCGCAATCTCTCTGACGAGATCCAGCGCCGGAAGCGATCGCTCTGCGGTCTCCTTCGTATAGCCGCAAAGCGTGGTCGCGACGACGTCGGCGCCGGCCTCGCAAGCGGCCGTCGCCTCCCCGGCCGTCGAGCAATCGGCCATCGCAAGCCGGCCGGCCGCGTGCACCGCGGCAACGACGTCCGTCAACCCGCTGCCGTCGGGGCGGGCGCGCGCGGTGGCGTCGAAGGCGACGATTTCGGCGCCCGAACCGATCACGGCGGCCACCTCCGCAAGCGACGGCGTAATGTAGGGATCGAAACCTGGATACTCGCGCTTGATCAGGCCGATCATCGGCAGCGCGAGCCGCCCGCGGACGGCGCGCAGATTCGCCTCACCCTCGATGCGCACCGCGACGGCGCCGCCCTCTTGCGCGCAGCGCGACATCGCCGCGATGATCTGCGGATCGTCGATCGCCGATCCGCGCCAGGCCTGCACCGAGACGATCAGTCCGCCGCGAAGGGCATCGAGCAGGCTCATTCCGACAACTCCGGGATCGCTGCGCCGATCTCCCGGTACGCCAGGAGCAGCGCACCCGCTGCGGGGTCGTATCGCGGATCGACGATCCGCGCATCGGGTACGAGTTCGAGGACGCGCCGCGCAACGCGCGCGCGAAACGGCTGGTGGGCAAAGAGGCCGCCGAGCAGCGAGAGCTTGGGGGAACGCATCGGTTCGGCGGCCGTCCGAATGAGTGCGGCGAGCCTGTCGGCGCCGCGCCGCGCGATTGCGCGAAAGAGGGGAAAGGCCAAGGCGGCCGGGGCGAATGACGCAAGCCCGTCGCGCGCGATCTCGCCGGCATAGATCGCGCGTGCCAGCTCGCGCAACGTGCGCACCCCGAAGAACGCACAGGCCGCTGCCGATTCGGTTTCGCATAGGCCGGCGTCGTGCCCGCGCATGACGGCGGCCAGCCCCTCTCGCACGATGCCGAAAGCGCTTCCCTCATCGCCCAAGAGCGGCCCCCATCCGCCGAGCGTTCGCTCCGAGTTACGCTCGTCGCGCGCGTAGACGACCGAACCGGTTCCGGCGATTGCGATCACGCCCGGCTCGCCGCCGAGCGCCCCGGCGTGCGCGACGGGCGCATCGTGCAGCAGCGCAAAGCGCTGCGCGCGAAGCTCGGGCTTGCGGCCGTAGACTCGGCCTTCGTAACCGCTGACTCCGGCGACGATCGCGGCGAACTCACACTCCGGCTCCAGACCCGCGCGTACGCACGCATCGGCAAGCCCGGCACGCAGAGCGTCGCGCAGACGGGTCGAGCTCGGCCCCTCGCCGATTTCGTCGGCCGGCCCCGCTCGTCCGCGCGCAAGAACTCGCCCCGTTTCGTCGGCGATCGCGGCGACGGTCGAGCTTTGACCGCCGTCGATCCCCGCAAACAAGAGGCTCATCCTTCGGCCGCCGTCAGTTCGCGGGCGTAGGCGTCGGCGGCGGCTTCGCGCGCCGCGCGAGTCGGCAACACGGAGACCTCGCCGATTGCCTCGCGATGGTGATAAAGCTCGTGCCCGATCGCCACGCCCACCAAGTCGGGCGCCAGTCGCAGGTGCACGCGAATCTCCGGCAGCGCCGGATCGTACTCCGAACGCAGCTCGTGCTCGCCCCAGTCGCCGAGATCGGCAAAGCGGATGGCGACGCCGTACTCGCGCGCAAGCTCTCGCGGGGTCATTGCGCGCGCCGCAAGTCGACGCCGTCGGCGATCAGCGCCTCACGCAGGCGCGCAGTGTCGACGTCGCCGACTCGCACGCCTTGCGCGCAGGCGATGGCCGCGGCCGTTCCGGCGGCCTGTCCCAGCGTCATTACCGTCGGCGTTAGTCGCGTCGACGCCAGCGCCTCGTGCGTCGTCGAGATGCAGCGGCCTGCGACGATCAGCCGCTCGCGGTTGACCGGAAGCATCGTGCGATACGGAATCTCGTAGCTGGCGCCCGGCGCGAGGCGTTGCGTCGTGGTACCGCTGCCGCTGGGATTGTGCACGTCGATCGGGTACGCGCTGCGCGCGACTGCGTCGTCGAAGCTGCGTCCTTGCAGCACGTCCTCGCGCGTCAGCGTGTAGCGCCCGACGATGCGCCGCGATTCGCGGATACCGACTTGCGTGCCGCTCGCCGCAATTCGCGCGTTCTCGAAACCGGGAACGCGCTGCCGGAAAAACTCGAGAAGCTGCATCGCCTGCAGGCGCGATTGCACTTCGGCGCGCGTGAGATCGTCGGGATCGAGAGGATCGATATCGATGACCCGCGTCATGTTGACCGTCACTTCGTCGGGGTAGGGTGAGATAAAGAACGAGACCAGCTCGCGCGGAACGTCGACGAGACCGTCGGAGCGAGCTTGCTCCCAAAGATCGCGAAGACCCGCGACAGCGGTCAGCGCTTGAGGGACCCGCTCCTGCGGCGCAAGGGAGGTGCGCATCTGGTCGGGGTGCTCGCGCAGATACTGCGCGAGCTTCGCGAGATCCACGTGGCTCAGACGGAACATCAACGTTGCCGGCTGGACGCGGCCTCGCTCGTCGCCTTGCTGAGTCGGCACGCCGGCCGACGCGGCGACCAGCGCATCGGCGGTCGCGTCGACGACGGCCGGCGCGGCGTACGCGCGGTTCCCGCCGACAGTTGCAAACGTCGCGCCCGCCACCTCGTCGCCGTCGACGTGCGCGGTCAAGAAGTAGGCATGCAAGAGCAAGGCAACACCGGCCTCTTGCATCATCTCCAGGAGAAGTGCTTTGTGAACCTCAGGATCGAACGGGGTGATCGTCGCGACGTAATCGGACGAGTCGGGAAGATGGCCCGGCGAGGCGCCTTTGCGTTGCAGCCGCTCGACGATCTCCTGCGCGATGCCGCCGACGATGCGTTCGTTCGACGAATGAAAGGTCATCCACGGTCCAACCATCGCGGCGGTTGCGGTGCCGCCGAGGAAGCCGTAGCGCTCGACGAGCAGCGTTCGCGCGCCGTGACGAGCAGCAGCGATCGCTGCGGCGCAGCCCGCATTGCCGCCGCCGACGACCAACACGTCGTAATGCACGCAAGCGCAATTCGTCGCCCTGCAGAGCAGGCCATTTTGCTGCGCCCGGCAATAGAGCGGGATGCAGGTTCAAATCGCTCCCCAAGAGCGCAATTGGGCTATGGCCGCGCACTTGAGCGCGCTGGTCGCGGTTGCCGGCCTGCCCTTCGGGCACATCGTCGGCCCGCTCATCGTTTACCTCGTCAAAGCGCACGAATCGGAGTTCGTGGCCGAGCACGCGCGTGCGTCGCTGAACTATCAGATCACCGTTTCGATCGTCGGACTCATCGGGATCCTCGTCGCGGTCGGCGCGATGTTCGGCCTGATCGCAACCGGCGCGACCGTGCATTCCGAAGATGGCGGGTATGCAGCAGGCATCGTCGGCCTCTGGGTGGTCTTCGGAATCGTCGTCGCAGCGGTCTTCTTGTTCTCGCTGATCTTCATCATTGCCGGAACCGTCGCCGCCAGCAGCGGCCGCCCGTACACCTATCCGTTTGCCATCCGCTTTTTGCGTTAGGAGCACGTACGCAGCATGTTGTTGTCCCGAGTTAAACCGCTCGCGAAAATTCTCGCCGAGGGAGTCGACAAAGAGGGCGGCCTAAAGCGCTCGTTGGGCCCGTGGGCGTTGACCGCGATGGGAATCGGGGCGATCATCGGAACCGGCATCTTCGTATTGACGGGCGTCGCCTCGGCGACGCGCGCGGGCCCGTCGCTGACGCTCTCGTTCGTCGTCGCCGGCGTCGTCAGCGCGCTCGCCGCGCTTTGCTACGCGGAAGTGTCGAGCAAGATCCCGATCTCGGGAAGCGCGTACACCTACACCTACGCGACGCTGGGCGAACTGCTCGCCTGGATCATCGGCTGGGATCTCGTGCTCGAGTACGCACTCGGCGCCGCAACGGTCAGCATCGGCTGGTCCGGCTATTTCGTGAACATCCTCCATCAGACGGGCCTCTCGTGGCTCGCAATCCCGCCGCAGTGGGCGAACGGCCCGCACTGGGGCTTAACCGGGCAAGCCGGCGTCAGCGGCTTTGCGAACCTGCCGGCCGCCGGAATCATCCTCGTGATCACCGCGCTGCTCTGTCGCGGGACTCGCGAATCCGGTTCGGTAAACGCCGTGATCGTCGCGATCAAGCTGCTGATCGTGCTCTTCTTCATCGCGATCGGCGTCGGTCACATCAACGGCGCGAACTACCACCTGCCGCCGGGCGGCCCAAATGGCTTGGGCGGTTACTTCCCCTTCGGCATCAGCGGCATGCTCGGGGGCGCCGCGTTTATCTTCTTTGCGTACATCGGCTTCGATGCCGTATCGACGACCGCCGAAGAGGCCAAAAACCCGGGGCGCGATCTGCCGTTCGGAATCATCATGAGTCTGGTGATCTGCACCTTCCTCTATATCGTCGTCGTCGCGATCCTCAACGGCATGGTGCCGTTCTTCAAGCTCAACGTCGCCTATCCGGTGGCGTTCGCGATGAACTACGTCGGGTTGAGCTGGGCGGGCGTCATCATCTCCATCGGCGCGATCGCCGGCTTGACCACCGTGCTGCTGGTGATGATGTTCGGACAGAGCCGCGTCTTCTACGCGATGTCGCGCGACGGGCTGATCCCGCCGTCCTTCACGCGCATCCACCCGACCTGGCGAACGCCGATCTTTTCGACGCTCTTCTTCGGCGTCTGCATCGCGGCGATCGCCGCCTTTACCCCGATCAATATCGTCGGATCTTTGACGAACATGGGTACGCTCGTCGCCTTCATACTCGTCTCCATCGCCGTGCCGATTCTCCGCCATCGCCATCCCGAACTGAAGGGGCAGTTCACGCTGCCGCTGGGGCCGTACATCATTCCAATCGCCTCGGCGGTTACGGCACTCGGGCTGGTCTACTACCTCAAGGTCGGTAACCCCGTATGGTTCGGCATCCCGATCGTTTGGGCGTGGTTCCTGATCTGGATGATCGTCGGGCTCGTCTTCTACCTCGTCTACGGACGCAACAAGAGCTACGTCGCGATCGAGGAAGCCGAGCGGCTCGCGGTGGCCCAGCCGCCGGTTAACTAAGACAGATATCTCTAAGCGTTGCGCGGCTCGACGAGCACGACGATCGGCTCGCCGGTCGCGCAGCCCTGCATCTCTTCCACGGCGAGCGCCACGGCTTGCTCGACGCTCGTCAATCCGTCAAAGAACGCTACGCGTGAATGCCGCAGCAGATAGAGCGCCGGCAACGCGCGTCCGACATCTCCGAACTGCGTCGCGCCCTCGACAACCTCGCGGAGGTGTGGTTCGAGCTGCGAGACCGTCGTCGTCGACATTTCGTAATCGGCAACCGAAAGGCGGATGATGCCGTGCTCGTCGACGGCGCGGAGCCTCCGGTTTTTGCGCTCGGTGCGAACGTAGCCGCTTAGCTCGTCCGTTAGCGCCAGCCGCTCGAGCGCGCTCGCATCGCAGGCGAGCGACTGCGCGGCGATCGCGCGGCGCTCCTCCTCCGTGCAGCCCGCGCCGGCGGCCGCCTCCACCAGCGCGGTCGAGCCCGAGGCGGTCGCGCAGACGCGGCTGCGCTGCGAATCGATCTCGACTTCGACGACCACGCGATCGGGGGCGGCACCGGCGGCGATCACCCGGTCCGCCGCCTCACGGCGAATGCTCGCGATCTCCTGCGGCGTCGGTGAGGGGATCGTCCGTTCGACGACGTCGCGCACGAGCGCGAGCGCAACGCCGATCGGCGCGATGACCTCCGCGTCGCGCGCGATTCGATACGGGAGCTGCAACGCTTGCGCAAGCGGCGGCACGAGCGCACCGCAGCCGCCGCCGCCGCCGACGATGACGAGCCGCTGCGGATCGAGCGCGTAGTCGGCGATGAGCGTGGCGAGCGTCGCGCGCAGCTTCGCGACGCTAAGCTCGATCGCGCGTCTCGCCAGCGACAGCGCGTCGCCGCCGAGATGCTCGGCGAGCAACTCGAAGGCGCGCCGCGCCGAGCGTTCGTTGCCGCGAGCGAATGCATCGGCAGGAACGGCACCGGCGGCGTTCGCCGCGCAGGTTGCGGTCGGTGCGACTCGAGTTCCATCGGGCGTGACGAGCACGACGTAATCGGCACGATCCCGCGGCGTCGGGGCGACCAGCTCGACACGCGAGCCTTCGAGCAGCTCCGGCTCGACGAACGACGCATAGAGGCAGCCGGCAATATGCGCGCTGCGCGGCCCGACGTCGGAGAGGCTCCCCGCGTTCACGCGCAGCATGCTGCCGCCCCCGATCCCGAGCGTGCGCACGTCGAGCGTGCGCAGCATCGTGCGGTGGCCGCC
Organism: Candidatus Cybelea sp.; assembly: GCA_049285915.1. Classification (GTDB taxonomy): domain Bacteria; phylum Vulcanimicrobiota; class Vulcanimicrobiia; order Vulcanimicrobiales; family Vulcanimicrobiaceae; genus Cybelea. Next base: position 50,911 of record JBAQAW010000069.1, on the reverse strand, counting down.
GATCGTCGCGGGCTGCATCTGCGGCCGTCCCTGCACGATCGCCGAGCAATCCGAACTGGTGCCACCGATCTCGACGAAGATTCCGTGGCTCAAGCGTTCGTAGAGCAGAGCGCCCGCAATGCCGGCGGCAGGCCCGGAGAGCAGCGTTAGGATCGGACGGCGCTCGATCTCCGCAACGTCCATCACGCCGCCGTCGCTGCGCATTACCATCAGCGGCGCGGGGATCGCCGCGCGCTCGACGGCACCCGCGGTCATTCGCGCGGTGCGCAGCATCTTCGGCAGGATGGCGGCGTTGAGCGCCGCGGTTCGCGTGCGAGATCGCAGGCCGTACGCGGAGCTGACGTCGTGCCCGCTCGTCGCGTCGATGCCGCGCTCGCGCGCGTACGCGACCGCGTACGACTCGCGTTCCGGGCGGTCGACGCCGAAGCTGAGGCTCGCGGCCAGCGCTCGCGTGCCGCCGGCGATCAGGCGGTCGACTCCGGCGCGCACGGATGCGTCGTCTCCCGCCCTGGCAAACTCGAACGCGGGCGCAAACGAAACCCCCGATGCGAGCGCCATCGGCGTGAAGTGCATCTGCCGCCGAGCCGGCCACGACAAGCCATCGAGCAGCCCCAGAATGCCGACCGGAGCGAGGTCGCCTTCCAAGAGCGCATTGGTCGCCTGCGTCGTCGAGTGCGCGATGAATGCCACCGAGCCTGCGTCGACGCCCGCGCGATCGAGTAATTGCTCGAGGCCGGCGATGATTCCCTCGGCGACGCCGCTCGGGGCGTCGTGCGTCGTCGGGATCTTGACGCGCGCGACGAGTTCGCGCGTCGCCGCGTCGACGGCGACCACGTCGGTGAACGTTCCACCGACGTCGATCCCCACGCGCAGACGCTGCGCCGGAGGGGCTGCCATCAGATCAAGCCGGCCGTCGCGACGTGCGCGAGCATCTGCATCGTGACCTTGCCGTCGCGCTCGTATTCGTCGAAGAGCGCCTGCAGATCGCGGCGTAGCGCGTCGGCTCGTTCGCCCGAAGCCGGAAGATACGAGGAGGAAGCCGCACGCCCGATCAGCGCTTCACGGTCGAGCGGCTGATCGAAGCCGGCGGCGGAGCGAGCGATTCGTGCGCCGGGAAAGCGCGAAAACGCCTCGAGTCCGCGCGCCCGCAACGCCTCGGTATCGTCGGTTGCATAGGCGCGCACGACATCCCCATAGGCTTTTGTGAATGGATCGCGTTCGTCGCGCTCGTACTGCAGGAGCGCAACGCGCCGGCGCGCGATCCGCGCAAGCTCGAGCATCGCTTCCGTCGTCGCAAACCAGTGAAAGGCTTGACAGACCACGACGAGATCGACGCTCTTGCCGGGAAGGCCCGTTTGCTGCGCGGTTCCTTCGCGCCACTCAACGTTGGGGTGCGGCTCGGCCTGCGTACGCATGCGCTCGTTCGGCTCGACGGCGACTACCCTTGCGCCGCGCTCTGCGAAGAGCCGCGACGAGATTCCCGTGCCCGCGCCGATGTCGGCGATCGTCAGCGCGGAGGGATCGCCAAGGCCCTGCAGCGCTGCGTCGACCGCTTCGGGCGGATAGGCCGGGCGGAAGGCGGCGTAGCTTTGCGCTCGCGCGCCGAAGCGCCGCGTCGAATCGTGCTTATCGTGCATCGGCGGCTGCGGGCACGAACGGCGCTCCGAGGCTCACGACGGCCGTTCGTCCCGTCTGGACGACTTCAAACGTATGCGGACTGCCGTCGTAGGCGAACTGCTGCGTGCGATACGTACCATAAAGCCACCAATCCTTACCGTCGATCTTGTTGACCACTTCTCCCGAACGCAGCCCCGAATGGTACGCCGGGCCCCCGGCGCGCACGTAGACCCGCATGTTGCCGTCGAGCGTGCGAAAGAAGGCATAGAAATACGTGGGCTTGTCGCCAGGCCGCGTGGCGACGCCCAGCCCGAAGAGATTTTTACTCCGCACCGGGTCGCCCCGCTGCCAGTCGCGCAGCCGCGCGATGCCCGCGCGCGCGAGCTGCGCCGCCTCCGCCGCGCCGGAAGTGGTCGCGAGGATCTCGTGGTCGTGCCACTCCCCGACGATCCAGCCGCCGCAGTCTTCCAGACGCAGACCGATATCGAGATCCTTGCCTTCGATCAGCGTAAACGTCGAACTCTCGACGCGCAGATACGCGGCATAGTGCTTGCCGGCGCAGTCGCTCGAGTTCGGATCGTCGTGGAGGCGCACGACGTCATGGCCGTCGGCGCGCAGCGCCGCCGCGGCCGCATCGGCGGCGATCGCTCCCAGGGCCGTTGCGTCGTCGTCGACGGCTACGCGATCGCCGGCAGAGTGCGGGGCATAAAATCCCGCCGAGCTCTCGTCCGCGCGCGCGATCGAGGCAAGCGGCGCGAAGACCGGCTCCCCGAAGAGCGCCGGCGCCCCAACGACGATCAACAGCGTACCGAGCAGCGCGACCGCCACTTGATACGGCAGCGTGCGACGCGTGATCGTCGCGATCGGCACGCCGGTGAAGTTCGCAACCCAGACGTTGGAGGTGTTGGTAGGATCGCAGACGTTTTGAACTTGGACGACCGCCATGATTGCCGCAACGAGCACGACCGGCGGCAAGACGTGCGAGGTGAGCAATACGGTGAAGATGGCGATGCCGACCCCGAAGGGATTGAGCGGACCGCGATAGAGCGCGAGCGGACTGGCCGCGCCGAAGACGAGCACGAAGGCGATCGGATTGCGCAGCCAGTCGCCGGCGACGAGCGGGCGCAGTGCAGCTGCAAACTGCGGCTGCTGCGTCGCGACGAGCAGCATGCCGATGCCCATGAAGAGCAGGACCGCCGGTGCCGCGTCCTCGACGCCGCGTATCGCCGACGCGACGAGCCGCTGCACCGCGACCGCCGGCCGGGTTACCAGTACGCCGAAGGCCGCGGCGACGAGGAAAGCGACGGCGGCCTCCATATGCAGCGCGTAGTAGAGCACAAGCGGCAAAAGCGGCGTGAGCAGCGCGACGGCCGGAACGCGTTGCGCTTCGCGGCTGGTTTGGCCGCGGACCGCCCAGGTGGCGTACTTTCGCTCCCGGCGAAACGCGACGGCCGCGTAGACGACCAGCGCGAGCGCGTCGACGACCGCGAGCGCGATCGCGTAGTGGAAGAGCTGCTCGCGCGACACGTCAAAGAATTTCGTATAGAACGTCCAGTTTGCGATGTTGAAGATGTAGCCGAGCGCAAAACCCATCAAGAAGAGCGTCGCCGCGATCGTTCGTGGGACGCCCGCCGTCATCATGATCGGCAGGACGATGGAGCCGACCATGATGATTCCGCCGAGCCCCGAGAGCGACGTGAAGAGTACCGCGACGATCGCGCAGAAGCCCAGAGTCAGCAAGAACGGCCGCTCGCCGCCGAACTCTGCGGCAAGGTTGACGATCGCGCGCGCGATTCCGGTCTCGATCGTTACGCGGCCGAGCAACGCGCCGAAGAGAACGGCGACGTAGACCGGCGCAAGCTGCACCGACCCTTGGGTAATGATGCCGCCGAGCGCTCCGGCCGGAACGCCGGCCGCGAGCGACATCAGCAGCGCCATGGCCGGAACGGCGATTAGCGCGGGCATCCACCGCCGGTACATCAGCACCGCGAAGACGGCGAAAACGAAGAGGATTGCCGCGGCGCTCAAGGCGACAGAACGTTTTCGAGCGGCGGGAGCGTCTTAGCGGTCACGTAGTGCTGCGTCACCCGGTAGAAGGCATCGGCGCGGTCGATCGCCTTTTGCGCGGCGAGGTGATAACGCTCCAAATTACCGGCCAGGTGGCCATCGCGGCTTTCGTATCGCCAGGCACGCGCGTAGAGCGGCTCCAGCGACTCGTAAGCGTCGCGCAGCTCCCACATCCAATACTTGCACCAGAACAGATCGCGCAGCGTCGTATCGGGGTCCGTTTTTTCGTGTGCGACGGCATCGGCGTACATCGCTGCGACCTCGGCGCCGATCTGGAACTTCCGCGCGAGCGCGTCGTAGCGGCGAGCGGCGAGAAGCATCACGAACGCCGCGTTCGCGTGCAGGGGCGGCGCTCTAAAATAGAGATGCGCTTGGACATCCTCTGCGGCGAGCCGCACGTGCCGAAGATCGACGTTCCCAACCTGCTTCGCGGCGGCCGGATCGAACGAATCGGCCCAAAAGAGCGCGTTCGACTGGCCATACGTAAGAGGGCTCGGCTCGAGCTCTTGCAGGGCGCCCGAGAGTGCGTTCACGTCGTTGGCATACGCGGGGTCGTCCACGCCGAAGAATGCGTGGGGAAAAGCATCGGCGAACTCTTGGGGCGTGAGGTCGCCGGGCTGCCACGCAGCGGCCGCCGCGTAGACCACCGGATACCACGTCGCTTCGTAGAGCGTCTCGCCATCGTCGTGCCAGACCGTTTGGAAGAGTCCGAGGACGTTCGCGGCCTTTCCCTGGTTGATGAAAAGGCGTTCGTTGGCCAGCGCCGTGCCGATCGCCGGAAAGATCTCGTTCCAGTTGCTCGCACCGGGCGCGACCATCTGCTCGAAGCCGCCGCGGGCGATCGTTTGGATGAACGGCTCGAAGGTCGCCTGGGCACCATAGTGCCAATTGACGATCACGGCCGTGCGCGGGATCAGCTTCATGATGCCCGGATCGTTTTCGATGCCGTCGTCCCAGACCATCATCCGCGCACCCGACGGCGCGATCAGCCGGTTCATCTCGACGAGGTGCTGCGCGTAAACGTTCGAGCGCCCTTGCTTTGCGACATACTCTTGCGTTCGTCCGAGGCCTAAGGTCGCCGTCTCGTCGGAACCGACGTGAAAAAACGGCGTGGAACCGACCGCCGCAAGCTCCTGGGCAACCAAACGCGATAGATACTCCATCGAAAGCGGCGAGTTCGGCGCGAGGAGAAAAGCGTGGGGAAACTCGGCCGCATCCGCGTAGCGCTCGACCCGTAGGGTGTTGTGCATGTGCGCGAAGCTTTGCTGCTCGACGATCAGCGCTACGTGGAAACGCTTGGCGTAGAGCGAAAGCTCGCGCAGCTGCGAAGGCGTGATGCCGTCGAGCGGTGCAGGCAGCGGATCGGTGGGACTGAGGAATACGTGCTCCATATACGGGGAGTAGCCGTTCATTTTAAAGGCGGCGATCGTGCGGATGCGTTCTTCGAAGTACCGCATCGTCGGAAGCGGCCCGCGGGAGACGTCGTCGGAAAGCACGCGCCACCGCAGCGCCGGCTTGTCGGCAATACGGACGCACGGCATCGTCCACGCGCCGTTGGAGCGCCGCGGGAGCTGCGCGAGCGTCAGCGCGCCATAGAACGCCCCGGCGGCGTCGGCGCTCTCGATCGTCGCGCGTCCGCCGGCGACCGTGAGCCGATAGGCTTGCGGGGAGAGCGTCGCGTCTCTGCGCACGACGATGGTTGGAGCACTGCCGCTGCGAAGGCGCCCGATGCCCAGCGCCGACCAGCGTTCGTCGATCTCCGTCCGCGCCGCGCCGTCGAACGAGCCCGCGACCTCGTGGGGAACGGTCGAGGCGGAGCATCCGACTCCCTCGACGCTCTGCGGGCGGGGCAGGAGATGCAGCGACGTCGCGAGCGCCGCTGCAAACACGAGCCCCGGGTGCATAGCGCCAGGGTACGACGCCCGCGCCGCAAGGGCCTCGATACGCATCTGGGAAGATAGAGGGCGTGAAGCACGCAGCGGTATGGCCGGCGTACCTCGTCGCGGCAGTCTGTTTTGCGATCGCGTTGATCTCGTCGATTGCGAATATCTCGCTGCTCGGGCAGGTGAAGGTGCAGCAGCGCGAACTCGCGACCCTCTCCGAGCGCTCCAGGGCGCTCGCTCGGACTCTCGCCGACGAGCGAACGGCGCTCTTCGACATGCTCGACAGCCGCACGAAGCACTATACGGTCGGCAACGGCGAGGTCGTGACGCGCGGAGGCCGCATCGATCTCGCGCTCCACGCGATGCCCGAACCACCCCGCGGACACGTCTACCAGGTGTGGACGCGGCCGATCGGGTCGGCCAAGCTTTCGCCTTCGCCCACCTTTCTGCCCGATGCGCGCGGCGTCGCGCTCGTGATCGTCCCAGCGGACGCCCGGACGACCTCGGAGGTCGCGGTCACGCTCGAACCGGAAGGGGGCAGCAAAGAGCCAACGACCAAACCGCTGATCAGCGTCGCCTTTGGTCCGCAATAGTTCGATGCGCGTAGAGCCCCTCACCGCCGCGACGCAGCGCGCGGTGCTCGAGTATCTCGATCGCGCCCCCTACGACAACGTCTTCATCAGCCACATTCTTCTGCACGACGCGTCGTACGCGTCCAAGCACGTCAACGTGATCTTCGACGAGCACGGCGTTGCCGGCGTCGTCTATCACGGCCGTCACATCGTGATAGCCGCCGAAATCTCGGCGATTCCGGCGCTGGCCGCAAGCCTGCCGCGCCACGTCAACGCGCGGATGATCATCGGGCCGCGCGACGCCGTCGTCGAGCTTTGGAGACTGCTGGGCGAACGATACGGCCGCCCGCGCTTGGTGCGCGATCGTCAGCTCGTCATGATGGTGGATCGCCGGCGTTTGCTCCCCGGCGGCCGCACCGTCACCGTGCGACACGCACGACTCGACGAGTGGCGAACCGTCGCCGACGGATCGGCCGAGATGATCCAGCAGGAGCTCGAATACGACCCGCGACGCGGCATGCCGAACTTCGACGTCGGCGTCAGGCAGATGATCGAGCGAAAGCTCTGGTGGGTCGGTCTCTCCGAAGGAAAGCTCTGTTTCTTCTGCCACATCGGACCGTGGTCGAGCCGAACCCTGCAGCTGCAAGGGATTTGGACGCCGCAGCCGCTTCGCGGCCGGGGACTCGCGACCGCATCACTCTCGGCGATTTGCGCTCGCCTGCTCGAGGCGTCGCCTACGCTCTCGCTCTACGTCAACGATTTCAACGACGCAGCGATCGCATTGTATCATCGCGTCGGATTCGAACGCGTCGGCGATTTTCAGACGATTCTTTTTTAGAGTCTCTCTTTGAGGTGGCCGATGCCGCCTTCGACTGCCTGCTCGGTCCTGGTAAACAGCCCGACGATCCAACGAATCGTCGCAAAAACGCCGATCGCCGCAAAGGTGAATACGATGAGAAAGAACCACCCCGCGGTCGCGGCCAAACGTACGAGCGCATGTTCCATACGCGTTGCTTAGCTAGGCCGCACCGCTCAACCTTTGGCTTCGCGCACGACGTCGGGAGCAAGAGATTCGGCGGTGAAACCGCGAAGCCGCTCGTCTATGCCACGCACATTTATCGCACTCTCATTTCTGCTGTTGCCGATCGCGGCCGCCGCCGCGCCCGCCGTGGAATGGCAAGCCGATCTCGTCCACAGCCGGGCGGAGTTCACGGTCTCCCACCTCGTCGTTTCGAAGGTGTGGGGGCATATTCCGATTCAATCGTTGACGATCGTCAACAAAGGCGGATCGATCGTTCCGCAAAAGATCGACGCCGTCCTCAACGTCAGCCGCGAAGATACCGACGACCACGACCGCGATCGCGATCTTCGCTCCGCGACCTATTTCGACGTAGCAGAATACCCGACGATGGAGTTCCACTCCACCGCCATCTCTCCGATCGACGCGACGTCGTTCCGGGTCACCGGCAACCTCACGATCAAGAACGTCACGAAACCCGTTACGTTCGTCGCCAACCTCGTCGGCGTCATTCCTGAGGGAAAGGGCTGGCGAGTCGGCTACGGGTCGTCGCTGCAGATCGACCGGCGCGAGTGGGGCATCGTCGATAACCGCCTTACCCCGGCCGGAGTGCTGCTCGTCGGCTATAAAGTCGACATCGGCTTAACGGTCGAGGCAACGACCGACGATCCGAGCCTTCACCGCACGACCGCACAGTAAAATCGTCCTAATAGGGCCGGGGTGGGTACCCCGGCCCTATCCTTTATCCTAGTTGGGCTGCTTTCCGATTAAGTACTGGTAGCTGAAGTAGATCGATCGGAAAGGAAGCCCGAACCACTCGGTCGCCGCCGCGCCGATGTACGGCGTATAGGCCGACGGTTTGGCGTACTGGTTGAGCGGTAACGGAGCTCCATCGCCGACCAATCCGGCGATCGAGGCGTACTGATTGAACAGATTCTGCACCGTGGCCGTCAGGACGCCGTCCCCGATCGGGTAGGCCGCCGTAACGTTGCTATAGTCGTAGGCCGGCAGATCCTTCGTGTTTCCGGCCGAGACCGTGTAGAGCGTGTAGCGAAGGTCGAGCTTATTGCCGATGGTGTAGTCCGCCGAGACGTTGGCGGTATGCAGCGGCAGGCGTGCCAACTGCGAGAATGGGATCAGCGTCGTGTTCGCTTCGAGCAGCTGCTGGTTCGCACCCAGCAGTACCGTGGACGTCAAACCCCAGTCGTAGTCGAAGTAGAGGTTCCGCGACGCCCGAATTCGGCCGCTCAAATCGGCGCCTTTCGCCCGCAGCGTGCCGACGTTGAAGTTTCCGGTGAGGCCCAGCAGCGACGGCGCGACCGAGTTGCCGCACTTCGCACCGACTGCATTGATGAACTGCTGCAGCAACGCGGGGGGAATGAAGTTCGTACCGGTCGTTGAGGTCGAGACGATCGTCGAGTAAAGCTTATCGTAGACGTTGGTGTTGTAGAGGGTCAGCTGCGTCTGCGAGTCACCATACCAGCGGTGCGTATACGCAACTTCCTCATCGACGCCGCGCTCGGGCATGATCGCCGAAGTGGGAACGCTGCCGATGGAGTTGAGGCCGCCGCACGTAATCGCCGCGCCACCACCCGCACCGATGATGTCGTCGTTGGGCACGTACGACTTGTTGAGCATGTCTTGGCTCGGCTGAGTCGTCGTCGAGCCCACCGAACCGCGGATGATGTCGTGATTGGTAATGCGATCGACAACGGAACCCCGGGCGTCGATGTAGGTGGTATTCGTTGCGCTCGCGTGCTTGTCCCAAATATTAGCAAAAGCGGCAAACGGCGAGCCCGACGGGTGGTAGACGTCGCGCAGGAAAAACGCCGTCTCCCAGACGGTCGGGAACGACGAGCTGCTGCTGAGGCTGCCGTTGTTGTTCGCGTTTTGGGTGAGGAAGTAGGCGTTGTTCATATACGACATGCCCGCCTCGATGTCGTTGTTCGGGTTGTACCAGTCCTGGCTACTGATGAAGCCGCTCTCGTTGACGCCGGTGTCGCGCCACGACGCGTTCGAGCCCGGGTAGGTGTAGAACGGCAACTGGAACGTACGGTCCCACGGATTGTTGTAGAGACTGTTGTAGAAGGTCGAGCGGAAAACCGAGTTGCCGGTTTGGTGCTCGTACGTCAAACTGTTGTCGTACAGGTGAAAGGACTGCCACGCCGGACCGGCGCCTTGCCAACCCGTATTAAAGGCCGCGTACTGCCCGGGGGTTTGGCAGGTGATTCCGCCGTCGGGTTTACCGTTGGGCCCGAAGCCATTCAATATCCCCAGCGCGTTGCTCGCCGGAAAGGTTCCCTTGGGGCACGCAAAACTGCTCGACGTGCCCGGAGTGTACGACGCCAGTTGCTGCTTCCCGCGAGCCAGCGCCGTGTTATACGGAAGAAAGTCTCCGTCGCCGTTGCCGGTCTTGTCCTCCCAGCGCGAGCTCGAGACCATCGTGTATTGCAGACTGTTCTTCGGGTCGAAGGTGTAGCGCAGCTTGACGAGTCCGGCTTGCATCGTCGCCGTGCCGCTGTCCGTATAGTAGCCGAGCTGATGGACCGGCCCGGAGAGAGCCGATTGATCGAACGCCGCACCCGGCTGGTAGAAGTAGGCGTTGTGAAACGGCCCGTTGAGGTACCCGACGCCGTAGGCGACGGCGTAGCCGAACTTGCCGAGCGTCCCGGTGGAGCGCAGACTGGTCGACATCTGATCGAAGGTACCCCAGCCTTGGCTTAACGCCGTTTGCGCGTACGGCGTCGGATCGAGCGTCTCGAAGTTGATCACGCCGCCGATGGCGTCGACCCCGACGAGATCGCTCGCCGATCCGTAGAGCACGGTCGTGTTGCGAAAGCCGTAGACCGGCGAGAGATTGTAGTTGTAGCCGCCCTTCACGCCGTAGGCGATCGGGTGGCCGTCGATGGCCGCCTCGGTCTCGAGCGTTCCGATCCCGCGTATGCTGAGGTTGATGTCGTCGGCGAGCGAGGCGGTATTCCCGGTGATGCCGTTATTGACGCCCGGCAAGGTGCGCAGCTCGTCGGCGATCCGGGTAATCCCCTGGCGCTCGAGCTCTTCGGTATTGATCGTTTTGGTAAACGTGCTCGACTGCTGCAGCGACTCGCTGGCGCGGGTAGCGGTCACTGCAATCGTACTGAGGTTGGTCGTACCTCGGTTCATCGAAAGGGTCGTTTTGAGCGTTACGCCGCCGAGTTCGATCGGTTCCGAGACGGCCGGCTGGTAATCGCTTTTACTCAGCGCCAGAAGGTAAGTGCCGGCGGGAAGTCCTTCGAAGACGAAGCGGCCCGAGGCGTCGGTTTGGGTGCGCCGATCCGTTCCGACGACGCGGACGCTAACGCCGGGCAGCGGTACGCCGCTGCCCTTGTCGACGACCGTGCCGAGGATGCTGCCGATCGGCGTCTGCACCGGCGCGGCGGCCGCCGGCAACGCAGAGGCGAGCGCGAGTGCGAGCGCGGCGAGCGCACGCAACCCGCGCAAAAATGCGAGGTTCACGCGAATCTCCTTGTAGTAGACGTAAGAATGCATGGTGCTCGAGTCCGAACGCCATGGGAGGTCCACGTTTACAACGGCGAAGCGCGTGGGGTGCGCGCCGCCGGCGCGGCGCGCGAAACTGGAGCGAAAGATCCGCAACCCGGGGCAGCACCGAACTCGCGTGACGGCGCACGAGGGTCTCGATGATCGCGGCGATGTGGTCGCGATGCGAGATCAGCCAGCGCGCGAGCGCGTAGACGAGCCACCCGACGAGCGCCGCGCAGACGACCGTCGTCGCGACGCCTAAAAGGATCGAGCCGCCGAAGGCGTCGGCGAGGCCGTCGACGGGCACGCGGGCGAACCGGTCGTCAAAACATTCCATTGCCGGCACGGCGGCGACGGCGCCGAGAATCGTCGATAAAAGGAACGCGAACCGCTCCCCTGCGGAGAGTCGCGCTTGCGGCAAGCGATGCCGGTATCGTGCAGCCAGCTCGCAGCAGATGCGCAACCCGCGCAATGCCAGCGCGAAGGCGAGAATGAGCGCGATTCCGCTGGCGAGACCGCGCGACGCGTGCGCGATATCGTCGTAGGTGTCGTGGGGGAGGGCGAAGTCGCCGATGACGTCGATCAGAACGTGCGCCACCGAGGCTGCGGCCGTAGCGGCGCAGGCAGCCAGGGGAAGCATCGTTCGAACTCCCAGACGCACGCGGCTAAGGAACCTAAATCGCCCGCGTCACGACGAAGAGAACCTGCGCGCCTTGCAGCACGAAGGCGTTGGGAGTAATCACCGGCTGCCCCGGCAGCGTACCATAGGGAATGCCGCCTCCAACGACCGTGAACGGCGAGCTATAGACGTTCGTTAGGTTCGTCCCGTAGAGTCCGTACTCGAATCCGGCGTGCCGATAGGCGACGTGAGCGTCGAGCGTTGCGTACGGCGACAGGTTTAGCTCGTTGTAGTAGCCCTCGTAGTTGAGGCGCGCTCCGTAGGCGAGGCCCTCGGCTACTTCCTGATCTACGGAAAGGTACGCCTTGTGCAGCGGCTGGCCGAGCGTCTGCTCTCCGGTGACGAGCGTTCCGTCTTGAATCTCGGGCGGGACGGAGGTGAGATACGAGCTATCGACGTCCCATCCCGCGCGAACGTGGAACGTTCGGCCGAGCTGTTGATCGGCGTGAATGTCGAGGCCGCGGTAGACGCCGGTGCCGGCATTCACGGGATAGCTGAGCGGACACGGCTTGGGCTTATGCGGCGTCTCGCACCCCGGCACCGCTTCGACGTTGAGCTGACTTGCCGGGGCTCGTAGATTCGTCTGATAGAGATCGAACGAGAGATGCAGCGGATTACCGAAATCGCGCACGATCTGCTCCATGCCGAGATCGTAAGCGGTGGCATGGTCCGGCTGAAGATTCGGATTTCCAATAAATACGATCCCTCCGACGGGTACGCGATCGGCGGGCGGCGGCACGACCAGCTCCGAGAGCTGCGGCGTCTGAAACGTCGTTCCGGCCGACGCGCGAACTGCCGTGTTACCCGTTGGAGTCCACACGAAGCCGGCACGCGGATCGAAGCTCGTACCGAAGCTGCTGAAGTTGCTGTAGTAGCCGGCGAGCGAATAGTGAATGTGACTCGTCGGATCGCCGTTGTAGCGAAGCACCGCCGAACGTTCGGTCTGGCCGATCGAGAGCGTCTGCACCGGCGGCGGCGGCCGATCGTTCGGCCCGAGTGCATCGCTCGAAACGGTCGCCCCCTGCAGCGGGATCGGTCCGCCGACCGGAATGCCCTCAGCGGTCACTTGACCCTGCACGTAGTTGGTCGCGAGCGTCTCGGTCTCGAGATCGTACTTGAACGAAAGCAGCCCGGTTGCGAAGCGGTGATCGATCTGCAGCCAATCGTCACCGAGATTGTCGCGCTGATTGTAGAGGTAGGGAAGCGTCGCCTCGCCGGGACCCGTGACGGATTGCGAGTTCACCGAGGTCAGGTGGCTAAACTGCAGCATCGTCGCGGGGGCGCCTTCGAGCAGTTGGTTGCCCAGCGGCACCTGCGCGTCGAAGCCGTAGTTGCTCTGATGCGCCATCAGCCACGTCCCGGCAAAGCTCTGAAATCCACTGGCGGCATCGCCGCCGTCGTCGGGCTGAACTGCGGCATTGCCCGCGCGCAGCGCGTCGTCGCCTCCGCCGCCGCTGAATCCCGCCGGCGTGAAGTTGGTCAGCAGCGAGGAATCGTCCTTAACGACGTTTTGATTGCGGAAGTTGAACTGCAGATAGCCGTAGCCGGTCGGACCGCCCAGCTGATAGCGCAGCTTCGTAAGGATTGAATTGCCCCACGAGTTGCTGCCGACGCTCTGCGCGACGTCGTCGTCGGAGCCACCCGACGGAAGCGGCGCAGAGATCGTCTGATTCACCGATCCTAACGACGACGTTCCGTGGAACGAAAATGCATAACCGAGCCGGTCGTCCGTTCCCGTCGCTTGAACGGTGCCGCCGTACGTTCCGTACGAACCGCCAAAGAAGCGGAGCAGGCCGTGCGGATCGGTCGTCGGCTGAAGGGTCGTGATGTTGATGCCGCCGCCGATCGTGTTTGGCCCGATCAACGACGAGGGTGCGATGCCGTAGATGATCTCGACCTCTTGCAGCGCGGCCGGGTCGATCAGCGACAGATCGAAATCCCCGGTGTTCCCGTTGTTGACTTGGTGCCCGTCGATGTCGACGAGCGTCTCGGTCGGGTCGGGGCCGCGGACCGCAAACGTCTCGGTAGCGTTGCTGCCGCCCCCGAGCGGGATCACCGGCGTCGTCGAGAGCTGGTTCCACACCATCGGCCCAACTGACGTCACGCCTGCTGCCGCCGCCTGCGCAGCGCTCATCGAAACCGTCGGCGCCGACGCCGTCGAGACGGTCTCGCCCGAAGCGGCCGACACCTGCCCGATCACGGTCAGCGAGTTGGTCGTTGCACGATATAGGACGACGGAGAGGTGCTCGTCGTCGCGCGCGATCGTTACCGTCCTCTGCGAGATCGGCTCATAGCCCGGAGCGACGGCGCGCAGCGCGTACGTGCCTTCGCGCAGATGTTTGAGCTCGACGGTGCCGCGAGCGTCGGTGCTGCCGCTACGAAGGAAATCGCCGGCGGAGAGCGAGACCGTCGCGCCGGCTACCGGCGTTCCGTCGTTGGCCTGTACCGCAACTTTGACGTGAACGTCGCGGTCGCGATCGTGGTCTCCGTGCTCGTCATCGGCCGCAGCGATACCGGCCCCAAGGAATAGCATGACGGCGACGGCAAGGGCGACGCGTGACGCGCACGCGCAAATCCTTCCCATGAGGAAGCTCCTGTAAGTACGAGGTGTAGTGGTTAGGGGTTAAGCCGCGAGGCTTACAGGAGGTCCGCGTTTGGAGAGGCGCAGCGTGTAGGTGACGCGGTCGGCAAAGGTAAGCCGTTCCCGCGCGAGGTTTTGCGCCGATGGGCGAGTCGCGTCGCCCGTGTGCCGTAACATCGTCTCGATGATGGCGGCGATCGTCTCGCGATTCGAGATGAGCCAACGCGCGACAGCGAAGACGATCGTGGCCACGACGACGGCGCAAACGAGGGTGGTGCTAAATCCCAGTACGACCGAGCCGCCGAACGCATCGCTTAGGCGGTCGATCGTGACGCCGTCGGCTCGGCCATCGAGCCACTCCATTGCCGGGACGGCGGCGCAGCTCGCCAGCACCGTTCCGGCGAGATAACCGATCGTCTGCCGAAGGCCGAAGCTGATTCGAAGAACGCGCCGGCGATTGAGCGCGGCGATCTCGCAGCAGCTCTTCAGGCCGCGCAAGGCGAGCACCAAGGCCGCGAGGAGCGCGATTGCCGTAACGAGCTCGCGCGAGCCGTGCGCGAGATTGTCGTAGCTGTCGTGCGCCAAGGCGAAGTCGCCGACGACGTCGATCGCGACGTGCGCCATCGCCGCCGCGGCCATAGCGGCACACAAAGCAAGCGAGCATAGTGTCCAAAATCTGAAGCGCACCGGAGATCGCGCTTCGACGAACCCCCGGGCCCTCCTCGCTTTATTCGGTATCTACCGGTTCGCTCGAGGGCCGCTGGTGCTCGAAATAGGTGCGCGAATACGAGGACGGAATTGCAACGAACTTGCGCGGCGCCTGAGTAAAGTCGAACGAATCGCCGATGCTCGCTGCGCGCACGTCCGTCGTCCCCAGCGAGCTAAGGCCGTACGTCTCCTCCACAAACTTCGGAATGCTGCCGAACTCGTACTGCGTGTGCGAGATGTAGTTATCTATGAACGGCGGCGGCCGCGATTCCGGCAGCGGGCCTCCGAACGCGTCTACTCCGTATCGATCGTCCGCCGGCTCGCCGAGAAGCGCCTTTCCCACACGCGCCCGCCGAGGCGCCTGCTAGCTACACGCGCAGTAGTAGAGCGTCGTGCCGCCGCCTTCATCCTGGCTTTGCAGCGTACACGTGCCGCTGCAGGTGCACTGGTTGCATCGCCAGTTCGCCGGCGTTCCGCTCACCACGTCGCAGCAGACCCCGCACGCATTAGCCGGGTTCGTGCCGGCTGGAGGGCTGGCAGCCTCAACGACGTGCTGCAGGGTGGTCGAGTCGATGTAATGCATGAGCGCATTCCCGCGGACTTGCATAGAATGATGCCTCCTCTTCGTAAGGTTGGTCCTCCAAGCATAGCAAAGAGCGAAGCAGGAGTCTCTAGGACGGGCGACCTATCGCGGCAGCGCTTCCGGCCGGCCACCCGCCCGGCGCCTAGGAGGAGGCCCGCTCGCCGCGCTCCCAGAGCGCGCGGGTGTACAGCACGCTGAAGCCGGATCGGAGAAAGTTGCGTTCCGAGGCGCTGGCCGGTTTGGCCGTGGCACGCATAATGCGTGCGCCGCCGTCGCGTGCTCGGGCGATGCGGTCGCGAATCGTTGCAAGGTGCCACCCGCGCCGTCGAGAGCCCAATACCGTCGCGCCCGCGAAGAAAAATGCGCATTCGCCGCGCAGGGTCATCACGGCGGTCGAAACGATCGCGCCGCCTTCCCGGCCCTCTGTGGCGATGGCGCCTTCGGAGGAGGCAAGAATGACTCCGAAACGCGGATCGCCGGTCTCGACAGAGTCGTCGCCCATGAATCCTCTCATTGAAGCAGCCGCCCAGGCATCGAGATCCGCCGCGACCGCCACGCGCTCATCGTAGCGTGCGTAGGTCTCGAGATCGTCGGAGACGAGAACGTTCTCGTATTCCGCCGGTGCGAAACCGGCGCGAGCTAAGTTATGGGCCAGCGACGGATGCGTCATCGGCGTCACGAAGACGTGCGCCGTCGAATTACGTGAGGCGTAGAACTCAATGAGACGCGCTACCTCATTCGCGCTCACGGGCGCGAGGGTGCCGAGGCCGAAGGCTTCGGAGAGCGCGTCGAACCCGTTGAAGCGCGCGAATCCACCGGCAATCTCGATGCCGGTCGCTTCCAGCTCGGGGTAGAGACGCTGCGTCGCCTCGACGTTTTTGCGGATGCCGGCGATCTCGCAACGGCGGATCGCCTCGTCGAGCATTTGCGTAAGGTACACGTGGTCTGACTTCGAACAACGCCGAGCCGGGACCCTGGCGAGGAGGGTGGAGGTTGAGGCTGTTGGGCTAGATCTTCATCTGCGCGTTGACGTAGAACTGGATCGGGGCCACCGCCGCGCCGATCGCGCCGTTATTGAACGTGGTCGGCAAATAGCTTTGCGTAAATGCCGGCCGGGCGTGATTGGCCCGGTAGTCGAACATGCTCGTGCCGTTGTAGAAGTTGCTGGCGTAGAGCGTGTTGTTGAGCGAGCCGCCCGCTGCGCCGTACCCGCAGATGACGTTGCCCGGGGGATATGCCGCGGTCCACGGCGCGTGCGTTCCCCCAAAGCATGCGTGAAAGAGCGTCGTTCCCAGCAGCTGGAGCCGAATTCGCGGGCTCACGTCGTAGCTGAGTTGGAGGTTCCCGACGAGCGAGCTGGGCTGCTCGTAGTTGTCGAAGAGGAACGCGCCGGTCTGCGGGTTTGGGATGTAGAGATACGCATAGGTCGTGACGCCGGGTGAACTGACGTAGAGGTAGTTGCACTGCAGGGGATTCACTTTGGGCGAGAGCTTGGTGATGCCCGTCGCCGCCGAGTTTTTCTCGCAGACGCGCGGATCGACGCCTTCGGTATCGAGCGGGGTGCCGTAGAAGCCGCCGGTTTGGAAGTTGAGACTCGGCGTTATCGCAAACTTGTCGTGCTTCCAATTCAAAAGCAGGGTCGCGATGTAGGGTGAGATGTAACTTCCGAGCGAACCCTCGAGATTTGGTGCAATTTGCACCGAATACGGATTATACCAACCGCCCATATTGAGTAGCGGCTGTTCGGCTCGATCGTAGTACGGATTGAGGATCGTATCGAGTCCGCCGGGGCCGTTGGCCGTAGAGCACGGGACACCCCTGCCGTCCTGATAACACGGCTTGCCGCCGCCCGCCCTGGTTAGCTTGTTGTACTGTGAGATGGCGACGTTGATTGCGGTGAGCTGGTTGGGAATGAAGCCGCCGGTGGCCAGCGGGATGTTTTGAAACATGATCTTGGAGTCGGTATAGGTGAATGCCAGCTGTCCGGAGAGGCCGTTCTTGCTGAAATCACCCTTCGTAAAGAGAAATTCTACGCCTTTGTTGCGGTTGACGCCGACCGGAACCTGCGTTGAGAAACCGGCGCCGACGAAGCTCTGCTGC
Organism: Candidatus Cybelea sp.; assembly: GCA_049285915.1. Taxonomy (GTDB): domain Bacteria; phylum Vulcanimicrobiota; class Vulcanimicrobiia; order Vulcanimicrobiales; family Vulcanimicrobiaceae; genus Cybelea. The sequence goes on along the minus strand of JBAQAW010000069.1, from coordinate 33,584 downwards.
TGCCAATCGGAGACCCACGTGTAATACGGGGTGAGCTTGAAACTCATGTCCGTGCCTTTGAAGTGCTGCTCCCAGGAGAGATCGTATTGCGCGGATGAGACGCCCGGAATCGGATGGAAAGGCGAATAGAAGCCTTCGTTCATCGCCGTGTTCCAAATGGAGGTCTCGTCTCCGGTCAAGCTGAGGTACTGCAGCGAGGCCGAGATCGGTGGCTGCGTGAAACGCCCGGCCGACGCGCGAATGACCGTATTCGGACCGACCGTATAGGTGCCGGAGAAGCGCGGCTCCCAATAGTCGAGCGTGTACGAGCTCGGCGAAGACGCCGTGAAGTTTGGCGCTTGGACGCCATTCTGCACCGTACCGTTGGGATGGACCCAGCCGGTGTGCGGACCGCCGGGGTGAATCAGCGTCGCGGCTTGATTGCAGTCGCCCAGGACGTACTGGACGCCGGGAGGCGGCGGAGTCCCCGGTGGCAGCTTCTGCGTGAGCACCTGATCGGTCGAGGCGAACACGCACGTGTAGTTCGCCGTTTGATTCGCGTAGAACCGAGTTGCCGCGGTCAGCGAGTCGGGTAGGATATAGGTGAAGTCGTCATAGCGCAGCGATGCGTCGATCAACACCCTGTCGTTGGGGCGAAACTGATCTTGCAGTGCGGCATTGACGAAGCGCGGGCGCACGGTGTTGTAAGCGCCGCTGAGGTTGCTCGTCCACAAGGTATCCCAGGTTGCGCCCGCCTTTTCGGCGGCCGATCCGGCCGGCGCAAACGAGTTCGGCCATCCCGGCGGCCCCGACATTGCACCGCCTACCCAGGTCGGTTGCACGCTCATCTTGGTTGCGGCGTTGAAATAGCTCGACGTAAGGCAGGGTTCAGGCGCGCCCGTTTGAGGGTCGTAGCAGGTGTAGCCGCCCCGCGTCTTTGCCATGTAGCCGATTGGCGATCCCGCTAAGGGGAACGTCAGCGCATATGCGCTGCTGTTCTGTACGCGAAGGACGCCCGACGTCGTATAGTTCGCGTCCAGGCTGACCAAATTCTTCGCGTCCAGTTGATCCTCGAAGTCGAGCGCACCGCCCGAGGTGTGACTGGCGAGCAGATACTGCGCGACGCCGGGGAAGTTCCCGACGAGGTTTCCGGTACCGGCGAAGGTCGGATCGTTGAGCAGCCAGTCCGAATAAAACGTGTACGCATATCCTCGTAAATAGGCGGACCGGCTCAAAGCGTACGTGTACTGCACCTTTGTAATGCCGCCGTCGTTTCGCGAAACGTCGCTCGAGTTATCGTAGAGCGGGAGCGGCCCATTGAACGGGTGCGACGGTGTCGCCGGCGCGAAGTACACCGAGGGCGCCTTGAAGTTCGCCGGGCTCCTCGCGATCGCGGTGCCGAACGGCAAGTCGTAAAGGATGTTGTCGGCGTACCCGACGTACGTCGGCGCGCACGCTAGGGGGAACTGCGGACAACGATAGGGTCCCGGACCGTATCCGTAGCGCTGGAAGAAGAACTGATTTGGCTGCAGGAACGAGTATATCTGCTGCGCCTGGCCGGACGGACTCGTGCAGCCGTATCCGGAGACGACCGCGACCGGCGCGGAGTAAGATCCCCACGTAGCTAGGGGGCCGTTTGCGCAGACCGGCGGCGCGTATTTCGTATTGTAGAGGGAGTACGTGAACTGGTTGACGCCGGGCCCTATGTCGCTCGGGCTGTTGTACCCATACGCGTTCATCGCCGAGCCGCTCCAGAGCAGTTGCAGATCGTCGCGCAAACCACTCGCTTTCAGAACGCCCAAGTGCAGGTTGATGACGCTTTCGCGATCGGTAACCATAAACGGCTCCCCCTGCGCACTGCCGGTGAACTGCCAGCAGCCCTGATCGGGAATCGTACCCTTCGCCCCGTACAGCGGACAGATCGGCTTCACACCCTGGCACGTTCCGAACAGACAGGCATATCCGACGTTGAAGAGTTGGTCTCCGCCAAAGCCGTAGCCGATACCGTAGCCAATCGTGTTACCCGAGAAGATGCCGCCCGGGCCGCTATAACCGGCGCCGTTGCTGTTGTCGACGAAGCGATACGTCTGATTGTATCCCAGCAGGCCGACGTAATAACTGAAGGTCCGGTCCGGCGTCGAGCCGCCCGCCTCGACCATCGCCTGGTGGTAGTACGCCGGCGAACCAATTCCCAGGTTCACCGTTGCAAACCCCGGGTAGGTGCCGGTCTTGATCACTTCGTTGATGAAACCGGCAGTGCCGTTGGATGCCACCGACGACGGGCCGCCGCCCGTGTAGACTTGAAGTTCCTGTAATCCGAGCGACGGTTCCGTCGAAGCATTGTAGTTGTCGAATGCACGGTTCACGGGTATGCCGTCGTATTCGTAACCGGTGTAGTAGGCGTTCTGCCCCCGCACGTAGGCCGCATTGAACGACCACCCGATGCCGCCTTGAGAGACTTGGATGCCGGGAACCGCGGCCATCGCCGAGTAGGCGTTGTTCAAATTCCCCGGGCCGCCTAACGGGGCGGCGGCAGCGACTTGGGCGGCATTGACGCTGTAGACGTCGATTCCAACGCCGGAGTTAACCAGCGAGGATGCGCCCGCCGATTTGACGTGCGCGATCGTCGGGAGCGCTCGCTGCATCGCGTAGTTCACCGAGTGGGTCTGATCGGCAAAGACGGTGACGCCCGCGAGGGAGGCGTCTTCATATCCGGCTCTATGCAGGAACAGAGTGTAAGTGTCCGGCGCGAGGGAGAGGATGACGAATGATCCCGCCGCATCGGTCGTCGCCGTCCGAGTCGCCGAAGGTGAAAGCACCTGCACCTTCACCCCACCGAGCGGAACGCCGTTTGCATTCTTGATCGTGCCGGTAATGTTTCCGGTAACCCCGGCCACCGCAGCGACGCCCTGGCTAAGGAACGTCGCCGCGAGGGAGACCCAGAGGAGGGCGCGGCCAGCCGCGCCTCGGCAGTAACGCGCAGGCCGGGATTCGAGCCCATGCGAAAGTTCTCGCGACATGTAGCTTAACGTACACCTCATGCCATTATTCGCCCATTAATCAGGGAGCGGGATGATCTCGATTCCGATTTCGCAGGAGACCGCGCGGCGCGCGCTGCAGAGGTCGGCCGTGGCCGTCGTTACGGCCGCGGCCCTCGGATTCTCACTTCCGAATCTTCTGCAGTCGCCAAATCCGCTGCGGCTCGGCTACTTCGATTTCACGACCACCGCGAACGTCGTGGCCTACGCAGGTGCGGATGCTCGGAAGGCCGGCATCGAGCCCGGCGACCGCATCGACTACTTCCGCATGCCTCCCGGCGAGCGCTATGGCTTTTCCGAAGAGGGTCTACGCGAGCCGGAGGCCGGGAAGGCCGTCTCGTTTGTTGTGGATCGCCGTGGTCGCACGCACGTGGCAAGGCTCAAAGCGCAATCGGAGGTTTGGGAGGCCGGCGGCGGCGCGACGTATTGGCTGCTCCTGCTCAGCGGACAGAAGGCGATCTTTCTCGTGCTGGTTCTCGTTGCGGCGGCGCTCGTGTTGATACGGCCCTCGAAGCTGACGGGCGCGTTCTTCCTCTTTGCGGCCGGGAACGGCGTGACGCCGATGATGTATTCCTTTCTGCCGCCGGCGGCCTATGGCGCCATAATGGTCGCCGACGATGCGCTGGCGGGGCTCGGAGCGATCGGCTTCTTCGCACTGGGGCTCTATCTGGATCCGAAGAGACGCGTCCGTTCGCGCCCGATCGCCGGCATCGCGGCGCTGCTCTTCGCGACGATCGTCGTGCCGCTCGCCGCCAGCGACCTCAGCGAAATCCTTGTTGGAGTACGCCCGGCGTGGCCACTTGCCGGCTGGGCGAGCTTCGGCGCTCTTTGGCTTTGCTACATCGCGGGCATCGCTGCGCTGATTCGAGTCGTCGCGAGCACCGGAGCGCCGCGCGGTCTGCGCCTCCTCGCAGCGCTGCTCGCCGCGGTCGGAGCGCTGACGATCCTCGACTGGACGTTCGTCGCGCAGCTCAATTCTTGGTACGCTGCGAATCTGCCGGCGGTCGCGATGAACCGCGGAGTGGACAGCGACCGCGAACTACTTTTACCTTTCTGGTTCTACGGCACGTGGCCGTTTATCTTTAGATTATTGGGCGCGTTGCTCGCATTGTACTTATTGGTCTACGCCGGCATCGCCGGCGCGGGACCGGTGCTCCGGCGCCTCGCCTCCTACGTGATCGTGGCGCTGTTGGTCGTGGCCGGATTTTCGCTGGCAAACGTCGCGCTGATGCCGAGCTTAGCGACGCATGCGCTCGTCGTCCCATTTGAGATCCTCGCCGCAATCGCGATCGGCTACTGGGTCAGCGGCCTACGCGACCTCGCCGGGTCTCTTTCGCTAGCGTGCGTCGATGCGTGGGGCGCCTGGGCGAACGGCCGTGCACAAGAGGAACGCGACGCCTTGGCGCAGTCGTTGGGCCTCGCGCAGCGATCGCGGCGCCGGCGCATCATCGCGGAAGTGCGCGCGCAGATCGCCTTTAGCTCCTGGCGCAGCGGCGAAGACGGCGCCTTCGAAGAGAAAATCGCCATGCTGCGGCGCGTTCTGCGTGGACACAATATGGGGGGCATTCGAGCCTTCGCCGAGGCCGCGACTTCAGGCGACGGCGTCGTGTTTCAAGAAGACGACTTGCCGGAATGGCGGGCGCGCGCCGCACTGGTCCTGTGCTCTCGCACCAACGATGCGATCCGCGCACGGCAACTCGCTGCCGACGCTCTTGCCTGCGCCGATCGCGCCGGGCTTGCGTCATTGCAGGTTCTCGCGAGTATTGCGGTTGCCGAAACCTGCGCCGAGCGGCGCAATGCCTCGCTCGAGCAAGCGCACGCGATCGCGCGCGACGCCGGCTGGCCGGTGCTGAGCAAATCGATCCTGGCGCTGCGAGCGAGCTCCAGAGACATCGGCATCTTGCAGCCGTTCGTCGAGGTCCGCTTGAGAAAAAGCCGGCCGGCGCGAGCGTTCTTGGAGGTCTCCTTTTTCGATGGCGCCCTTTCGGTCAGCGGCGTTCGCGTGCCGCTTCCGGAGAAACAGTTGGAGCTGCTGCTCACCGTCGCCTCGTCGCGAAGCGGCATTAACGATAACGAACTGCTCGACGCGCTGTGGCCCGAATCTGAAGGCGACGCGGCCCGCAATTCGCTTCGCGTCTGCCTGCACGGCCTGCGTAAAAACTCTGGCGACGCGCGCATCATAACGCGAACCGGTAAGAGCTTCGTCCTCCACCACTGGGCCGACGTCGACTTGTGGCGGCTTGCGTCGGCAGTGTCGGCTTGTCGCGAGAGCGGTGGCCGCGAGGGCGAGGCGCATCTTCGCGAATTCTGCGAGATGCTCAGGGCCGGAGAGAGCCGGCGCGCGATGCTCGGCGCCTGGTTCTTCCGGTTCGAGCAGATGTTGATGCGCAAGCTCGGCGAAGCGGAGCGCCTTTTAACGTCCGACGAGATGCGACGCGCGCGGACTTAGACTACAATGATTGCCCGGATACGGGCGTGCTGGGCGTCATCGTCTGAATGTAAAAGAGGCCGTCCATCGTCGCGGGCCAGTCCGTGGTCTCGGCTTGGTAGCCAAGAGGCCAGCTCGAAAGTGGCTCGGTAAGCCAGGAACCGGCAGCGTCAAGACGCCGAAAATCGAGGAAGACGTACGGTGCGCCGGTCTCGTGAATTAAGTTCTCAATGCTTCCCGGCGCCGCGGTTCCGATCTCCCAGCCGGGATTCCCATTAAAAGCGGTAAAGCCGATCGTGTAGACTTCCGGACCCATTGCACGGTCGACCCAGTCGCCCATCGGGGCGTACGCGGTGTACTCGGTCGTAAAGAACTCGCGATGGCGCATCTCGTGCGAGGTAGCCGCCCAGACGATGATCTTTTGGCCCGCGAACTCATTTCGGGCGAGCCAAACGAGATTCTCGCCCATCGCGCGATCGCGCAAGTTGAAGGCGGCCCAATCGAACGCGGGCCCGGGGTTATCGAGATCTGTGAGGTCTTCGTGCCAAAGATGCCGGAACTGAAGGCTCGTACTCGCGAGAACTTGCACCCAATAATCGCGCCGCGCAGTTTTCTGCGCATCGCCGTCACTCTGGCCCTTTAGCGCTTCTCGCAGTTTTTCGATTGCAATGTAAAATCGGGCTTGGTCGGCGATCCCCGTCTGCTTTTGAAAGGCCTTCAGCCCATCGGTGCCCGTACCATGCAGGGCAAAGTAGGAGCGCAAGACGGCGAATACGCATGCGCGCGCCTCTTGAATTTGCGCCGACGGCGGCAACGCATCGAGCACGCTGCCGAGGTCCGTCAAGAAATGCCGCTTCGACGCCGTGCCCGTGAACTGGGAGTCGATTCCCGCAAGTACGAGCGGCCGGCTGCCGCGAGATTGCGCGGCGACATAAGCCCACAGCGCCTCCGTTTCCCGGCTGTTCGTCCAGATGCCGAAGATACCGGATCGGATCGCCTCGGTTGGGTCGACTCCGGACGTTAAGTCGTACCAAGCTCGATGCACGTCGTAAAAGCCGCTCTCGAACGCAAGAACGTTGAAACCCATCCGCTCGTGAAGAAACTCAATGAGCCGCGTTTTTGCCAGGAACGTCGCTCCGTCATGATGGCTCTCCTCGCCAAGCATCACGACGCGTCTGGACCCGATCGCCGCACGCAGCGGCTCGAGATCGGAGAAATCGCGGTCTGCCGGAGAGATCGACCGGATCTTCACGGTGTGGGCGCGCAGATATGCAACGCGAGAATCGCTTTTTTGGCTCACATCGGCCGAAGCGAGGGGAGAACCGATGCAAATCAACGCGATCGGCACCATCAGTGACTGAAACGGATTCATCCCGCGCATCCTCGACCTCCGGGCCGCCTTGTTCTTTGATTTGATTCTCGATGTGCCGCGCGCGCGCCTCGTACGAATAGTGCTGCAGAAAAGGTACGGCAAGCTGAGCACGAAAAGTCGAAATCCGGCTTAACTCGGCCGGGAGGATACGAGATGTTTTCCGTGGCGATTTTGATGTATTCTTGTGCGACCGTACTCGTCGCCGGCATCCTCTTCTGGCGCTATAAGAGGGAACCACAAAAATGGGTTTTCTTTCTCAGCATGTTGGCGGTCTGGCTGATGGTTCCGATCGTGCTCGTGGCGGCGCCCCCTGGATGGATACCGGCTTCTAGGCAGGGCCACCCGAGCTGGTTGAGCGTCATAGCGCTGGCCCTCTTGGTTAGTGCAATCGCTTTTGAACTCTGGAGGCAGCCGTCTCGTTGGCGGCGTTACGCCCTGCTATGGGGTCCGCTTATCGCCGCCCTCGTCTTCCTGCAAATCGTTTACCCGCTTGTTTGGGAGCGGTAGCCTCAGTTTTCACGAGGTAAAATCGCGAGCGGCGTGCATACCCGGCCTGCTTGAAACACACACTCCCGCCGGGAGTACTATGCCAAGATGAGACTGATCCGATTGCTGCTCGCCGCGAAGACGGCCATTTTTCGCACGGTGCCCCTGATGCGCGACACGCGCGTGCCGTTGGCCCTCAAGCTGGTCGCCGTGGCGATCGGCGTGCTGGTGATCTCGCCAATCGACATCTTCAGCGATATCCCGGTGCTTGGCGCCCTGGACGACGCGGCATTGCTCGCGCTGCTCTCGATGTGGTTCGTTAGCCAGGCGGGAAAACACGTCGAACCCGTTGCCGTGCGGCCGAGTCGCGCGCGCGTCCTCGCCTGCGAACCAATCAGATAACGCCCTTCCGGCGGCACGTCTCGCCGGCGCTGCTCGCCATATTCTTTATCGCCGCCGGCAGCAACCATTTCGTGCACCCTGCCTTTTACACGCGGATCGTTCCGCCGTGGCTGCCCGCGCCTGCGCTGCTCGTCCAAATCAGCGGCTACTGCGAAATTCTCGGCGGCGCCGGCATGCTCGTCCCGCGCCTTCGAAGGCCGGCCGGCATTGGCCTCATCGCACTTTTGATCGCCGTATTTCCTGCCAACGTTCAAATGGCTGCGCATCCCGAGCTGTACGCTGATCTCGGAAACGCTCAGCTCTTTTATCTCAGGCTCCCGCTCCAGCTCGTGCTCGTCGCGTGGGTTTGGTGGACGTCGCGATCTCAGCGATCGTGAAATGCGAAAGGCGCTCTATCGAGCGCCTTTCCGAAGCGTCAGGGCTGGACGAGCCGTTAGTCTTTCTGTTTCGTCGCGCTAAAGTTGATCAAAATGCTGGGAGCACTTCCGACCACGTGTGATTTCGCCTCGCCAACGAACGTGCCGTTCGCAATCGTTCCACTGCCGGTTGCGTAGCCGCCCTTTTTCGCATTGTAGATAGTGAAGACGATTACCGCTTCTTCCTTCGTTTTCGACTTTATTCTGCCATAGATGCGGAAAGGAGTGGTCTCTCCGCTCTCGGTGACTCTGAATGGGCCCAAGATATTTTTCCTGTGGAACCGCAGGATGGTCTCCAGCGTCCCCGTCTTAGCTACGGTTCCTAACCTCCACTCGATCGTGCCTTCATACTTGCCCGCGAGCTTTCTGCGGGCGTCGGGCAGTACCGACGGGGCGGCCGCGTGAGGCGCCGCCAGCGGGGCTGCCGCCTGGGGTACGACGGAACTCAAGGCTCCGCCGTTTGAGGTGCCGCCCGGCATCGCACATCCCGCTGCGCTCACAGCCAAGAGTACAATCGCGGCCTTAAAAAGGCTGGTATTCATAGGTCCCTCCGCTCGGTAACAATGGAAAGCCGGGACCGTTAAAATCCCTAGCTAGAGAATTATCCCACAGGCGCGTTAATACGTCAACAAGCGTTAACTAATAGGAAGCTGAGCATACGAGCGGCCGCACGTCACGCCGCGCGGCGGTCACTGGCCCCGCCTCCGATACTCGCCGGGCGTCAGCGCAAAGCGGCGCTTGAAGAGCCGCGTAAAGTGGCGTTGGTCGGCGAATCCGCCGCGCGCGGCGACGTCGGCGAGCGGAACGGACGCGTCGTCGAGCAATGCTCGCTCGCTTTATAGCTCGCCGCAGCCGCATCGAGCGTGGCGGTAACGGCCACCGCCACGCTCTTGGCTTCCGCGGGATCGAGGCGATGCACCGCTCGCGCGAGCGAATCGGTGAGGAGATAGGCGAGGCCGATGACGAGATCTTCGGCCTCGCCAAGCGCGTCGTCGGCCTTCGCGTCGGCGGCGTCGCGATCGTCCTGCTCGCTCTTGAGGTACGCGTAGATGTCGTGGCGCTCGAGGGACCTCAGAAGCGCGTCGTATTGCTGCAGCCAATGCAGCAGCGCGGGTGCGGAAACGGGTGTTAGCGACTCCGCGAAGGCTTGCGCGCCGGCGATCGCGGCAGCGCGGATCCGCAGTTCGGTCGCGGCGTTAGGGAAGTAGCGCGCCAGGTCGATCTGGTACTTCGGAGGCGAAGCGGCGGCAAGCAGCAGGACCGCTGCAAAAAACGAGGCGAGTCCCTTCACCGGGCCCATCCTACCGACGGGAGCGGCCACTCTCTAGAACGGGGTTGTGGTTGGCTCTTATTCGGCGGTCCGCAAGCGCTCGGCCGTGCCGGCGTAAATCGGCCGCATGGGATGCTATTCCCGTGCGTCTATCCTCCCGACGTATTTTCAAGCGGCGTCCCGTCCGCTTTCGCGTGTAGCAGCGCTTTATAATAGTCAACTACGTCGCGTAAGGTCGCGTCCATAGTGTATTGCGGCCGATACCCCAGAGATCGGAGCAAACGCACGTCCGCGCGTTGCCGCGAAACGTCGTGTCTCCGAGCGTAACGCTGTTCCACTTTCACTTTACCAAACACCCCCGCGATTTTTAGAATTTTCTCAAGGATCGTCCCGATGACGCATTCAAACCCGCTCGCAACGTTATAAATAGCTCCCCCTGCGCCGAAGCGAGCCACCGCCACGAGCGCTTCTGCGACGTCGCGAACGTCGATAAAGTCTCGAGCTGGGGTGAGGTCGCCAACCGCGATTTGCGGTTCGCGCGCGCCGGTAAGGACGGCTACGCTTTGTGCTGCAAACATCCCGCAGACATGACGCTCGTCCTGCCCCGGGCCGGCGATGTTGAATATTCTCGAAATGACTAAATCGACGTTAAGAGATGACGCGAGGACTGTCGCACACTGTTCGGAGGCAAGCTTGCTAACTGCATATGGCTCGCTTGGAGAGCAGCGGTCGCTTTCACGGCAGCGCGGAGAGTTGTTCCCACCGTAGACCGATCCGCTCGAGCCTAGGACCAGTCTCGGCTTGTCGCCGATCAGCCCCAAGACATTCAGAAGATTAATGGTCCCGATTACGTTTGTCTCGATTAACTGTGTCGGGGCAGCATCGCGAAGTGCCGCAGCGAGGTTGAAGACGATCCTCGGCTGATGCGAGACCGCTATCTTCTTCAGTTCCATGTTGTCGTTGAGCGAGCAAACGTAATACTGGTATCGGCTTTTATCCGGTATCACCAACGCGCTGGGTAGCGGCGCTCGACAGCGGCTGTGGCCCCAGGAGACGCAATGGGTAAAGTGCGTATCATTCTCAGGGCTCCGTCCAATCCCGACGACCCTGTGGTGCGGGAAGGCGCGAAGGAGCGCGGCAACGAGGAAACGCCCCGTAAATCCTTGTGCACCGGTTACGAGTATCGTCTCCATTTAGGTTTGCGCGATGACGCGAATCATCTCGCGCAAGCCGCTTGCAAGACTGACCTCCGGGACCCAGCCGAGCAGCCTCCGTGCCCCGCGTATGTCGGCGACGAGGTTAAAGATCTCGGAGTCGCCGGGGCGGCGTTCGGCGATATCTTCACACACTACGGCCGGGTTGCCAACTAGAGCGAGCGCCGTTGCCGTGAGCTGCGCCACGCTCGTACCGATTCCTGAACCTATATTGAGGACTTCAACTCCGCGAGTCGGCGCTACGATCGCGCGCTCGATTGCACGAGCCACGTCTTCAACAAAACAGTAGTCTCGCACAGGTCTGAGGTCGGCGACGCGAAGAGGGCCGCTTTCGTGGAGCTGACTCACGACGCGCGCAACGAGTGAGTGGACGCTCATACCCGGGCCATATGTGGAAAAGGGCCGCAAAATCACTGCCTCGAGGCCGTAGGCGCAGGAAAACGCGCGAACCATCTGCTCGGCACCGATCTTGGCCGCACCGTAGGGCGAACGAGCTTCCAAAGGATGATTTTCGATAACTCGGTCGGCCATGCTTCGTTGATAGACTTCGGCCGAAGAGATGTAAACGACGCGTTTGACACCGCTCTTTCGCGCCGCCTCGAGAACGGCGGCCGTTCCCTCGACGTGCGTTCGCGCAAACCGCGCCGGTTCGTCGAAAGACGATCTTACGGAGGGCGGACCTGCCATGTGAACGATGGTGTCGATACCCAAGAACAGCTCGATCAGGAGACCAACATCGATAATATCGAAGCAGGCGGCGTACGCGAGATCCTCCCCGCCGGCTTTGCGCCAGTCCGGGGGACCAAGCAGACCGCGGACCTGGTACCCTCGCGTCGAAAGATAGCGGCACGCATGTGCGCCGATGAATCCGCCCGCGCCGGTAACCGCGACCGGACTTTGCGTCATTTCCGGTTTTCGAGTAGCGTGTCGAAGACGTGCTGCATGCGCTCCGCAAGTAGTTTCTCGTTGTAGCACTCCAAGTATCGCGCTCTGGCCGCAGCGCTGAGCCGCCTTGACAGTTTAGGGTCGCCGAGAAGAGCATTGAGACCGGCGGCCATCGCTCCCGCGTCGCCCGGCTCAACGACGATCCCCGTCCGGCCATTTACCACCATGGTGGGTATGCCGCCGGTCGCAGTTACGACCGCCGGTTTTCCTAAGGACATCCCTTCCAAGACGGCGTTGGGCAGTGAATCCAGCATCGACGGATGCGCGTGAATATCGATGATCTGCCAAATGTCACCGATCGGCCCTTGATACGGCGTTACCATGACGCGCTCAGAAATGCCGAGCCGCGCGGCCCGGGCGCGCAGTTCGCCAGCGTAGCCGAGAGAGTCCCCGCGTTCGAAACCAACAATCAAGAAGAACACGTCTGGATTCGTCCGAAGAACTTCTGCGGCGGCGTCGATCAAGACGTTCTGTCCCTTGCCCGGCACGAGCGTCGCAATGTGGCCGATCACCCGGCCGGCGCCCTTAGGCGGCAGTTTCAGCTCCTGGCGCACGGCCAACGCCGATCGAACCGGTTGAGGCGGAGGCGGACCATTGGGTATCACGAAGAGTCGCGGTTTCCTGTTGAGAAGCATCCATTTGCGCAGCCGGTTTGCAACGTAGTCGGAATCTGTCACGATGGCCGATACTGAAGCCAGCGTAAGCTGATGCGCGACAAACCAAACCATCCGCGGCGACCAATCCTCACGAGCAATATACGTCGTAAGCACGCTCGGAATGCGGCATATGCCCGCTGCAAGCGTTCCGCAGAGGTAACCCGAAGGGCCGTGCCCATCGACGAGATCGAAGCTCTGACCACGCACGCGATCGACGATCCGGCGCACTGCCTCCTTCAACATGGTTACGCGCCGAACGTGTCGGAATGGATGGTTCAGCCCCAGGCCTTTCGTCGTACGTTTGACGCCTAACTCCAGTACCGAAAGTCCAGCAGCCGTATACTCTTCCCGAATCGACCCATACCGTTGGTCGAACTCCGAGTCGTCGGAGCAAAGAGTTGCAATCGTAATGTCATATCGGCTTCGATCGACAGATCGTGCCAGTTGAAGGATGCGATTCTCCTCTCCGCCGTAGTGCCAGCGGTCGATCAGAGTCAGTATCCGCGCCGGCCTGCTTCGGATCACGAAAAGCGCTCCGAATGCCGGGCAACCAGCCTCTCGGCCTCGCGAACGCCCAGCGCATCGTTTACGTCTACCCACGGCTCGTCGTGGCAGTAGACCGCAATGGGAAGGCCTCGCTTCAAAAACAACTCGCACAGCTCGTTGGTTCCGCAGGCTCTATTGCGAGGGACCGCCGCCGCAGCTGCCGGAGAAACCACGAAACTACCGCTGCAAATTCGCACCTCGCGGGTCGGCTTCTCGTCGTACGCGCGCAAAAACCCGTTCGCTATTTTGAGTTCGCCAAACGGATTGGCTAGCAGCCAAACGTGCGTCGCGATCGTCATCACCGCTCGACTTTCACGGTGCTTTTCCAGCAGAGCGGTTTCATCAAGCGACGTCACATTGTCCACGTAGGTAACCAGCATGTCAGTATGCTCTTGCGCAAGTAGCGCCACGGCTCCGACGGTTCCCAGAGGTTCGGCTTCGATGAAACTGCGCAGAGAAGCGCGATGCCGTCGCGCCAGTTTGCCGAAATCGTTTCGAACGACCTCCGCGATCCGCGGGTCGTTTCGTGACGATACGACAACTATGTCGCCGATGCCGCGTTTTAAGAGCCTTCGAATCGTTCGCTCCAAGAGTGAGACGCCGGCGACTTCTACGAGCGCCTTGTGCGTCGCACCATTGCTGGCCCGCATTCGCTCGGAGCGTCCGCCTGCCATGACTACTGCCAAAAGCCGATTCACGCCGCGCCACCAAAGCCGGCCGCGCGAGGTCGTATCGGAGCCATGATATCCCTCACGAGGGCGCGGCTCGTACGCGCTTTGCCGATCCATGGGTGCGCTAGGAGCGCTTTTGAGAGAGCCGCCGTTGACCGCCAAAGCACGGCATCGGCGGCCAGCTGCTCGTACGCCACAAATGAAGCGAGAATTTCCTCTAGGTGCGCCGGCGGACGCGCACCGAGCTTCGCCGGAACGAAAGCGTTACCAATTCGTCTGTGCGGAATCTCTACGATCGCCTCACCCGAAAGGGATCGAACGTAGTCGTCGTTCCGGGTCGTGAGGAAATACCATCGATCGTCATCGGAACCGGCGAGCGCATTTAGCAAAGGGCCAACGGCTTCGCCGTACCATGGGGTCGAACGCTGCTGCAGCATCGCCAAGATCGCTTCCGCGTCGCCGGCTTCGAATATCGGGAACGCTCTATCCGCCAGTTGTTCGAGCTCGCGCCCGCGGGGTTGTTTGGCCCGCTGCGCGAACAATATTTCCGCGGCATTCGTGTGAAGGCGAACGTATTTGAGCGGCAGAGGCGCGTCACTTGTGACCAACGACTGGCCACCGGCCGTAACGCTCGTGAACCAACCAATATGGTTTATCCCTAGGTAATCGAAGCGCGCGCTCTGAAAGCTGCTCGTCGACGGCCTACATACCTCGACCAGCGTCGTGTAAGGGAGTTCGCAGATGCCGAACGTACGGAGCTGCGGAAAGGCCTTCAACGCGCACCGCACGAGGATTCCTAACGGCGCCGTCATTATTACGATCAGGGCGCCTGGTGCGATCTCAGCGACAGTCCCAAGAATTCGGCTGAGCTCCGGCCAGGTACGCCACGCGGCTGCCAGGCCTCCGGCGCCGAGGCCTTCGTCGCCGCAGAGCGAGTAACGGTGGGGAAACGTCTCGTCCCAGCATCTCGCCGCGTGGCCGCCGATCCGGACTTGAATGAGAACAGCTGCCGCTCCACTCAACGCCGTGCCGACCTCCGGGAGGCAAAAGATCTCAATCTCCGGGTGGTAGTTTCGGGATCTTGCAACCACGGTCGATGCCCGCTTGACGGCCGCGAGCCTCTTGAGATCACGACCGATAAAGGCGAACTGGAATCGAGAGCCGTCAAGCCGAGGCTCAAGGGCAAAGAGGGCCGGCGTACTGAAACTGCTCGCGCCTACGATCGAGATCTTCAAGGTTGTAGGATCCTGTTCTGGAGCTCACCGTAGCGCGCGGCTCCCAGCAGGCCAGGCTCGATGCCAGTCCTGGAAATAGCAAGCACACCCTCGACGTCGAACTGCGCGGGACCAGCGTCCGTCGCCTCGACGATGGCAGTCCGCAGCGCAGACAGATAGGTCGAGCCCAGTCTCTGTGCAAAGCCGCCCATCAAGGCTACCCGCTCTAGCCCGGCGCCCACGATAAGGGTGAGCAGCGTCGCTGCCAGAGGCGCAACGGCCTCGCGGATAATGTTGAGGACCCACGGATCGCCCAGGAGAGCCGCCGGAACGAGATGGTCCTCGTTCGTCAGCGATGGCGCGTGAGCCCGAAAAAGTGTCGAGCACGCTGAAGCGGCAAATTCTTCCGGCTCGAGAACTGCCGCGCGCCGAGCTGCACGTTCAATTCCGCGACCCGAAGCGATCGCACCAAGGTGGCCGCGAGCGCCACAGTCGCAGACCGCCTCCGACGTTCGATCCACGATTAAGTGGCCGATTTCTCCCGCATACGGCAGTTCGTCAAAAACCCCGCCGGGATGTCGCCGGTCGAAAAGCTTTGCGCCAATGCCGCTGCTGACGGTCACTACGGCGAAACGATCGGCCCGAAGTTGTTCGGCGAAATACCATGCCGCGGCAGAGACATCGTTTATGAGTACTACCCGACGCTGCGTTCGCTGTTCGAGCAAAGAGCCCAGATCGGGTACCCTCTCGCGACCTATCACCGTTGGTGCAGTCGAGGATATCCGACCGTCGGTCACGGGTCCCGGGAACGCAAAGACCAACGGCGCGTCCCGACTGACAAGCTCTTCTTTCTCGGCGCAAAATGCGGCGACGTCATCGATAAGTGCGGCCCAGAAATCATCGCCCCGTTCGCTAATCTCATCGCGAAACCGATAGCGCTGAACGACCGCCAGGCCATGGCCTCCGCCGGCGACGGCGCAACGCAGATAGGTACCGCCAAGATCCGCAACAAAAAATGGCACGCCGCTACCACTCGCTAGTTGAAGTCTCGGATGATACGCAGCGCGCCCTCGACTTGCGCGAGCGAGATATTTTGAAGGAAGACCGCCGATCCGATGCTTGTAGGCGTGACGAGATTTAGCGCGCCCGCGCGGTGCGCTTGTGCCTCCGAGACGGCAACCATCAATAGCGCCGGCTCCAGCAGACGGCTCTCCGTCGGCAGCCCCACACTGCGGTAGACGTCGAACATTCGGGCGAGAAGAGAAGCGTCGCACAGGCCTTGCTGGATACCGATGGCCACCGATACCAGCATGTCGAGCGCGACTGCCTCCCCGTGTACGAGAGAGTGATCGCTTTCCATCTCCAGTTTTGGGCCGAACGTGTGGCCAAAATCGGAGAACCGCTTTAGGTCACTCTCGAATAGATTCGGCGCGAGCTCGTCGAGCATCGCAATCTCCGCCCGGTATAGAACTTCGTCGGCGACGGCAGGAAGCGACTGAAACCGGCTTTCCACGAGAACCGCGCCGAACTCTTCGAGAAGGCCGAAAAGCTCCGGGTCGGCGACGAGTGCCATCTTAACGATCTCGGCGATTCCCGCCGCCAGATGCCGATGAGGCAATGATCGAAGGAACCGCTTGTCATTGACGCAGGCTAACGGGGGGAAAAACGAACCAAGAAGATTCTTCTTCCCGCAATAATTCACTCCATGCTTAATGCCTATACCGACATCGACAAGCCCGATCAGCGAGGTTGGCACTCGGACGTACGCAATGCCGCGCCGGTAAATCGCTGCGGCAAAGCCTGCTACGTCGAGCACGACTCCTCCGCCGACGCCGACGATCAGTCCATTACGCGGCAGTTTAGCTGCATCGGCTGCCTGACATAGAAACGAAACCGCCTCGAGGTTCTTGCTTTTCTCGTTTCCGCTGATGCAGTGAACCCCCACGCACCACAGATATTTCTCGGCGTACGCGGTAATTTCGCGCTGATATTGCGACCAGATATAATCGTCTACGACGAAAAGCACGGGAGAGGTGCCGACGAGTTCTGCGAGCGTCGCTTCTTTGCTGTCGAAGACTGGGCTATTCACGTGATGAATTCGGTAGCATATGGTCCGAACCGCCTGCATCGTTAGAGGCGGGATGGCAGTCTCTGGGAACGATTTGGCAGCGCGGCTTATCATCGGCCGAGGATTCGGTCGGTCATTCGGGCGGAGCTATAATCGGAAAGGTCGCCAGAAGCCCAAATGGCCCAGCCGGTATGGCAAAGCGCTTGAACATGGCAACACTCCTTAGTTTCCCAATGGCCAGATGCTCTGAGACTCTTATCAAGGCCTCCAGAGCGACTAGGCTAAGGGTGGTCATGTTTGCACTCTAGCTGCCGGAAACCTGGCGCGGAGAATTTTTTAAGCGCCGTTCGCCTGGCGCTGGACGCGCGAGCGGTTCCTTGCGGCTACTGGCCGTCCCGGTAAACAAACAGGTAGAAATAGAGGAGGGCCGTCAACGACAGACCATCTACGATCTTTCGTTCCGCCAGAAGCGCCCTTACATCTTCGTGCGCAAACCACTTCGCCATAATCACTTCGTTCGCATCGATCGGAACCTCGACTAACTGCGGATCTAATGCCTGAAATATCTCAAAACGCTGATCGCCGCATCCGTACGACGGATAATAGCCGAACAAGGGCTTAAGCTCGCTGACGGTGCACGCCGCCTCCTCGAGCAGTTCCCTTGCCGCCGCCTCGTCCAGCGACTCATCGGCCGAAACGCCACCCGAAGGAATCGCCCAAACGAACTCGTCGACGATGAATCGGTACTGATGGACGAGCAGCAAGTGCGTTTCGGTCGCGGCGATAACGCCGACCGCAGGCCCCGCGAAGTGCAGGGTATGATATAGCCTGGGGCTATCGTCGGGCAAGACGACGTCATATTGTTCGACGGAAAACCAAGGATTCGCGGCTACCGTCGCTTTGTGTGTCGCTCTCCAGCCCCCGCCTTGCATACAGCGCTTCAACGATCGCGGTCCATCGAATCGGCGTCTAGCCGGACTGCAGTGCCCAAGATCATACTTTGCCTAATGGCATCGACCAGCATTTGAGATCGTACGGCGTCTTGCAAATCGCATTCCACGGTGCCGTTACCCCGCGCCGCTCCCAGGAAGCGTTCCGTCTCCAGCAGGAAGACGTCATCGATTTCTTCATCTGAAATCGGTAGAGCGGTTGTATTCTCAACCAGCTTAAACTCCCACCCCGACCAGCGAAGGGTTCCTCGGCCGGTGAAAAGATTGAGCTCGATGTTCTTGTTATCGGCGCCCCACGAGTAGAGTATCGTCGCGATGCCACCCCTTCGCGATCGCAGCACGGCTCCGAGGGTCACCTCCTTTTGCGCCGTTCCGTGGCCCAGCGAGGTCACGGTTTCGACCTCACCGAGCAAGCATCGCACCAAGTCTACCAGGTGCGTCCCCTGTTCGTTAAAGGGTCCACCGGACGAACGATGGTCCAGCCACCAGTCGGTTCGATATTCGCTCCCGATCCAATGCGCTGCCAGTCCCAGCGGCTTTTCCGAAAGGAGCAAAGTGCGAGCCCGTTTGATTGACGGCCGGGAACGATTCATATAGCCGACGGCGACCACGTTCCTATGTCTCTTCTGGAGCTCGATCAATCCATTGGCACGGGCGGCACTTACGCCGACAGGCTTCTCGATCATGAGGGCGGTTCCGGCGAGCATTCCGGCGTGCACCGCCTCCTCTCTTTGGCCCGGAGGCGTGCAAATGAAGGCGGCGGCCACGGACGACCAGTCGAATTGGCCGACATCCTCCAGGACCATCGCTCTCGGGAACATCGCGTGCATCGAAGCTCGACGGTCGAGCATTGGGTCTACCAACACAGTGACCTCAGCGCCCAAATGGCGCGCGGCTTGCGCTCGTACCTTTCCCATCCGCCCGCAGCCGATAACGGCCACCGGCATAGGTTTCGCCTCGGCGCGCATCACGCTACGAGCTAGCGGAAAAGAACTGGCGGACGCTTTCTGCCACGTACGCGACCTCACTCTCGCGCATGTCGGGACGAATTGGAAGACAAAGAAGCTCGTCGGCAAGAGCTTCGGCGACGGGAAACTCTCCTCTCTTCCATCCATAGCCCTCGAACGTAGATTGCAAGTGGATCGGGACGGGGTATCGAACGACGACGTCAGCGCCTGCATTGATTAAGTGATTGAGCAGTGCGTCCCTCGCCTTCGTTCGAACTTGAAACAGGTGGTACACGTGTTCCTCATCGTCCGAGTGTGACTGAAAGGATATCGGCAGACCGGCGAGCTGATCCCTGTAAAGGCTTGCGACCTCGCGCCTCCTTTTGTTCCATTGCGGCAGC
Organism: Candidatus Cybelea sp.; assembly: GCA_049285915.1. Taxonomy (GTDB): domain Bacteria; phylum Vulcanimicrobiota; class Vulcanimicrobiia; order Vulcanimicrobiales; family Vulcanimicrobiaceae; genus Cybelea. Next base: position 14,581 of record JBAQAW010000069.1, on the reverse strand, counting down.
CGCTTCAGCTTTGAGGAGAGTACGCGCGCGTGAATTGCATCGAGCTTGCTGTTGATGCCAAATATCTCGTGCTGTCCCTGATCGAACTGTCCATGCCGGCGCTGACCTTCGATAGAATGCGCGATGCGCGGATCGTTGGTAACGACTGCACCGCCGTTACCCGGAGCGCTGAGATTCTTGCTTACGTGGAAACTGAAACAACCACAGGCACCAAATGACCCGACCTGACGCCCGGCGAGTGAGGCGCCGTGAGCCTGGGCCGCGTCCTCTACAATAGAGATCCCTCGCGTTGTAGCGAATGGCAGAAGGCTTGTTAGGTTCATTGGCTTTCCAAACAGATGTACCGGGACGATGCATCGCGTGCGCGCCGTCGTCACTTCGACGATTTGAGCGGAGTTGGCGAGATAGGACCCTTCTTCGGCATCCACGAGGACCGGCGTCGCGCCGGTTAACGCGATCGCCGCGACGGTCGCGTAAAAGGTGTTCGCAGGTACGATAACTTCATCCCCAGGGCCGACGCCAAGCGCACGCAACGCCAACGTTATGGCATCGGTCCCGCTATTAACGCCCCGCGCGTACTTCACGCCGACGAAGGCGGCAAAGGCGCTCTCGAACTGATTTACTTCGTCGCATAATTCAAAATGACCGTTGACAAGCATGTTTCGTAGGGAACTCATGAGCTCGTCAAGGTCACCTTCAACCTGCGCCGCAAAATTATAACGCGGAACCTTCATCCCGCGATTCTACATCTTTGCGCGGTTAGAGGAACATCCTGCGCCGTTTTTCTTCTGTCGGGTCCGATTGCGACGGGCGGCCACGGTAGCTCATTTCAGGCGCACCGCTTCGTCGAAAGCGCTTTTGCGGTTGCTCGAGCGACTCTGAGATACTAATGCGACGGGCCCCACGTGCACATATGCGCGACCACCGAGGGCACGGCCGGTTAACGTAGAATCCCTTTCGCCTGCTTCGACCTCGCCCTGGCGCAAGGAGCCACCATGAGTTGCTTACGGGCCTCATCAGGTGCCACGCGGTTCGGCGTCATGCATCAGCGCCTCAAACGCGTTGGGCAGCGCTGCCTCGGTAGCCCCCACGGCCTTGTGAATAAAAACCAATGCTTATAAAAGCAACCGATCTTCGAAGCCTCGTGCTGCTCTGTACTCTCGGCGGCTGTGCTGCAGCCGGACTCGCGCCCGTTCCACCCGTCCCCGGCGGAACGACGCCAGGGGCGACGGTGTACGATCAAAGTTCAACGACGTGCAGGGTCTCTTATGATGGCGTTATTTGGTATCAGATACCGGCCGGGCAGTTCTCTCCAATCGACGTAAAACAGACGCAGTGTTCAAATAGTCTTTCTACGATCGACGCACCGCCACGCCCGAGCTGGGCTATTCCGCATGGCCAAACCCAGACGCGGTTCGTGGCGACATCTTTACAACAGGCGCATTTTATATCCGGCGGCATGCAGAGTATCGAGGCAGCTGCCAGGCAGAACAACTTATCGGAGTCGTGGATGGCGGTAGCAATAAGCTTTGTGAGTGCCGCGGGGGATCTATATAGGCAATACCATCAAAACAACGGCGACGATATCGAGGGTTCAAGTTCTCCTCGGCTCATTCGGTACCTGAAGCAGAATTTCTCTTGGTACGTTCCAGCGGTAAGCGTCGAGGGCGCGGGTCACGAGCGCAATATTTCCGGATTGCAGGCATTAGGTGAACACGCATTTTGGGGAATTGCTTGGAATAGCCACGGCATCGATGGAACGGATGACTACGGAGCGCCGTGGGGAAGTTATTGCGCCGACCCGGCTTCGTATAAACGCCCGCAGCCCGATGGTGAGTGTTCGTTACTTGCACTTGAGTGGACCGCAAGGGACTTGACTCGTGCATATTTGAGCGGAGACGAAGACTATTTTTCAACCGATCCCGACGATTTGCAGCAACGCGGCGGGTTTTCGACGACCGGCGCAGAGCAGTACATTCGCAAGTTAGCCGACGCGTATGCAGCGGCTGGTGAAACTCAGCCAATCGTGATGATGTCGCAACAAGAGAGCGACGGCAACAATACGACTCCCGGCGACTCGGAGGTCCTTGCCGCATTATACAATCAAGCGAAGATTGACGGTATGAAGACCGAGACGTTGAAAGAAGTCGCGAGCGATGCGCAAACGTTTTCCGCAACACCGCGAGCGGTGGCGTTTCCATTTATCCCCGGCGGCAGCGCCATCCCCTCGTCAATCGTTAACGGACAGACGGTCTACCCCGCAACAATCGACTATCACGACACCCAAATCGGCATGAGTTTTTTGGCTGGACACACCTTGCCGACTCGCGCATTTCGATATGCAGATGACCCGGTCTCAAGGTACGACGTGCCGCTGGTGTCTCTGCCTCACGCAAACTTCCCGACCCTCGAGAAAGCCGCCGTCACCAAAGAAGTATTAGCCCTTGAGATAATGTCCCCAGTTCGGTTGCATTTTGGAATAGCATTATGGGCATCGCCGGCGACATTGAGAATAAGCCAGCCGGCAGTTCCCGCCGGGCGCGCCGGGGAGGTTGTTACTTTCGATTTGCAGCCGGGTGAGAATCAGATCGTTATTCACTGTCCGGGATGCAGCGCGACAACCTTGCCATATTCGACATAGGCGCGTTGCGTAGATTGAGTGAGCAGTACGCGGGGAGCGCAAGCGCGGCGGCGAATCACCGGCAGTCTCTATTTTTTGAAACCTGGAGGAAGAGTGAAAGATCCGCGGATCGTCGTTGGGGCCCTATGCATAGCCGTCACGCTAGCCGCGTGCGCCGGCGGCGCGCTCACCCCGGCGGCGAATAATTTCGGGGCACGAACGGCCGTGCCCGCGACTTCATCCTCCGGTTACCAGTTGCTCTACAGCTTCAAAGGAACGCCCGACGGCGCCAGCCCGCTCGACGGGCTCATCGCGCTGCACGGCAAGCTCTACGGAACGACGTTGGGCGGCTCGAAGAACTACTGCTCGCAAAGCTGCGGCAGCAACGGGTGCTATCTCGGCTGCGGCACAGTCTTCTCCGTCGACGCTTCGGGTAAAGAACACGTCGTTTATGGTTTCCGCGGTAACTTCAACGGTGCGCAGGACGGCTCGCGGCCATTCTCGCCGCTGGCGTTGCTGCATAAGAAGCTGTACGGAACGACCTCCAGCGACGGCGCTAACGGCTATGGCTCGGTCTTTACCGTAAGCACGCGCGGAAAAGAGCGCGTGTTGTACAACTTCAAAGGCGGCAGCGATGCCGGCTCTCCGGAAGCGGGGCTAACCCCGTTTAATGGCGAGCTTTACGGGGCGACGCTTTCCGGCGGGGGAACCGGATGCGGCGGTTCCGGTTGCGGGGCTGTTTTCGCGGTAACGCCGGCCGGGACGGAACGCGTGATCTACGGCTTCCAAGGCGGCAGCGACGGCGAACGCCTTTACTCGGGAGTCACCGCTCTGCGTCGCAAGCTATATGGTGCGACGCTCCTCGGCGGATCGGGCTGCGGAAGCAGCGGCTGTGGAACGATCTACGAGCTGAGCCTGTCGGGAAAGAAGCGCACGCTCTATACGTTCACGGGCGGCAGCGACGGCGCGTACCCGAACGGTCTAGTTGCGGTTAATAACGTGCTCTACGGCACGACCGAAGGCGGCGGCGCGAGGAGCTCCGGCACGATCTTTTCGATCACGCCGTCAGGAACCGAGAAGACACTGTACACGTTCCAAGACATTCCCGACGGCAATCTTCCCGGGGCGGACCTGATCTATTACAACGGTAGCCTCTACGGCACGACGGTCGGCGGCGGGACACAAGGCGAGGGCACGGTCTTCAAAGTCACGACGTCAGGAATTGAAACGGTGCTCTACAGCTTCCTGGGTGGTACCGACGGCAAGGATCCCCAAGGTCCGGTCTATCCCTACAACAACGAACTCTACGGCACGACGTACGAGGGAGGCGGCACGAACTGCAGTAGCGGCAACGGCTGCGGCACGATCTTCAAACTAAACCCGTAACCGTTTCGTAAAGCGCTCGCATGCGCGCGGACGTTCGCTTCGCGCGGAGTGTTCGTCGCCCCGATTCGGCCCCGCGCTCTAACTCTCGAGAAATCCGCAGGGATTCCCGAACGTAAATCACGAAAGAAGAACTCGGACCACGCGTATTTACCGACGGGTGGAGTTGGGCGTTTCCGATCTCCATTCGTGATCGCCTCTGTGAAGAGGGGAAGGTTTTACGATTGCTATGAAGGTGCTGGATAGGCCGTTTGTCCTAGCGCTCGGGTTCGCATTCTTAGCCGGATGCAGCAGCGCCACCCCGCTCGCGCAACCGGCGGCGCACGGCGTGCAGCCCGACGCCGTCGCGGCGCGCCGGCGGGCCATGAGTCCGCTCGGCTCGAGCGCCGGCAAGATCAGCCACGTCGTGATCATCTTTCAAGAGAATCGCTCGGTCGACAATCTTTTCAACGGTTTGCCGGGCGCGGATACCGCGACGTCTGGGCGTAACTCCACAGGCGGCAGAACACAGCTGACCGCAATCCCGCTGACGGCGCCGTACGACCTCCTCCACCAGCATCAGGCCTACCAGGTCGAGTCCGACGGGGGACGCATGGACGGCTTTAATCTCGAGCCCGGAAGCGTGGGTTGTAAGGGCGAACCCAATTGTCCCGACCCGGACCAAGCAGCATATGCGTACGTTCCGCAAAGCGAGGTCGGGCCGTACTTTGCGATGGCCGAGCAGTATGGCTTCGGCGACCGGATGTTTCAGACCAATCAAGGGCCGAGCTTCCCAGCGCATCAGTACATCTTGAGCGGGACCTCGACGGTCTCCGGTACCTCGACGCTGCGCGCCTCCGAGAACCCCTTCGCGCCCACGCAGCAGTTTACGGGCGGATGCGACGCGCCGAAAGGATCGCTCGTGCAGCTCATCGACGCGAACGGCGAGGAGAGCCAGTTAATGTATCCGTGCTTCGACCGCACGGCCTTGACCGACCTCGTCGACGCTGCCGGCCTCACGTGGCACTACTACGTTTCGAAGGTCGCGCCGGGCCTTTGGAACGGCCCTGACGCGATCTCGCACATTCGCAACAGTTCTGAATATACGACCGACGTCGTCGCGCCGCCCTCGCAAGTCCTCACCGATATCGCCAACGGAGCCTTAGCCAACGTCGTCTGGGTAACGCCAACGGCGGCGGCCTCGGATCACGCGCTCGTCACCAACGGCACCGGCCCAGCCTGGGTCGCCTCCGTCGTTAACGCGATCGGGGAGAGCCCGTACTGGACGAATACCGCGATCTTTGTGACCTGGGACGACTGGGGCGGCTGGTACGATCACGTCAAGCCCCCGCTCTATAACTCTTACGAGTTGGGCTTCCGCGTGCCGCTCGTGGTGATCTCGGCGTACACCGGTCAAGGCTACGTCTCCCACAAATTGCACGAGTTCGGGAGCATCTTGAAGTTCACGGAAAAGAACTTCGGGCTCGGCTCGCTCGGCACGACGGACGTGCGCTCCGACAACCTCTCCGATTTCTTTGATTTCAACCAGCCGCCCAGGAGCTTTACACCGATCGGGAGCTCGTTGTCGCCTCGCTACTTCCTTAAACAACGGGTCTCGTCGGCCGTTCCGGACAACGACTAGCTCAAACGGGGAAGACGCAAGCCTGTCGAAGTGATCCTGCATGAGGGGGCGGGACGCGTGAAAGCCTTTGCTGCAGTGATTCTAGCCGTGATGGTAGCAGGCTGCGGAGGCGCAAGCACGCCGCCGAGCCCATCGCCAGCCGCCCCTTCGACAGCGCTCAGGGTGACAATGGCGGAGCGAACGCACGTGCGTCCCGCGTTCAGCGTGCTCTACAGCTTCAAAGGCTTAAACGACGGCAGAGATCCGCACGCAGGTCCTCTCGTTAAGATCAAGGGCACGCTCTACGGCACCACGGAATACGGGGGCGGCTCGTGTCATGGCCGTTGCTTCGGCGGCACGGTCTTCGCGGTAACGACGACCGGCGCGGAAACCGTGCTCCATAGTTTCGAAGTTGGCTCGGAAGACGGTAAAAACCCGCGCGCAGGCATCATCGACGGCACGGGCACCCTCTATGGCACCACCGTCCATGGTGGAAGTGCGTCCTGCTATTGCGGAACCGTGTTCAAGGTCACGCTGTCCGGCGCGGAAACCGTGCTCTACAACTTTACAGGAAACCCAGACGGCTTCGGCCCGGATGCGGGCCTCCTCGACGTCGACGGCACACTTTACGGCACGACCATTAACGGCGGCGCAAACGGCAAGGGAACGGTCTTCGCGATCGCGCCCTCCGGCACGGAAACCGTGCTCCACAGCTTCGCAGGTAAACCAGACGGTGCACACCCCTACGCAGGCCTCATCAACGTCCACGGCACGCTCTACGGCACGACCACCAGAGGCGGCGCGAACTGCGGCTCAAAGGGGGGTTGCGGAACGGTCTTTACGATCACCACGTCCGGCGCGGAAACCGTGCTATATAGCTTCAAGGGCCCCCCGGTGGACGGCAGAGACCCAACGCAGGCGAACCTCCTCGACGTCAACGGCACGCTTTACGGCACGACTACTCGCGGGGGGACGAACAACCTGGGAACGGTATTCTCCATCACGACCTCCGGCGCGGAAACCGCGCTCCATAGCTTCGGCGGCTCGGAAGACGGCGTGTTTCCATACGGGGGCCTGCTCGACGTCGACGGCACGCTCTACGGTACCACCTCCAACGGTGGTACGGGTTCATGCCTGCGATACGGCGACGTCCCAGGATGCGGAACGGTTTTCGAGACTACAACCTCCGGTACGGAAACCGTGCTCCACAACTTCGACGGCTTAAAAGAAGGCAGATTCCCGTATGCGGGCCTCGTCGATGTAAAGGGTACGCTCTACGGCACGACCACTGCCGGCGGCGCAAAGAACGCCGGAGCCGTCTACTCGTTAGCGCTGTGAAACGCCTGCGCGCAAGTATCTCTGCGCAACGGTTACTCGTCCTTGCATTCGTGGGCCTCATCGTCCCAGCCGGATGTTCTTCGTCCGGTAGTACGCCTGCGGTTTTGACTCGCACGCTGCCGAAGAGCGGATCTCCGAGCCAACACATTAGCCACGTCGTCGTCATCATCCAAGAGAACCGCAGCTTTGAAAACTTCTTCACGGGTTACCCTGGCGCCAACGCGCCGCCGTCGGGCTGCGCGATTCCAGAGACAGACGCGCGACCGGGGATTACCTCGAATTGTCCCCTCGGAGACATCTCGGTTGCGCTCAAACCGATCACCTTCGATTCCGTCGACTTGGGGCACGACTGGCAGACGTCCCAGGTTTCTTGGGATAACGGGAAGATGGACGGCTTTTCCAAGTTTTGCTGCCGCGGTGGCCCATATCCGGCGTATTCGTACGTCAAGAAGTCTCTGATCCAACCGTACTGGGACATTGCGCAGCAGTACGTGCTCGCCGATGAAATGTTTCCGACGCAGTGGGGCGGCAGTTTCACCGGACATCTGATGCTGGTTGCCGGAACCGACGACATCGATCAATCGCCATCCGAGGCCGAGGTCGATAACCCGGAAAGGTCACACGATTGCGATGCGCCGCCCGGCACGAAGAGCTCGTACGTGACGTCCGAACAGAGAATGGAGATGAATAAGGGCCCATTCCCGTGTTTTGACCAGTTCAACTCGATCGCCGAGGTGCTCGATAATGCCGGCGTTTCGTGGAAGTACTACGCGACCAGAAGGCTGGACGCGGGCCTCTGGGAGCCTTTTGAAGCGATGCGGTACGTACGGTACGGCCCCGATTGGAGGCCCAAGATCATCGCTCCGCAGACGAAGATATTACACGATCCCGGCAACGGGGACTTGGCATCGGTAAGCTTTGTTACTCCGAGCCTGACCGATTCCGATCACCCGCCCATCAACGGGGAAAAGGGGAGCGATCGCGGCCCTTCATGGGTGGCATCGGTCGTCAATGCGATTGGGGAGAGTTCGTACTGGAACTCTTCGGCGATCATCGTCGTGTGGGACGATTGGGGTGGATGGTACGATAATTCGAAGCCGCCGCAGCTCGACTATCGTGGGCTCGGTTTCCGCGTTCCTTGCCTCATCATCTCGCCCTATGCCAAAATCGGTTACGTCGATCACACGCAATACGAGTTCGCCAGCATTCTAAAGTTTATCGAGGAGGTCTACGGGACCGGAAGCATCGGGCCGGCCTCGCAAGGCTACACCGACCAGCGCGCAACGAGCTTGGATGCAGCCTTCGACTTCAATCAGGCCCCGCGTCCTTTCAACGCGATTCCTTCGAAGTATCCGGCGTCGCACTTCCTGCACGAGCCGCCGTCGAACGAACCCATCGACACGCAGTAAGTCAGTGGGCTACGCCATCGCATCCGGTGTGGTCTACTTCGTACTGAATACCACGCCATATCGGATTATCACCCGACATTGCGCACCAGCGCAATTTCTTTGCGGGAAAGAGTTGGCTGGCCGGGCTTATCAAAATCTCTAGCGAGATAGCTAGGCCGTGACGGCTCCTGTGGAAACGGTGTGACCTTCCAAGGCGTCACTTTCGCAAAAGCCTCTTGCGGGCTAGTCCTCGTGCTGCTTCGAGCGCAGTCCACGTTGGAGATAAGCGCTAGCGCGGTGACGATGAGCCGAAGGTATGTAAGCATCGAACTACCTCCTCACCGGCGTCTCAATATCGCCTGCTTGGCCGGCCTAAAAACAACCGGCACACGGTCCCGGGCTGCCGAGCGTTCACGTTTTCTTCATGTCTTCGCTGTGTGATGTTCTTGGCTAGCCGGCGCACCCAAGCCGCCTTCAGGCCTTTCGGAACGCGACACACCATGTCTCAATACCTTGTCGGGACAACCCAGCCTTCCAAGCATCCACGAGTGACGAAATGTGCGTGCCCTGCGCGGGCGTTATGCCCCGTCGTACACGGGAGCTTCGCTGCAACGATCCGCGCGGTATAAAAAAGTCACGGCAGCGGCTCTAGACGCAAACGTGGCACGCTCGTTTAGGGAGACACGACGGCACGCTCCGGGCATACCGGCCGCTCCTCACTTTTCAAAAGGAGAATTCTCTTGACCAAGTCGTCACTCTTGACCGTCGCTCTCGGTTCCGGCGTAGCGCTGCTCGCCGCATGCTCGAACAACGGCCTAGCGGGCTCACCGTCGGCGCCGTCCAGCACGACCCAAGTCCAAACTCAGTCAGGGCCGGCCAAACAGGCAACGAAGCGCGGCCTCGCCGAGCTTAGCGTTGCCGACCGCGGATTGAACGAAGTTTTAGAGTTCAACAAGACGTACAAACCGACGGGCACGATCAGCGACAGCGGCCCCGACGGCGATTGGATCGACGCGAAGGGCAACCTCTACGTCACCAATTTCTCGAGCGGCAACGTGACGGTCAACGAGTACAATAAGGCCGACGCGCTGATCTTCACTTATAGCAACGGCCTCACCGAGCCGGTCGACGTCACAACCGACGCCAAGGGAAACGTCATCGTCGCCAACTTCGCCGGCTACAAGCACGTCGGAACCGTCGTCGTTTATCCGCAGGGCAACAACACCGCCTCGGTGACCTGCAATACCGGCCTAGCAAATGAAGGGGTCGCGGTGGACAGCAAAGGTGACGTCTTCGTGACCGGCTACTCCGGTAATTCAGGTGAGATCATCGAATACAAAGGCGGTCTAACGAGTCCGTGCTCCGCCACGACGCTGGCGCCGACGCTCAGTAACCCCGCAGGCATCCAAGTGGACAAGAAAGATGATCTCGTCGTGTGCGACCAGCACACCGCCGTGGATATCATTCCCCCGCCGTATACCTCAATCAGCAGGACGATCACGGTCTCGGGCGGCTCGGACTACCTCCACGATGCGCTGACGGGCGACAACAAACTGCTCTTCATCGCCGACCCGAATGCGGTAGTGGTAGACGTGGTGGACTATTCCACGGGAACGCTCGTCACGCAACTGAACTCCAGCAACGGCCTGTCGAGTCCCTTTGGTGTCGCGACCTATCCGTTCGCCAAGTAATGCGATCCCGTCTCAGAGGCACTTAAACGCGTCTGATCTGACCAGCATCAACGGTGTATTGAATCGGAAGGACCGCCATTGGAGATGACAGCCGACGACGTAATCTCGATTTATACGGCGCTGCAGGGCGCCGGTCTCGAGACCCGGATCGACGGAGGCTGGGCCGTCGATCTCGACATCGCGATCCGATCGGGGGACCTCTCAGCGCTTCGAGCGTGCCTTGCAGATCACGGGTTCCGCCGTGAAACTGCTAGAGAGCGCGCGACGTTGGAATTTTGTTTTGAACGACGACCAAGGGCGCCAAGTTGACGTGCATCTCTTCGCGTTACGTGCATCTCCGCAACGTGTCTCGTCGAGTTCAAGAAACACTACAAGCCGAGAGATAAGGAACGGCACCCCGCTGCCACGCTTGTCATAAGTACAACATCGACAACCCGTTCTTGCGATAACGCAGTCGGGCGTCGCTAACCATACCCTATTCAAGTCCAGTGCTCGGCCTTGCAGCAGCGCTGGCATCGTTGCTGATTCACCTACTTAAGACCTGATACAACCGAGGTCAACGCATTCGCTTTGTCCGTGGTGTATACTCTGGTGAATGGAAAAATGGTTTCCGATACAAACGCCGCGGCTGTTGCTTCGTGAGTTCACCGCGGACGATGAAAACAATGTTCATGAATATGGAAGCGATGTTGTCGTGGCACGATACGTGGACTGGGGACCTAACACGCCGGCTCAGACCCGTGATAGAATAAACTACCATCTAGAAGAGCAGCTAAGGTGGCCCAGGGACGAAGTAAGCCTTGCGGTGGAGCTGCGCACGGAACGCAAAGTAATCGGCACCATTCGTCTCTCCATAATTGATAGGCAGACCCGTACGGCCGACTTTGGATACGTGATTAATCGACGATACTGGAACCAGGGCTACGCGTCGGAAGCCGCATGCGCCATTTTGCGCGCGGCGTTCGAAACGCTTTCGCTGCATCGCGTTTGGGCCACGTGCGACACTCGCAATGTCGGCTCGTGGCACGTGTTGGAGAAGGCGGGAATGCGCCGTGAGGGCTTCTTTCGACACGACGTGTTTCAAAAGGGTGAGTGGCGAGACTCGTACCTATACGCGCGCCTAGAGGGTGAGGAAGCCTTGACACCGGAGTAGTGGCGTCAACAGCGCCGTAGCGCGCGACCCGGACTGCCGCAGATCGGCCGGACCGGACGTTTGGGGGGCAATAGTACCGCTCGCCTCAAGGAATACATCCGCCGAGCGATCAAAGCCCGAAGTTGCTCATCATCGACGAGCTCGGCTACCTGCCGTTCTCTCGCGAAGAAACCAGGCATTTCTTCCAGGTCATCGCCCACCGGTACGAGCACGGATCGGTGGTCATCAGCAGCAACTTGCCGTTTGCGCAACGGGATGCCGCTTTCGGACGGCGACGCGACGATGATGGCGGCGATACTCGATGGCTGCTGCATCACGCACATATCGCGACGATCAGCGGCGAAAGCTTTCGCTTACGCGAGCGCAAGAAGGCGGGAATCAGACTGCCCGCGGCAAAATCCGCGACCAAGGTGGGTCAAAATTAAACCGGCGTTTCGGCCGGGAACGGCTCCACCGGCTCCCACGAGATGAGGCTTAGGCCGCCGGCCGCGTCGAGATCTAACTTAACGCGCGCCCCGGGGGACCCAGGCGAACTGCGTAAGCGGCGTGCTAGCAAGGCACTCCGCTCTTCATCTTCGACCGCGCAAATAATTTGCCGGCCATCACGCCGTATTGCGCCGAGCACCTCAGTAAGAGTCAAAGCTCTGTAGTCGTCGATGTGCTGCATGGGGTCGTCAAGCAACAATGTTTGCCAGGTGGACATGTACGCGAAAGGCACACCGATAACAGAAAGGCTAAGCCAGCGATCCGTCGCTGCCCACCGCTAAACATAAATTGAGGATTGAAGCTCTCGCCGACGCTGAGACTCAGGAGCCTCAAAGCCTCTGACCTCACTGGAGGCTAATATGGCGCGGGTCTACTCATTTGTCGCAAGGGGCGGCTCCATTTCCTCCGCCTTAATCTGATCGAGGTCGGAAATCCGCTTCTCACGCCTCGCGCGCTCGGCCTTGCGCTCGATGCGTGGAAAGAACTGGCCCCGCTAACCGACACTAAGTGACATAATTTCGGCGGGCAAAATACGGTTACGGTATCATTTTGCTCAGCTAGGGGAGGAACGCCATTTACTATCACGGTGGCGAGACGGCAGGTTACAATTCGTTTATCGGGTATGATCCCGTCAATAACGTGACATTGATCGTGTGGACCAATCTGATCGTGGGTCTCGACGCATGACGATCGACTACCGACATCTGCTCGTGCTCACCATTCTGTTTGCTTCTTCGGTTACGGCACAAGTCGCACAGGCCGGTCGATCGGCAACTGTGCCGCGTTTCGAGCCGGCGACGTGCGCCAAAATCCAGGGCGTAGACTGGCTCGAGCACGCGAGCTGCGGATATCTCGTCGTGCCCGAAGATCACAGCAGGCCGAACGGTCGCACCATCCGGATCATGGTTGCAAAATATAGTGCACGATCTTCGGAAAAGCGGCCCGACCCGATTCTGTATCTGGAAGGCGGGCCTGGCGACATTGCGCCGCTTGAAATCGACGAGATAATCAAGGCGAACTTCATTCGAGACCGGGACATCTGGGTTGTGAGTCAGCGGGGCACTTGGTCCTCAAAGCCGGCGCTGATCTGTGCGGCAAGTAACGACTTCGCCAGAGAGCTTCTTGGGCTTCGCTTTTATTCCGAGGCAACAAAGCGCGCTCACTTGACTGCGACCAAAGCCTGCCGGGACGAGCTCATTGCAACTGGCGCCAATCTCAGTGCTTACAATTCTACCGAGAGCGTCGCCGATCTGGTCGACCTCCGCAAAGTGCTAGGCATTGCCGAGTGGAATATTTACGGGAACTCGTTCGGCACGTATACGGCGCAGACGCTTATGCGCAACCATCCCGAGGGAATCCGCAGCGTCGTTCTCGACTCGGTCCTACCGACGACCTACAGCATCCCGGTAAACTGGTGGAGCGCGCGCTACGCCTTCGACAACCTCTTCAAGGCCTGCACAGCGCAACCGCCCTGCGACGCGGCCCATCCCCATCTTGAACAGACCTTTACTGGACTGGTCAATAGGCTCGAAGCCAAGCCGTTGACGCCGACGATCGGCGACCCCTACACCGGCAAGAACATCACGGTGATAATCGACGGCGGCGCGTTGATCGACTGGTTGCGCAACCAAACATATAGCATTCCGACGCTCCAAGCCGCGCCCGATACGATTGTTGGGCTCGCCGCAGGCCGCCGCGATTCCATTCAGGCGATCGCTAAGGATCGCGCAGGCCGGGCGCCACCCTACCATCCCGGCGCACCTGCCCTCGGTGACGGTCTGGCCGTCGGCGCCACCTGTCGCGAGGATTACCTCGGGACGCCGCAAGAACTCGCCACGGCCGGACGAGAAGCATTTCCAGATTATCCGCCCTCGGTGCAACGTGAAGGTATCGGCGGCTGGGCGTACGTTCAAGAAGACTGCCGCGATGTCTGGAAACTCGCGGCAGCTCCAAGATCAATGCGCGAGCCCGTTGCCAGCAACATCCCGACGCTCCTCATTTCCGGAACTTTCGACACGTTGACATCGCTTGCAGGGGCGAAAGCGGCGGCAGCGCGCTTCTCCCGCGCAACGATCATCAGCATCCCAGGCGTCGGGCACACTGTCTCACCCTGGTCGCCGTGCGCCCAAAAGGTCATCGTGTCATTCTATGCCGCTCCGGATCGCGCGCCCGACACCTCCTGCGTCGGCGCACTGAAACCGGCTAGCTTTCAAAAAGGAGCTGCGAAGAGTGGGGCCTCGTTTTGAAAGGGCTTAGCTCTTATCCCCCGGTGACCGTGCCGGGATAGATACCGTATTCGGTGTCAAGCGTAATTGGCGTCGAAAGCGACGCCGGAGCGAAGGATGCCGTAGGCAAGCGCAAGCAGCTTTCGCATGACGGCCCCGATGACGAGCTGTTTGTGTTTTCCAGCACTTAGCAGCCGCTCTGCGAAGATCCGGAGCGTCGGATTGAAACGCCGCGCCACGATCGCCGGCATGTAGAGCGCCTTGCGAAGGCGAGAGTTGCCGGTCCTACAGAGCCGTGGACGGCCGTGAATGGACGTCCCGGATCGCCGATCTCGTGGCGATAGGCCCGCAAAGGCGGCGACAGCCTTCGCGGACTCAAAGTGGTCGATATTTGGAATCTCAGCCAGCAATGTTCCGGCAGTCGTCTCGCCGATGCTATCTCGCAGCATTCGGCCCGACCGAACTCTGCTGCGCGGTCGCGGTCGCCATCGGCTCGGGGCTGCGGCGGGGCGAACTGCTCGTCTGCGGTGGTGCGATCTCGATCTGGACGCGGGAACGCCCGCGTCGTCCGTTCGCTCGAACGCCTGACGATCAAAACGCCAAAACGTACAAGCTCTCAACTCCGCTTCAAAGAGCCACAGACCAAGAAGTCCCGCCGCTCTGTCGTGCCTCCGCCGTTTGCGCTGGAGCGCCTGCG
>JBAQAW010000068.1:0-22230 GCA_049285915.1 Candidatus Cybelea sp. | reverse complement strand
CTGTTTCGAGAGCACAGGGCGACGTTCGGAAGATTCAGTGACGATGTCGCCAGCGCAACCCCGCTAGCTCGCTCTCAGCAGGTCGCGCAAAATCAATATTCACAGTCCCCGCGATATCCGTCGCAGTCGCAATACTCCCAACAGTACCAGCAATATCCGCAGCAGCAGTACCAGCAATATCCGCAGCAGCAGTACCAGCAATACCCGCAGCAGCAGTACCAGCAATACCCGCAGCAGCTGCGCCCGCCCTATCCACCGCCGCCCCTGCCTCCCTGTTATCCAGGCTGCTAGCAAGCGACGCCCGGAAAGCATTCCGACGTCCGAGCATCATATATACCTGCGCAGCCTCGGCCAATACGTGCTCAGCGGCATCCGAATTCCGCGGCAGATCCAGATCGGGAACCCGTTTTCAAGCGGCCGCCCCCACGGGTTCGAGAAATGCGTGACGATGCGACGGTTTCGGAAGAGATGCGCCTGACTCTCGCAGTCTCCGTGAACGTCGATGATCACGTTGCCGCTGTAGCCGCGCGAGCCCCAGACCCAATACTGATTGTGGCCCGAAAGTGCCGGCGGCAGGCCGTAGGCCGGTCCAAAGAAATCCAGCGCGGCGGCCTCACCGTAGTTGCTCGCAAGAATCGCGGCCGCAGCACGCTGCGCCGGAGGCAGCGAATCGTAGACGCGCGCAACGGTTTGCGCGAGTTGCGGCCAGCCGTGCATGTCGCCCCAGTCCGGAGGTAAGTTGCCGATCTGCGTGTGCTCGGTCACCGCAAGGTTCACTTCTCGCGAAAGCATCGCTTGGAGCGTGCGGTCGTACGCGGACATCGTGCGTTCCGGCAAGACCGGCATCAGTAACGGAACGAGCGCGATCCCGGCAACCAGCGTGTAGAGCGAGAGCACGGGGCACCAGAGCGTTCGGCGCGCCGTCCACGCTTCAATCGTCACCGCGCCCGCAGCGATCGGTATCGGGTAGACGTCGGCGGCATAGTAATGTTTGGCGTGCAGCGCGATCATCTGGACGATCAACGCAAGATATGCGAGGCCCAGAAATCGGGCGTCCGGCCGCCGCAGCAGCGCCACCAAGCCGATCAGCCAGACCGGCGCGAGCAGCGGATACGTGATCAGCACCTGCGTAACGAGGAACTGCAGCGGCGTGAGCGACACGTCCTTATACTCCGCCGCCGCGCGCAAGAGCGTCCACATCGGAAAACCGTGAGCGGCTTGCCACAGGAAGTTCGGCAGCGCGATGAACGCCGCAACCAGAACGCCCGCCGCGAACCAGCCCGTAAAGAGGACGCGCCGCTGCGGGAGCACGAGCAGACCAAACACGATGCCGGCGGCGAAAAAGACGACGGTGTATTTGCTCTCGACGCAGATGCCGGCGATCGTTCCGACGGCCAGCCACAAGCGCGCGTCGGCTCCCTTCACGATGCGCAGCACGTAGAGCGCCGCCAGCGGCCACAGCCACAATCCGACGACGTCGCCCGTCAGCTTTCCCCCAAAATCCATCAAGGCTGGAGTCAACGCCGCAACGAGCGCCGCGAAGAACACGGCGAACGCGCCACCGCCGAGCTCGGCCGCCAACAAACACGTGGTGTAGACCGACGCCGCGGCAAAAAACGCGGGGATCAGCCGCAGAAGAAAGAGCGAATGTCCGAAGAGCTGCGAGGCCGCCGCCAGAAGCGGCACGACCGGCGGCTGGTCGACGTATCCCCACGCCGGATGAAAACCGCAGATGATAAAGTACAGCTCGTCGCGGAAGAAACCGTAATGCGGGTTACCCGCGAGATGGACCGCCAGGGTAACGAGCGCCGCCGCAAGGGGCAGGCGCCGGAAGCGGCGCGGATGCATAGCCCTAACGATTCGCCTCAGCCTCGCTCGAACGCCGCGCCGACTCCAACGTTTCATCGAGCATATTGCGTTGGAATGCGACCATGTCGGGGACGTGCGGGAACCTCGCGTCGGTGCGGTGTGAAGTAAGGCGGTAGCGGCCGTCATCTGCAACGAGGGTACCGCGTTTTCGCAGCGTCGCAAGGGCCTCGCCGACCGCCGCGCTCGGAGCGCGGCGCAGTTCAGGATCGACGAAGACGTATCCGGGCAGCGAATCGAGGCGCTCGCGCACCGCACGTACCGCATCCCCTAGGACGAACGTCTCCGAACCCTCGAGTAGAAATGTGGCCAGGAGCGCCGACGTCGTGACCGGCCGAGCACCGGCAAGCGACGTCCCGATATCGGTGGCGCCCGTGTATCGAAGGACGCGGTAGAGCATCGATAGCCGCCGGCCTCGGAACGGGTCGTAAGCGACGGCACAGAGCCAAAGCTCGGCAAATGGCGAGAGAGCCTCGACGATTCCCCCACGCATCGGATGCATACGCCCATCGCGGCTGAAGTCCCCTTCGGGCGTGACGTAGAACGTCGCACCCGCTCGCACGCACTCCACGATTGACGCGACGTCGCGTTGAGTTGCTGCGCGGAGATTCTCGAGCACTTCGCGCCGGTAAGGCTGCTTGAGATTCGCCACTTTCACCCAAGCGCGCGCTCGCATGAAGTCGGCCGGCTTCCATAAGTCGCTGAGCATGGATCCCTCGAGCCCCAGCGGCTCGAGCGTTTCGGACGGCAAGATCGTTTCGAGCGCGAGATCGCCATGCGCCGCGCGCAGCTCCTCGCCCAGGCTGATAAGCGGCCGCGAGAAGAGATGGTTCTCGATCGGCAGGACGCTGAAGGCGGCCCATAAGCCGCTCAGATTTACGCCGCGCGTAAACCACGCGGTCCACGGCAACTCCATCGCAATGAATCCCGTCTCGAAGGTGCGGCGGGAATTGCACATGGCCAGCGGCTTCCACGGGTCCCGCAGAAACGTGCGCGCCGTAACCATCTCCCCTTCGATTTCGTGCTGGTGATTCGTGATCAGCACGGTCGAGCCACGCTCTGCCGGCAGATTACCCCAGTGACGGACGCGAATCTTGAAAAAGAGGTAACCTTGGCGCACGCAATACGCGGTTGCCCTCAAGGTCCAGTTGGGCTTCATCGGGACGCGGGATTCGGCTTGCGCACCGCAACCACCGCCTATCGAAAAAAGGCCGCCCCCTGCGGCTAGCGAACCGCGCCGCGTGAAGCTAGCTCGTCTCCTGGCGGCGGGTCTCGACGTCGTCTCGATCGCGGCCCTCGGTTACGCAGCCGTCGCAATCGTATGCTCGGCGCGTTTCGGCCGGCGCGAACCGGATCCGCCGGCCGGCGATTTGCCGCCCATCACCTTGATCGTGCCGTTGCATGGTGACGAGCCGGGTCTCGAGGAGAACCTGCGTTCGTTTGCCTTGCAGGACTATCCCGTCTGTCAGCTCGTCCTTGGCGTCGCGCGCGCAGACGATCCCGCATTACCGATCGCGCAGCGTGTCGCGGCAGCGTTTCCCGATCGAAACATCGAGATCGACGTCGGCGAGGTCCCCGGCGCGGCTAACCCCAAGATTGCAAACGTCCTCTCGATGATGCGGCTCGTTCGGCATAAGCTGTTGATCCTCGCCGACAGCGACACGCGGGTGAATCCTGCTTACGTCCGCTGCGTGACGGCGCCCTTGCAGGACCACGCCACCGGCGTCGTGACCTGCCTTTTCGCCGGCGTGCCCGACGACTCGTTTACGGCAAAGCTCGGTGCGATGTTCATGAACGAGCAGTTTATCCCGTCGGTGCTCGTCAATAGGCTCTTTGGACCGCCGCGACACTGCTTGGGGCCAACGAATGCGTTCCGCGCAGCGGTGCTCTCCGCAATCGGCGGCTTCGAAGCGCTCGCACCGCATCTCGCAGACGATTTCATGCTGGGGAATTTCGTTACCGCCCGGGGCCTGCGCGTTGTGATCCCCCGTTACGTCGTACGGACGATGGTCTCCGACTCGAGCCTTGCGAAGCTCTGGAACCACGAGTTGCGCTGGCATCGGACGATTCGAGGGGTGCGGCCGGCCGGCTACGCCGGCATGTTTCTCACCTACCCGCTGCCGCTCGCGCTGTTTGCGTTCCTGCTCGCACCGCGGCGACACCGCGCGGCGGCACTCTTCGCTGCGGTGCTCGCGCGCATCGCCTTGCGGCGCGTTTCGAGTCGAGCGCTGGGAGTGCCGGTAGCCTCAGCGTGGCTCATGCTGCCGCGCGACCTGTTTGGAATCGCCGTGTGGGCGTGCGGGCTAGCCGGACGCGGGGTCCGTTGGCGCGACGCGGACTTGCGCATCGAAGAAGGCGATTTGCTCGAGCAACGATATTGAGGATGAGGAACCCAAAGTGAGATCGCCTTCACGAGCAGGGACGGGGGTCCATGCAGTGGTCGCCGCCCTGCAATACCGCGTCGCGGTCATACAGGCCGCTGCGGGATCGGGGAAGACCACGGCGGTGCGCGCCGCGGTTGCCGGCGCCGCGCACGTATGGCACGATGCGGCGACGCTGGGATGCAATCAACTCCTTGCAGCGGCCTCGTCGGCAGATCGGCTTATCGTCGTCGACGATCTTCACGCCATCGATGACGGCTCGGGCCCCGAGACGATCGCCGCATTGGTCAACCGGTTTCCCAAAACGCGGTGGGTATTGGTCTCCCGTCGGTCGGTCGGCCTGCCCCTCGCGACTTGGATCGCCAGAGGAGAAGCAAGCGCGCCGGTCGGGCACAGCGATCTGTCGCTGTCGCCACTCGAGATTCGCCGCGCCGCAAAAGCGCTCGGCCTGCGCGTCGACCTCGCCGCTATGCGATTTTTGACCGACACGACCGGCGGGTGGCCCGTCGCAGTGAGATTCGCGCTCGCCGCGCTCCAGCGCTCGCCGTTGGATCTCTCGCGGGCGGCCGCAACGACACAGCGCCTTCTCTCCGCGTACTTCGCAAGCGAAATACTCGAGCAACTCAACGACGAAAGACGCGAGCTCCTCTCCCGGTTCGCACTGCTGGGCGCCTTCGAAGAAACCATGCTGGCCATGCTCGGGCGCGAGGATGCATCGGCGGATCTGCGCTGGCTCCACGGCGCGGCCGTCCCGTTCTACGAGGACGGGGGGCAGGTTTCGCTGCATCCGGCGTTTGCGCAGTACATGATCGCGCAGCTTCCCGCGGCGCAGCGCCGGAGCCGCGCACTCCGCGCCGCCGCCGCGCTACGAGCTTCGGGTCTCGTTGGCCGCGCCTTCGACCTGAGGCGCCGCTACGCGCCTGATTTGGTGCTCGCAGAGCTTCATGCGGAAGGCTTTGGCTTGCTCGATGCGGGCTGCCGGCAGAGCGTCGAGGAGGCCGTGCGCGCTCTGCCGCAAGCGACGCGCCGTGACGATGCGATCGTCGTATGCTTACGGGCAGAGCTCGAGGCGCAAGCCGGTGCGGTAGAACGCGCTGCCGTTCTGTACGAGAGAGCGAGCCAGATAGCGACCACGCCCGAGGTTCGCGCTCGCATCGGCCGGCATCGAGCACTCCACTATCTCAACCAGGGCAAACTCGAGGCTCTCGACGTAATACTCCCGGCCCTCCACGAAGGCACCGAGATCGAGCGCATCGATGCGCGCGGCATTTACGCGATGGCCCAGGCATTGGCGGGCAGGCTCGACGATGCGCGCCGTGAAGCGCGAGATGCCGTCGCGCTTGCGACCGACCTCGACGATGAGCCGCTCTTAGCACGTTCGTTGCAACGGATGTCGTACGTCGAATACCAGGCGGGCAACATGCCCGATGCAGAGAAGAGCGCCCGCGAGGCGGCGCGCCTCGCGCATCGGCTGGGAGCGTGGTTTCATTTCATTTGTGCGCACAGCACTCTCTACGCGGTGGCGATCGGCTCGCACGACGACCACGATGCGGCGTTGTGGCACGCACAACAGATCGCGTGGGCCGCGGAGCGAACTGGGGATCGCCGGCATCGCCTGTACGCGCTCAGCGCGCAATATACCCTCGAAGTCGAACGAGGCCGAAGAGAACGCGCGCTGGCCCTCGAATCGGAGATGCCGCTGCATTCAGGCTTCCGCGACGAACTCGATTGCTGCATCGCACTCGCGACGCGCTTGAGTTGGAACGGCGAGTTCTCGGAAGGCTACCGGATTTTGGCAACGCTTGACGACCGCGTCGCCGATCCGTCCGAGCGGCGCCTCTGGAATGCGGCCCTTGCGATGTTCGCGGCCTTCGGAGGCGACGAAAAAAACGCATGGCTCCGTCTTCGCGCGTGCGGCAAGGCCGCCGCGCCGGCCGCGCGTGAAAACGCCGTCGGCAACGTGGTGGCAGACTGCTTCGCGGCGGTCGCGCAAATCGTGCTCGGCCACGCGGAAGCCGCCATTCGCCGTTTGCCGCGTCACGCGCCCACCTCGCAGACGCGCGCGCTGGCGTCATTCGCGCGAGACCTAGCTGCGCTAGGGCCTTCTCTTGGGAGCGAGTCGGCGGCAACGGCGTTGCAGCGACTGCGCCTAGCGCGCCAAGAGGGGTTCGCCGAAGCGGTCGCCGCGGCGCTCGTTTCGCTGCGATGTGACGACGCCTCGGGACCCCTCACCGAGGCCGAAAGCCGCGTCTTGGTCGAACTGGCGTGCGGCCAAACGGCCAAGGCAATCGCTCAGAAGCATTCGCGCAGCATCCATACGATTCGCAATCAGATCAAGGCGATCACCCGTAAGCTCGGCGCCTCAGGCAGCATCGAAGCGGTGGCGCGCGCGCATCACCTCGGGCTTCTGGAGTAGTCGTTATAGCCTAAAGTGGTCATGGTTCGTCTCGCGACGTTCCCGCAAGATTGCCTGGGGGAAGCCTTGCATTAGCGCCTCCTTCGCTGTACGGCTCTCAGAAAGGTTATTGAATTGTTAGTGCCTCAACACCGCCGCGGCTTAGTCGCCGTAGCCTCCCTCGCGCTGCTTGCAGGTTGCTCCGGCGCGTCGCAACTCTCTCCGGCGCCGATTGGTGCGCAGTCGGCTGCGCAGTCAACGGGCCGTCCGTCGCTGGCGCAAGGGATGAAACATCCCCTCGGGGCTTTCGCACTTTCGGCCGCCAAGCTTGCAGCGCTGCGCAACAGCGGCGTCAAGGTACCGCACGTGGTCGTACCCAACCGAAGGCGCTCGAAATGGGGTCCCGCACTCTTCGTCTCCGACTACGTGGGCAACGTCGTCCAGGAGTTTCAGCCTGAAAGAGCAGGCGGAATCGTTGCGACCATCAGCGATGTGGTCGGACCGCAGGGCATGGACACGGACCGCCACGACAATCTGTACGTGACGAGCCAAGGGACGTCGGCCGTCAACGTATACGCGCCCGGTACCTATACGGCGTCAAAAGTCCTGAACGAAGGAAACCAGCAGGCACCGGCCTCTGTCGCCGTTTGTCCCGACAGCAGCGTTTACGTTTCGAACACCTATGCCGACTACGGCTACCAAAATGGCAGCATTCAAATCTTCGCGCCAGGCGCGACGACGCCGACCGGATCGATTCCCGACAGCAACATCTACTTCTCGTTCTTCGTCTCCTGCGACCGTACGGGCAACGTCTGGTACGACTACCTCGACACCAACTTCGTCACCGGCGTCGCCGAGTACGTGCCGTCGACCGGCACGATCACCGAGTTCGGCAGCCTGGGAATCGGTTTCCCCGGCGGCATTCGCGCCTTCGGAAAGGGCTTGCTCTCGATCGACGACCAGAGCGTTAACCAGGCGAGTGGAAGCGTTCAGGTCTTCCAGGCCTCCAACATCGTCGCCGGTCCGATCGCACGGATCAGTGGTTTCGCCGACCCGGTATCGGGTTCGTGGGGCAGATCCGATACTGCGACGTGGCAGGCCGACATCACCAACCAGCGCGTCGAGTACGCGAAACTGCTGGGAAGCCCGCAGATCAAGTACTTTATCGGTGCCGGCGTCCTTCAAGGCCCCGAAGATGCCCTCGTCTTCCCCGTTGGTAACAGGTAAAAACCGTAGCGGGGACATCCGCCGAGGATACCTAGACACGCGAGGAGCGCCGATACAAGCGGCGCTCCTCGTTTGTTATTCGATCGCCGGCCGAGGTTCTCCACCGAAATTCATTCTGTCGGGGAATGCTTTACGGCACATGCGAAGTCGCCGCAGCATTCGGGAGACCGCAGGCGCTAATGGACGCTAAAAATGAAATCTCGTCGCTTTGAGGTGCCGTACAGACTGTAGTCGCAGGTGCTGCGGTCGACACCGCCGTTAAGAGCATCGTCTACCGCTTCGGGAGCACGCGCCCGATCTAAAACTTTCGCGAGGGCCATCATATCAGTTCATCTTTCCAATCTTGCGTTTGTGTCATTCCGATCGTTACTACCGGAACCGCTTGGCCAAGGTTTCGAAAAGGCCAAATTCCGCTACAGATGCTACTTTTATGGGTTTCCGGCCGCGCGTTCCGAGAACCGAGGCCTTTTGCCGTGAATCTCGAATCAGAAAAAACGCCTCCGATTTGGAGCCGCGCTGCTCCTGGCCTCGGGAGCCGATAAGAGTAGACATCATCGAAACCACAGCACCGGTCAAGAAGCGTGCGAAAGTCGCAAAAGTATACGAGCCACACGAGCACTTTGGAAGTCCGCTCAATATTTGCCGTATCTGCGGGGAGAAGTACACGTACGTTCAAAGGCCGGACTATCCCATTCGCGATACCAAAAAGTAAGTCGCTCGCCGCAAGCTCGTACTAGGCCGATGCGCCGCTAAAAGCGGTATTCGGAGGTAGCGTCTTTGGGCATAAAGGGCCTTGGATCGCCCTTGACCCGAGAGTAGGCTGTACAGGTAGGGAGGCCTACCGACAAATGAGGCTACAAACCACACGAAACTGGGTCGCATAATGAGGCTGACGGTG
This sequence comes from Candidatus Cybelea sp., assembly GCA_049285915.1. GTDB lineage: Bacteria > Vulcanimicrobiota > Vulcanimicrobiia > Vulcanimicrobiales > Vulcanimicrobiaceae > Cybelea. Next base: position 13,463 of record JBAQAW010000068.1, on the reverse strand, counting down.
CTGACGGACGATGAGGGCAACCTCGTCGCTACCCAGGTCGGCCGGACCGGCCTGCCGGATCGGAGAGGATCCGTCATAATACTCGCGGCGGCGTCTCCCGGCCAAAGACTCCACAAGACGGAGTTCGAGATTCCGCGGATCACCTCACGGGGCGAACTCGAGCGCTTTCACAAGCAGCTCAGCAAGCATCTCTCCGCGCACTAGAGATCGCCGAAGCGGAAGCGCAGCGTCCCATCGGCGTTCTTAGAGATCGTAAGCCGTTCGCGGCCGCCGTCCATCACGATATGCGTCGTGCGCGTGCGCACGCACTGCCGCCCGTGCACGGGAGGCAGTTCGTCGTAGTCGAGCACCCGGGAGAAGCCGTAGATCGTACGCCCAAAAGTCGTTCGCTCGACGTACAGCACATAGGGCCTACAGTACGCCGCCCCCTCGGAATAGATCGCCAGCCGGTCGTTGTTGCCGAACGAAATCAGCGCGCAGAGATCCGTCGCATAGCATCGGGTGACGGCCTGGCCGGTGCGGCCGTCGGCGAAGGCGATCTCCTGCGAGACGGGCGAGGCGAATGACGGTGCACCCAATGGGCTGGGCACCAAAAAGACGCGTCCAGGCTGGCGAATCGCCGGCGTCGCGGGTCGCATGGTCGTAGGCGGCGGGGCCTCGGATGCCGGACACGGAGTAACCGAGGCAATCTCGCTGCGCGCCCCGGTATAGTTTGGAGACCCGCTGCCCATAGCGCCAGCGACGACGTATTGCTTGAAGAGTTCGGGCGTGCCCGCGGGGTCATTATTTTGAAATTCCGCAACTGGAACCGATAGCGGCTTCACGAGCAGGCGTCCGTTGGCCCCGAACCGCGAGTACGCCGCCGCACTCCATGCCCAGCGCACGGTGACGCCGGGACGCGAAGCCGTAAACGTCGCCGTCCAAGTAACCGGACCGCTATAGCCGGGAATGAACGGCTCGGGCGCATTGTACGGCATACCGTCAAAAAAGGCTTCGGGAATCTGCGCCGCTGCGTAGGTGACCGACCACGACGTGTTGTCTACCCACCATCTCTGCGGTGCGCTTGTCGCCGGATCGATCGTGATCGTGCTGTCCGGCATGTTGATGACGTACGGCCAGAGCCCAAACGTGATGCGCGACTGCCGAACGTCGATCCGAAGGGGTTTGCTTACCGGCTTACCGGCATCGCTCTGAATGCCTTCGAGCACGCCCGAGAACCAGATCGTCGAACCGGTTGGAATATGCGTCTGGCCGAACTTATTGAAGAGAACCCGAATGCTCGAGGTGCATGACGTCGCGCCTTCTGCCGGGGCGGTTTCTGCGGGGCCGTCTACGCCGAGAACGGCGATCAGCGCGGCGGCTGCAACGATAGGCATCACTCGTAAGCTAACCATCGGCCCTCCGAACCCGTGACAAAAGCAGAACGCACCTCGTCTCAACGCGGCGCCGATTAGGATTTTTCTACCACCAACGAGCCGATGTCCTCGTTCCCCGGCCTCCAAAGGAGGCTTCCGGGCTGTCAGGGGCCCGGGTCAGAGAGCAACGGAGACGCGCTCCTCGCCTCGGCCACGTTGTACCCCGCTAGCGCGTCGCCGACAGCTCCACTTCGACGTCGACGAGTCCGGGAAACATCGTTTCGCTTCCCGGATGCTGCGCGATCACGTCTTGAACGTAACGCGACAAGGAGGAGGCATCCACCGCATGGCCCTTCTGTACCTCGGAATCGCCCTCGGCGTCGTAGTGGACGAACAGTGTCTTTCCATCGAACGCCGATAACGTTAGCCCGCGTTCGGCCAGCAAAGCGGTGAACTTCGTTCGAACATCTGATTCCATCGAATATATTCGTTTCCGCGAAGCGCGGCGTCCTAAACCGGCACGCAGCGACCGCTTGGCCCCCCAAGTGCCTGGCTGCTGGCCAAAGGGCTTCAGCCCGAGCCCGTTTAAGGCGATTCGATGCTTCTAATTCGCCTCGATGAGCCTGAATGGGACATTTCCACCGCCGGCAAGCTGCGCGAGAGACTTGCGTCGGCATCCCGCGAGTCCAGCGTCGTCATCGACCTTAGCAACGTGACGTACATCGACTCCTCGTGCCTTTCGATCCTCATGGCGATGTATCAGGAGCGGGTCATCAAGAAGCACTTCGCCGCCGCCCACCTCGCCGCTCCGCCCTACGCGGTACGACGGCTCTTTCAGATTACCGGCTTCGACGCACTTTGGCCCGTGCACGAACGGATCGAAGATGCCATGAAGGCCGCCCAAGCCGAAGATACGTCGCTCTGATTGCAGAGCTAACGGCGGCGACTGCACTTGGCGAGAAGCGCGAGATCGTCGAAGCCATAGACGACGTCGTCGAAATGGCCGGCGTCGCGCACGATTCCTTCAAGAACGAGCCGCGCGCCGAGGTGCTCGTAGAAGCCGCGCGCGGTACCTAAGCGGAGCGTCCGCAGCGCCATGTTGCCGATGTTGCGAGCGAGCAGTTCCGCGGCGATCGCCGAGAGAAGCTCGCGGCCAACACCTCTTTCCCAAAGGGCCGGCGCGACGTACAGCGTCTCTAAGTAGCCCTGGAAGTTCGGCTCGGGGATGGGGACCGCACTTGCGAACCCGCAGATCAGGTCATCGTCGCCGTGCGCGACGAGCGTCACGCGATCGGGCTTCTGCAATACGCTCGTCCATTGCCCGATGCGAACTTCTAGCGTTCTGGCAGCGATAACGTCGTCGGGAACGATTCCCCTAAAGGCGCGGTCCCATGCCGCCACGTGAACGCGCGCGATTCCGGATGCATCTGCGGGCACTGCGCGGCGGATATGGGTTCGCACGACGAAGTTGATTCGCGGTGCGCGGTCGAGGACTCCCTCGAACAAACGAGCGCGAGACCGACAACCCCAAGGTGTGCCCTCGGAGTGTTCGATCTCGCCGTTCGCTGCGATTATTTACCGCCGATCAGCATCCCGTCGGTGTTGCCGGCGCTATCCACGTAGAAGCCGACCATCTGCCCTTTGTCGTTGAGGCCGTTGATCGTCGTCGTTCCGACGCCGTTGGGATCGTCGATCGATGCCCACTTGGCGTGCGCGAGCGCGTGCGAGAGCACGAAGCCGTGCATGCCGCCCGAGGTGTCCTGGTAGCTCCCGACGATTTGATCGTGGCTGTTGATTCCCAGCGCCATCGTATTGTCGCCGCCCGGGAACGAGAAGGTTGTAAAGCTTTTCCCCTTCTTGAGGAAGCCGGTCGTGCCGGACGCCGAGCCGTAGAAACCGGTGATGTCGCCCGCGTCGTTGATGCCCGCCGCGGTCACATTGGTCACGCCCGGAAGCGTCACCGGCGCGAATCTACCGGTGGCCTGATTCAGCGTGAAGCCGTGATTGATCCCCAACTTGTCCGTGTAGAAGCCGACGGCGATGCCGGAATCGTTGATCCCGAGGATCTGGTTGACCGTACCGCCGGCCGTCTTCGGATCCTTGTAACTGGTGAAGACGCCGCGCCACTGCACGAAGCCGAGATTGACGTTCTTGTTGTTGATCCAGAAGCCCGACGTATCGTGGTGATTGTTGAGGCCCGTAACCTGCGTTGCCGTTCCGCCCGAAAAATTCTCGGCGGTATAATCGTTTTGGCCGTAGGGCGCCTGCAGCGTGTAGCCGTTGAACGGATGGCCCGAAGCGCCGCTGCCGAAGTAGCCGGCGATCTCGCCGTTATTGTTGATGCCGAGCAGCTGATTGAACGTCGGGTCGTTCTGGTCGTCGAGCGTGACGAACGTCAAGCCCTTTGCCGTGGTCGTCGCGTTGGGCCGTGCCGCCTGTGCCGCCGTACTCGGCAGCGCGGTTACCGGAGCGGCCGGGGTCAGCGAGTTTCCGCTGCACGCGGTGGCCGCCAACGTCATCGCCGCAGCGAACGTTCCGACCCCGAGCGGACGTAAAGCCTTTCGTAAAGGCATGATGCCTCCTTAATGTTTCGTAGAGTGGTGCGCAGAAGACGCAGTGAAGATGGCTTCAGCTTAGCGTCGTGCGTACGGAGGCACCACGAAGTTTCTAGAGTTTTGCCCTACTGCGGCTCCGGCGGAGGCAACGTGCCCGGCGCGAGCGCGTCGGCAAGCGCGCGAAAGACCTGTGACGCGCCGAGGCCGGAATTGCCCTTTTCGTCGTAGGCAGCGGCCGCGTTCGTCGCCTCAACGGCGATCGTCACTTTCTGCGCCGGAAGATAGCCCACGGCTCCCGAGGCACCGGCAAATCCCAGCGTTTGCGAAACCCAAGGACCGGAGAAAAGGACGCCGAGCCCGTAGCTGAGCGCGAGGTCGTTCTTCCTGCAGGCGGGACAGTTCGTCTGCGGGTGCCCGAAGCCGATGAGCTTCGGCGTGATCTGCGCGGCCGACGACGCCGGCGATAAAACTTTTCCGGTACCGACCGCCTCCAGGGAGATGCTCAGATCCGTGATGGTCGTCGTTTCAACCGCCTGGTCGATCGTCGTCCACGACGGATTCCAGAACGTCGACTCTTCGAAGAACGGAATCTTTGGATCGATCCCCAGCACCTCACGGCGCTCCGACGTGAACGAGTGCAGCGCGGGTTGCGGGATTGCCGGCGTTGTATTGCCGCTGGTTTCCTTGAGCCCCATCGGATCGAGGACGTACTTCTGGAGGGCATCGGTGAGCGGCATGCCCGCGATCTTCTCCAGCACCCGTCCCAGAATCACGTAGTTCGTGTGCGAGTATCCCCAGTTCGTCCCCGGCGCGAACTGCAGAGGCTTGCCGGCGCCGATTTGGATCAGCTCCTCGGGCGTCCATTGACGGAACGGATCGAGATATAAACCGGTGATCACCTCGTCCTGATAGACGTAATCGGCATAACCCGACGTCATCTGCGCGAGATCTTGCAGCGTGATGCGATCGGCGTCGGGAAGCTCCGGATAGTATTTCGAGAGCTTCGTGTCGAGCGTCACCTTCTTCTGATCGCAGAACTCGAGCAGCAGCGTCGCCATATAGGTGAAGGCCAGCGCGCCGTTTCGAAAGTGCATGTCGGGCGTGGCCGGCACGCCGGTCATCGACTCGCCGAACGCGCCGGTGTAGATGGTGTTTCCACCCCGTCGAACCTGCACGATCGCGGCCCGCAGATGATTGGCCGCCATCGAGCTGCGGACGACGCTCTCGATCGCCGCGGGAGAGTCGCCGCCCTCGGCCGCGGCCGGCGCCGCGCACGGGATCAGCAACGCGAGCGCCAACGAAACGGCGGCGGCGTTCGGGGCGTGCTTCACGGTTTCGGCGTCGCGCGCGGACGCGGCGATTTCATCGAGTCGTGCTTCAGCGTGAAATCGTACTTTGCATGGCTGGCTTCGTCGCCGCCGGTGGTGACCACGTCGTCGTGAATCGAGGTCGGCACCTCCATCGCGCGGTCGTACGTAATCATCACGTCCGACGTCTGGTTGTCAAAGCCGCCGTTGTGCAGCTCCATCTTCTTCACCTCATGGACGACCGCCCGTTGCTTACTCGCGTCGACCAGCGTAAAGTCTTCCGTCGTCTGGAACTGATCGGACTGCTCCTTACGCTCCCACTGCCCTTGCGCGTTCCACGGCGCAGCGTCGACAAACTCTCGCCCGAGATAACTCAGCAACACCCACTCGGCTTCACTCGGCGAGGGCATCGAGGGGCAGAGCACCGAGGTGTTGCCGTAGACGCTGCAGGTAAAGGCCTGCCGAGGGCGAGGGTCGCCTTGCACGAGCTCGGCAATGCGCACGACCAGCGCGCCGTCCGGCGCCACCGAAAGCACGTCGACGTACATCGTTCCGCTGCCGCCCTCGGGAGTCGCGACGTGGCCTCCCTTATCGACGGTCTGCACTCCGCTGCCGCCGGGCTCGACGGCATAGTTCTGCAAACCCTGCACGCCGACGCTAAAGGTGTACTCGAGCTGGCGTAGCGGCTTGCCGGGCGTAGGAGTGGGTCCGGGGCTTAGCGCGGGCAGTGGTGCGGGGGTCTGCGCGCTCAGCGCGGCCAGGCCGCAGAGTAGGAGAGCGCAGCGAAGGCGCGCGTTTACCGCTAACATACCGGGGGTTCTTTCGTTGAGTGAAGCTTCGGCCCCGTGGAACTCCGGGCAATTCTGCGACGAGCCGAACGATTCGCGTCCGAGCCTCCCGGGGGGATTCGAATAGCCTTGCCAGAAGGCGCGCGCGTGGAGCTTCGACCACTGGGCTTCGGCGAAATTTTCGACCGGGCCGTCACGCTCTATATCCGTAACATCGTGCCGTTCGTCGGCATCGTCATGGTCTTGATACTGCCCCTCTCCATTTTACAGTACGTTCTGGATCGCAGCTCCCAACCGCAGCTCGACCTGATGATGAAGGTCCTGCAAAACCCGGGGCACGCCAAGGTCGAACACGTTCCGACGATCTTAGATTCCCCGGCGACGGTCGCGGTGCTCGGCGTTCTCCTCTTCATCACCTATCTCTTTTGGCCGTTCGCGCTCAACGCGGTCGCCGTCGGCGTCGCGAGGCTCTACCGAAACCGACGGGTCGAGTTTCGCGCGTGCTACGAGGCGGTACTCTCGCGCTGGCCCCAAATCATCGCTCTGCTCTTCGTCCAGTTTCTCGCCTTTCTGGCTTGGTATCTCGCGGTGATCGTCATCGTCGTGGCGATCGTCGTCATCGTGATCGCGGTCGGCGCAGCCTCCAGCGCGTTCGCCTTTTGGTTCGGCTTCGTTGCCGGCCTCGCCGGTTTCGTCATCATGGCACCGTTGCTCGCGCCGCTCACGGTCTCGCTCGTCTTTGCGATGTACTCGGCCGTCATCGAAGAGTGCGGCGTGGGCGAATCGCTCAAGCGAGGCTTTGCGCGCGTCTTCAACCGCACCGAGTTCTGGCGCGCGGTGCTGTTCTCGATCGCGGCCGGCGGCGTCGTACTGGGCGGCTCGATGATGCTGGGAATGCTTGGATTAGTTGCCGCATTCGCGCACCAGCCGGCGATCGAGGCCATTATCGAATCGCTGGCCCGTGCAACGCTCGCCCCGTTCGGTGTGGTGCTGCTCGCGATCTACTACTTCGACGTGCGAATTCGCCGTGAAGCCTTCGATCTCGAAACCTCGCTCGACCGTTTGACCGGCGCGCAACCCGCGTGATCCTCGCGGTCGCGGCCGCGGCAGCGCTTGCGACGCCCTCGCGAGAAGCGCTGGTCGAGCGATGGCTTCGGGCCGATCGTTCGCATAAGGTTGCGCAACTCGAACCTTCCCGTTCAAACGCGAACGCACCGGCCGGCCTTCAGGCAATCGCACAGCGCGAGTTCGCGATTGCCGGCCGGTACCGGCTGAGCGAACCGCCGCCGCAGCCGCCGCAAGCCGAGCCGTGGTGGTCGCGCGCCTGGCACTGGCTGCGCGATCGCTGGGAGCAGTTCTGGAACTCCCTCTTCGCCCACGCTCGCATCGGCCGGCGCGGCGCCGCGGCAATCGGCGACGCCCTGCTCGCGATCGTCGCGGCCGCGCTGCTCCTGGTTGCATTTCTTCTCCTGCGCAATCTGCAGCTTCGCCGGGCCGCGAAGGGGGTTGCGAGCGAGCTCCTTCCGCCAAGCGCCGATTCGGCGCTTCTCTACGGGCAGGCGTGCGATGCGGCCAACCGGGGAGAGTATGGAAATGCGGCGCTCTTACTCTTCGCCGCGACGGTGGCACTCCTCGACCGCAGCGGCACCGTCGCGGGTAAGCGCAGCGCGACGGTCGGCGATCTGCGCCGGCAGTTGCGCGGCGGCTCGGCGACGCTCGTCGCGCCCTTCGATGCGGTCGCCGCGGCCTTTACCCAGAAAGCGTACGCCGAGCGCAGCGTCGAGGCGGCGCAATGGGAGCGCGCGCGCGATGCATTCGGCGCGCTGCGACGGGGGGTGCACACATAAAGGCACGTCTTGACGTCGCGATCGTCGCCGGTGCGGCGCTGGTATTGATCCTGCTGGCGTACGCAAACTCGACGGCGCCGCATCAAGTCGTTTCGGTCTTTTCGACCTTCGATACCGGGCCGAACGGCTACCGTGCGCTCTACGAAGTACTCGGCACCGCGGGGGTTCCGGTGCGGCGCTTCGAGCGCGTCGTCGCGGTTCTCGATCCTTCTATAAAGACGCTGATCGTTACCGGCTACGAGAACGATCCTTCGCAGAAGCCGCTCGACCAGCACGACGCTTCGGCGATAAGGCGCTTTGTCGAAGGCGGTGGACGATTCGTGGCGATTGACAGCGATTTTGCCGGGCGCAACGATATAACTCCGGGAGCCGGCACCAGCCATCCGGCGAAGGGCGCGACGGCCATCGCCCTCGCGCGCAACGCTTTTACCGCCGGCGTAACGCGCGTGCGCGGCCCGTTAAGCTCGGTATTTCCGTTCAGCTCGGCGCGCGGCGTTCCGCTGCTTGCCAACGATCGCGGCATGGTCGCGGTCTCCTACCGGTTCGGCCGCGGCGAAGTCGTCGCGATCACCGCGCCGGAGCTCTTTGGGAACCGGCACCTACGAGATGCCGACAACCTGCGTTTCGCGTACAACGCGATCGCCAATCACGGCGTGGCGGCTTTCGATGAGTACGTTCACGGTTACGACGACGGCTTAACGATGTGGGGCGCACTGCCGCAGCCGGTTCGCGCGGCCTTCTGGATCGTCGTGGCGATCGTCGTGCTGGCGCTGATCGGCGCCAACGTCCGTTCGGCGCCGCCCTCCCTGCCGGCGCCCCGAGGCGAGCGCGACTCGGCTTCGTATATTGCAGCAATGGCGGAGTTGATGCGCCTTTCGCGCCGGCGCCCGGCCGACGCCGTCGTGCTGCACGAGGCAGTTCTCGATTACCGACGGCGAAAGGAGCACGCGTGAACAGTAATGTTGCCGAGATCGCCGGCCGTCTATCGGCCGGAATGGATCGCGTCTTGGTCGGCGCGGACCGCGTGACGACGGGTTTGACGATCGCGCTGCTGGCGCGCGGCCACGTCCTGATCGAGGGCGTTCCCGGCACCGGCAAAACCCTCGCGGTGCGAATGCTCGCGCTGCTGCTCGGCCTGCAGTTCCGGCGAATCGCGTTTACACCGGATTTGATGCCGTCGGACGTTGTCGGCACGACGGTCTTCAATCCGCAGACCGCGCAGTTCTCGACGCGAACCGGCCCGATCGTCGCCAATGTCGTGCTGGCCGACGAAGTCAACCGCACCCCGCCGAAGACGCAATCTGCGCTGCTCGAGGCGATGGAGGAAGGGCGCGTGACGATCGACGGCGTCTCCTACCCGTTGCCGCAGCCGTTTCTGCTCTGCGCGACGCAAAACCCGATCGAGTACGAGGGCACCTATCCGCTGCCAGAAGCTCAGCTCGACCGCTTCACGGTCAAGGTCGAGTCCTCGTATCCGCAAGAGGCCCAGGAGCTCGAGCTGCTCGCACGGGCCGCCGCGGGGTTTGACGCGCGCGCACTCGAGTCGTCGGATATCGCTCCCGTAACGAACGCGGCCGAAGTGATCGACGCACAGCAGAGCGTGCGGCGCGTCCATCTCTCCGATGCCGTACGCGACTACACGTACCGCATCGTCGCAGCGACACGCGCCAATCCGCGCCTAACGCTCGGCGCGTCGCCGCGCGCCGGCATCGGACTGCTCGCGTCGTCGCAGGCAGCCGCCGCCATTGCGGGACGCGAGTTCGTCACACCCGACGACGTCAAAGACGTCGCCCCGCTGGTAATCCCGCACCGCTTGATCGTCGCCCCCGACGCGGAGATCGAGGGCATCTCGGCTCGCGACGTCGTCAGAGATATCCTCGCGGCGCTTCCCGTGCCTCGTGAGTAGGTTCGCGCCGTGGCTCCCGGTCTGGGTCACGGCGCGCTTTCTCTGGATCTTGGCGGTCGTCGCCCTGCTGCTGGCCTGCGCGCCCGGCGTCTCGTTCTTCGTGCCGTTGGCCATCGCGCTCGCGGCGGCGCTGGCGGTTGCGACGCTCGTCGACGCGACGATCGGGCCTTCCGCACAGCTCATCTCTATCGCCCGTACGCCGCCCGAGCACTTCGCGCTGCGCGCGCGAGCCGAGCTTTCGTACACCATCGAGAATACGTCGCAACGGCCGTTGCGGATCGGCATCGTCGAGGCGCCGGTCCGCGTTCTCCGGTTCGACCTCGACGAGCTCGGCGGCGAGGTGCCGGCAGGCAGCCGAGTGCGACTCGTACGCCCGGTAACGCCGCTCTCGCGGGGCGCCGACGAGCTCAAGACGCTGTACGTTTGGTACGAAAACCGAATCGGCTTGTTACGGCGCCGCCGGCGCGTCGGGGCGGCGACGGAGATCCGCGTCTATCCCGATTTATCGGCCGTCGAGCGTTACGGCGCGCTTCACGTCCGCAACCGCGTCATTGAGGCCGGGTTGCGCCGCATGAAGCTGCGCGGCACCGGTACCGAGTTCGAATCGCTGCGCGACTGGAGCGACGGCGACGCCTTTCGGACGATCGATTGGAAGGCGACCGCGCGGCGCGGCAAACTGATGGTGGCGCAGCACGAAGTGGAGCGCAGCCAAAGCGTGATGCTACTGCTCGACTGCGGGCGTCTCATGACGGCGCGCATCGGCAATGCGCCCGGCGCGTTACGGAAGCTCGATTACGCCGTAACGGCGGCGCTGTCTCTCGCAAGCATCGCCGGGCTCGCCAGCGACCGAGTAGGCCTCGTCGCCTTCGCACGCGAGATCCTCGCCGCCCTCGCCCCGCGTTCGACGCGCTCCTCGGTCGCGCACCTCTCGGAAGCGCTCTACGACCTCGAGCCGCGCTTCGAGGAGGCAAACTATGCCAGAGCCTTCGCCTATCTGCGCCACCACCTGCACAAGCGCTCGATGATCGTCTTCCTCACCGACGTCATCGATCCGATAGCCCAAGCAACGCTGATGGCCGAGGTCAGTTCGCTTGCGGCACGCCATCTGCTGATCTGCGTCTTCATGAACGACGCGGCGGTGAACACGGCGCTGGCGGACGAGCCCGAGAGCATCGGTGAGGCGTATCGTGCAAAAGTTGCGCTCGGGTTGGCCGGCGAGCGCCGAGCGGCAAAGACCATTCTCGAGCGCACCGGAGCGATCGTGATAGACGTTCCCGCAAGCTCGCTGACGACCGCGCTGATCGACGAGTACCTGCGGGTTAAGCGGCGAGGTCTTCTGTAGATCCTGCTCTCTCGCGTCGGCCTGCGCTGGAAAAATACCCGGTTAGGGCGACGGCGGTAACGAGGCCGACCGCGATGCGAATCGCCGGCGGCAGCCGCCGCGGCGAAACGAAGGCTTCGATCGTGCCGGCCACGACGAGCATCGAGGCAACGCCGACGATCAGCGTGCCGGCACGGCGCGCATTGGCCACGATCGCGTCACGGCGGCGCAGACGCCCGGGGTAGAGCACGCCGGCAACGATCAACAGACCGGCGGCGCCGGCAATCTGAATAGCCGTCAGCTCGATAAATCCGTGCGGTGCGATCGTCGCCCAGAAATCGGCGCCGAATCCGGCATTGGTAAAGAGAGCCGCGACGCCGCCGAGCATCAGCCCGTTGAAGGCGATGATGTAGATCGTGAGCGCTCCGAGCGTCACGCAGCCGGCAAAGGCGACGATTGCGACCTTTACGTTGTTGGTGATGATCAGCGCCGACATCGCCGGTGCAAAGCTCGCATCGACCGCGAAGTTCGAGTCGTGAAGGCTCTTGCGGATCGTATCAGGGACGAGGCCGGCCGGCAGTAACGCGTAGACGTCGGCCGGGTGATTGCGGACCAAGACGAAGGCGACGACGGCGCAGGCTGCGGTCAGAGCCGTGCAAATCGCGACGTAGGGCAGCGACCGGCGGAACTCCCGCGGAAAGACCGCCGCGTAGAAGTCGGAGATTCGCGTCATCCCGCTCGTGGAAGCCTTTGCGTAGACGAGCGCGTGGGCGCGCGCGACGCACCGATTCAGATATTCGATCAGCGAGCGGTCGAAGCCGCGCCCTTGCGCGTAGGCGAGGTCGCTCGTCGTGGCGCGATATAGCCGGCCGAGCTCCGCCATTTCGTCTGGCAAGAGCGAGCGTATGCCGCGGCGTCCGATGCGCGTAAGCAGCGCTTCGAGCCGTTGCCACGTCTCCGAGCGGCGTGCGATGAAGGCCCTCTGTGTCAAGCCCCAAGGAGTTGGCGCGAAGGGCGTATAGAACCTACGCAAGGTGGATCGTACCGTCGACGTACGTACGCCGGAGAGCATCGCGTTCAGCTACGAGCTGGCGGGGCTCGGCAGCCGTTTCCTCGCGCTCATGGTCGATCAGGCGATCCAGATCGGCACGCTGATCGCGATCTTTCTAGGAATTATTCTCGCGGCGTCCCGCGTTCCGAACCGTCACGTCGTCGCCGCGGCCTCCGATAAGGTTGCCGAAAGCGCGGCGATCGCACTGATCGTTGCGGTCGTCTTCATCGTCATGTTCGGCTACTTCATCGTCTTCGAGGCGCTGTGGAACGGGCAGACACCCGGGAAGCGCCTTCTCGGCCTGCGCGTCGTACAGGACGGAGGATATCCGATCGACTTCGGGGCGTCGCTCATCCGTAACCTCATTCGCGTCGGCGAGCAGATCGTCGGTTACTACATCCTGGCGGCGATCAGCGCACTGATCTCGCCGGAAAACAAACGCCTGGGCGATCTGGCGGCCGGCACGATCGTCGTGCGCGATGCGCGCCTGATCGAACCGCGGGATCTTCCGCAGCGGCCGCAGGAGCCGGTCTATGCCGCGACGGCCTATCTCGAAGGCGACGAGCGCGCGATCATCAAGCGATTCATGGAGCGCCGCGATGGCCTTCCCGTGGAGCGGCGCCGAGAACTCGCTGCCCGGCTTGCGGCACGCGCACGCAGCCGCGTGCCGGCGGAGCTCGCCGCCTTAGATGACGAAGCTCTTTTGGAGCGTCTCTAAAGACCTAATCCTATTCTTATCGAGGCCGGTATGACGGCGTCGCCGCATTTCCGAACGTAAGCGCGCCTAAGGAGGTGCATTTTTATGCCGGCATTCCTACGCTCCCTCGTTATTATACCGTTGATCCTTCTCGCCGCTGCCTGCCACAACAACACCGGTTCTTCTTCAACCCCGAGCACGGCCGCAAATCCGAGCTCGACGCTCGTCACCGTCACCACCAAAAACGGCGGTCCGATCGATCAAGTCGCCGTAACCCTATCGACGAGTCTGGGGACGAACGGCCCGACGGGCATCATCGAATCCAACCGCACGAACTCCGGAGGTCAGGTCAAGTTCCCGGATCTGCCGGCGTCGGGCCAACTCTGCGTCTACGCGGCGAGCCTCGTGGGCGGCACGCTCTACAAAGCGACCCACTGCGCGCAGCCGTTCCCCGCGAACTACACGCTGAAATTCAATTCGAACTTGCCGTAATTCGCTATCCTTCGACAAGCTCAGGATGACATTTCCCAAGCGCCTGCGCGAAGCGCAGCCCTGAGCAAGGCGCGTAGCGCCGAGTCGAAGGGTCAGGATGACATTTCCCAAGCGCCTGCGCGAAGCGCAGCCCTGAGCAAGGCG
>JBAQAW010000067.1:0-18535 GCA_049285915.1 Candidatus Cybelea sp. | reverse complement strand
TCCAGCCGCTCCGGCCCGCGCGTATATGCCTCCCCCGTTTGCGACCCTCAAGCGCGACGTGCGAATGCTGGCGCACCGCCTGCCGGCTTCGAGCGCGCTCGACGTCGTCGATCTCAATACGGGCTATAACGCGGGATTTAACGCGAGCAAAAGCATGCCGGCCGCATCGACGATCAAGCTCCCGGTGATGGTCGCGGTCTTCGAGGCGCTCGCGGCCGGGAACTTCGATCTGAATCGCCGCGTCACGCTCGAGCCGGAAGACAAGGACGATGGGTCGGGAGATTTGAGCGGCGCCCGCTCCGGAAGCGCCTATCCGGTCTCGGTACTGCTCGATAAGATGATCGACATCAGCGACAACACCGCGACGAACATGCTGATCCGGCTCGTAGGGCGGCGTACGATCAATCGCGAGATGGCCGAACTGGGCTTGGGAACGACGCATCTCCTTGGGGACGTTCGCACCGACGCCTGGTCGATTCGTTCGACGCTTCGCACGTCGCCGGCCGATCTGGTGCGCCTGCTTACGCTAATGGCGCACGGGGAGCTGGTCGATCAATGGTCGTCGAACGAGATGATCGCGATCTTAGAGGCCGACCAGGTGAACACGCTGCTGCCGCAGCCGCTTCCGACCGACGTGCCGATCGCGCACAAGACCGGCTCGTTCTTCGATACGCTCAACGACGCCGGGATCGTGTACGCCGAAAACGCGCCGTACGTCATCGCCGTCATGACGACCTCGCTGCCGTCGCAACAGCTCGGGCGGGTATTCATCCGTCGCATCTCGCGGCTCGCCTATGCCGACGAGGTGAGTTTCGCGCGCTGGCGTGAGTTGCATCAAACGACCGGCACGGCCGACACGACCGAGAGCTCGCCCGACGTGCCCTACTGGACGAATACCGCGCTGCCGGCGCCGCCGGCCCCGCTCACACCTTAACTCGGGCCGACGCGTAGACCGGCGTGAGCCACGAGCGGTAACGCGCCTCTCGTCCCGTCACGATCCTCGAATACAAGGTGCTCAGCAGCTTGGTAACCGGGCCCATCGCGCCGTCCGAGACGGGGCGGCGATCGACCGAGGCGACGTAGGCGATTCCGACGGCCGTTCCCGTGAAAAAGATCTCTTCGGCCGAGTAGAGCTCGCCGCGGTCGATCGAACGCTCGACGACCTCCATGCCGAGCTCCTGGCGGGCGATCTCCATGATCGCGCGCCGCGTCACGCCTTCCAGAACGTTCTGCGAGGGATCGGGCGTGTAGAGGACGCCGCGCCGCACCAAAAAGATGTTCTCGGCCGAGCCTTCCGAGACGTGGCCGTCGTGCGAGAGCAGGATCGCTTCGTCGAAACCGTTGGCGACGGCTTCGCTCTTGGCCAGCGCCGAGTTCACGTAGAGCCCGGTAATCTTGGCGCGCGGCGGCGCCATCGTATCGTCGGCGCGCCGCCAGGAACTGACGCAGACGTCGAGTCCCCGCTCGGTGTCGAGGTACTGGACGTACGGGATCGGGACGGCGGCAAAGGCATCCGGGACGCCGTGCAAGCGAACGCCGACGTCTTCGGCGGCCTTGTAGGCAAAGGGTCGGACGTAAACATCGCCCTTGAAGTTGTTCCGCAGGCAGAGCTCGACGGTGATCTCGGCGAGCTCGTCTACGCCGTGCGGGAGCGACATCGTCAGAATCTTTGCGGAGATTTGGAGGCGCTCGTAGTGGTCGCGAAGCAGGACGAGAAAGAGCTCGTGCTCTTCGGGGAGCCAGTAACCTCGGATGCCCTCGAAACAGCCGGTCCCGTACTGAAGGCCGTGAGTGAGCAGTCCGACCTTCGAATCTCCGTAACGAGCGAACCCGCCACCCGCGTAGACGGTAATTTCGGACAGATCCATCGCATCAGCCCTCCTGTGCAGTCACCGTTGGTTGTTCCCGGCACCCTCCGGCTCCTTTGGCTATACCCATGCGTGGTGGGGACTCGCCAGCCGCCGCGCGAATTGCGCCGTCGTGAGCAAAAACTACGTTCGATTGACGCACCCGCTCGTACGCGACGGCGGCCGGCTCCGCCGCGCAACCTGGGAAGAGGCGCTCGACCGTGCGGCGTCGGCGATCGGCGACGCACGCCGCCGGGACGCAACGCGCACGTACGGGATGTTCAGCTGTTCGAAAGCGACCAACGAGATGAACTACATGGCTCAAAAGTTCGCTCGCGCGGTCGCCCGCAGCAACAACGTCGACAGCTGCAATCGAACTTGACACGCCCCTAGCGTCGTCGGTCTGACGGCGGTCTTCGGGGCAGGCGGCGGAACGAGCTCGTACGAGGAAGTCGAGCGCACCGGTGTCGCGATCTTATGGGGATCGAATGCGCGCGAGACGCACCCGATCTTCTTTCATCACGTGCTGCGCGGCATTCACAACGGTGCGAAACTCTACGTCATCGATCCGCGCCGTACGTCGAGCGCCCGCTGGGCCGACGGCTGGCTCGGCCTCGACGTCGGCTCGGATATCGCGCTCGCCAACGCGATCGGCCGCGAAATTCTGGCGGCCGGTTTGGAGAACCGCGAGTTCATCGAACGTGCGACGAGCGGCTTTGAAGCGTATCGCGCCTGCGTCGAACCCTATACCCTCGAGTACGCGCAACGTACGACCGGCGTCAGCGCGTCGCTGATTCGGGAGCTCGCGCATACGTACGCGAAAGCGCCGAGCGCCCAGCTCTGCTGGACGCTCGGCATCACCGAACACCACAATGCCGTCGACAACGTTCGCGCGCTGATCAACCTTGCGTTGCTGTGCGGCCACGTCGGGCGTTACGGCAGCGGACTCTGCCCGCTGCGCGGACAGAACAACGTTCAGGGCGGCGGCGACATGGGCGCGATTCCCAACAAGTTTCCGGGCGGCCAAGACGTCGAGGACCCGGCAAGCCGGGCAAAGTTCGAGCGCGCCTGGAACGCCGCGTTGCCGCAAAAGAACGGGTGGAACCTCACCGACATGTTCGCCGCAGTCGGTCGCAACGAGCTCGACACGCTCTACATCATCGGCGAGAATCCGGCGCAATCGGAGGCCGACCAAGAGCACGCGATCGAGCTGCTGCGAAGTTTGCGGCACCTGATCGTTCAGGATATCTTCCTGACGAAGACCGGCGAGCTTGCCGAGGTCGTTTTTCCGGCGTCGGCGAGCTGGTGTGAGTCCGACGGCACCGTAACCAGCAGCGAACGGCGGGTGCAGTTATGCCGTAAGGCGCTTGCCGCGCCGGGGGAGGCCCGGGACGACATCGCCATTCTCTGCGCGCTCGCTCGCCGGTTGGGGCACGACTGGCCGGATTACACCGCCGAACAAGTTTGGGACGAAGTCCGCTCGCTCTCCGCTTGGCACGCCGGAATGAGCTACGCGCGGCTCGACGAGCTCGACGGAATCCCCTGGCCGTGCTACGACGAGCACCACCCGGGCGAGCTCTTCCTTCACGCAAGGCTCTGGGAGAATCCGGTTCGGGGTGAGCCGGCACCGTTTGCCGCCGTGGAACACGATCCGCCGGTCGAAGCGCTCGACGAGGAGTATCCGGTACGGCTCACGACCGGGCGGCGCCTCGACTCGTTCAATACCGGCGTGCAAAGCGGCGGCTATCGTTCGCCGATGCGGCGCGGCGAGCGCCTCGACATTTCGCCCGAGGACGCGGAGCGCTACGGCATGCGCGAAGGCGATCGTGCGCGCGTTACCTCGCGGCGCGGCTCGATCGTCGTCCCCGTCCACGTCGACTCCGGGCTGCGCGCGGGCTTGGTCTTCACGACCTTTCATCACAACGACGACGTCGCCACGAATCTGCTGACGATCGACGCGACCGATCCAAAATCGGGCACGGCAGAATTCAAAGCCTGCGCGGTACGTCTGGAGCGCGTCGCCTAGTGGATCTTCACTTTACGTCGGCGACGGCGACCCAGGACGAACGCCTCGCCGTCGACGCGCTGCTGGGGGGTCAAGCCGACGGTCGCAGCGGCGCGAGCGCGCGAGAGCAGCGCCACCTTCTGCTGCCCGCGCTGCACGCGGTGCAGGAGCGGATCGGCTGGATCAGCGCGGGTGCCGTCAACTATATCGGCGAGCGCCTCTCGGTGGCGCCGGCCGAGATCTACGGAGTCGCCACGTTCTACGCGCTCTTTGCGACGACGCCGCGCGAGCCGATCGTCGCCCACGTCTGCGACGATATCGCCTGCATACCGGCCGGCGCACCGGAGATTTGCACGCAACTCGAAGCCGGCGGCGCGTCGTTCCTTCGCACTCCTTGCCTCGGCTTATGCGATCGCGCGCCCGCGGCCCTGATCGTGAAATCCGGCGTCGAACCATGCGCGCTGCAACTCGCGCCGGCCGACGCGGCGTCGATCGTGCGCGCGATGAATGATAACGGCGCTGCCGCCCAACGCCTGCCGACGCTCGTCGGCGGCACGCATCTGAGCCTCCTGCGCAACGTTGGGCGGACCGATCCCGAGAGTCTCGGCGAGTATCTCGCCGCGGGCGGATACGCAATGCTCGCACGTGCCTTCGAGTTGGGCCCCAAAGGCGTCGTAGCGGAGGTTGCCGCGGCGAAGCTTCTCGGCCGCGGAGGCGCCGCGTTTCCTGCAGCCTCGAAGATGCAGGCCGTCGCCGACGCCCCCGCCGCGCCGCACTATCTCGTTTGCAACGCCGATGAATCGGAGCCGGGGACCTTCAAGGACCGCGTGTTGATGGAAGGGGATCCGTTCGCGCTGATCGAGGCGATGACGATCGCCGGCTACGCGATCGGCTCGGAGCGCGGATATATCTATCTTCGCGGCGAGTACCCGCTCGCCGCGCAACGTCTCGAGAACGCAATCGAAAAGGCTCGAGCAAACGGCTTGCTGGGTGAGAACGTGATGGAGCGCGGCTTTCGCTTCGACATCGACCTTCGGCGGGGAGCCGGTGCGTATATCTGCGGCGAAGAGACGGCGCTCTTCAACTCGATCGAAGGCAAGCGCGGCGAACCGCGAAATAAGCCGCCGTTTCCGGCACAAGCCGGACTCTTCGCCAAGCCGACCCTCATCAACAACGTGGAGACGCTCGCGAACCTGCTGCCGGTTCTGCGCGAGGGCGGTGCCGCGTATGCGACGATCGGAACGGCGAGCTCGACGGGAACGCGGCTCTTCTCGCTCTCCGGCGCAATCGCGCAGCCGGGGCTGTATGAAGTCGCCCATGGCATGCCGCTGCGCGAACTCATCGACCTGGCGGGCGGGGTCGCGGGAGGGCGCCCGCTGCAAGCGATTCTGCTCGGGGGAGCGGCCGGCGTTTTTCTCTCGCCACAGTCGCTCGATCTGCGTTTGAGTTTCGAAGACGCGCGCGCGGCCGGAGCGACGCTCGGCTCTGGCGTCGTGATGCTCTTCGACGATCGCACCGATCTCGAGCAAACCGTGTTGCGCATCGCGCGCTTCTTCCGGGAAGAATCCTGCGGACAGTGCGTCCCATGCCGGGTCGGTACCGTGCGCCAAGAGGAGGCGCTCGAACGGCGCGACGTCGCACTTCTGCCGGAGATTGCCGCCGTGCTTCGCGACGCGTCGATCTGCGGGCTCGGACAGACCGCTGCGAGCGTTATCGAATCCGCGCGCGCGAACCTAGGAATCTTTGGGGTACCAACGTGAGTGTAGAGACGATCGAGCTAACCATCGACGGCCGGCCCGCCAACGTTCCTTCCGGCGCGACGATCCTCGACGCGCTCGACGAGGCCGGAGTCGAGACGCCGACGCTCTGCTTTCTGCAGTCGCTCACCCCGGTCAATGCCTGTCGCGTCTGCGTCGTCGAGCTGGAAGGCTCGCGCGCGCTCGTTCCCGCGTGCGCGAGGCGAGCCGAAGCGGGAATGAAGATTCGAACCGACTCGGATCGCGTCCGCCACAGCCGCAAGATGGTGCTCGAGTTTCTTGCCTCGAGCGTCGACGTCTCGACCGCGCCGGCGATGGCGCAGTACTGCGAGGCATACGGCGCCGATCCCGGCCGGTACGGTTCGCAGCCGGCGACCGTCGCGCAAGCCGCGAAGATCGACAACGCGCTCTACATGCGCGACTATTCGAAGTGCATTCTCTGCTACAAGTGCGTCGAAGCCTGCGGGACCGACGCCCAGAACACGTTCGCCATCGCCGTAGCCGGACGCGGCTTCGACGCGCATATCTCTACGGAGTACGACGTCCCGCTTCCGGATTCGGCGTGCGTGTATTGCGGAAACTGCATCGGCGTCTGCCCGACCGGTGCCCTGATGTTCTCGTCCGAGCACGAGCTGCGTTCGCGCGGTGAGTGGAACGAAGAGGAGCAGACGAAGACCGATACGATCTGCTCCTACTGCGGCGTGGGCTGCCGCTTGACCCTCCACGTCGCCGAAAACGAGATCGTCAAGGTAACGTCACCAATCGAAAACCACGTCACCAGCGGCCACCTTTGCATCAAGGGACGCTTCGGCTACGCCTACGTGCAGAACCGCCCGGACGAGCAGGAGCCGTAGTGGAAGCGACGCGTCCCGGACGGAGCGTCGAGGGCGAAGTCGTCGCGCTCGAAGGCCAAAACCGCAGGCGCAAGCGCGACGAGATCGTTACCGAAGAGCCGCTCGAGCTGCGACTGATCGAAGGTGCGGCGACGCGAAGGCTCGCGGTAACGATGCGAACTCCGGGCAACGACTTCGAGCTATCGGCGGGCTTTCTCTACGACGAGGGAATCGTTCGATCGCGGGACGACATCGCCGAGATCACCTACTGTTTGGATTCGGAGCTCGATCCGCAACAGCAGTATAACGTCGTCACGATCGAGTGCCGGCCCGGCACGATCGCCGCAGATTTGTCGCGCTTCGAGCGCCATTTTACGATCGGCAGTGCGTGCGGCGTCTGCGGGCGAGCGCAACTCGACTCACTGCGAGAACTCGGTGTCACGCCGATCGAGGACGACGTCGTCATCGCTCCGGCGTTACTCTACGAACTACCCGAACGGATGCGCGCCGCGCAGCGCGTCTTTGCGGCGACGGGCGGCCTCCACGCAGCCGCGCTCTTCACCGAAACCGGCAAGGTCGTCGCCGTTCGCGAGGACGTCGGGCGGCACAATGCCGTCGACAAGCTCGTCGGTTGGGGACTGCTCGACGGCCGTTTGCCGTTCGCGCGGTGCATTCTGCTCGTAAGCGGGCGCGCGAGCTACGAGATCTTACAGAAGAGCCTGATGGCTCGCATTCCGATCGTATGCTCGGTTTCCGCGCCCAGCAGTCTCGCCGTGGATCTGGCGCGCGAGTTCAACGTTACGCTCGCCGGTTTCGTGCGCGGCAATCGCGCGAATCTCTACGCGGGCGCGCAGCGTCTCGCGGGCGAGGTTCTCTAGTTCGCCAGGAAGGCCGCGAGTATATCCGATTCCACGCGCGCCAGGCCGGCGGCGCCCCCGTCCTCGTCACCGAGCCAGCCATTGACGAGCAACGAGAACGAAACCGGCCCGTGGGCCGTCGTTGCAATAAATCCGCAGAGCGCGCGCGTGTGCCGCATCGAGCCCGTCTTCGCGTACACCTTTCCTTCGAGAGCGCTTCCGGCGAAGGCCGATTTTAACGTTCCGCGCACGCCGGCCTCCGGGAGTGCTGCGAGCACGGCCTCGCGCGCCGGGCCGTTCCAATCGCTCTGCAGAATCGTCGATAGATCGCGCGGGGTGATGCGATCGTAAACCGAGAGGCCCGATCCGTCCGCGATCGAGACCGTCGCGGGATCGATGCCGAGCGATCGCAGGTAGTCCCGTTCTCGCGCGATGCCGTTTGCGTATGTTCCCGGTTCGCCGGGGCGCGAGATGCCCAGCTCCTTGAGAAAGAGCTCGCCCATTAAGTTATCGCTGGGGAGCCAGAAGTCGGAGAGCAGTTGCGGCAGCGCAACGGATTCGTGTCGCCAAAGCTCGCTCCGTGTTGCCGGCGTAACGCCGCTGCGAACGCCGCCGGCGACCGAGATGCCCGCGTCCCGCAAGGCGCTTAAGAAGACGTCGCCGGCGTAGCGCTCCGGATCGGGAACGCTCGGCGCGAGATCGTCGGATTCCGGCGCGCCGGCGGGGTAGCTGCCGACGATGCGGATCGTCAGCGGCGAATCCCAAGGACGCACGATGCCGGTCGTGTCGTCAGAGCCCGCTCTTCCGGTGGTCGCCTGGTTTTCAACGACGAACGCGGCGCTTGGCGGTTCGATGCGCAGCTTCACCGCAGCGGTCGCGGCCGTGCCGCCAGTGACGTAAACGTGAACGATGCCTTCCTCGAGCTCGAGTGCGGAAACGACCGCCGCATAGCCGTAGGGCAGATCGTCCCAGGACCAGCCCGGCGCGTAGCGTTGCGCGTCGTCGTGGGAAGGGTCGGTGACCAACGCGCCATCTACATGGCGAAGACCGGCCTGCGAAAGCGCGGCCGCCGCCGAACGCAGATCGCCGGCGGTAAGGCGCGCGTCGCCTCCGCCGTGCAAATAGAGATTTCCAGGGAGCGTTCCGCCGGCGACGGCCGCATCGGCGCTCACCGTCGTGACGAAGGTGAAGCTCGTTCCGAGGTATCGCAGCGCCGCCGAGCCGACCAGAAGTTTGAAGGTCGACGCAGGCGCGAACTCCCCGCCGGGCTCGTGCGCGTACAACTCGCCGCCGCGCTGCGTATCGAGCGCGACCAATCCGACGTGCGCGCCCTTCAGTGCGGGTGCGTGCAGCGCGCGATCGAGACGCGTGCCCAACGCGGCGATCTGCGCATCGCTCCACGGCGATCCCGCAGCAAACGGCGCCGGCATCGCGCCGAGCAAGGCCAGCGCACCAATCGCGACGAGGCCGAACGAGCGGTCCATCGGCTTCCCGTTGAGCCTTAGGAGTGCAATCGCGTTAAGAAATCGCGCAGCATCGCGTTAAAGGCCGGCGGATTATCGGCATTTGCGACGTGACCGGCGTTCGGCACGGCGGCCAGCGCCGCATCTCCAATGCCGGCGGCGATCTCCTCCGACAGTTCTCGCGGGGCAACCGGATCGAACTCGCCGTACGCGATCAACGACGGTACGGTAATCGAGGAGAGGATCGGCGTGTAGTCGCCCGTCCACGTGGCCGTCGTCGAAGCGAGGTACGAAGGCACCGACTTGCACGCCATCTGATCGATCGTCTCGGCCATGCGCTGCGGCGGCAAGCCCAGTTGTGCGGCCCGGCGCTCTGCAAAGACCGCCATGCTGCCGGCATCGAGTACCGCGGCCGCAATAGTCTCGGCAACACGCTCCCCATCGGGATAACGCGCAAAGCTTCCGAGCGTAACGAGCGCGTCGAATCGGCGATCGACTCGCCCCCATAGCTCGAAGGCGACGACACCTCCCAGACTGCAGCCGACCAGCGTGAAGCGGTCGACGCCAAGCTCGTCGAGCACGGCCAGGACGTCCTGCGCAAATCCCGAGCGCGTGATCAGCGACGGCGGAGGGTCGGGCCGCAGGGCGCCGTTCCCGCGCAGCTCGACGGCGATCGAAACGAAGTCGCCGCCGAACGCCTCCAGCTGCGAATCCCAAATCGCCGCGGTCGAACCGACGCCGTGGACGAAGACAAGGTTCGTCCATTCGGCGCCGCTTCGAGCGGGACGAACGAACCTTGCTCCGGTGACGGAGCCGTCGGCCGTAGTCGTACGCAGCGTTTCGATCACGCGGCGCTGCGCTTGCGCGCGACGAACGCGCGCACCTCTTCCAACCCCTGCGCGTTGAGCACGTCGGCGGCGACTAAGCCCGCTCGCCGCGCCTGTCCGACCGCGAACTCCGTCGCGCTCAGGTGCCCGGTGCGATGCGCGTCGCTGTCGAGTGAGAACGTCACGCCGAAGCTCCTGGCTTTGCGGGCGAGCGCCGCGGGAAGATCGAGGCGTGCGGCCTGCCCGTCGATCTCGAGCGCCGTTCCGGTGCGCGCGGCCGCCGCGAACACGGCATCGTAGTCGAACTCGTAGCCGGGTGATCCATCGAACCGGTGGCCGGTCGGATGGCCGATGATGTTGACGTATGGATTCTCGCAGGCGCGGATCAGCCGCGCCGTCATCTCTTCGCGCGACTGCGACGTCGCGGTGTGAACCGAACCGATCACGATGTCGAGCTCGGCGAGAACGGAATCCTCGAAGTCGAGCGAGCCGTCGGGCAGAATGTCGACTTCGCTGCCGCAGAGCGTTGCGATCTCGTAGCGCTCGCTCAGCGCACGAATCTCCTCGCGCTGGCGCCGGACCGCCGCCGCGTCCATTCCAAAGCCCCTCTTGCCGCCGGAGTGATCGCTGATCGCGTGGTATTGGTACCCTCGCGCCGCGGCGGCGGCAATCATCGCTTCGAGCGTATCGTCGCCGTCGCTGTAGGTCGTGTGCATGTGAAAGTCGCCGCGCAAATCCGGCAGCTCGACGAGCGCGGGTATCGCGTTATTGCGCGCGAGCTCGATCTCATCTTGCCCGCTGCGCAGCTCCGGCGGAATGTATTGCATCCCGAGCGCCGCGTAAACGCCGGCTTCGTCGCTGCAGGTCGTAACCTCGCCGTTTTCGAGGTTGAGAATACCGTTCTCACTTACCCGCAGGCTGCGGCGAACGGCATATTCGCGAAGCTTGATGTTGTGGTCGCGCGCCCCGGTGAAGTGCTGGAGCAGATTACCGTAAAGGTGATCGGGCAGGACGCGCAGGTCGATCTGAAGGCCGCCGTTCAGCCAGATGCTCGCTTTGGTCGGCCCTTCCGCCAAAACCGCTTGGGCTCTTTCCCATCGGGCAAAGTGCGCGACGACCTCGGCCGCTTGCGGCGAAGTGCAGACGATGTCGACGTCGCCGACGGTCACTTCATTCCGGCGCAAGCTGCCCGCAAATGCGAGGCGTTCGAAAGGCGGTCCCGCGCGCAGGTATTCGACGGCAGTCCGGGCGATCGCCAACGCCTTCGGCAACGGCGTACGCCGCTGCCGCCCACGATAGGCGAGAATGCCGCGTCTCCAGTTTTCGATCGTCTTGCTTCCGAGCCGGGGGAGGCCGTGGAGCGTGCCGGCCGCGATGGCGGCTTCCAGATCGGCGAGCGATGCGATGCCGTAGTCCGTGAAGAGCAGCGCCGCGGTCTTCGTACCGATTCCACTGACGCGCAGGACCTCCATCAGGGTCCGCGGATAGCGCAGATAGAGCTCTTCGAGCTGATCGCAGGTGCCGGACGCAACGAGCTGCTCGACGGCGCCGGCGATCGTCTTGCCGACGCCGGCGAGCTTTCGATGCTCCCCGGCGGCAACGAGATCGGCTAACGGGGGCGCGTTCTCGATCGAGGCTGCCGCCTTTTCGTAGGCGCTGTACTTATAAAAGGATTCGCCCGCCAGCTCCATCAGCGTCCGAATTTCAAGCAGTTGCTGAGCGACCTCCGTGTTCGTGGGCACGACAGTGAGTTGGCCGCCTTCGTGGAATGCTCTTGCCGCGATGGCGCTGCTGCGCATGAGGAAGGCGTTCTTCTCGAATGCTGCCGTCTCGGGCGGCCCGGTTACGCTCGACCTAGACGGCGGCGAGCGCGCCGCACTGAACTTCGAGAGGCCCTTGGAAGCGACGATCGTCGCGTTGATGGCCGCCGGGATCGCGAAGGCGTCGACCGGCAGCGTGCTGATCGGGGATTACGATCCGCGCGTGCAGTCCGTGCACTGCAAGCGGATCGCGGGATTCGTGCCGCACGAACCCGTGGCGCTCGACGACGCCGCGTTTGGCCGCTATATCGCGTATCGCGCCGCGCTATGGAACGTCGACGCGCGTTGGGCGCAGACCCGGGCCGCGAGCCTCCGCGAGCGCTTAGAGGGCATGCACGAGGCTTTTGCATATCCGCTGATCGGCGCGCTGATCGGTATGCCGCGGCTGCTGGTGATCGACCGGCCGCAGGCCGCGTACGCGCGGCAGA
This sequence comes from Candidatus Cybelea sp., assembly GCA_049285915.1. Lineage (GTDB taxonomy): Bacteria > Vulcanimicrobiota > Vulcanimicrobiia > Vulcanimicrobiales > Vulcanimicrobiaceae > Cybelea. The sequence continues at coordinate 6,698 of JBAQAW010000067.1, read as the reverse complement.
TCTTGGAGGTCGCCGGGGATCGAGCGCTCCTCTCGACGCACGCGAACGCCGCCGCCGCGCAGGCATTTGCGTGACATCGCGGGCCTTTGCCGCAATGCTCCGAGCGCGACTGTACGTCTCGCGCCGGCTCGTGCTCTATGCGTGCGCCGTCGCCGTGCTGGTCGCGCTCGTACAACCGGCGGGCGTCACCGCACCGCTTTTCTGCTGCTCTCTGCTCGCCGTCGCGATCGCGCTCGATCAGACGCCGGGCCGGCACCCTCACGTCGACCGTTGCGAGCAGAGCGCCCCGCTCTTCGGCCGCGAGCTCGCGCGAGCGAAGGCGGTCGTCCCCTGCGTAGCCGGGCTGCTCGCGACGATTGCCTATGCCGGCGTTCAAATCGCCCGTGGCTCGCCCGACGCCGCTGCGACACTGATCGTCGCATCTCCGGCCGTCGTCGCATGCGCGCTCGTCGCGCTCTCCGCGACCGTCCGCCGCGGCTGGACTCGCGCGCTCTACGTATTGTTGGCCTGCCTGACGAGCGCCGGAGCTTACGAGCTGGGCGTCGCGGAGCGGCTCGTTCTCCCCGAGTTCGCATTTTGCGCCGTCGTCGCGTTTGCGGCGCTCCGGCAGTATGGCGAAACGCTAGCCCGCTGGGATCCTCTCTGGGCGCCGCGGCCGTAAACGCGCCGGGCGGTGCGCTTTACGTTACGGGCTGGACCGGAATCGCCGTCGCCAGCTTTTCGAGCATCGCCCGATTGAACTGCGCGAGATCCTCGCTGGCGCGCGTGGTCACCCAGTTGGAATCCGAGACGGTAGGCTGATCGCGATAGAGTCCGCCGGCATTGCGGATGTCGTCGGCGATCGAGTGCACGCCGGTCACCTGCCGCCCGCGAACGAGCTGGGCCGAGATCAGCACCTGTGCTCCGTGGCCAATCGCGAACACCGGCTTCTTGAGCGCATCGATCTCGCGAACGAAGCGCTGGACGTCGCGATCCATCCGGATTCGATCGGGCGAGCCTCCGCCGGGAATCAACAGCGCGTCGAAGTCTTCAGCCGTGCAATCGGCGACGAGCTCCTCTGCCCGGAGGCTCTGGCCGTCGTCTAGACCACGCTTTCCACGAATGCGCTGGCGAGCTCGCTCGTCGGTGCCGACGACCGTTACGATCGCACCGGCCTCCTCAAGCGCCCGCCGCGGCTCGGCGAGCTCGATCTCTTCGAAACCATCGCCTATCAGCGCGGCAACGCGTTTTCCCTCAACTCCCTGCATATCGGCCCCGTCATTCGAAGCCGCCGGGAAGCCGACCTTCGCTCGTCGCTAGCCAAACAGGCCACGGGTCAAGCCGCCGTCCACCGAGATCGTCTGGCCGGTAACATATCCAGCCGGCTCGCCGCAGAGAAAAACGGCCAGTGGTGCAAACTCGGCCGGAGTAGCAATACGGCCGATCGGTACTTCGCTGCCGGCGGCGCGCAGCTTCGCGTCGTCGTCGCCGTAGAGCGAGCGGAGACGGGCGGTCTCGATCCGGCCGGTGGCGATCGAGTTGACCGTCACTCCATCGGGTGCGACGTCAACGGCCAGCGTCCGTAAGGTCGCGACCAGCGCGGTTCGAAAGGCGTTCGAGAGCAAGAGGTTGTCGATCGGCTGTTTCACGGAGGTCGAAGTCAGCGCGACGACTCTGCCCCAACGCTTGGCACGCATCGGCGGAACCGCGGCGGCGAGCAGCTCCAGCATTCCGCGAAGCAAGAGGCGGTATGCCCCGTCCCAGTCGGCAAGGGTGAGGTCGCCGAATCGCCCGGCCTTCGGACCGCCGCCATTGAGCACGAGGATATCGGGATGCCCGCAGGTTCCGTTTACGGCCGCGATCGCCGAGGCCACCGAGTCGGGAGCTTGGAGATCGAGCTCGAAGCCGCGCGCCTCCGGCGCCCCGAGCTCGCGCGCCTTGGCCGCGACCGTTTCAAGGCGATCGATGCGCCGGGCCGCCAGAGCCAGCTTTACGCCCTCGCTTGCAAGCGCGAGGGCGACCGCTTCCCCCAGGCCCGAGCTGGCGCCGGTGACCAGCGCCGTTTTTCCCGCAATCCGTAAGTCCATGCGACGAGCGCTTTTGCGCCTGCCCCAACTCACCTTGCGCCCTACCGGAGCCTTTGCTATCCTAAGCCGGTCGCCGGGACGGCAACGAGCACGCTGTACCCGAGCGAGACCATCCTGCCTAAAGGAGCTTTACTCGTGCCGCTCACCAAGGAAACCAAGGCGGAGATCTCCGCCAAGTACGGCCGCGGATCGAACGATACCGGTTCGGCCGAAGTGCAAGTTGCGATGCTCACCGCGTCGATCAACTCATTGACCGAGCATCTCAAGATTCACAAGAAGGATCATCACAGCCGGCGCGGCTTGTTGCTGCAGGTCGGGCAACGCCGCCGCTTGCTCAATTATCTGCACCAAAAAAACCTCGAACGCTATCGCAGTCTAATCGCCGATCTCGGCCTTCGCCGCTGAGAAAGGCGCCTTTCCGGAGCGTTTAAGTTTTTCTTCCGTGTACTTTTTTGACGGCGGCGACGATTGAGTCGACGCCCATTCCGTAGTATTCGATAAGCTCCGCCGGATCGCCGGATTGTCCGAAGCGGTCGTCGACGCCGATGAACTCGATGGGCACGGGAGATTGCTGCGCGAGAATCTCGGCGACGCGCGAACCCATGCCGGCGGCCTTTTGGTGCTCTTCGACCGTGACGACCGCGCCGCAGCGACGCGCGGCATCAACGACGGCGGCTTCGTCCATCGGCTTGACGGTGTGATTGTTGACTACCCGGCACTCGATGCCGTCTTTGGCGAGCCGGTCGGCCGCGATCAACGCGTTGTAGACGAGGATTCCGCAGGCGAGGATGGCAACGTCGCCGCCCTCGCGGAACGTCTGCGCCTTACCGATTTCAAACGGCGTTTCGCCGGTGGTGATCACCGCCGATTTGTCCCTCCCGAAACGCAGGTAGACCGGCCCCCACATCTCCGAGAGCGCGAGCGCGGCCTTCTTGGTCTGCACCGAATCGCAGGGGACGACGACCGTCATGTGCGGGATAACGCGCATGATCGCGATATCTTCGATCGCCTGGTGCGTCGCGCCGTCCGGACCGACGGAGACGCCGGCGTGCGCGCCGGCAATCTTCACGTTGGTCTCGTTGAGCGCCATGATCGTGCGCACTTGCTCCCAAGAGCGCCCCGGATTGAACATCGCATAGCTCGCGATCCACGGGACCTTGCCGACCGCCGCGAGACCGCCCGCCATCGCGACGAGCATCTGCTCGGAGACGCCGATCTCGACGTACTGCTCGGGGTGCGCCTTCTTGAAACCCTCGAAACGCGTCGACTCGGAGAGATCCGCGCAGATGCCGAGGACGTCGTGATTACGCGAGCCGGCCTCGATCAAGCCCTCTCCGAAACCGTTGCGTGTCGGAACCATCTTGACGTCGGGGCTGCGATAATCGGCCAGGTGCATGGGCGGTGCGCCTTCGCGTAAACCGGTACCGCTACTCATGGGCCAAGATCCGCTCGCGGTCGGCGGCCAGCTCGCGCAGCGCCTCGTCGGCCTGCTCCTTGTTCGGCGGCTTGCCGTGCCAGAGGTAGTCGCCCTCCATATAGGAGACGCCCTTACCCGGAATCGTGTTGGCGATGATCACCTGCGGTTTTCCTTTGTAGGAGCGAGCGCGCTGCGCCGTTTCGATGAACTCGGCGATGTCGTTGCCGTCGCACTCGTAGACCTCCCAGTTGAAGGCACGGTACTTCTGTGCGAACGGTTCGAGCGGCATCACGTCTTCGGTGCTGCCGTCGATTTGAATGAAGTTGCGATCGACGATCGCCGTGAGGTTGTCGAGCTTGAACTTCGCGCCGGTCAGAACCGCTTCCCAATGCAGCCCGCACTGATGCTCCGCATCCGAGGTGACGACCCAGACGTGAAAGTCCTTACCGTCCATCTTTGCGCCCAGCGCCATCCCGACGCCCTGCGCCAAACCCTCGCCGAGCGGCCCGGAGGTCGTCTCAACCGAGGGCAGGCTCACTCGTTCCGGATGGCCCTGAAGGCGCGAGCCGAACTTGCGGAGCGTCAGCAGCTCCTCGACCGGGAAGTAGCCGAAGTTCGCCATGGCCGAGTAGCGGACGGGGGCAATATGGCCGCACGAGAGCAGCAAGCGATCCCGGTCCGGCCACTGCGGATTCTTCGGATCGTGCCGCATCAGATGCCCGTAAAGCGCCGTAAAAACGTCCGACATGTCGAGGGGACCGGCCGAGTGCCCGGACCCCGCGGCCAGCAGCGAGCGAATGATGCCCTGGCGTACGTCGTTGGCCTTGAGCTCTAACGCGGTCAAGTCCTCAGTGGTAAGGCTCTGCATGGGAGCCGTTATACCAGCCGCAGCACATCGGAACCTCGGAGCCTGCGAGGTTCCCTCGCGGCAGGGCGGCCGTCGCTTCGGCCCGAATCCGGCGCGGTTAATCAAAAGTAATAATACATACTGAATTTAGGAGATACCGTGCCCGAATCCGTAACGTTGACGGTCGGCGGGCGCACGATGGTCATCGAAACCGGCGAGCTAGCGAAGCAAGCAAATGGCTCCGCGCTGGTTCGTTATGGCGACCAAAACGTCGTGCTCTGCGCCGTGACCGCGTCCGAAAAGCCTCGCGAAGGCATCGACTTCTTCCCCCTCACCTGCGATTTCGAAGAGAAGATGTACGCAGCCGGAAAGATTCCCGGCGGCTACATCAAGCGTGAGGGGCGTCCCCCCGAACACGCGGTGCTGAGCTCCCGGCAGATCGACCGGCCGATCCGCCCGCTCTTTCCCGACGGTTTCCGCAACGACGTGCAGATCGTCGCCACCGTCCTTTCCATCGACCCCGAACTCGACGCCGACGTGTTGGGCATCTGCGCTGCCGGCGCCGCGCTCGCGCTCAGCGACATCCCGTTCGACAAGACGGTAGCCGCCGTGCGCGTCGGACGCGACGAAGACGGCAAGTTCATCTGCAATCCGACGCTGCCCCAGTACGAAAGCGGCGGCATGGATATCGTAGTCGCCGGCACGGCCGACGCGGTGATGATGGTCGAAGGCGGCGGCAACGAAATCACCGAGGACGATTTTCTCGGCGCCGTCGAGTTCGCGCATGCGGAAGTTCGCAAAATCGTCAAAGCAATCGATCAGCTTGCGAAAAAACTCGCCAAGAAGAAGCGCGAGTTTCCCCTCCTCGCAGTCGACGCGACGCTCGATAAGTGGGTGCGAAAATCTTTTGCGAAAGACGTCGCGAAAGCGATGCGCATCGTCGACAAGCAGAAGCGCGAAGAGGCTTTCCGGGAAATTACGGTGGACGAAGCGATCGCGCGCTGCGGCAAGAAAGAAGAGAACGTACGCGCGCTCCTCGAGGCTCCGCTTACCGTAAAAGAGTTCGGCAAGATCCTCAAGGCCATGGAAGAGGAAGAGCTGCGGGTCATGGTCGTCGATGAGAAGACCAGGCCTGACGGCCGCAAACCCGACGAGATACGACCCATCTGGTGCAAGGTGCACTACGTCCCGCGCGTGCACGGATCGGGAGTATTCACCCGCGGCCAGACGCAGGTGTTTACGGCGGCGACGCTCGGTTCGACCAGCGACGCCCAGCGTCTCGACGGAATCATGGCGCTCGAAAACAAGCGCTACATGCACTTCTACAACTTTCCGCCGTACTCGGTCGGCGAGACGCGCCCGATGCGCGGACCCGGCCGGCGCGAGATCGGTCACGGGGCGCTCGCCGAGCGCGCGCTCCTTCCCGTGCTCCCGGCGAAGGACGAGTTCCCGTACACGCTTCGGCTGATGAGCGAAGTGCTCGAGTCCAACGGCTCGTCGTCGATGGCCTCGGTTTGCGGCTCGTCGCTGGCGCTCATGGACGCCGGCGTGCCGATTCGCGAGCACGTCGCCGGCGTTGCGATGGGCCTGATCCTCAAGGGCGACAAGTACACCGTCCTCACCGATATTCAAGGCCTCGAGGACGCGTTGGGCGAGATGGACTTCAAGGTTGCGGGTACGCGCAAGGGCATCACCGCGATCCAAATGGACATCAAAGTCCAAGGCGTCACGATCGACATCATGCGAGAAGCGATGGAGCAGGCGCGCAAGTCGCGTTACTTCATCATCGACAAGCTCGCCGAGGCGATCGCGCAGCCGCGCGAAGAACTCTCGCAGTACGCGCCGCGGATGATCGTCATGAAGATCGATCCGGCAAAGATCAAAGACGTCATCGGTCCCGGCGGCAAAGTCATCAACAAGATCATCGCGGACACCGGCGTCGAGAAGATCGACATCGAGGACGACGGCAGCGTCTTCATCACCTCGCTCGATGGCGCATCGGGCGACAAAGCGAAGCAAATCGTTGAAAACCTCACCAAAGAGGTCCGCGTCGGCGAGACCTATCTCGGTACCGTCACCAGAATCATCGCGATCGGCGCATTCGTTGCGATCCTTCCCGGCAAGGAGGGCCTCGTGCACATCAGCCAGCTCGCGCCGACGCGCGTCGACAAGGTCGAGGACGTCGTCAAAGTCGGTGACGAGGTGATGGTAAAGGTCATGGAGATCGACGGCCAAGGGCGCCTCAACCTCTCACGGAAGGCGCTGATGGGCGGCGCTTCGAGCAACGGCGAGCCGGGCGGCCGAGCGCCGCGCGATTCAGGGCCGCGCGAGTTCACCCCCCGCGAGTTCACCCCGCGCGAGCCGGCCC
>JBAQAW010000066.1:0-58307 GCA_049285915.1 Candidatus Cybelea sp. | reverse complement strand
CGCTCGCCTGGGATCGCGGGCGCGAGGCGCGCGCCCAGTACGACGCGCGGCTGCTGGAGGAGGTCCAATCGCACGAACCCGACCTCGTGCTGTTGCTGGGCTGGATGCATCTGCTCGCGGAGCCCTTCGTTCGCGCCTTTCCCGAGCTACTGAATCTTCATCCGGCCTATTTGCCGCTCGATCCGGCCGAAGACTCCGTGGTGATGCCCGACGGCACGCGCGTTGCGGCCTTTCGCGGCCCGCACGCCGTGCGTGATGCGCTCGCGCGCGGGAGTTCGTGGGTCGGCGCTACCGTGCACCGGGTAACGCCGGCGACGGACCGCGGTCCGGTCCTGGCGCGCAAGCCCCTCCGCGTCGCGCCCGCGGAAGAAGAAGCCGCGTTGATGGAACGCCTTCACCGCGAGGAGCACAAGCTCGTGAACGCGGCGGTCACCCGCTGGCTCTTCGAACGCCCCGAAAGCGCGAATCGAAAGGAGAGACTCGAATGACTCAAACCAACGGCGTCGAGGATCACCCGCTCGTCGACGACGTCAATGCCGAGCATCAAGACCAGCTCACCGAGACGGAGAAGGCTTGCCGGCGAATCGCCGATGCGACCGGCGCCCCAATCGCGCTGCTCCTGGCGATCCTCGTCCAAATTATCTGGATCGTCGTCGGCTGGGCAACGCACTGGGATCCCTTTCCCTTCGTCTTTCTTCTAACGTGCTCCAACGTGCTGCAGCTAATTCTGATCTTCGTCATCGCCGTCGCCCAGAAGCAGCAGTCGCAACACGCCGAGCTGCGAGCGGAGGCCGATCACGACTCGATCTCGCGCCTGCTCTACCACCAGGAACTTCAGGACAGGCTGCTGCTGCAGATCGCCGAGCGAGCGGGAATCGACGTCGCCGATCTTGCTGCGCAGGCGAAGATGCTGGCGACGTCGCCGTCATGACCTAAAGTCCCGTTCGCAAGCGCCCTTCGCCTCTGCCTTACGTCGCACGCCGTGCTACGATACGAGAGCCTTAACCGCACGGAGGAGAGGCCGTATGAATTTCATCGAGACCTACCTTCACGTATCGCCCGACGGAGGAAGCGGAACGCTAGAAGCCGCGTACCTGGCCGCTGCGGCGGCCGCCGTCGCAGCCCTCTTATTCCGCCGCCACCTCGTCGCACTAGGAAGACTTGCGGCGTCCGCAATCCTCTCACGACGTTAAACTAACGCGCGGACCCGCGCCGGCGCGCGCTCCTAAACGCTCCCTCGATCGGAGTAGAGAATGGCCAACACACAAGTAACGTTCGATGGCAATCCGAACAATGCACGCTGCGAGTCGAGCATTGCCATCAATCCGAACGATTCGACGCAGATCGTGGCGGCGTCGAAGAAGTTTAACAATATCCAGACCTACGACTTTACGCTCGCGACGGAATACTCCACCGACGGAGGGCAATCGTGGCACGACTCGGCGGCGCTAGGGATGCCGGGTTTTACCGTGATGACCGACCCGACGATGGCGTGGGACGACCAGGGGAGCATCTATCTCGTCGGGCTTGCCGGCAAGAACCCGCCAACCTGGGATACGATCGGCATCGTCATCTACAAGTCGAACGACGGCGGCAAGACGTGGAGCGCGCCGAACATGATTCACCAGAGCACCGGCGACGACAAACAGTGGTGCGCTGCCGACACCAATTCGGCCGCGTATAAGGGCCGGGTGTACGCCGTTTGGGACGACAACGGAAACATCGACTTCGCGCGCACGAAAGACCACGGCGCTACGTGGGTTGGTGCGGGAGCCGCTCCGCAGGCGGCGGGCAGCCCGATCATCTCCGATGGTTCGGTGTATCCGGAGATCGACATCTCCGACGATGGCACGATTTACATCGTGTCGCTGCTCGGAAACGAGATCGTGCTGCACGTCTCCACCGATGGCGGCGACACGTTCACAAGTGCGGCGTCGCCCGCAACCGGAATAACCTCCCTGCAATACGCACTGCCGGCTCCGCAGGGATTTCCATCGCTGCCGGGCGGCACGTTTCGCGTGCTCACCGACCCCACGGCGTGCGTATCCGGCGAGGCGGTGATGGTCGCGTGGGCCGACTATCGCGAAGGCGTCTCGCGCATCTATTACGCCCGGTCGGAGGATGGCGGTACGACGTGGCTCACCCCGGCTTCGGGCCAAGCGCTGCTGACCTCGCCGCTCTCGCCGAGCCTGCATCACTTCCATCCGCAGGTCGTCACGGATCCGAGCGGCGTGATCGGCTGTTCGTTCTACGAGTTCGGTCCCAAGCCGACGACCGCGCTGATCGACGTCATCGTGTCGGAGTCGTTTGACGGGGGTGCCACGTTCAATCATTTCACGGTAACCGACCAGCCTTGGAACCCCACCGTGGACGCCCCATGGTCGCACGGCAACTCGAGCCTGACGTTCATCGGCGACTACTTCGGGCTTGACGCGAGCGCGCGAGGCTTTATTCCTCTCTGGACGGATACACGAACCGGCATCCAGGAGCTTTTCACGACCATCGCCCCCGAGCGCAATGTCGGGTTCATCATCAACCGCAGTACGATCGGTCAGGACGAGGTCGACGCCCGGCGTAAACTGGCCGGTGGCGCGAGTGCCGTCGTTCCGGATGCGTTCAGGGTCGTCGTCGACGGCTTCAAGGCCTCACAACTCGGCGCGACGGGGCCGGGATCGACGCTGACGGTAGCTTCGCCGATCGCGGGGATGACGATTACCTGCACGGGGAACGTTTCGGACAACGGTGACTACGGCCCCGAGGTGCAGCGGTTTACGTTTGATTACAATATCGATTTCGGCTCGGACCCCACCGATCCGGCCTTTGCGTCGCCAACCGAGTTTCTCACGCTCAGCGCCACGGTGGAAGACCTTACGGGCAACGGCGAAATCGAGTTGATCAAGCAGCCCGATCCATTCATGCTGCACGGCGATCCCGCGTGGCTCAGCGTCGACCTTCGTGTATTCGTGATGCGGCCGAACCAGAAGAAGTTCGGCGTGCAGATGGGCGCCGACGCGTCGGCCGCGCCTTCTTTCATCCAGCACGCAGCCAAAGCGCTGACCAACGGCGGCGGCAGCGCCGGGGGCGATTCATTCGACGACCCGGCCGTGCTCTCGCCTGACGAGGAGGGCTCCGCGCTCTATCTGTATCCCGAAGACGACACGCACACGCCGGTCTTCAACTTTGCGCTCGCGCGCGTCCGCTATATCGGCCTAATCGGCGCGACCGACGTTCGCGTGTTCTTCCGTCTCTTTGCGGCCCAGACCACGACGGGAGAGTATGACTACCCACCCGGGTACCAATACCGGCGTGCGACGAGCAACCCCGACGGAGAACCGATTCCGCTTGCCGGCATCACGGGCGACGATTACGTTACGGTCCCGTTCTTCGCGCTGCCGCGGATCGATACGACGACGAAGAACATGGACAAACAGACCGACGCGCATAAGGTCAACGGCGTTAAACTGGGCAACGTCCAGACGGTTACGGCGCACGGCGACGGCAGCGAGGTCGACACGTTCTTCGGCTGCTGGCTCGACATCAATCAAGCCGCTAACGTCATCCCCGCGTCGAAAGACACGGTGCACCCGGATGGACCGTTTCAGAGCATCTCCAATCCTCCGCTGCCGATTCAGCAAGCAATGTTCCGCAATCTCCACCAGTGCCTAATCGCCGAGGTCGCCTTCGACCCGGTCACGATTCCTCTGGGTAAGGATCCCTCGAACTGGGACAAGCTCGCGCAGCGGAACCTGGCATGGAGCGATGTCGGCTCGGCGACGGCTACGACGACGTTCGAGGTCAAGCCTACGACCGTTGGACTTCCATCGGCTGAGAAGGCGGACGAGCTGATGATCGACTGGGGGCGAACGCCAAAAGGCAGCATCGCAAAGATTTACCTCCCGGCGGTCAGCGCCGACGAAATCCTCGACATGTCGTCGCGGATGTACGTTTCGAACCGGCTTACGAAGATCGACGATCACACGGTGCAGTGCCGCACCGGCGGCACTGCTTACATCCCCATTCCGGCGCGCGACGGCGCGAGCCTCACGGGCCTCCTCACGATCGACTTGCCGGAGGAAATGAGTGCACGCGAGGCGTTCACCGTTGTCGTGCGACAAGTTACGAACGCGTTTGGCGCAAAGCTCCGCACGCAGGGTAAGCAGCCCGTACGCGGGCGAGCGCGAACGGCGAAGGGCGCGAGGGTGGCCGAACCGACAACGCAAGAAGGCGAGATGGGGCGCAGCCAATACGATTACCTGTACTGGCGGCGCGTTAGCGGCGCGTTTCAGCTCACGGTTCCGGTGAAACCGAAGCAAAGCTTGCTCTTGCCGGAGCAGCGGCATCTCAGCCTGCTGCGCTGGATCGGCGAGGCCATCCCCGCCGGCAGTCGCTGGTACCCGGTGTTCGAGCGCTACCTCGACGTGATCGCCGGCCGGCTTATCGCGTTCGGCGGCGACCCGAAGAAGGTTGGGCCCTCGCACACCGGTTGGATCACTCCCGTTCACGTTCATCCTCCCGAACGTCACGGCGACGACGACGATCGATGTGAACGAACCGGCAAAGTCGCCGGCTTGATCTACGACCGATACGGAGACTTCGATGGATTTATCTTGAAGACCGAGGACGGCGAATGGCACTACAGGTCGCGAGAACGAGATGTTGCGGACCTGGCCGCGCGCGCCTGGCGCGAGCGGTTGCTGCTAACGGTTTACTCCGATCGCCACGATTCAGATGGAGTTGAAAGGATCGTGATATGGGAGCCGCCGGCGCCCTTCTGCCTAGATGCGGCAGCGGACGACAACCGAGATCGTGGTTGATATCCCCGGGACTATCTCGGAAGATGCCGTCAGGGACGGGTCTTTCGCCATTCCTAAGCGGACGCAGCGGAGCGGGCGACGCCGAATCACGCTAGCCGGTGGTTCGTTTGTGCGTCAGGGAGGCACGTCACGTAATGAGGATTTCACGTTTCTTCCGCTTCACGCTATGCAGTAGCGGCCAAAACGTGGGGCTCGAACCTATTTGTGCCTGCTTCGAAACTACATCGCCGTTATCGGATCTTCCGCGGCGGGAGCCGACTATTTGGTGGCGAAACGCTCAGCCTGCTATAGGAATCTCGGGGTATATGCTATGAACTCTGAAGAGCTTCGCGCGATCCAAGCGCCAATGAAAGAGCTATATAAAGATCGACCGGAGGCAGCCCTTATCACGCTTAAAGCCGAAGGTCGTCTTGGTGAGGGTATCACTTGCAAAGTGCAAACTGGCAAAGCGCTCGTTGAAGCCGGGCTGCATCCCGCGACCGGCGGAGACGGATTGAGTGCTTGCTCCGGCGACATGTTGCTCGATGCGCTTGTGGCCTGCGCCGGTGTAACCCTGGGCGCCGTTTCCACTGCAATGGGAATCGGCATTCGAGGCGGCGTGGTGCGAGCTGAGGGCGACCTCGACTTTCGAGGAACGCTGGGGGTCGTCAAAGACGCGCCGGTTGGATTCACCGGTATTCGGATCGAATTCGACCTGGACACCGATGCATCTGAAGAACAAATGAACACACTGATTCGCTTGACCGAGCGCTATTGCGTCGTCTATCAAACGCTGCGGAAACCGCCGGAGATGCTCGTTTCAAGAAATGCTATAGCGTAAAGGCGAAGGACTGCCGCATGCCAACCTATATGGATATCCACGACATTCCCGGAGCCACCGCGGCTGCGGTCGCGGCCGCGCATTTGGCCGATGTGGAGACCCAAGGGAAGTACGGCGTGGTGTATCACAAGTATTGGCTCAACGAAAGCCAAGGGAAAGTGTTCTGTCTTTGCACTGCGCCGAACCCTCAGGCCGCTGCGAGCGTGCATCGTGAAGCACACGGCCTAGTCGCGTCGAAAATCATCGAAGTAGCACCAGAGGTTGCGGAGGGATTCTTTGGCGGATCTGAAGTGAATTCCGCAGGAGCCGTTCTCCTGCCCGGGGGCGCTGCCGATGACCGCGACCCCGGCATCCGGACGATCATGTTCACGGACATCGTTGGCTCGACAGCAATGACGCAACACCTTGGGGACGACGCCAGCATGACGCTTCTTCACGTTCACGACACCATCGTACGAAACGCTTTGCGAGCGACGGGCGGCCGCGAAATCAAGCACACGGGAGACGGCATCATGGGCTCGTTTTTGTCAGCGGCAGCTGGAGTGCGATGCGCCATTCAGGTTCACCAAGCGCTGTCCGAGCACATTTGGCAGAACCGCGATTTCCCAGTGAGCGTTCGGATCGGCGCCGCCGCGGGAGAACCAGTGGAAAGCGATTATGACCTTTTCGGGTCTACGGTTCAGTTAGCGTCAAGGATTTGTGCGCACGCACAACCCAAACAAAGTCTGGTGTCCAACGTGGTTGCGGAATTGTGCATCGGGAAGACCCTGGAGTTCCAGGACCTTGGCAAAGTCTTGCTCAAGGGCTTCGACGACGCGGTCCATGTTCACGCAGTTAGCTCGCGCGAAGCGCCGCCCATCGACGGCCTCGCGGAGCGGTTGGAACGAATCTCGGGCGCCGCCGCGAACGGCGGTTCGGCCCCCCGTTTTCAAAGCGACGGCAACTGAATGGCAACCCTCACGCCGCCGACCAAAAAAATCGCCCGTGAAAATCGGGCGATCTGTTGGTGGAGGCAAGGAGACTCGAACTCCTGACCCTTACGCTGCCAGCGTAATGCTCTACCAGCTGAGCTATGCCCCCATCCGGACGGCCGTTGCTATAGCAACCCGCCCGTATTCAGGGCGCCGAATGTGACTCCTCCGCTCCGAAGCCTTGGGGCAGGCTGCCTGGGGCGGCGAAGCCAACAGATTGCGGGTCGCCCGGCAATCTCCCGTGGGGATGTAGCTCAGCTGGTAGAGCACCTGCTTTGCAAGCAGGGGGTCTGGGGTTCGAGCCCCCACATCTCCACCAACGAAATGCGTTTTACGGCGTAAGGGCCATTGTGTTTCTCGAAGTCGGCGTCGCCGGGCACATCAGCGGCATTGGAAGGCGTTGCTGATGCTGGAACGTAAGCCCTGGGGCGAAAGCAGCATGAACATGAGTTCTTTGCCAACGGCGGCGCCTGCGTCATAACGTGTTCGGAAGGCGCGAACGAAACGAACCGCTAGGCACGCTGCGCGACGCCGTCGAGATCGTCGCGATCGTGGCTGCGGGACTCTGGGCGCTTTACGTTTTTGCCTACGAACAGCGATTGAAACCCGCCAGCGAACCACCGTCGCTGCGGCTTACCGGGTCGCTGCACAAAGTCGGTACCCACAACGGGCTGGTTCAACTGGCCGTCAAGGCAACGATCACCGACAACGGCAGCACCGATGCCACGCTGATTGCAACCGGATTTACCGCCGTCGGTCTTCGCTATGCGCCGAACAGCGCGCCCGCCGTCGATCGCTCTATCGAGGGGCTGACGACGTATCAGCGAGACGCTCGCGTGGCATCGCGGACGGTGATTTACCGAACGGTTGAGATGACGCGCCTTGTCTCGCCGAAATACTCGAGCAGCTTTACGTTGCAACCCGGGCAAGAAGTTCCGTACTCCGCGATCTTCGCGGTCAAGGCGGGAGAGTTCGACGCAGTCGCGCTCTACGGCAGCATCGCCTATTCGAAGCGCAACGTCGTCGGCGCCTTTCCGATGCAGGTCAAGTTCACGCCGACGAACGCCGTCTACTTCACCGCGGCGGGCACGAGCGCCGACTATACTTCCGCGGAGGAAACGCTCGACCAAATCTCGCTTTGGTAGACCTGCGGCGCGCGCGGAATACTGCTAGCGATTTTGTCGGAGCTTCCTTTTCTTGCTTTTGCTCCCCGGCGGTGCCCATGCGGTGATGGTTCCGTCTCGCGCGCTTACATACACGATGCCGTTCGCGATCACCGTTCCGACGTCGCCAAAGTCCGAAAGCGGGTCGCTCCATAATTGAGCGCCGGTTGCCGCATCGAAGGCGAACTCGGTCTTGTGCCCATAGTTGGCGACATAGACGACGCCGTTTGCGATCGAGAGCGGAGACCGCGGCGTCTGCGCGGCTACATGGGCGCCGTCGGGCCCGAACTGCGCATTCCAAACCGGTGTCGGGTTCAACGTGCAGGTCGACCCCTTGATGCTAAAGGCGGCGAGGCCCGGGCGATAGATCCCCTCCGTTGCGGGAAGGCCGACGTAAACGTAGCCGGTCACGGGATCGAAGGCTGGGACGCCGACAAAATTCCCCTTATCCGTCGGGATAGACATCGCGATAGCCTGAATCGGTCCGTAAACAATCGACCCGACGTCGTAAAGCTCGAACATTCCGGACTTGTTGACCGCCGCGAGCATCAGCGGACATCCGTACGGTTGAAAGAGGAGCGGCGTCGCCCCGAAATCGAAGTCGCTATCGCCGCTGATAAGCGGAATATTCGGCGGATAATTGTTCGCGACGATCGTTCCGAGTGTCGGCGACAACTCGATAACTTGTTCTGCGTACCCGGCGTTCTGCGCCTGTCCTTGGCTGGTGTCCGCATTGCCGGTCGCAACGAATACGTTATTCGTGTTCGCGTCGATCGACGCCCCGCCCGGTCCCCAGATTCCGCCGCCGCTCGAGCCATGCTTCGACGTGCCGCTGGTCGTATAGAAGGTGCCGGCAATGCTGGGCCCGGTCGTAGAGATCGCAACGATGCGGCCGTACCACGGCGAGATGTCGCAGGTCGAGCCGGTTACGGCGTAAAGCAGGCCATTCGAAGGATTGTAGGTGAGCCCACCATGCATGAAGTTACGATCGCCCCGGTAGTGCGCGATTTTCACGGGCCAACCGCCGGCCTCCGTTCCCGTGGCCAAGTCGACCGCGTGCACTTGGTTCTCCCCGTCGGAGAAGTAGAGCAGGTTCTTCCCGCGGTCGATCGCCGGCGTCTCGCCGATCGAGAATAGCAGCCTTTGGGAGAAGCAATAGTAACGCACGCGCGGAACCGCGTGTTGCCACAAGATCGAGCCGGTGTTCGCATCGATTGCGTACATGGCCGCTCCGTTGGCCGAGCCCGCGTACAGCACGTTCCTCGCCTGCGAATTAATGTAGACCCCGGTCGCCAAGACCGGCTCGTGAACCATTCCGAAGCCGACGTTGACGCTCCAAAGCTTTTGAAGGTTGCCGACATTGCTCGCGCCCACAATAGACTCCGACGGGTTGTAACCCGTTCGTTGGAGATCGTAGCCGAAGGAATCCCAGTCGGTGGTTTGCGACGGGGCGTTACGGGCGCCGCGCCGCGTGCTTGGCGCGCTCACGGCGGCAGTCTGTGGCGAGAGACCCTGGCTCACCGTTCCGGGTCCGCAACCGGCTGACGCAATGGCGACGACGATGCAAAAAAGATACGTGGAAAGGCGAAGACGGCTCATTATTCACTGCTCCTTGTGATTCGAGTCTCTGTCTACAGCCCCTAAACGGGCACGCGCGCGATCGAGCGTCCGCGTTTCTACGCCGTCGCTTTTTACTCACCTTCGTCAAAGGTTGGCGGTTGTAGTAGCAAGCGTTGCATGCATCTCCGCAACGAGAATCAAAGAACGCCGTCGCGTGGTGTCGAACCTACAGATGCAGTAAAATATGATCGCTTTGATCTTACTTGCCGTTCTTTCAAGCGCGAGCGAGAATCGCTCAAACGCGGTGGCGCAAGCGCCGGCTGCGCCCCCGGTTCTAATCTCGTTTTCAGAAGAGATTCTTGCCGCGCACAACAGGTATCGAAAAGCCGTTGGCGTTCCGCCGCTCGTCTGGTCCGAGCATTTGGCACATGCAGCCCTAGCGTGGGCGAAGGCATTAAATGCGAATCTGCAGTTCGCGCACGATCGCGGAGTTCACGGTCAAGGTGAAAATCTGTGGATGGGTACGGACGGCGCTTTTACTTTGACCGAGATGGTCGACGGTTGGGGCCAAGAGAAGCAATATTTTCGCAACGGCAGCTTCCCGGATGTGAGCACGACGAGAAACTGGTTTGATGTCGGCCACTATACGCAGATGGTGTGGAGGAGCACAACGAAGGTGGGATGCGCCGGCGTATCCGGCGCCGACGGCAACTACCGCTTCGTGTGCCGTTACAGCCCGCCGGGCAACGTCATGGGCGAAGGGGTCTACTAGGACTCAGGTCTGCGGGGGGTTTTCGCCGAACGCCTTTAGCTGCGCCGTCGAGCCGGACGGTGCTGTTAAGGAGGGTCGAGGTTATGCCTTCGTCGGATCGGATTAGCCCGTCACGAAGCTGGGCGCGCGCGATGCCCGCGCCGCCGGACGCTTCGGTAAAGATTACGACCGAGTACGCCGCCCACGTCGCCCGCGACGCCTATTTTTGGGCGTGGCCGCTCGTAAACGTCTACCGCAGGCGCCTGACCTTCAAAGACGTGCGCGACTTCATGAGGATGGGGCCCGCCCCCATCGCGCCTTTAAATCGACTAGAGATGCTCACGGACTATATCGAGCCTGAAGAACGGATGGTGGCGTGTCCGAATCAAGACGTCGTGTACGGCATGGGCATACTCGCGTTGGACCTGTCGCCCGTCGTTGTTCAAATACCCGAGTTCGGCGATCGCTTCTGGGTGTACCAGGTCGTCGACCTGCGGACCGACGGCTTCGCGCAGCTTGGTAAAATGTACGGAACGCGGCCTGGGTTTTACCTCCTCGCGGAAGCAGAATGGGACGGCGAGGTCCCGAAGGGCATCACCAGCGTATTTCGCTGCACGACCAGCACCGGCTGCGTCATCCCGCGAGTGTTTCAAGATGACTCCGCCGAGGACCGGCGCGCGATTCAGCCCGTCTTGCAGCAGATAATGATGTATCCGCTCTCCGAGTACGACGGAAAAATGAAGAGCATCGACTGGAGCAGCATCCCAAAATCCCCCGCGCCTCGCGGGGGAGAGGAAGAGACGCAGTGGGTGGTGCCCGAGAAGTTCGTCGACGACCTTCCAGCGGTCTTGGCGGATGCGCCGCCGCTTCCCGGGGAAGAAGCGCGATACGCCCAAGTGCTGCCGTAATCGGAGCGGCAAGAACCGATTCCGAGCTAAAGGATGCGATGACGCAGGCCGCGATTGAATCGGATCGCGATCTGGTTGCGCCTTTATTCCAATTCCACAACTATGGGAGACGGCTGCCGTACCACTGGAGCAGCATCGTCAACGAGGCGGCCTTCGGCACCGATTACTTCACACGAACCGCGGTCGCTAAGTCGAACATTTTTGTCAATGCTCCGAAGGAGACGAAATATTTCTATCAGGACCTCGATGCCGACGGGGAGCGCCTCGACGGGGCCAAGCGATATACGGTGACGTTTACCAAGGGCGGGATTCCGCCGGTCAACGGTTTTTGGTCGCTCACGCTGTATAATCAGCACCACTTCTTCGAGCCAAACGAGTTAAAGCGTTATTCGGTTGGAACGAAAAACCGAAAGCTGCGATACAACGACGATGGCTCCTTGACGATCCACGTGCAGAGCGAGCCGCCCGCGGAAGCCAATCGCAACAACTGGCTTCCGTCGCCGAAGAACGGAGCATTCTCGCTCTACGTGCGTACCTATTGGCCGAAGACGGAAGTAACCGATGGCTCTTGGACGCCTCCGCCCGTGAAGAAAGCGTAGTCGCGTCGGCCGTGGAGCACAAGGATGCTCTGCGCTTGGAGGCCGGCCCTTCATAGCTCAAGCGAACTAGCTTTGTTGTGGCAGTGCACGTAACGCGCGCAAATATGTTTGCAACGCAGCGTTCGCCTGAAGGGCGCCGCTATCGCAATAGCATATCCTAGGGTCTCTCTCGGTGTTGGGGTTCTGTAAGGTGAAGGTTCGCGTGGTCTGGGAACGCCACGCGGGCCTTCTCTCATCTTGCCGCGAACCTCAAAACCAGAGTCGCCCCGGGCATCGCGCGGTCGTAGCTCAATGGATAGAGCAACAGGCTTCGAACCTGCAGGTTGGGGGTTCGAGTCCCTCCGACCGCGAGAAAACCCTTATGGGATCGTGTTTAGCGGGCGCTCGTGCTGGTACTGAGGCTCGTGCTCGTACTCGTACTGGCCGGCGGCGCAGCGCTCGAGTTCGGCCCGCAGTTCGGAGCCCACGACGCAACGCCGCACCAAGTCTGCACGGCGGCCCGCCATAAGCCGCCCTCGCCCGATAGGTACGTGTCTCCTAGGAACGATTGCACGATGACCGAGAGGAAGAAGAGCAGTCCTAGGATTCCGGCTCCAAGGATGATCTTCGAGAGAGGCGAGCGTTCACGCCTCAGCTGCACCGTTGGGAATTCGCGTTCGTCTTGCATTCAATCCTCGCCATTGAAGGGGACGGTACGATTCTAAACAGCTGCTATGCTACAACAGCAAGAGCTATCTTACCCCGCTGGATAACAAAGGTAAAGCAGAGGTTAACATCCCATAATGCGGCAAAAGCATGCGAGCGCAATCCCAGTCTATTAGGCGAGCCGTGCGAGGCTCTGCTTCGTTGAGGGTGAAACGATTGTGAATCGCGACCCGACGGCGCCGGAGATCCTTCTCGAAGTGCTCGTAAAGCCGGGCTCGCGCGCGCCCGGGGTTGCGCGGGATGGCGAGCTCCTCGTGATCCGCGTGCGCGAACGAGCGATCGACGGCGCAGCGAATGTCGCCGCCGCCCGCGCGCTCGCCGAAGCCTACGGCGTGCCGCCGAGTGCCGTGCGGCTCCTTCGAGGAAGCTCCGCCCGAAGAAAACGATTTGCAATTCAACGTTAGAAAGGAAACGCGATGATCACCGGAATGCACGTGCTCCTTTTCAGCCGGCATGCGCAAGCAGTGACGCTCGAAGGACGCGCGGAGTGAGGCGGCTGCTGCCGGTACTGCTCGCGGCGCTCTGTGGCGCGTTGGCCGCCCCCGCCGCCGCTGCACCGACGATGACCCAAGTGTTGACGGCGTCGTTTGCCGTGCGCGATCTCGGTGGGGTGAACCTTGCGCCCAGTGGCGATGCCGTGGCGTGGGACGAGAGCTTCCACGACCCGGCGAACCTGCTTCACTCGGCGCGTTACACGTCGATTTACGTCGCGCCGATCGCGGGCGGGAAGCGACTTCGCCTGACCGCCGGCAGTGCAAACGGATTCTACGATGAGGAGAATCCGGTTTGGTCGCCCGACGGCAGCAAGATCGCCTTTCTCTCAGATGCTCGCTCGAAGGGACAATTGCAGATCTACGTCGCACGCTCCGATGGCTCGGGCGTTGCGGAGCTCGGGCTTCTCAAAGGCAACGTACAACGTCTGACGTGGGCGCCGAGCGGCGACGCGCTCGCAGCCCTCTACATCCCTTCCGCGCGTCGTAAAGCCGGCGCGCTCGCCGCGGGAGCGCGTGACGTCGGCGTCATCGGCTCGACGGTCGAAGAGCAGCGGCTCGCCGTCTTCGATGTGCCGAGCGGCAATCTGCGGCTCGTCACGCCCGGCGATAGTTACATTTACGAGTACGGTTGGTCGCCGGACGGGCGGCAGATTGCCGTGACCTACGCTAAGGGCAATGGTGACAACAACTGGTGGATCGCGCGGCTCGCGCGCGTCGACATCGCAGCCGGAACGCTGCACGATCTGTACGCCCCCGCGATTCAGCTCAACGATCCGCAGTGGTCGCCCGATGGAAAGAGCATCGCGCTCATCGGCGGCATCATGAGCGATTTCGGATCGACGGGCGGCGATCTCTACCTTGTCGATGCGCAGAGCGGGGCTGCGCGAAACCTCACCGATGGCGACCGCTTCTCGGTGCAATCGCTGCGCTGGAACGACGCCTCGAATCTCGACGTCGTCGCGCACGTACCAGGCTCGATGCAGCTAATCCAAATCGACGCTGGAACCGGAAAGCAAAGCCGGCCTTTCGCGCCACGCGAAGAGTCGCTCTGGAGCTGGTCGACCGCCCGGCACGGCGCCGTGATTGCGCTCGTGCGGGCCTCGTTCGACGATCCGCCCGAGGTCTGGGCGGGAAATCCCGATTCGTTGCGTCAGATCTCGCACAGCAACGCGAACGCACGCCGCCTCTACGGAAAGGCGGTCTCGCTTCAGTGGAAGAGCGACGGTCTTGACGTTCAAGGTTGGCTCGTCTATCCGCTCGATTTCGACGCCAATAAAACGTATCCGATGGTGACGATGATTCACGGTGGTCCCTCGGCGCAGACTGTCCCGGGTTTCGGCAACCGCAACGTCAGCGCGCTCTGCTCCGCGGGCTACTTCGTCTTCATGCCGAATCCGCGCGGCAGCTTCGGTCAGGGTGAAGCCTTCACGCGCGCCAACATCAAGGATTTCGGATATGGCGATTGGCGAGACGATCTCTCCGGTGTCGATTCGGCGATCAAGGCGGCACCGGTCGATGCCAAGCGGCTCGGACTGATGGGCTGGAGCTACGGCGGGTACATGGCGATGTGGGCCGAGACCCAGACGAATCGTTTCAAGGCGCTCGTCGGCGGCGCCGGCATCGTCAACTGGCAGTCCTACTACGGGCAGAACAAAATCGATCAGTGGATGATTCCGTTCTTCGGCTCGTCGGTCTATGCCGATCCGGCCGTCTACGCGAAAAGCTCCCCGATCACGTTCATCGAGCACTCGAAGACGCCGGTATTGATTCTGCAGGGTGAACGCGACGAAGAGGTCCCCGCGCCGCAAGCCTTCGAGTTCTGGCACGCGATGACGACGCTCGGCGTCCCCACAAAGCTGATCGTCTACGCCGACGAGGGCCACGGACCGCAAAAGATCTCAAACCAAATAGATATCCTCACGCAGACCGTCGACTGGTTCAATCGGTATTTGACCGCCGCCCCGTAACGCGCCGCGCATTGCCATTTGCGGGTAGACCGGGCAATGGCTTGGGTGCTATGCTAGGGCACCTATGGGCGCTGCGAAGATCGTTGCCCTGCTGATGCTCGTCTCGCTCACGTTCGGCGCCGGGCTGCAGGTCAATTACGACCACCTGGTCGCCACCCTCAAAAACGTACCGTTGCTCCTCAAGGCGCTGATCGCGAACTGCGTCATCGTCCCGATCCTCGGCGTGCTGCTGGTTCGGCTGTTCGCCTTGCCTGAGGAAATAGCGACCGGCTTCCTTTTGATGGCGATCGCGCCGGGGGTCCCTTTCGTCCTCGCGTCGGTGCGCAAGCGCGGCGGTAGCCTCGGTTTGGCGATCGCGCTGGCCGCGATGCTTCCCCTGGTATCGATCGTCACCGTTCCGCTGACCGCGCGGCTCGTGCTGCCGAGCACGGAGGCCGCGGAGTTGCCGATCGGGCAGTTCGTCGTCACGCTGGTGCTCTTCCAGTTGCTTCCGCTGCTGATCGGCGTCGCGGTCGGCACGAAGCTGCCCAGCGTCGTTGCGCGGCTCTCGCGTATCTCCCAGATCGTCTTCCTGCTCACCGTCGTGGTCGTGCTGGTTCTGTTAGCACCGAAGTTCGCGAGCGGCGTCGCCGCCGTCTACGGTTCGCACGGCATGTGGGCGATGCTCTGCATTGCGATTCTGTCGATGGTCACCGGTTGGCTTCTCGGCGGGCCGCTCCCGGAGAACCGCCGCGTGCTGGGCATCGGAACGACGCTGCGCAACATCGGGCTCGCCTCGGTGATCGCGACGACGAACTTCCGCGGAACCATGGTCATCGAGGCCGTTTTTGCCTACCTCTTGTTTCAGTTCCTCATCGTGACGATCGTCGGCATCTATTTCACCCGCAAGACGAAGGCGGCTCTCGCGTGACGCCGCTGATATTCTCTCAGTTCGGCTTCCAGACGCTCACCCTCGTCGATTACATTTCGCTGATCGCCGCCACGACGAACGCGTTCAACGGCGCGCTTCTCGCTCGGCGGCCCGACCACTACCGGCACTTCACCGTCATGGGGGTCATCGTACTGGCGTACGCCGGCGGCATCGGCGGCGGCATCGTGCGCGACGTTTTGGTGAACAAAGTTCCGTCGCCGCTGATCAACCCGTGGTACTTGATTCTCTGCTTGAGCGCGGCCTGGATCGCAATCATGATCGACTTCGGCAGCGGGCAGAAGTTCAAGGACGGGCTCTTTCAGTTCATGACTGCCTTCTCGCTGCCGTGGTACGCGATCGTCGGCGCGCAGGCGGCGCTCGCCGCCCACCTCGGGTACGCCGCCGCCGTGATCATCGGCGTCATCGCCACGACGGCCGGCCGCTGGATCATCGACACCGCGTGCCTCGTCGTTCCCAAGCAGCTCGTACGCGGCGAGTTTTTCGTAGTGGCGGCCATCCTCACCGGAACCGTCTATGTAATCTTGAATGCGGGGATGGGCGTATCGGTGATCGCCTCGACGCTGGTCGCGTTCTTCGTCGGCTTCGGGTTCCGTCTGACGTGCCAGACGCTCGGGTGGGAGGAATGGGAGCCGTGGGAGCCTCCGGCGCTTACCGAGGGCGAGAAGTCCCGCAAGAGGCTGCGCGAGGGATTACGAACCGAACTCGATCACAACGGAGGAGAGTCCTAGTTGAGCAAGACCGCCGAGAAGCCGCGGGGGACCCCGCTGGTAACCCACCGCGAGTTCAAGCTGCTGCTGAAGCCGGAGAAGTTTCCCAATCGCCGTGCGCTGCTCGAGTTCGCCGAGCTGCTGCGGCACACGGCGGAGAGACTCGGCGTGCGTTACGAGCCGATCGAATCGGTCGACTCCCAGCTGCGAATCGTCCAGTTCTACGATACGAAGGGCCAAGATCTGCGCAAGAACAAGCTGATCTTTCGTGTGCGGCAGATCCGCCAGGGCGGCTGGCCGGACGAGAGCTGGGAGCTGACCTTCAAGTGCCGCGCGCCGGATTACGAAACGGCCGCGAACTTCGACACCAATACGACGATGTCGCAGCTTCAGAAGAAGAAGTTCAAAGAAGAGCTCGTTCGCGGCGAGCATCCCGGCACGATGACGAGCATCTTTTCGAATAACGTCATCGTCGAGTATCCCGACGTGCAGATGGAGTTTCCGTTGTCGCGCCTGGCGGCCGCGCTGCCGCACCTCGCGACGCTCGGCCTTGACATGAACGAGCCGCTCTCGATCGTCGCCGGAGCGAAGGTCTTTGAGATTCAATCCAATCTGGGGACGCTTTCGTTCGGGCACGGGGTCACCGCCACCGCATCGTTGGCGCTCTGGGCGAGGCCCGTCCCAGATCGCTTCGAGCCGCTCGTCGCCGAGTTCGGCTTCTCGACGCACATCCGTGGCAAAGAAAAAGAAGAGATCGGGCAGAAAGCGGCGGACGACTTCTTCAAGGCTCTTCAAGTCCCACTGCGCGATTATTTGAGCGATGGAACGACGAAGACGGCGCTGATCTACGGCGACGAGGGCTCCTAACGCCGTTCGAGCGCCGGCGTGGAAACGCGATCTGACGACGCGATCGACGAGTCGCTGCTGCGGGACCCGCTCGAGCGTCCGGTTTTCATCGCATCGGTTGCGCTAAACTTCGTCCTGATGGCGCTGGCCCTCACGCTGGTGTTCTACACACCGGGCTGGTTGAAATCGCACGCGCTGCTCAATAAGGACATGACGTTTCTGCGGATTCTTGCGATCACGGCGCTCGTCGGCATTCCGCTGCTGGTGCTCAATCGAAACCGCCGCGAATCGGCGGTGCGCGGTAACTCGGTCCGGCTTTCGGAGACGCAGTTCCCTGAGGTCTACGCAATCCTGCGGGATCACTGCCGCCGCCTCGGGATGTCCGAACTGCCCGAAATCTTTCTCACATCGGGCTCGATCCAGCCGTACTCCCAAGCGTTTTCCTCCTGGCACGAGAAGTACATCGTGCTGCATCAAAACATCTTCGAGATCGACGACCGCAAGACGATGGACGTGATCTCCTTTGTTATCGCTCACGAGCTTGGGGCAATTCGCCTCGATCAAACGGCGGTCTGGAACGAGATGCTGTTGACCTACATCAGCTCGATCAAGTGGCTGCGCAGTCCGCTGGAGCGGGTTCGGATGTTCTCGCGCGATCGCTACGGCGCAGCGCTCGCGCCGACGGGATTTCGCGGTCTGCTCATCAATGCGGTCGGCCGCCGCTTGATGGACCGCGTCAACGTCGAAGATTACTTCGCGCAGCTTCGCCATTACGGTGGATTTTGGTCCGCGGTGAACGTTTTCTTCGAGCCGAAGCCGCAGGTGCTCACTCGCCTGCGCCGCCTGCGCGACGCCGGCTACAAGTACATCCCCTACACGCCGCCGGTCTAGATGCAGCGGCGCCGGTTCACCCTCGGCTGTGGGCCGGGGCTGGTCTCCGGCGCCTCGGCGAACGATCCGACGACGGTCGGCTCGATCGCGGTCGTCGGAGCGGCGACGGGATACGGCCTGGCGTGGCTCGTCGTTTTGCTGCTGCCGATGCTCGCGATCGTTCAGGCGATCGCTGCATCCGTCGCCGCCGTATCCGGGATGAGCCTGCAGCAGGCGATTACGCGCACGTGCGGACGCGCGCCGGCGGTGGTGAGCGTGGCAGCCATCGTGGGCATCAGCCTCTTCACGCTGGGCGCCGACGTTGCGGCCGGCGCCCAGGCGCTGGCGCTGCTCTGCGGCATTCCGTACTATCTGCTCGTCGTGCCGATCGTTGCGGTAGCGTGTTGGGTGCTGGCGACGAAGTCGTACCTGCGCATCGAACGCGTCCTCGCCTCGCTGACGCTGATCTTCCTCTGTTACGTAGCGAGCGCGATTTTGGCGCGGCCGAACTGGGGCGACGTGTTGCGCAGTATCGTGCTCCCGCACTTTTCGCTCGCGCCCGCGTACGTCGTCGGTGCGCTCGCGCTGCTGGGAACCACGCTGACGAGCTACGTCTACTTTTGGGAATCGATCGAGATCGCCGAGCGGCGCCCGTCCGGTTCGGAAGTCCGCGCGGCCCGTTCCGACGCCGCGATCGGCATGCTGGTCGCCGGCTCGAGCTTTCTCTTCATTTTGATTGCTAGCGCGGCAACCTCGGGGATTCACCACGTCGCTATTCAAACGGCGGGCGATGCCGCCGCTGCGCTGCGGCCGCTCGCGGGCGGCTGGGATCAGCGGCTCTTCGGAATCGGGCTCTTCGCCTCGGCCGCGATCGCGATTCCGGTGATTGCGGCGACCAACGGCTACGTGGTCGCGCAGCTGCTCGAACTTCCGGCGAGCCTGACGCTGGGTCCCGCGCAAGCGCCGGCCTTCTACCGCGTCATCTTTCTTTCGCTCGCGTTCGCCGGCGTTTTGGCGTTGCTACCGGTTCCGCTGATCGCGTTGCTCTATTGGGTCTCCGTCGCGGCCGGCGTCGCGACGCCGGTCACCTTGACCTTGACGATGATCGTCGCGCAGAATCGCGAGCTGATGCGCGGGCGGCCGATCTCGCTGCCGCTCGCGTGTGCGGGCTGGACGATCGTTGCAGTCGTTACGCTTTCGGCCGTGAGCGTGCTCTTCGTCGCGCTGCGGTCTGCGGTTCGTTTCTAAGCGGTTCAAAGGGGATTGGTGGCCTGCGCTTGGCGAATCTACCGGACAGCCCAAGGGCTTCAGGGAGGAAGGTACGGCGCATGATGAGGTTCGGCTATGTTTGATTGGCAGAAGCAGACGCAGCTTTTCGATTACGTCGACCAACTGATCGCGTCCGAGGCGGTCAAATACGATGCGGGAACGCCGATCCGCGATGGCCTGGACCGGCTCAAAGCCGTGGTGGACTCGCAGCGCGTGCTCGCGGATAAGATGAAGACCGTAACGCCGGAGAACGCGCAGGCGCTCTTTGCCGAGATGGCCGCCGCCCACGGGAAATACCTTCGCGCGTTGACCGTCTGCACCGAGTTGATGCAGCAGGCGGGGATGGACTATAACCGCGATCTTTTGCGCAAGCTCCAAGAGTTCGGGTTTCCCGCGCTCTAGCCGGCGGCGCAGGCAAGAGATGGGCCTGGGCGAGGAGCAGGGGCCCGCGGTGCGTCTCCTTGGGCCCCTGAACGGTAAGGTAGCAGCCCCGCTTTTGAATTGCTCGGAAATTTCGATTAGAAGGCCGGCAAGGTGAGTGCAGCGGAGACTGTGAAGAACCCCGGCGGACAAGCGCAATCATACTCCTTGCAAGGCCATCGCTCCAGGGCGGTGGCCTTTTCCATCGGGAGACTGGCCGGAGCGGCGATGCCGTTAGCGCTCTGCCTCGTGGTGACGTCGAATGCGTCCGCGGACCCCGACGCCTATCAAATTTTCGAACGCGCGAAACGCGTTCTCCAGGCGCAGTCGTACCCGGATCCGATCGTCTATCGCACCACTATCCGCGTCTGCGAAGGCGAAAAGGACGAGGTCGAGCACTTCCACGGCGAAGCCTTTTCCGGTGGCGATATTCGCGTCGAGGGGATCAGCGATGAAGAGAGCGCTGCGCCTCACGAAACCAGCGGGCTGAACTTCAAGCTCTCCCTTCAGATTGGTTGGAACACTGGAGCGGGAGGGCAGACCGAGACGGATACCAGGGACGCTCACCGCAAGGAAGCCTCGCCGGACTACTTGGGCGTTCCACTCATCAGCCCAAGTTATTCGTTCGGCTTGACGTCGGGGCGCGAAGAGGCCTCAAAACCGGCTCCGCTCGCTGCGCCCGGTTTACCTACGATCGCTACCGTTACGGCGACTGCTCGCGTATACAAGGTCTCTTTGCTCGGAACGGAGTCGTTGGGCGGACTGTACACGTATCATCTGCACCTCGAGCCGGCGAGCCATCCCGAACGCTACAGGGTTAGAGAGCTGTGGGTTGATGCGTATACGTATCAAATCGTGCAGCTCGAAACGCAGGGTAACTTCACCGACGCGTCCACGTCGGAGGTCCCCTGGCTCGTGGTCTTTCAAAACGTCGACGGGAGCCTCTACATCAAGAGCGAGACGGCCCTCGAGCCGCTCGTCTTGCACAACGACCGAACCTTCTCCACGGCCGACATCAGCTTTGACGAGATTCGTGCCGCAGACGGCTCCCTACCCGTCTTGCCCACCTTAGACAGGGGCGCCGATATCAACTTGCGTGAGCCGGGCGGCCCCTGAACGGAACTCGGCGACGCCCGGCGAACGTTCCCGGGGCGTGCACCTCGGTAAGGAACTAGATGGAATGAACCGTCTTTATTTTAGTTACGGCGCGGGATTAATATCTGCGCTGATGCTGCTTTCGGGATGCGCCGGGCAAAGTACCAGCGCGCTTCCCCCGGCGCAGGTTTCGTCGAGCGCCGCGAGTGATGCGGCAGAACGCATTTACGGCAGCCGCGGCGCGATTCAGCACATCGTCATCATCATACAAGAGAATCGGACCGTTGATAATTTGTTCAACGGTCTACCCGGAGCAGACACCGTCAACGCGGGAAAGAACATGAACGGCGAGACGATCGAGCTGAAGCCGATCTCGCTGACCGCGCCCTACGACATGTCGCATAGGCACGAAGCGTGGCAGAACGACTATAACGGCGGTGCAATGAACGGGTTCAACACCGAGCCCGAGAACTGCCACTTGTCCGGGCACTGCCCGCCGGACGAGACGGCATCTTACGGTTATATACAACGTACGCAAACGTGGCAGTATTGGGAGATGGCGCAATCCTTTACGTTTGCCGACAAGCTCTTTCAGTCGAATCAAGGTCCGAGTTTTCCGGCACATCAATACCTCATTAGCGGCACGTCGACGATCGGCGATCACTCCGATCTAAAGGCCTCCGATAATCCCGGCGACACGGAGGGCATATCAAAACAAGGCGGATGCGATTCGGTTAAATCGACGAGGGTCAAGACGATTGACCCGGCCGGCAATGAAGGAAAACTGGTATTCCCGTGCTTCGAGCGCAAATCCATCATGGACTTGATGAACAAGAATGGGATCTCGTGGACCTACTACCAAGAGAGCGGCGGAGCGGGACAGTTTCATGCCGTGGATGCCATCAAACAGATTCGATACGGGCCGTCGTACGACAACGTTAAGTGGCCGTCCGCAAAGGTGTTGCAAGACATTCATAAAGGGCGGTTGGCACAGGTCGTCTTCGTCACTCCAAGCGCCAATGCCTCAGATCATCCGGGCAGCAACAATGGCAGCGGACCATCCTGGGTAGCTTCGGTCGTCAACGCGATCGGAAACAGCCAATACTGGGGATCGACGGCCATCGTTGTGACGTGGGACGACTGGGGCGGGTGGTACGACCACGTAAAACCGCCCGTCTACAACTCATTCGAGCTTGGTTTTCGCGTGCCGATGATCGTTATCTCACCGTACGCACGGCGTAAGTACGTCTCGCACACCCAATACGAGTTCGGCAGCATATTGAAGTTCGTCGAAGATACCTTCTCATTAGGCAGCCTGGGAACTACTGACGTAAGGGCAACGAGCATCGCCGATTGTTTTAAATTCGATTCGAAGGCAACGGCGTTCACACCGATCCGGACGAACCTTCCCCCAGGGTATTTTGAACGGCTTCCGGTCAGTTCCGAGCCCGTGGACGACGATCGGTAGAGTCGCTGCCTGTAGAAGCGGCGCGACGATGGTGGGCCGTCCAGGGATCGAACCTGGGACCTCATGCTTATCAAGCATGCGCTCTAACCAGCTGAGCTAACGGCCCAACGCAGAGAAAAAGTATAGCATCCGGCGCAAGGCTCCTCTAACCGCCCTTCGACACCCTTCGACAAGCTCAGGGTGACACGGCGACGGGGTCAGGGTGACACGGCGACGGGGTCAGGGTGACAGGGCGACGGGGTCAGGGTGACACGGCGACGTGCTTAGATCAAGGAGATCCATTTCTTGGTGATCTCGTCTTCGTTCTTGAGGTGCGCCATCAGCAGCGCCTCGAGGACCTCGTGCTCGCGTAGGATCTCGGCGCGCTCGGCCGCTTCGAAGTCGAACGCCTGACGCTGGGCGGCGATCTGCGCCTGCTGCTCCGCGGTGAGATCCGGTGACGACGACGGCGCAGTGCTTCCCCGCGGGGCGAGCAGCGCGCTGCGCCCCGCAGCGGTGCGCTCGCTGCGGGACGCCGCGTCTACGGATCTGGGGCCGCTCGTAAGCCACGCCATTTACTCGGTGATGCTCTGGATGAACTTCTTCGTGATGGAGTCGTCCATTTTTCGCTGCGCCATATCGACGTTTCGCAGGGTGTCGACCTCACGCATGTTCTCGCTGCGCTCGTCCATCATCTGATCGAACACCTCCGACTGCATCTGCAGCTGCTCCTGATTCTGGATTTCCGAAGCGTACATGCCGAGCTGAAACGTTTCGTCTTGCGTGTTGAGCGCGTTCATGGCGGAGTTCTGCATGTTGCCGGCGGTGCCGCCGCCGAGGGCCCCGCCAATCGCACTGCCGAGAAGCCCGGAACCGATCCCTTCGAGTGCCGGAAGAAGAAATGCCATGTCGTTGTTCCTTCGCGAGCCTTAGTTCGCGTCGTCGCCGAATGCGTAGTCGGCCGGTTGCATCTGGTAGCCCTGACCCTGCGGCAGTCCGGGCAGGGTCGGCGGCGTCAGCGGCAGGCTCTGCGCCTGCGTCGAGAGCGAGCCCAGCGACGCAATAAGGTTGCCGATCTCGGCCATAGCATCGTTTGCCGGCGACTCGCCGAGGTCGCCCCCGAGTCTTCCGCCCGACCCGGTTTTGCCGCGGACCCCTCCGGAGTGATGTTCGTGCGTACCCCCGATGCGCCCGCGATCGTGCGAGCCGCCGACGTGCTCGCGATCGCCGCTTATGCGGCCGTGATCGTGGCTGCCGGCGATGCGCCCGTGATCCGGGTGGGCGAAGGGCTTGGCGGCGATCGTGCCTTCGTGGATTGAATGGATTGTACTCATGGTGGCTCTCCTTACGAGTCGGTCTCGTTGGTGTCGTCGGTAAAGAGCGAAACGTAGTCGGTTGGTTGACGGTGGAAGCGGTGAGCCTGCGAGGCGCTCGGGTGCGCGAACGCCGGAGGCGGGAGCGCCGGCAGAGCAAGCGGCGGCGGGTACCGCTGGGCCGCGGCGCTGAGCGCGCCTACCGAAGCAACCTCGGCCGGGGACTCGGCGACCGCCGCCGCTTGGGCGGAGCCGGGGAGCGCGGGCGAGCCGTTGAGCTGCCGGTAGTGCCGCAGCACCGAATCGGCGTATCCGAGGTCCGAGCCGTCGGCCCAGCGGGTCTTCGTGCCGGCGGCGGTCGGCGAGCCGCTGTTGTAGGCCGAGAGCGCGGCGTGGACGTTGCCGCCGTAGCGCTTGAGGAGGCCGGAGAGCATTCCGGCGGCATAATCGGCATTGCTGGCCGGATCCATCGCTGCGGCGGTCGAGGCGAACGGGTGCCAGCGATCGTCGATTTGGAAGACCCCCCGGCCGTGGCCGCCGTCACCGACGATGTTGTGCCCAGAATTGCTGCCGGGCCCTCCCGTCTCTTGTGCGGCAACGGCAGCAAGCAGATTTGGATCGAGCCCGTTTTGCCGGGCTGCCCGGGCGATCTGAGGAGCATAGGCAACGCCGTTTTCCGAAAGGCGGGAAGCGATTGGATCGATGCTCATGACAACCGCTCCATCCCCCGCGGGATGCGTTTGACAAGGCGGCAGCGCGGGTTTTAGAATGGCTAGGTCGTTAGCGGGCCCTGCCTGGTTGGGTGGGGCTTCGTGCTGCGACGGCACTCATCTATGGATCGTTCGCACAAAGTCGACATCAGCGGGCTGCTCGGCGGGGGTCGCCAGCTCATGGTGATTGGAGATGAGGTGCCGATCGAGCCGTTCGAAGGTCTCGCGTTTCCGGAGCCGGTCCGAATCGCGCTGGAGCTGCGCCAGGCCGATCGCATGGTCGCCATCGAG
Organism: Candidatus Cybelea sp.; assembly: GCA_049285915.1. Lineage (GTDB taxonomy): Bacteria > Vulcanimicrobiota > Vulcanimicrobiia > Vulcanimicrobiales > Vulcanimicrobiaceae > Cybelea. The sequence goes on along the minus strand of JBAQAW010000066.1, from coordinate 33,656 downwards.
GGAAGCGTTGACGCGCGGGTGCGCGGTGCCTGTGACGGTTGCCTCGAAGACGTGGACATGCAGGTGCACGTCGACGTCGACGAGCGCCTCGACCCGACGAAGGGCCGCGACGAAGATCCCTTCGGCGAGAGTAACGTCTTGACGGGGCAGCGTCTCGACGTGGCCGATCTGGCCCAACAGATCGTGCTCAGCGCGCTGCCGCTCGGCCTGCGGTGTAAGGAAGACTGCCGGGGGCTGTGCGGGGTTTGCGGGGCGAATAGGAATATGGGCGAATGCTCGTGCGACGTCGAGCAATGACTTTATCGATCGGAGAATTATGGCGAATCTAAAATGGAAGACGCCGCGCAGCAAGACGCGCAGCCGGCGGGCGGCAAACTGGAAGCTCGGCCCGGTGACGACCGTCGAATGCCCGCAGTGTCACCAACCGAAGCGGCCGCATTTCGCTTGCGAGAGCTGCGGCACGTATAAGGGCCGTCAGGCCATCAAGGTAACCGAAGAGTCCGCCGGTTAGCGCGGGTGCTTTCCAGAACCGGCCGGTCCGCATAGGTGTCCCCGAGCGGAGTGAAAATCGTCGGCGTCGGCCATTATGCGCCGGCCCGCGTCGTCTCTAATCACGATTTAGAGGCTTGGCTCGATACATCGGACGAGTGGATCAATAGCCGGACCGGAATGAAGCGGCGCCACTGGACCTCCGAAGACGAGGGAACCAGCGATTTGGCCTCCGCGGCCGCGCAAGCGGCGCTGGTTCACGCCGATCTGCCCGCGAGCGACGTCGACTGCTTCATCGTTGCCACCGTCACGCCCGACTACTACTTTCCCGCGACTGCATGTCTTGTCGCCTCGCGCCTGGGCGTCAGCCAGAAGGCCGCTTTCGATATCTCCATCGCCTGCAGCGGTTTCATCTATGGACTCACCGTCGGATCGGGACTGATCCGTTCGGGCGTCTATCGCCGCGTCATGGTGATCGGCGCCGAATCGCTCTCGAAAATCCTCGACAAGGAGGATCGCTCGACCGCGATTCTCTTCGGCGACGGCGCGGGTGCGGTGATCCTCGAAAGCTCGCAAGAGGACTCGTTTCTCGCCTCCGATTTAGGCGCCGACGGCAGCCGTCCCGACCTGCTCTTCGCGCACGGCAGCGGCTTTCCCAAGCCGCTCGATCACGAAGCCCTCGATGCAAAGGTGCACCTCATTCACATGGCGGGCCCCGAAACGTTTCGGCTCGCCGTCACCAAAATGGTGGAATCGACCGACGCCGTCCTGCTCAAGGCAAACCTGAAGAAATCGGACGTCTCATTTTTGATTCCGCACCAAGCAAACAAACGCATCATCGACGCGACGGCACGATACTTGAATCTGCCCGACGATAAAGTCGTCGTCAACATTTCGGAGTACGGCAATACCTCTGCGGCCTCGATTCCGTTGGCGCTCTCCGAAGCCGTTCGGGCCGGACGCGTAAAGCCTGGTGACGTTGTTGTCTTCGTTGCCTTCGGCGGCGGCCTCTCGTGGGGCGCGGTAGCCTGGAAGTGGGTGGCCTAGTGCGGTATGCGGCCGTCTTCCCCGGCCAAGGTTCGCAGGGTGTGGGCATGGGCTGCGACGCGGCTGTGCATTCACCGCCGGCGCGCGCGCTCTTCGAGCGTGCTGCCGAAGTGCTCGGTTACGACTTGCTGACGTTGCAGCGAGTCGGCCCCGAAGACCGTCTGCGCGAGACGGAGTACAGCCAGCCGGCAATCTTCGTAACCAATCTCGCGCTCTACGAAGCCGTGCAGAGCGACGTCCGTCCGGTCGTCACCGCCGGCCATTCGTTCGGCGAAATCTGCAGTCTGGTCATCGCGCGATCGCTCGACTTCGACGAAGCGCTGCGCATCGTCAACGAGCGCGCGAAAGCGATGCAGGCGGCGGCGGCTCGCAAGCGCGGCGGGATGTCGGCGGTGCTGGGACTCCCCGCCGAACAGGTTCGTTCGGTGCTCGAGCGGCTCGCCGGTGACGACGCCGGCCACGTCGCGATGGCGAACTTCAACTCGCCGACGCAGATCGTCATCAGCGGCGACGTTGCCGCCGTGCAGGCGGCGTCGCAACCGATGCTCGACGCCGGCGCGAAGCGCGTCATTCCGCTCAACGTCTCGGGTGCGTGGCACAGCGTGCTGATGGAGCCGGCGGTGGAACGGCTCTCGGCCGCGGTCGAGAAGAGCCACTTTCGGCTGCCGGAGTTCGACGTGATCTCCAACGTCGACGGACGCCCGTATCGCGACGCGCAGACGATCAAAGAGAACCTCGTTCGTTCGGTCGTCGAGGAAGTGCGCTGGCACGATACCGCGGAGCGCATTTTAACCTACGGCCTGGATCGCGTGGTGGAGTTCGGCGCGAGCAACGTGCTCGGCGCATTGATGCGGCGAATGCCCAATAGCCCGCAGGTGAGCGTCGTCAGCGATAGCTCGGGCGCCGAGAAGCTTCGCGGCGAGCTGGCGCGCGTGACGGGCGCTCCCGTATGATCCTCACCGGCAAGTCGGCGATCGTTACGGGCGCGAGCCGCGGAATCGGACGCGCGATCGCCGTCGAGTTCGCGCGCAGCGGCGCCGACGTCGCGTTGGTCGGGCGAGATATCGCAGCGCTCGAAGAGACCGCGGCGGCCTGCGCCAATGCGCGCGCCGGCGCGACGGCGGAAATCTACCTCGGCGACGTAACCGATCAAGCGGCGATGGATCGCATCGTGGGGGAAGTGGTCGAGCGCTTCGGCCGCCTCGATTGCGCGATCGCCAACGCCGGGCAATCCATCGATTCGCTGCTGATGCGCCTCAAGCGCGAGACGATCGATCATCTGCTCGACGTCAACCTGAAGTCGGCATTCTATCTCTGCGGCGCGGTGTCGCGCCCGATGATGAAACAGCGCTCGGGCTCGATCGTGTTGATGACGAGCATCGTCGGCATGACCGGGAACGCCGGGCAGGCGGCATACGCGGCCTCGAAGGCCGGGCTCATCGCCCTGTGCAAATCGCTGGCGAAGGAGTTGGGTTCGAGGAATATAAGAGTCAACGCCGTCGCGCCGGGCCTGATCGAGACCGCCATGACCGAGAAGATGCCCGGAGCCGCAAGGGAATTTCTGATAAAGCAAGCTGCTCTCGGCCGAGCCGGGAAGCCGGAGGATGTGAGTGGAGCGGTCGCGTTTCTCTGCTCGGATGCCGCCGGGTACATCACTGGACAAACGCTCGTCATCGACGGCGGGGTCCTGATGTGATCCCAATAACGACATACTTAATAAGGAGACGAGATGTCCACCACCTTCGATAAAGTGAAGAAGATCATCGTCGAACAGCTCGGCGTCGACGAGTCGGAAGTCACGCCGGAAGCGTCGATTACCGACGATCTCGGTGCCGATTCTCTCGACCAAGTCGAGCTGGTGATGGCGTTCGAGACCGAGTTCAACATCGATATTCCCGATGAGGAAGCGGAAAAGATCAAGACGGTCGGCGATGCGGTCAAGCGCATTGACGAGACGACGACGGGTCCCGCGGCTTCGTAGCCCTCATTGTTCGATCAACTCAGCGACCGCCTCGGCGCGATATTCGAGCGCCTGAGCGGAAAAGGTAAGGTTTCCGAAAGCGAGGTCAACGACGCGCTGCGCGAGGTTCGGGTCGCGCTGCTCGAGGCCGACGTATCGCTTGCGACCGCCAAAGCCTTCGTCGCGCGAATCAAGGAAAAAGCCGTCGGCGCGAACGTTCTCGAATCGCTGACGCCGGCGCAAACGATCCTGACGATCGTGCATGGCGAACTCGTCGAACTGCTCGGTCCGTCAAGCAACTCCCCCGCCGGACGCCTGAACTTTGCCGACGCACCTCCGTCGGTCATCATGATGGTCGGTCTTCAAGGCTCGGGGAAGACGACGCAGTCCGGGAAGCTCGCGCTACGGCTCAAAGAGCAGGGCCGGCGCTCGATGCTCGTCGCGGCCGATATCTATCGTCCCGCGGCGATCGATCAGCTCCAGACGCTCGGCAAACAGATCGATCTTCCCGTTTTTAGCGCGGGAACGGCGAAGCCTACGCGCATCGTCCGCGACGCGATCGCCGAGGCCAGGCGCCTCGCGATTTCGACGGTCATTATCGATACCGCCGGACGTCTGCAGATCGACGAAGCCCTGATGGGAGAGCTTGCCGAGATCAAAAAGATCGCCGCACCGCAAGAGATTCTCCTCGTCGCCGATTCGATGACCGGACAAGAAGCGACGAACGTTGCAAAAGGCTTCCACGATCGCCTCGGCATCACCGGCGTGATCTTGACGAAGCTGGACGGCGATACGCGCGGCGGCGCGGCGCTTTCGATCCACAGCGTCACCGGCGCGCCGATCAAGTTCGTCGGAACCGGCGAGAAGCTCGCGGCACTCGAGCCCTTCTATCCCGATCGTTTGGCTTCGCGCATCCTCGGCATGGGCGATGCACTCACGCTCATCGAGAAGACGCAGAGCATCTACTCCGAAGAGCAGGCGCGCAAGCTGCACGAGAAGCTCGTCAAGCAGAACTTCACCCTCGACGACTTTCTCGAGCAGATGCGCCAAGTCCGCAAGCTGGGCTCGATGACCGATCTCTTGAAGATGGTGCCGGGCCTCTCGCGCGCGCTCCCCAAAGACTTTGAAATACCCGAACGCGAAGTGAACAAGATCGAGGCGATCATCTGCTCGATGACGCGCAACGAGCGCCACAATCCCGACGTGCTCAACGGATCGCGGCGCAAGCGGATCGCGCTCGGCTCGGGTACGCAAGTCTCCGACGTGAACCGGCTCGTCAAACAGTTCGAGCAGGCGCGCCAGATGGCAAAACAACTCGGAGGAAAGAGGCGGCGCCCGTTCTTGCCGCTTCCCCCTAACCCATAACGAAAGCAAAAAGAGAGAATGGTACGTATTCGTCTGCGCCGCATGGGCGCGAAAAAACAGCCAACCTACCGTTTCGTGGTCGCCGATGCGCGGGCGCCGCGCGACGGGCGTTTTATCGAGATTCTCGGACACTACAACCCGCGTACGGAGCCGCGCACCGTCGAAGTCGACGAAACGAAGGTGCGCGAATGGCTTGCGAAGGGCGCTCAGCCGTCCGAGACGGTTCGCCGGCTCTTTGCCGAAAAGGGCCTGGTGGAGCGCGGACCGATTCCGGAGACCAAGCGTAAGCCCAAGAGCAAAGCGTCGTGAGCTCGTTCGACGACGAGTTCGGCCTTTTCAGCGAGTCGGTCGTCGAAGAGGTCGAACGCCAACCTTCACGCCGGATAAGCCCTCAGCCGCCACACGCGCCGCAGCCGCCCGCATCGCAGCCGGCGGCGCGTCCCTCGCGGCCGCATCCCCGGCGCGAGCGCCGGCCGAGCCGTCCCTCCAACGATCCGTGGGCCGGCCACCGCCGGGCCAGCGAGTTGCTCCAGTTTCTCGCACGCAAGCTCGTTTCGAATCCCGAGGAAGTCAGCGTCGAGCTCTTCGTCGACGAGCGCGCGCAGCCGGTGATCGAGCTGATCGTCCACCCGGACGACCTCGGCAAGGTGATCGGTCGAAGCGGACGCGTCGCCCACGCGCTACGCACGATCGTTCGCGCGGCGGCAGAGGGGCGAGTCGCCGTGGATATTCTCGACACCGAAGAGGCGGCCGAAGGTTTGGAGGATGGCGCGTCGACAGCCCCTCGACAGGCTCGGGGTGACACGGGACAGGCTGACGACACGGGACAGGCTGAGGATGACGCGTGACGATGAGATAGTCGTAGGCAGGATCGCCGGCGTATTCGGCGTCCACGGCGAGCTCAAATGCGACCCGACCACCGCGGGTCGCATTGTCTTTTTACCCGGCGCGGTGCTGCGCTGCGAGCGCGGCGACTCGTCGAGCTCGATTCGCCTCAGTGCCGTTCGCCCGCATCAGAAGCGCCTGCTCTTGCGCATCGAGGGCGTCGACGACGCGACCGCCGCCCAAGCGTACGCCGGCGCATCGCTTCATGCCCCGCGCCAGCGCGCCGATCTCGCCCCCGGAGAGTACTTGGATGCCGATTTGGTCGGCTGCAGCGTCGTCGGCTCCGACGGCACGCCGTACGGCACGGTCGAACGCGTCGAGCACTACCCCGCGAGCGATATGCTCATCGTCGACGGCCACTACGTGCCGATGGTCGGCGCCATCGTCTCGCACGTCGACGTCGGCGCGAAGCGCGTCGTCATCGACCCGCCCGAAGGCCTCTTCGACTAGCTGTTGTTAGGATGCGCGATCGCGTATGCGGCGACCGCGGCGTCGACGGCCGCTTTGTAGGAGCCGCCCTTGCCGACTTGGTGATCGAGCGGGGCGCCGAAGCAGGTATAGATCGTCAGATCGAGGGTGTATTGCAGCTTATTGTGCGCGCCGCGGCCGGCTTGCATGGTTCCGGCGGCGATCGTGTTGTCGCGATTCGTCCCGCAGATGGTTTCGGTCGATTGTGCGGGCGCGCTCGTTATCGTCGTCATCTGCACGTTGTAAAAGTGACCGAGTGCGGAGAAGAGCTCGTTGGTCGCACCGGCGAGATCCGTGGATGAGAGCGCGCTAGCCGCGACGACCGGCGCGACGATGACGCCGCGCGAAGGCTTGGTCGTCGGCGCGGGCGAGGGACCGCCGCGACTTCCTTTGTGCTTGAAGACCGAGTCGACGATGCTGCTGATGCCCGAGATCGGAACCTTCGCGCCGTTGGTCGAGCTCGGGGCCGGCGTACTCGAGGCTTGCGTCTCGACGTTCTGCGTCTCGCGACCGGTAAACGCGAGGATTTGCGTGCGCGCGAGCAGCGACTGCGACGCGACGTCGGCGACGCTGGACACTTGCGCCGTCTGCGAGAAGAGAATCACGCCGCTGTCGACGCTCACGACCTGTTCGACGACCGCGGCGGTCTCGCCGACCGGCGTGACGTAGCCGCTGATGTAGAAGTCGGCCTTCTGCGCATGCGCGAACTCGAGAAAGTCCGCGCGCTTGACACCTTGTGGGATCGGGGGGACCTCGAGGCCGCCGGCTGCTGCCATCTCCTGGGCGGAGATCTGCGCGATCGCGATGCCGATCTTGGGATCGGCGCCGGTCTGAACGTCGAAGGGGTAGATCAGGATCACCGGCACCTGGCTCAACTTAGGAGCCGGGGGAGCGGCTGCCGACGAGGGCGAGGGTGAAGGCGAAGGGGCCGGTGCGGGGGACGGCTGTGGAGGCGCCGCCGCGGCCAGCAGCACGAGCGACAAAAATAGCACGGTCCTCTTCATCATGAAGCGCCTACTCTTCGAGGAGCACGCTCCGATACCCGGTCGATAGCGTGATGCTATACTCGGCGCCGAAGAGAAAGATCGAGCCGATGCAGTAGAACCAGAGCAGCAGAACGAGCGGCGCAGAGAGCGCACCGTAAATTCGCGTGAAGTCGACGTGCGTCACGTAGGCGGCGAACGCGTACTGCACCGCCGGCCAGGCAATCGCCACGATGGCGGCGCCGCGCGCCGCGAAGGCCCACGATATCGGGCGATTTGGAAGAAGCCGGTAGAGCAGGACGGCGACGATGTAGACCAGCGCAATCGAGATGAGATAGCCGAGAAGATGCGTGACGCGCTGCGGATCCCCAATCCCTGCGATGCGAAACGTAACGGCGAGCACCACCGGCAGCGCGATCGCGATCAAGAGCAGCACGGCGGTGGCCGGCAGCATCACGACCGAGAGCAGCAGATTGTGCACGAGCGGCCGGGATTTCGGAACGTTGAGCGCACGGTCGAGTGCGTAGGCGAGCCCCATGAAGAGATTCTTGCCCGACCAGAGCAGAAAGGCAAAGGCGATGAGGCTCGAGATTCCGCGGCCGTAGATGTACGTCTGGAGGTTCTCGGAGACGTAATCCTGGACGGTCGGCGCAAGCGTGCCGACGAGCATCAGCAAGCGCCGCTCGGGATTGGGAAAGACGAGCGTTGCGGCGCTGAGCGCCAACACCATCAGAGGGAAGATCGCAAAGAGCGCGTTGAACGCGACGGATTGCGCGTGGAAGGCGCAGCCGTCACGCGAGAAGCGAATCCCGGCTTCACGAAAGGCGGAGATGAGTCGCCGCATCGCAGGCGGTATATCGTTGCCAGGTGCCGCTATTCCCACCGGAAGCTCCGGTAATGATCCTACTCAACGGCCGGCCGCTCCCGAGCTACGCGGCGGCGTACGTGACGGACGGCCGCGTCCTCGCGCCGGCCGATCCGCTCTTGGCGCGGCTGGCCGACCGGATATGGATCGAGGGCGGCACGCTGGTCGTCGAGCGCGGCCCGACGCGCATCCGCGTGCCGCTGGAGCGCCGAGTGACCGATCAGCTCGACGGCGCCTACGTCGCGGTCGGCCCGGTGCTGCGCGCCTTCGGCGCGAGCCTGAGCTACGACCGGAAAGAGCACCGGCTGCTCGTGCGTCTCGCGCCACAGGAGAGCGTCGTGACGCCGACGCCGTTCGATCCGGCGTTGCCCTCGGCGGCGCCTTCGGCGGTCTTCACACCGGAACCGCCGGTGACGCCTCGTCCGGTATGGACCGGCTCTCCACTTCCGCGGCGGACGCCGCTTCCGTTTTCGTCGCCGAATCCGGGACGATCACGACCTTCCCCGGATCGCCGCGGTTGATGCGCTCGTACGCTTCGCGCGCATTCGAGAGCGGGATGCGCGCCGCGATCGCCGGTGGATCGAGCGCGCCCGATTCGAAAAGCGGGCCGAACTTGCCGTAGAGGCGCGCGATCTCGCGCAGATCGAGCGAAGCCGTATCCAATCCGTACAATCGCAGGCGGCGACGGTAAAAGGCGAACAGGTCGAGCGACGCCTCCCGGCCGCCGAGCACGGAGTAGATCACCATCCGGCCGCCCTTGGTCAACGAGTCCGCGAGCGCGCTGAAGACCGACGCGCCGACCCCGTTGAGCGCGACGTCGGCGCCGCGCCCCTCCGTCAACTCCTTCACCGCCTTCGGCACGTCGTCGGCCTCAGATCGCAGCACCGCCTCGGCGCCCACGTCGTCGAGCGACGCCGTCGAGGTGCCGGCTCGAACGAGCGCGATCGTCTTGCCGCCGAGCGCGTGCGCGAGCGCGATCGCGGATCGGCCGACGGTGCCCGCCGCGCCCGCGACGATCACCCACTCTCCCGCCGAAAAACCGCCCAGCTCGAGCGCGCTGCAAGCGGTGACGAACGGCACGCCGGTGGCGGCTGCCTGCTCCGCGGAAAGGTGCGCGGGGCGCTCGATGACGGCGCTTTCCGGAAGGATCATGCGCTGCGCGTGCGACCCGTCGGCGGTCATTCCGAGCACTCCGCCCCCGGAGCCCCAGACCCGCATGCCGACGAACTTCGGATCGCCCTCGATCACGCGCCCGGCGAAATCTCGTCCGGGCGTGCGCGGCAGCGTCACCTGCGCAAAGCGACCGAGCGCGACGCCAACGTCACTCGGATTGACGCCCGCCGCCTCGATCTCTATGCGAACGGATTGCGGCGGCAACGCAGCGTCGTCGATCTCTTCGACTCGCAAATTCTCCAGCGAGCCGAAGGCTTCGACGCGTAGAGCCCTCACGCGCGTTTCGTTGCGGGCACGCGCGCGGCGACGACCGGCACCATCCAGACGGCGTAGCGCGCGGGATCCCGAATGTTTTCGACCATCTGATTGAAATATTCGACGGCAAGCTCTGTGCTGACCGAGGTCGCCTCGCCGATGGCCTCGGCGTATCCGTCTCGCCACGCTTCGATGATCGCGGCAAACGTCTCGCGCGGAACGCGCAGCGTATCGACGACGACGTAGTCGATCGTGATCTTCTCGAGGCCGAGCGCCGCGAGCATCCCGTAGACGTTACGGCCAATAAAAAGGTCGGTGTTGCCCTCGAGCTCCATCGTCGCCGGGACTTCGTGCCAGAAGTCGCGCGGATCGAGACGCGCTCGCTGGAAGTGCAGCATCCCGTAATCCTCGGGAATCAAGTGAAGGTAGCCGCCCGGGCGCGTAACGCGCACGAGCTCGGCTAAGACGCGCTCGACTTGCGGAATCGAGTGGAGCACGTGGCGGCAGAGCGTCAGATCGAACGTGGCGTCGTCGGCTTTGAGCGCAAAGACGCTCTGATGTTCGAAGCTCAGGCGCGGGGCGAAGTCGCGGTAGAGCCGGCGGGCACGCTCCAAGTGTTCGTTGAGGATGTCGACGGCTAGGACGCGCGCATCGGGAAAGAGCGTCGCGACGCGCGAGGATATCTCGCCCGTGCCGCACCCCGCGTCAAGAACGTAGGCTCCGGCCGGTAGCGAGTAACGCTGCACGAGCGCGATCTCTTGCGGCCAGATCGCGCGCGCTTGCGCGTCGAGATTGCGGACCATCGACTCGTCCGCCATCTGCGCCGCCTGTGGATTGAGATCCATCAGCGTTTGGCGACGGCGGAGAGATCGAGATCGCCCAGGCCGCGATCGGAGACGTTACGCAGCAAGGCTTCGATGGCGTCGACGACCGGGAGGCGTTCGTGTTTTGCCGCTCCCTGCATGAGAACCGCGTCTTTATGGGCCATGTCGATGCTCCACATCGGATCGTAGTCGCCCTCGACCATGCGCTTTCCACGTCCGTGAATTTGGCCGCCGGGCTCGTAGAAATCGAAGAGTTCGAAGGCCTGCGCTCTGGTCAATCCTTGTTCTTCGGCCATCCGCAGCATGTCGTTGAGGCCGCCGACGACCGTCAGGATCATCGCGTTGCCCATCAGTTTGTAGACTGCAGCGAGATCGGGCCGTTCGCCGAGATAGCGTAAGTCGCTGCACATTCCCGAGAGCGGCTCGCGCAGCCGGGCAAAGAGCGAGGCCTCGCCGGAAGCCAGCATCACGCCCTTCGAATCGAGCGCCATCGGCGGGCCCATGAAGACCGGAGCGTGGAGCAGAGAGTGCCCGGCCGCGCTCAACCGTTCGACGCGTTCGGCGACGCGCTGCGGCAACACGGTGGTGTGATCGACGATCGGAACGCCTGGGGAGATTCCCGGCAGCGCCGCATCGAGCACCGCGTCGACGCTTACGTCGTCGTTCAAGCATAAGTGCACGCGCTGCACGTCCTTGGCCGCTTCGATCGGGTCGCCGAAGGCCGTCGCGCCGTCGGCTTCCAACGCCGTCGCCTTTGCCGCCGTTCGACTCCAAACGTGCACCGGGATGCCGCGCCGCCGCATGCCGCGAATCATCGCCGAGCCGAGCATGCCGGCGCCGTAGAACGCAACCGCCTCCATCAGGCCTTCACCGGACGGCGCGCGAGCAGGTTGAGCAGCGCGACGATCGTCGCCGCGGCGAGGGCAAACCATATCTGTTCGGGTTGCGTGAGAAACGTCAGATGTAACGCGTCGTCGAGCGAGTACGCGCCGTTGCCGCCGAAGGCAATCGCGAGCGCTCCCGCGACGTAAGCGGCGTTGAGCTCCCAGCCGCCGTTGCTGATGAAGAAGCCTTTGGAGATGTGCACCGAGCCGACGGCGACGATCATCACGAGGACGATGAGCACCGGCCCGAGCGCGCCGCCCAGACCTAGGAGCGTGAGCAGGCCGCCGCCGGTCTCGCCGAGGCCGGCCATCCACGCAAACATGATTCCGGGACGAAAGCCGAGGTTTTCAAAGGCGCCGGCCGTCCCGCGAAGTCCGGGACCGCCGAACCAGCCGAAGAGCTTCTGGGCTCCGTGAGCGGCCAGTGCCAGACCCACGATGAGCCGCACGATCAAAAATGCGATGTCCATGCTTAGGGGTCTCCTTTGCCGACCAGCTCGCGAGCGAGGACGAAGTGGATGCCGGAGGCTTCCAGTTGCGGTAAGAGTGCCGCGACGGCGGCGAGCGTCGTCGGTTTCGGATGTCCGATCGCGATCGCGCTCCCGGTCTCGCGCGCGATGCGCGCCGCCTCCAGAAGCTGTGCCTCGCTATACGCAACGTCGGCGCGATTATCCAGAAAGACGTTGCGCGCGGCAGTCGGGACGCCCATCTCGCGGGCGGTCGATTCGCCGACCGACGCCGAGTTCGTGCGGGAGTCGATGAAGAAGAGGCCGTGCTGCGAGAGTACGCCGATGACGTCGTGCATCACGCGCGGATCCGCGGAGGCTTTGCTCCCTTCGTGATTGTTGACGCCGTTGGCGAGCGGAACTTGGGCGATATCGTCTTGCACTTGCGCGACGATCTGGGCGTCGCTCATCTCGGTCGTCACCTTACCGGGCCCGGGGTTCATGCCCGAGAGCGTCTCCATCGGGAGATGGAGCATGACGCCCTTGCCCGCGGCGGCGGCTTCGTGCGAGATCAGATCGCCGTAGCGCACGTGCGGCAAGACGGAGAGCGTCAACGGGACGTTGAGCGCGACGAAGCCGCGCTCGGTTTGCAGCCACTGCCCGCAGTCGTCGACGATCAACGCGAGCTGCGGGCCATTGGGGTTCTCGCTGACCGAAGGCTGCGCCCCGGGAGTCAACGAGGCTTCGGGCGACGGCGAAGCCGTCGCTTCGAGCGGCGACTCGCTGGGTGACTCGGCCGGTGAGAGCGTCGGTTCGACGACCGCCGGCGGTTCCTCGGTAGCTTCCTCGCCCGGCGTCTCCGAGGCCTCGGGTGTGACGATTTCGGCAACGTGGCGCGGATGAACCGGGCCCTTGGGACGAAGCAACTGCCAACCGGCAAAAGCGGCGAAGAGCAGGAGCGCGATGAGCGCAAGGCTTCGGCCCGCGCGGGAGCCGGGGCGACGTTTCGATTTCCTGGGCACCGGCTGAACTTCTTTCGGCAATCCAGGATATCACCCTCGGCAAGCTGTAGCATTGCGAGCTATGCAGTTACAAGGACGCACTTTTTTGGTCAGCGGCGGAAGCTCGGGCTTGGGAGCCGCTTGCGTTACCGAGTTCGCCGGAGCCGGCGCCAACGTCGTGATCGCCGATATCAGCGAACGCGGCGAAGAGCTCGCTCGCGAGCTCGGCGGCAACGTACGCTTCGTCAAGACGGACGTTACCGATTCGAATCAAGTTCAGAACGCGGTCGACACGGCCGCGCGTGAGTTCGGCGGCTTGCAGGGAGCGATCTGTTGCGCCGGCATCGCGACGGCGGAGCGCGTGATCGGCCGCGAAGGCCCGTTGCCGCTCGAACGCTTCGCCAAGGTCATCACCGTCAATCTCATCGGCACGTTCAACGTGATCCGTTTGGCAGGCGCGAAGATGATCGAGCGCCCGGTCGAGCCTGGAGAGGATCGCGGCGTCATCATCTGCACGGCCTCAGTCGCCGCCTACGACGGCCAGATTGGGCAGGCCGCCTACGCGGCCTCGAAAGGCGGAATCGTTGGGCTCACGCTGCCGGTCGCGCGCGAGTTCGCGCAGCACCAAATTCGCGTCTGCAGCATCGCGCCCGGGATCTTCGATACGCCGCTGCTCGCGGGGCTGCCCGAGGCGGCGCGCGAGTCGCTCGGCAAGCAGGTTCCGTTCCCGTCGCGCCTGGGCCGTCCCGCCGAATACGCCCACCTTGCGCGGCACATCGCGGAGAATCAAATGCTCAACGGTGAAGTAATCCGCCTCGACGGTGCGATTAGGATGGCGCCGCGCTGAGCCTCCCGTGAAAACCGCACTCTGCGCCGGGCTGATGCTGCTCGGCCTCTCGCTCGCGTTTATTCCGTCTCACGCGGTCGCCGTCTCGCCGGCGGCGACTGCTACGCCGATTCCGTTACCCTCTCCCGAGCGGCTGCTCTATCAGATTCGCCGGCAGTTTCGCTCGCATCGGCCGCCGCCGCCGTACGTCACCTACACGCTGATCCGAAAGCAGACGCTCGACGACGGCTATCCGGATCTGCTCAACAGCTACACCTATCACATCTGGTGCCGCACGACCGATCGCGCCGCACTGGGACGGCGCGTCTATCACGGTTCGGCTCGCGGCACGCTCGAGTTTCTCCGGCCCTCTTTCAACGAGCCATGGGATCCGGGGCCGCCGACCGCCGATCTCTTCGAGCCGGCCCCCGTGCATCCGCACACGAGTCCGCGCGACTTCGTTCCGACTCCCGAGCCGACGGGCAGCCTGCCGCCGGTCATTGCGACGGTTACCGTCATGGGCGAGTTCGATTATCGCGTCACCCGGATCGCCAACGAAGGCGACGAGATCCACGTGAGCCTGCAGGCGCGTCGCGATCCCGATCGCAATCGTCTGCGCGAGCTGTACGTTGATGCAAAGACCCTGGAGCTCAAGGAGGTGGTCGCGACCGACAAGCTCTACGACGAGGACTCCGGGCATCACGTCTATCCGATGCTCTTCACGGTGACGCTCGCCTGGATGCACAACATGCCGATCGTCACGCACATCCACGGCACCCCGACCTATCAGCAGGACGCCGATTATCTCGGCCGCGACGCGACCGTCGATTACGATTTCAACGACATTACGTTCCCCGACACGCTACCCGACTGGTACTTCGACCCGCGCTCCTACGCCCAGCACCAGAGCGACCCGCCCACCTAGTGTCATCCTGAGCTTGTCGAAGGATTGTCGAAGGATGACCTCCCGTGTCATCCTGAGCTTGTCGAAGGATTGTCGAAGGATTGTCGAAGGATGCGCCGGCTACGATGGGTACCACGCGTTCGGTTTGATCAGCTGGGGAAAATCCTGGCGTAAAACCTTGAGCTTCGGCAGGTCGTTGAAGGCGATGTACGGGTTTTCCGGATTGTGCTGCGCGTAATCTTGGTGGTAGGCCTCCGCCGGATAGAATCCGCGTAAGGGCGCCACGGTCGTCACGATTCGCGAAGGATAGGCGTGCGTCGAGTCCAGATGCGCGATCGTGCCGAGTGCTTGCGTTCGCTGTTCACCCGTCGTGTAGAAGATCTCCGAGCGATACTGCGTGCCTTGGTCGGGCCCCTGACGATTGAGCTCGGTCGGATCGTGCGCTACTTTGAAATAGACGTCGAGCAGCGATTTGAACGAGATCTTGGCGGGATCGTAGGTGATCTCCACCGACTCCGCGTGCCCGGTCGCACCGGTGCTGACCGTCTCGTACTGCGCGGTGGATGCTTCGCCGCCGGCGTAGCCCGCGACGACGCGGTCGACGCCTTTGAGTTGCTCGAAGACGAGCTGCATTCCCCAGAAGCAGCCGCCGGCGAGCACGACGCGCTGGTCGGTCGACGGTGCGGCCGCCGGGGCCGGGGCCGACGCCGCGATGAGGAGTCCGAGAAGAAGAACGGCGCTAAGAGGGCGTTTCATATCCTCTTAAACGCCGGAAGCGGCGAATTGGATGATCCTTCGACAGCCCTTCGACAAGCTCAGGGTGACACATAAGAGGCTCAGGATGACATTCCCTTCGACAGCCCTTCGACAGCCCTTCGACAGCCCTTCGACAAGCTCAGGGTGACACGTAAAGATGAAGCCAGTCGAGCCAGAGCTTCGTTAGCTCCATCGCTTGGCGCGGGCTGTCCGGTCCGTGCGTGGCGGCGGGGAAGACGGCAAAACGAACCGGGACGTGGTTCTCCGTCAGCGCGTGAAAGAGCTCGTACGACTGCGTGATCGGAACGACCGGATCTTGCGTCGTGCCCCAGATCAGCGTCGGCGTCGTAATCTGCGCGTAATACGCGATCGGTGAGTTCTCTCGGTAGATGCGTTCTCCGTCGGCGGTCCACGGCGAGGCGCCGAGCGGATAACGATCCTGCACGTTGGACGTCGAGAGATTGTATTCGTCGAACTCGTTGTTTACCGCCGCACCGGAGATCGCCGCGCGCCAGAAGTGATAGTGTCCAATCAGCCACGACGTCAGCTCGCCGCCGTACGACCAGCCGGAGACCGCCACGCGTGCGGAGTCGACCTCCGGGCGAGTTCCGAGCGCCGTCAAACCGGCGAGGATATCGGAGCTCGGCCCGACGACGGTATCGTGAACGATCGCCGTCATATAGGCGTTGCCGAGGTTATCGCTCCCGCGATAGTTCGGCTCGAAGACGACGTAGCCGCGCGCGGCGATCGCCTGCGCGAGCGGCCACTGCTCCCAGACGAAATCACGCTGGCTGGAGAGCCCGGGACCGCCGTGAATCAGCAGCACGACCGGATACTTACGGCCCGGTGACGGATTGGGAGGATCGATGACGACGCCGTCTTCGGCGAATCCGCCGGGGCCCGTCCAACGCAGCTCGCTCATCGCACCGGTCGCGATGCCCGCGAGAAAATCGTTATAGTGGGTTAGGCGCTGCGGTTGTTTCGATCCGGCGCGCAAGAGGTAGAGCTCGCGCGCGCTCGCCGGCGTCGTTGCGATAAACGCCATCGTTCCGTCGCGCGCAATGCTCGCGGCGGCGCCGCCGTCGAACGTGCTGCTCGAGTAGGGATCGCAGATCGGATGAACCTCGCCCAACGGGATCGCGCTGGTGCTGCCGTCGGGTTTGGCGATATAGAAGAGATTGCTCGTTTCGCTGGCGGCACAGAGCAAGAGCCGCCCATCGGGAAGCCAGAGCGATGCGGCGATATTGCGGTCGAGAGCGCCGGCGAAGACGTCGTCGCGTCCTCCTTCGCGGATCCGCACCGTCGTCTCGGCGTTGAAATCACCGCCGCGCGGGTACCAGTACGCGAGGCGCGAGCCGTCGGGTGAGTACGACGGACTCAACTCGAAGGCGGAGTGGCCGGTAAGCTTGCGCATCGCACCGGTGCGGACGTCGACCTGCCAGAGCGTCGAATATTCGTCGTCGCCGCTAAACGTGTTCGCGACGCGCGTGACGGCGATCGAGCGACCGTCGCGCGTCCACGCGATTTGCGGCGAGAAGATGCCGCCCGGATCGGTCGGTGCGATCGTCCAGGAGCCGCTAGTAAGCCGTCGCGCCGTCCCGCCGTTCGCCGAGACGACCCACAGGTGCTCCGGCGGGGTTAGCTCGGTCGCCGTGTAGTCGTTGTCGCCCGCGTAAAAGAAGGGCGCGGCGCCCTGCGGATCGGCGGCGACGAAGGCCAGCTCGCGGCCATCGGGGCTCCAGGCCTCGTCGACGACGTCGCCTTTTGCCGTCGTGAGCTGTCGCGAGCGTTCGCCTTCGCGAACGAAGAGCTGGTGATCCTCGCCGGAGGTCTTCGCGAGGTAGGCCAGGCGCGAACCGTCGGGCGACCAGCGGGGCACGGCGACGTCCTTGCCGCCCAGGATCGTGCGGGTTTGGTTCGTGGCGAGGTCGAGAACGGCTAAACTATTGACGTAGGCGTCGTGTTTAACGTCTTGAGTTATGACGATGAAGGCGACGCGTTTTGCGTCCGGCGAGATAGCGGGCTCATCCAACTCGACGAGCCGGCTCATATCGGCGAGGGTTAGGACGGGCAGCGCGGCACCGGCCGGCCGCAGTGCGGCCAGAAAAAAAGCCGAGGCGAGCAGCACGCCCCGCAGCTTAGGTCACGTCCGCTTGCGCAAGCCGAGAAGGCCCAGAAGCCCGAGAAGTCCGATCAAACCCCAGTCGCCGCCGCTGCTGGACGAAACGACCTCGGTCTCACCCGGCGTCTCGCCGGGATTGGGGCTCTCGAAGGGACTGGCATTCCCTTGTGGATTCTCCGTGGCCGACGGATTGACCGTCGCCGGCGCTGTGGTTGCTTGGTCCATCTGCGCGTCCGCGAAGTGCGGCGCGAACGCGATTCCGAGTGCGAGCAGGGCAGATAGTGCAATGCCGTATCTCATGAGGTCTCTTCCCCCGCATATCCGGCAGCCGCGCCGCTTTTGCGTGGAGCGCGGTGGCCGATGTCGAATAGATTGCGCACATGCGTGAGTTTTTCCACCCGCTGGTGCAAGAGTGGTTCGATGCCGCCTTCACCGCGCCCACCGAGCCTCAGACCCGCGGCTGGCCGGCGATCCGCGCCGGTGAGGACGTCCTCATCTCGGCGCCGACGGGTTCGGGCAAGACGCTCTCGGCCTTCACGCTCTGCCTCGACGATCTCGTCCGCCAAGCCGTGGCCGGAACGTTGCCCGAGCAGACCCTCGTCGTCTACGTTTCCCCGCTGAAGGCGCTGACCAACGACGTCCGCGAGAACCTGGAAAAGCCGCTTGGCGCGCTGACGACCCTGGCCATCGAACGCGGCGTCGGAATGGCGCCGATCCGCACGGCCGTGCGCACCGGCGATACGACGCCGGCGCAACGGCAGAGCATGCTGCGTAAGCCGCCGCACGTGCTGGTGACGACGCCGGAGTCGCTCTTCATCCTGCTCACCGCGGAGAAGTCGCGCGCGCTCTTCGCGGGGGTCAAGACGATCATCGTCGACGAGATTCACGCAATGGCGGCCGATAAGCGCGGTTCGCATTTGGCGCTGACGCTCGCGCGGCTCGATCATCTGGTCGCGCAGAACGGCGCGCCTAAACCGCAACGCATCGGGCTCTCGGCGACGGTGCGGCCGCTCGCGGACGTAGCCCGGTTCCTCAGCGATCGGGCAACGACGATCGACGTCGGACACCGCCGCGAGATGGAGCTGCGGATCGAGGTTCCCAACGACGAACTCGGTCCGGTCGCGAGCAAAGAGATGTGGGGCGAGATCTACGATCGCGTCGCCGATCAGATCCGCGCGCATCGCACGACGCTGATCTTCGTCGGGACCCGCCGCATGAGCGAACGCGTCGCCTTCGCGCTCAACGAGCGTCTCGGCGAAGGCTTCGTGATGCCGCACCATGGAAGTTTGGCGCGCGAACTTCGCTTCGACGTCGAGCAGCGTCTGCGCGACGGCCAGTTGCGAGCGGTCGTTGCGACCGCTTCGCTCGAGCTCGGCATCGACATCGGTTCGGTCGATCTCGTCGTGCAGTTGGGCTCGCCGCGAGCGATCGCGGTTGCGCTGCAGCGCATCGGGCGCTCCGGCCACTGGGTCGGCGCGTTGCCCAAAGGAATCTTCTACGTCACGACGCGCGACGAGCTGATCGAGTGCGCCGCGCTCGTGCGCGGGATTCGCCGCGGCGCGCTCGACGCGCTGCAGATCCCCAAAGCGCCGCTCGACATCCTTGCGCAACAGATCGTTGCCTCGTGCGCGCAGCACGAATGGGACGTCGAAACCCTCTTCGCGCTGGTGCGGGGCACGTTCGCCTATCGCACCCTCGAACGCAGCGACTTCGACGCGGTCCTCACGATGCTGGCCGACGGCATTGCAACTTCGCGCGGGCGAAGCGGCACCTTCCTGCACTACGACCGAGTCAACGGGAAGCTGCGAGCGCGGCGCGGCGCGCGCCTGGCCGCGATCACGAGCGGCGGCGCGATCCCCGATACCGCCAACTTCAACGTCATCGTCGAGCCCGAGGGGCACGTAATAGGCTCGCTCGACGAGGATTTTGCCGTAGAAAGCATGGCCGGCGATATCTTCTTGCTCGGCACGAACTCGTGGAAGATTCGGCGCGTCGAAGCCGGCGTCGTTCGCGTCGAGGACGCGCACGGCGCACCGCCTTCGATTCCGTTCTGGAACGGCGAAGGGCGAGGGCGTACGATCGAGCTGTCACGTGAGGTCTGCGCGGTGCGGGTCGCGATCGACGAACGCCCCGACGAATCGGCGATCGCGTGGCTGCAGGAAGAGTGCGCGCTCGATTCCGCGGGCGCCGAGCAGGCCGTCGCGTACGTTCGCGCCGGCAAGAAGATCCTCGGCGTCGTGCCGACGGACCGGACGCTGGTCGCCGAGCGCTTCTTCGACGAGGGCGGTGGAATGCAGCTGATCCTGCACACGCCCTTCGGCGCGCGCATCAACCGCGCGTGGGGCCTGGCGCTGCGCAAGAAGTTCTGCCGATCCTTCAACCTCGAGCTGCAGGCGGCCGCGACCGACAACGGCATCGTGCTCTCATTGACCGATCAGCACGCCTTCCCGCTCGACGTCGTCTTCGAGTTCGTTCGCTCGGCTAGCGCCGAGCAGACGCTGACCCAAGCCTTGCTGCCGGCGCCGATGTTCGCCGCGCGCTGGCGCTGGAACGCGACGCGGGCGCTGGCGATTCTGCGCTTCAGCGGCGGGCGCAAAGTGCCGCCGCAGCTGATCCGTATGCGCGCCGACGACCTGGTGGCGGCGGTCTTCCCCGATCAAGCGGCATGTCCCGAGAATCTGACCGGGCCGATTCGCATTCCCGATCACGTGCTCGTGCGCGAGACGCTCTCGAACTGTCTGCACGAGGCGATGGATCTCGACGGCTTCGTCGCCATTCTGCGCGAGATCGAAGCCGGTTCGCTGCAGACCGTCGCGGTCGATACGCCGGAGCCCTCGGTCTTCTGTCACGAGATCCTCAACGCCAATCCGTTTGCTTACCTCGACGATGCGCCGCTAGAAGAGCGGCGAGCGCGAGCGGTGCAGCTGCGCCGCACGATGCGCGACGACGTCGACGGCGCCGGCATCTTGGATGCCGCGGCGATCTCGCAGGTCGCCGAGGAATCGTGGCCGGTCGTTCGCGACGCCGACGAGCTGCACGACGCGCTCTCGACGCTGATCGTCATGCCGCCGGCGCCTGCATGGAAGGCCTGGTACGAGGAGCTCGTCGCGCAACGGCGTGCGATGACCGTCGCGGGCTTTTGGACGTGCGCCGAGCGGCTCGAGCTCGCACGCGCCGCTTACGAGACGGGCACCGAAAACCGCGAGGAGGCCGTCACCGAGATTCTCCGTGGGTGGCTCGAGTCCAGCGGCCCGATGACGGTCGCGCAGATGGCGGCACGGTTGCAGCTCGATAATGCGGCAATCGAGGCGGCGCTGTTGCGCCTTGAAGCGCAAGGCCAAGTGCTCCACGGAAGGTTCGACAGTACGACGCCCGACGAAGAGTGGTGCAACCGGCGCGTGCTCGCGCGCATCCATCGGCTTACCGTCGGCCGCTTGCGGCGCGAGATCGAGCCGGTCACGGCCGCGCAGTACATGGCATTTCTGCAGCGCTGGCAGCACGTCGCGCCGAGTTCGAGGCTGCACGGAGTTGACGGAACGCTGCAGATCGTCCGCCAGCTCGAAGCCTATGAGATTCCCACGGTCGCCTGGGAGGGGCAGATTCTTCCCGCGCGCGTCGCGGGCTACAAGCCTGAGTTTCTCGACCGGCTCTGCTACTCCGGCGACGTGATGTGGGGACGCCTCTCTCCGCATCCCGCGCTCGAACCGCGCGATGCTGAGAGTTCGCGCCGCGTGCGGCCGACGCGGCTCGCCCCGATCTCGCTGTTCGTGCGCGCGAACGCCGAAGAGCTGATCGTTCGCCGAAACGATTTCGGCGAGGCGCTCTCGCACGCCGCGCGCGAGATCCTCGCGACGGTCGAAGAACTGCGTGCGCCGTTCTTCGCCGAGATCGTCCGCGCGACCAAACGTCTGCCCAGCGAAGTCGAGGAGGCGCTCTGGCAGCTCGTTGCCGCCGGGTTGATCACCGCCGACGGCTTCGACGCGCTGCGCTCGCTCAGCGATGCGAAGCGCCGGCTCGGCGAACGGGGATTGCGCGCGCGTCCGCGATCTTCGAGCGGGCGCTGGACGCTCTTACAGGCGGCAACGCAGAAGATCGACGTCGAAGGCTTTGCCCGCCGGCTGCTCGCGCGCTGGGGTGTCGTTTTCCGCGATGTCATCGCGCGCGAATCGCTCGCGCCGAGATGGCGCGAGCTCTTGCTCGTGCTGCGCCGGATGGAGGCGCGGGGTGAGATTCGCGGTGGGCGCTTCGTCGCCGGATTCGTCGGCGAACAGTTCGCGCTGCCCGAGGCGGTGGATGCGTTACGCGCCGTGCGCCGGACCGGCGAGACCACGCGGGTCCGCGTCGGCGCCTACGACCCGCTGAGCCTTGCGGGAATCATCGTGCCCGCCGAAGAGCCGGACGGCGCCATTCCAACCGTTTCCGAGGCCGGCTAACTCAGACACTTCGTGGCGGTCTGTTTACCGGCGTAGACTTCGACGACGGCGGTTGCCGCGCCCGGAATCTGCGCTCCCTCGAGCAGCGTTCCGACGCCGCCGATGACGCCGCCGTACTTACCCTTCGATGCTTTGGCGTAGCAGGGCCCGAAATTAAACTTGATGTGAAAGATCACCGCCTGCCCGTAGACGGTGTACGGTTTGCGTGGGCGGATCGTCTTGCCGGTGAGTCCGCCGCCGGCGCCGGCGTTGCTGCCGAACGACGTAGCGCCTTGTATGGCGAGCTGCATGTAGAAAATCGGCGTACCGGTGCCGAGATTCGGCATATGATTGTAGTCGGTCGTACTGCTCGTCAGTTCGACGTTTACCGAGGGATTCGCCGGCGGATAGTTGACCGTGCCGCCAAAGCCGCCGAACGCGGGGACGCACAACGCTCCGCCTTCGCTCGAAAGCGTTTCGGTTAAGGATGCATAGTCTTTGGCGGTCTTCTGCCCCTTACAGACCGGCGGAACGGTATCGGGAGCGACGGCCGCCGGGTTGAGCGTACCCATCGGCACGAGCGTGCCGCCATGCTGAGCGCACGCGGCGAGCGCGATCAGCGCAGCGAGAGCCGATGACGCGCGCAAGCAGCGACGAAGAAACGACATCAGGATCCCTCACACTCTTGCGAGACTTGTGCGCCCGAATAGATCTCGATGACGCCGAAGCCGTTACCGGTGATGATCGCGTCGTCGAAGAGCGCTCCGACGTTGGGCAGCAGGCCGCCGTACGCACCGCTCGTTGCAACGCTGTAGCAGGGCGTGAACATAAAGGCAAGATGTCCCACCTGGACTTCGCCGAAGGCCGTGTAGGCCTGCCCGGAGACGAATTTGGCGCTCTCGAGTCCGCCCTGCGACGGGACGCTCGCCCCAAACCGCGTGTTCGCAGAGAAGTGCAGGTTAAGATAGAGCAGCGGCGTCCCCGAGCCGAGCTCGGGTTCGTTGTAGATGTCGCCCACGGTCGTTCGGCTCGTCAGCTCGATCGACCGTTCCACGGTCGGATACTCCAGCGCTCCGCCAAAGCCGCGGAACTCGGCGACGCAGATCGAGCCGCCGCTCCGCTTGAGCTTCGTAACGGTCTGCGCGTAGCGCTTACGCGAGCGCTGCCCCTGGCAGCGCGGCGGATTACCGGCCGAAAGCCGAGGCGTCGAAGTACTACCTAGCGCCGAAGCCGTCGTGCCGGGCACAACCGCAACGTTACTTCCGGCTTGCGCGCACCCGGCGAGGAGCGCCGTTGCCGCGAGCGCGCATCGAGTTCTCACCGAGTGCCCATTCCTTTCAGCCGCGCTTCTCCGGCCGTGGCGAGTGCCGAGAGGTCGTGGTACGCGTCGTACTCCGCGGCCGTCGGCTTCGAGTAGGAGTTTTCGAGCGAGTTGAGGAGGAAGGCGAGTTGCTCGCGTACTCTCGTTCCGTGCATCACATCGGCTTCACTCGAGTTATTATCCATCGCTATGAGCTGCGCGGCCTCGCCGCTCGTGGCGGTAGCCGCTTGACCGCGAGCTCCGGCGGCGGCTACGATCGCCCGATCCAAGGAATCGATCGCGCCAAGGATCTGTTGCTCGAGCGCGAGACGCGCTTGCAGATCGGCCAGCGTGGCGTGGCTGCGCGGGTCGAGGTGGACCGTCATCGGTTCGCGCAGAGTCTGCGAACCATAGCGCAACACGACGGTGTAGTTTCCCGGCAGGATCGTTGGACCGTCGGCGTTATCGGGCCAGTCGTCGGTGAAGTCGGGGCGCCAGCCCGGCACGTCGTAGGCCGGCGCGTAGTGCATGTCCCATTGAAATAGATTCATTCCCGAGGCGGCAACGGTTAGGCGCTCGAGGCTCCGCGCTCGCGATTGGTTGGCGTCGAGCTTATCCTCCTGCTCGGGAGTCAGCTTGGGCTCGTGCGGATTCTTCGGGTGCAGCGTGAAGCTGCGAACCGTCGCGCCGCCGGCATCGAGGAAGCTCAGCGTCAGGGGCGTCTTTCCGTTGTAGCCCGGAGGAACGTTGAAGTAGACCGCCGTGCCGTACGCCGGGTTGTCGCCAAACTCCGGGATCGAGAAGTTCGGGCTGCCGTAGGCGTTCGAAAGCCAGGACGTATCGGGCGTAAAGAGCTGCAGACTTGCAACCGACTGGGATTCTTCGTGCGCCAGCTGCCGCAACAGCGTGACGTTATCGAGAATCCAAAACGCGCGGCCGTGCGTCGCGGCGACGAGTTCGTCCTCGCGCACGTCGGTCGCGAAGTCGCGCACCTGGACTCCCGGCAGATTCAGCGTCAACGGCTGCCACGTTTCGCCGCCGTTGAGGCTGACGTAGGCCGTGCTGCGCGTGCCCGCAAAGAGCAGGCGCGGCTCGCTCGGATCCTGGCGGACGACGAAGACGTATTGGTCGGCCGGTAATCCGCTGGTCAGCGACGTCCAATGCGCGCCGTAGTCGGTCGTCTCGTAGACGTAGGGGTGGAAGTCGTCCCACATATAGCGCGACGCCGTAAGATAGGCGGTACCCTTTTGCGTATGCGAGGGCTCGATCGAACTGATCTGCGCCCACTGCGGCAGATCCGGAGGGGTGACCAGCTTCCAGTTACCGCCGTGATCGGTCGTCACGTGCACGAGACCGTCGGCGGACCCGGCCCAGATGACGTTCGCGTCGAGCGGCGAGACCGCGAGCGACGCGATATCCGGAAAGGTTTCGGCGCCGGTTTGATCGAGGAAGATCGGGCCGCCGGTCGGGCCCTCGGTCGAAGGATCGTTGCGCGTGAGATCGGGGCTGATGATCTTCCACGTCTGCCCGTGATCCATGCTGGAGAAGACGACTTGTGCACCGACGAGCAACTCGTGCGGATCGGCGGGTGAGAAGAAGATCGGGTGCGTCCAGCCGAAGCGGTATTTGGTTTGGGCCGCCGAGGCGCCGGCCATGTAGCGCGGCCACGGACTGACGTTCTTCTCGTCGCCGGTGATGCGGTTGAAGCGCGCGAACGAGCTGTAGTAACCGCTGCCGTAGGTAACCTCCGGATTACCCGGCTCCGGGGCTACGAAGGTGCTCTCGCCGAGCGCGACGTTGTGCCAATCGCCGGGGCCGATGCCCGGCCCGACCGCGGCGCTCGGGCCTTCGAACGCGCCTTCGTCCTGCGACGCACCGAAGACGTGGAACGGAAACTGATCGTCGAGCGCGACGTGATAGAACTGGCCCGTCGGCTGATTGTGCTCGCTGCTCCAGTTGTCGCCGCCGTCGACGGATACGGTGCCCCCGCCGTCGTTGCCGACGAGCAGCGTCGTCGGGCGGCGCGGATCGATCCAGATGATGTGATTGTCGCCGTGGGGCATGTCGATGCTGGTAAACGTCTTGCCGCCGTCTTTGGTCTTGTAGACGCCGTCGACCTCCGGCGCGTAGGCGACCTGCGGATTCGTCGGATCGGCATAGATCGCGGTGTAGTAGAAGGCGCGCTGGCGCAGCTTCATCTCGGCGTTCGTGCGCTTCCACGTCGCGCCGCCGTCGCTCGAGCGGAAGATGCCGCCGTCGAGAGCCTGCACGGTTGCGTAGACGACGCGCGGATCGCGCTGCGCCACGGAGACGCCGATCTTCCCGAGCGTGCCGGTCGCGAAGCCGTGATTGGAGGAGATCTTCGTCCAACGGCCCCCGCCGTTGGTCGTCTTGTAAAGCCCGCTTCCGGGACCGCCGCTGGTCAGCTTCCACGGGACGCGCTGCGCTTGCCACATCGCCGCGTAGATGACGCTGGGGCTGCGCGAGTCCATCGTCATATCGACGCCGCCGGTCTTATCGTCGATATAGAGCACCTTTTTCCACGACTTTCCGCCGTCGGTCGTCTTGAAGATGCCGCGTTCGGCGTTGGGGTGAAAGACGTGGCCCATCGAAGCCGCGTAGACGACGTTGGGATCGCGTGGATCGACCAGGAGCTTGGCGATCATGTGCGTTTCGCGAAGGCCCGCGTATGACCAGTTCTTGCCGCCGTCGGTCGTCTTGTAGATGCCGTCGCCGGTATCGAAGTCGCCGCGAATGTCGGCTTCCCCGGTGCCGGCGTAGATGATGCTGCTGTTGGACGGCGCCACCGCAAGCGCGCCGATCGGGCTCGCGATGCCCGGAAGCTTTCCGTCGGTGATGTTCGTCCAGCTCAGACCGAAGTCGGTGCTCTTCCAGACGCCGCCCTCGACGCCGCCCATGTAGAAGATGTCCTTGCCCGGGACGCCGTCGACGGCGACGGAGCGGCCGCCGATGTACGGACCGATGCTCCGCCATGTGAGCTTGCTCATCAACTGCGCGGCCGGAGTCTTCGACTCTGCGGCATTGGCCAAGGAAGGTGCGATACAAATGAAGGCCGCGAGTGCGGCAAGTTGCAGACGTCTCATTTGCAACGCGCCGTTCGACGCTCCGTCGCTGGACTCCTAAGTTGCTTTGCAGCGTCGACTCGACGCGCGCTGACATCGAGGAACGGCCATATCGTTGTGGCTCGCCGGCGTCGGAAGCTCGAACTTGCCGCAACGTTGGTAGCGCTCGCTTGTTAGGCGCCGAGGGGCCGGCGGTCGTTACTGGGTGCGCGGTTTTGGCGGATCGATCGTCAGCAGATAGTAGGCGAAGATCCCGCCGCCGATGAGGAACAAGACGAGCGTATCCAGGATGAAGCGCGTCGTGAGGTGCCCGAGGATCCAGGCTTGGATCGTCAGCGCGGCGTCGATCACGATCGTAATGGCGGAGAGAACGAGCGCGATGTATGTGAGCCAGCGGCGGATCGGCGAGTAATACAGCTCGGGCCGCCGCGTGAGCTCACGCTGGATCAGCATATGGATGAAGACGAAGACGGGGAACGTGACGACGATGATCGCGATCTGCCAGGCGATGTCTTCGCGCAGCGACGAGCCGGTCGAGAGCGAAAGCTCGTCGGGGAACCGACGCTTGACGAGATCGTCCCATATCTGCCAAAGGGCGACCGTCCAGAATCCAAGGGTGATGAAGTTGAGGAGATAGAGGAACGCGTCGCGCGCGTTCTCGACCGAGCCCGGGCGGCTGGGTATCGGGACGTTCAACGCCTCCGCGTAGTAGTCGGAGAGCGCGCGATAGATCCGCCGCTCCGACCAGCCGTTCTGGCGAAGCACGCCGGCGAGCGATTCATCGGGAACGCCGTGTTCTTTCGCTTTGCGCAGGAATGGAAGCAGCGCGTCGTCGGCCATCGCTATTGCGCCGAGTCCAGCGCGGCCGGCATGCCGTCGCGGATGCACTTAGCATAGGCGACGGTCGCGTCGTCGCTCTCGAGAGCGACGTACTTCTCGCACGAGCGCCCGAGCGCGAGGATCGCCGGATGTTTGCGCAGGCGGTCGTTGAGGCGTTGGCGCGAAGCGCGGGCGATGAAGCACGCACGCAACCCGGATAAGTCATAGGTTGGCGTCGGGACGGCCATGGGATCTTTCGATCCGGCGAAGGCGCGGCGCTGCGCGAGCGCCGCTGCGCTCTGCTTTACATACATCCGGGCGTAGCAGGTGTTGATGGCGAGTACGTGCTTGAGTACGTCGTCGTCGCTTGGGGCGGATCCGTTGCAGGCGGTAAAGCCCGCGCAGAGCAAGCCGAGACCCAGCGCCGATAGTAGGAGTCGCGTTGCTGTTCCACTCACGCGCCGGCGCCCGGCTCGGCCGCGTTGCCGGGAGTGTCGAAGTAAAAGGTCCGCTCCGTCGCGCCGTCCGTGCAGCGAGCGCGCACGATGGTCAGCCCCACGGTATCCTTCTTGCTCGAGTCGGGCTCGAGATCGAGTGGGAGCTCTTTCCAGTGACCGGTGCTGCCGCATTGGTTCGTCGCGAAATAAGCGTTGATCCACAGTGCGTTGGTCAGGCTGTTCGACGGCCGGATCTTGATTGCGTTCTCGGCAGAACTTCCGTCGGCGGGCGACACCGCAGGCGCGCTTACAAAAGTGGCCCGAAGGGCCGGCGAAGGCGTCACCTGGATAAAGCCGAGCCGGTCCGAGTAAAACTCATAGATCCAGCGGAACGAGCCTACGGTATACCAGAGATCGACCGAGCCGTCGTCCGAGTTCGTCGTTTTTTGCGCCGGAGCGCCGAGCTTCGCACGGACGCCGGCGCTCGTCATTCCGAACGATATGCCCCGCGGATCGGTATACGCGCTGTCGTCGTAGCGGCGCACGACGGTGACCGAGTATGCCACGTTGTTTTTGACGAGGACGTCAAGGTAGAACGCCCCGCCGCGTCCGATGTAGCGCCAAATCAATAGGGAGCCGGTCGACTGAACGTTAAGCGGATCCCCGAGCGCGTCGCGGACCGCGCTCATCGGTTCGCCCAGCGTCAGGCCTTCTAAGGGCGCTGCTGCCGATGCCGTTTGGTTCGTTTGGGCGAGTGCCCAAGGAGGGCACGCAAGCAAAACGGCCAGGATCAGCAACGGTCGCATGCGAGCCGCTCTTCGGTAACGCCCGTACCCGATTCCCGGGCGAGCCTGCGTTTTTGCGTTAGGGCGGCCCGGTATAGCCGGGCTTGTACGGCGGTCCAATCCCGCCGGGGAGAACGAGCGGTGGACGCGGCGGTGCCGTAAAATCGAAGTCCGCGCGAAGATCGCCGAGCTGCGGCGCGTCCTCGGCAACGCTCGCGCGCGGATCGGGACGGCCGTCGCGCGCGGGATCGATGCGCTCGCCATCGAGAAAATCGTCCTCGATGAACTTGACGTAGGCATCGTGGCTGAGCGTCTGGTGATCGATGAAGCCTTTGCGCGCGTACGCACCGATCACGATCGCCGGTACGCGCAAGCCATAGCCGAAGTAGTTGACGTTGGGAGGCGCGACGTGATCGTAGAAGCCGCCCCAATCGTCCCAGCTCAAAAAGATCGCAGTGGAATCCCAGTAGCGGCTCTGCATGATGGCGTCGATCAGGCCGACGACGTAGGCTTGGCCCGTGCTCACCAGCCCGGGCGGGTGTTCGCTGTAACGATTCGACGGCGTGAGCCAGACGACGCTGGGCAGCGTACCCTCGCGCAGATCGCGGAAGAAGAACGAAGTATCCTTGACATTCCCGCTCTCACCGTCTTGTTTAACGTCGGTAAACGACGGCAGCGGATTCCAGATTCCCGGCGTGCGCGCGCTTTGCGGCCGCAACTTGCAGCTGCTCTGGTCGTTAATGCAGTCGGGCTCGAAGCCGTCCATCACGTAGTACGCCCACGTGACGTGGTGGGCGTGAAGCAGATAGGTGAGATCGGTCCACGGGTAGTCGGGGCGCCCGGCACGCTGCGGAGCCTTCGCCGTGAAGAGATCCCGCGGGAGATCGTCGTCGTTGAAATAGGTGCGCTCCGGTTTACAACTCGCCGGGTCGCCGATCTTCGCACAGCTCGCCGCCCACTCCGAGACCATGTACAGGTGCGTCGGAAGGCTCCAAGAGCGCACCGGTGCGAACATCCGATCTTGCAGAACGAAGTTGCGCGCGTACGCCCAATAGTCGGGTAACTCGGCTTGCGTGTGGTAACCCATCACGCTCTTCTCGTGACCCTTCACGATGCAGGTCGGAATATCGGTTGGGCAACCGCCGGTGCGATTCGCCGCGTGCATAACGGCGATGAAGCCGTCCATCTTTCCGCCGTCGATTGCCAGGTCCGCGGCCTTCGCGCTGTGGGGACCACCCGTGTTTTCGTCGTTCGGGTCGTGGTAGGGGCGCTCGCACCCGTTGGTCTCCGAGTCGGGAACGCAGACTAGCGGGGCTCCGTCGCGCATCGACCTACGGATGCCGTCGGCGCCCGGGTAGGTGCCGAAGTAACTATCGAAGGAACGGTTCTCCTGCATGATGATGACGACGTGCTCGATCTTATGAATACCGTCGGCTGCGGAGACGGCCCGCGCCGCGGCTCCGACCGCCGCAATGTCGCCCGCTAGGAGCAGGGCGAGCGCGGCGACGCACGGCAACGCCAGGCGAAGCATGAAAGCCGCGGTTCGCAATCGAAAGGCAAAATCCCCAGGCAAACGTTTCAAAAAACCACGACTGTTTAAAAGTAAGGAGCACGCACGATGCGTTTCCCAGTAACTACTTGTCGGGCTCTGGGTTTAGCCGCGGTCACCGCCATGCTCGCGGCTTGCTCGGGTGCCGGAACAAGTTTAGCACCGTCCGCCGGTTCGACGCAGATGCAGGATCTCGGCCGTGCGACGGACACGACGCGCGTCAACGTCGCCGTCGTTCTCAACTACCGCAACGAAGCCAAGCTCGACCGGCTCGTCGAGGCGCAAGGTACGCCGGGCTCGGGGAGCTTCCATCGCTATTTGACGCCGCAGCAGTTTGCGCGCCAATTCGGGCCGACGCAAACGGACTACGACACGACGCTCGGCCAGCTGCGCGACGCCGGCTTCACGATCACCCACACCTTCACGAACCGAACGACGATCGACGCGAGCGCGCCGGCGCCCGTTGCCGAACGGCTCTTCTCGACGGAGATTCACGTCGTGCGCCGGGCCGACGGCGAGACGCGCTATATGAACGTCCGTCCGGAGACGATTCCGGCGAACCTCGCGCGCACGGTCTACGCCGTCGTCGGCCTCGACAGCGCACACACGCTGCGTCCGCAGTACGAGTTCAAGCCAGGCCATCACATCGTGCCCGCGACTCAGGTACGGCGCGCGAGCAAACCGCCGCTCTTCGGTCCCGATTCAGGCTACGGCCCGGGCGTCTATCGCGCGTCCTACGGCATCCCGAAGAAGATGAGCGGGGCCGGCCGCGCCAGCGCGTTCGTCGGCGACGCAGACTTTCTGGATACCGACGTCAACGCATATCTCTCGTATTTCCAAGTGAAGCGCACGGGCCCGGCGACGACGCGCGTGCTCGTTGACGGCGGACCGCCCGCCGGACTCACCGGTGATTCGGTTGAGGCAACGCTCGATATCGAGACGCTCGTCTCGATCGCGCCGGGCACCGCGATCTACGCGTACGAGGCACCGTCGGCCTCCGATCTGCGCTATTTCACCGATATGTACACTCAGATCGTTCAAGACAACTTAGCAGATACGGTCAACACGAGCTACAGCGAGTGCGAGACGGCCTTCATCCCGACCTTCCCGAAGGCGGCCGACCATATCTTTAAACAGGGTGCGGCACTCGGTATCACCTTCCATTCATCGACGGGCGACAACGGTACGCGGACCTACGGCTGCTACACCAGCGATCCGACCGTCGGAACGCCGGCGGACGACCCGCATCAGGTTGCCATTGGCGGAACGTTCTTGGGTGTCGATCATTCCAACGGTAAGGAGACCAGTGAGGTCGGTTGGAACGGCACCGGCGGCGGCGTTTCGGTCGTCATGAAGCTTCCGAAGTACCAGAAGGGAGTGACGAACATCATCACGAGCGGACGCAACCTACCCGACGTCTCGTTCGATGCGAGCCCGGGGTCGGGCGAATCGTTCTACTACGATGGCGCCTTCCAGGGCCCGATCGGCGGAACGTCGCTCGCGTCGCCGATCTTCGGCGCCGGATTAACGATCGTCGATCAGATGATGAAGGCGCGTGCCGGCTACTTCGGTCCGACTCTCTACGCGACGTGGGCGAAGAACGGCTACGGAGCGGGTAAGAAGCTCTACCTGCGCGATATCACCACCGGTACCATCGGCGCCTACAGCGCCGGCCCCGGTTACGACCAGATGACCGGCATCGGCGCGATCATCTTCGGCAACTTCGGCAAACTGTTGAAGTAAAACCGAAGCCAATTGGAGCGAGAAGGGGAGCGATTCATTCGCTCCCCTTTTTTCGACCGCTTTTCGACCGCGGCTGCGTCTTATGTTTTCGCGCCCGGGTTTGCGCAGGTCCGCGCCGTCTCGACTTAGCTGGGCGCTGGTAACTTTATCGCTGTAAGTGACATAATGCCGGTGGCCTGGTGCGTAAGTGATATTATGCTCCGGTTTGTCCCCAATACTCGCCAGGGGGAGCTATGGCTGGATTATGATCGAGGTAGCGATCAAGAAAGTTGTATGCGAACTCGCGCATCTCGCCAGTGAATATATGCCCTCCATCCCAGATCTTCAGTTCGAGTGAGTCACCTTCGAACTGCGCCTTTGCCCTCGTATAGGTCTCCTTGGCACCGCGACTCCAGACGTCGTCCGTCGTAGCAGAGAGCAAAAGAGCGCGAGGCGAGGCGATGGCACATACGTCGCCGATATCGATTGTCTTGGCGATTCCAGGTACGCAGAACTCCATCTGAATGCCGACGTCACGAGATAAGGAGTGGGCGTAGTCTATGCAGCCGCAGTGCGATACCGAGGCTCGAATCCGCTTATCGAAGGCCGACGCCCAGATGGCCATGCGTCCTCCGTAAGAGTGGCCAATGAACCCGATTCGGCTTGGGTCGACTTCAGGACGATTGCAAAGATAGTTTAGTCCCGTTGAAACGTCGTGTAGGGCCTTGGCGAGTAGCGTTTGCCCAACGACCAGTCGGCTTGCTAATTCGAAGTATTCGGCTCGGCCAGGCTCCTCGCTCCAATTTCGCTCTTCGAACGCGATGGCATCGGGTGCGAAGGTGATAAAGCCGCGCTCGGCTAGTTCTGCAGCAACTGCTTGGTTGGGATCTCCAATCAGGCCGACGGTCTCGCTTTTGCCAAGGTCGAAATTGCTTGCATGCTGATGATGGCAGAACACAGCCGGTACCGGGAGATAACCGGTTTTGGGCACGCAGACATAAGCCCGTACGCGTTCATCGCGCTCCACCGTATATTCTACCTTCTCGCGAATATATGATCCGCAGTCGACCTGTTCGAGAACTATGGCATCGAGGGCAACAGAGTCCGGAAAGGGGCCCAACAGAAGGCGCAGTTTGTCGAGCGATTCCAACATATTACTATCTTAGCAGATCGTCGGAGGGCTATTCGAGCCGAGGTAGGCTTTTTGCAGACGATAAAGAAGCCGACGAAGTTACTCGCCGGCGTTTTTTGCTCCCGGGACGTAAGAGACATTATGCCCATTTTGAAAGTTATAGTGTCCCCAGAGCGCCTCAGCTGCAGCCGGAGGTGGCTCCGCAGGAGTCGCACTTTTCGCATGCGCCATTTCGCACCATCGTTAGCTGGCCGCATTCCGAGCACGCATTGCCCGTGTAGCCCTTGGCTTTGGATGCGTTAACCGCTTCGGTGCGCGCGAGCAGGGCGACGGCCGTGCCACCCGCTCCTCCGAGGCTCGTCGAAACAAGCGGCGGAGGAGCGGGCGGTGGCTCTTGCCCAGGATGGAGATGAGTGCTGACTGGATGGAGCATTTCCACAACACCCGCGGGCCGGACGTTGACCCCTCCCTCTTCCTCGGCGATGTAGTCGTCCTGTGCCTCGGGACCCATCGCATCCATTTGCATGGACGGCTGTACGTGCGCGAGATCGTAGCGTCCGAGATAGCTCACTGCGAGCTCGCGGAAGATATAATCCAAAATCGACGTCGCCATCTTGATGTGATCGTGGCCGACGACCGGGCCGTTGGGCTCGAAGCGCGTGAAGGTAAAGGCTTCGACGAACTCCTCGAGCGGCACGCCGTGCTGTAAGCCCAGCGAAATCGCGATCGCGAAGTTGTTCATCAACGAGCGGAAGGCCGCGCCCTCCTTGTGCATGTCGATGAAGATCTCGCCGAGCTGGCCGCCTTCGTACTCACCGGTGCGCAGGTAGACTTTGTGGCCGGCGATCGTGGCCTTCTGCGTGTAACCGCTTCGGCGTTGCGGCATCGGCCGGCGCTTGGCGATATAGCGGTAGACGATTCGCTCCGCAATTTGCATCGGCGTCGTAAACGGCTGCTGCAGCTGCGCGGCCGTCGTTTCATCCTCGGTGGATTCGCCGCCGAAGTCGTAGCTTGCCGCCAGCGGCTGCGAGAGCTTAGAGCCATCGCGATAAATCGCGAGTGCTTTGATCATCCGCTTCCAGGAATAACGGTAGGCTTCTTTGACCTCGGTGATGGTTGCAGACTGCGGAAAGTTGATCGTGTTGTGGTTCACGATCCCATTAC
>JBAQAW010000065.1:0-110763 GCA_049285915.1 Candidatus Cybelea sp. | reverse complement strand
CAAGCTGCGGCGCACCGAGCTGGTAATTGCTCTTCTCGACCCCCGGCCGCAGGATGTCGGAGAATTTCCCGACGCCGAACCCAAAAGTAATCAACGCGGTCGCGGTTCTGATCCAAGCGAGCATCGTACGTTCGACCGCGAGGCGCGTTCGATCCGCGGCGAGTGTTGTCGCAGCGTCGAGTCTCGGTGGATCCATTGGGCCGGCGCTGTCGCTCATTGCAAGGCGATGCGTTCGTTCGCTACGGAGTACGGCAGGCGTGAGCCCTCCTGGAGGACGCCAAACCTTCAACGCCGGAGAAACGGGGCCTTCATTTCAGCGTTTTGGTCGCTTTACTGCGGGCTTGGATTGGTATGAATGGCGCCGGCCTCACAGTCGGGAAAAGTTCGGAACGCGTTTCGTGGGAAAGGCGGAGCACCCGCCCGAATACAGAGAGGCACATGAATCGGTTTTACGGGTACGTTAAGGGCTTCGGGCTGCTGGGCATTCACCTCGGCGCGCTTGCTGCTTTCTTGCCGGGTTTCTTTGCGTGGTCCGCTCTGGCGGCCGCCGCGATCGTCTCTTATGCGACGGTAGCTTTAGGGATCTCCCTTTGCTTCCACCGTACCCTAACCCACCGCAGCTTGCGACTTTTCAAGCCGCTCGAATACGCGCTGGCGATTTTCGGAACGCTCGCGTTGCAAGGCGATCCAATCCGCTGGGTGGCGGTACACCGCAAACACCACGCGCATGCCGATCAAGAGGGTGATCCGCACGATATCCATGGTGGATTTCGGTGGGCGCACATGGACTGGGTCTACCGTCACAACATCGCGCTGCCTTCCGACGAGGAAACCCTCCACTTCGCACCGGAGCTTCGCACCGACCCGTTCTATCGCGCCCTTCAATACTTGAACGTTCCGCTTCAGGTCGCGCTCGGCGTCGGTCTCTTTGCGATGGGCGGATGGGCATGGGTAATATGGGGTATCTTCGTCCGCTTAGTCGTCAGCTATCATTCGACGTGGCTTGTCAACAGCGCATCGCACATGCTCGGTTATCGCACCTATCCGACTTCGGACCGGTCGACGAACTGCTGGTGGGTCGCATTGATTTCGTGGGGCGAAGGCTGGCATAACAATCATCACGCCTTTCCGTTTTCGGCGCGTCACGGACTGCGCTGGTACGAGATCGATTTGACGTGGTGGCACGTTCGAACGCTGGCGTTTCTGCGGCTTGCCGACCGAGTCAAGATCCCAAGCAAAGCGATGCAGCGGCTGCGCCAAGCCGCGCAGCCCGGCTCGCGTTCGCAACTGATCTCGGACGTTGGTGCTCTTTCCTAGCTCGAATCAGCATCGGGCACGGACGCCTCTAGTGCGGTCCGCGCTTCTTTTTTTTGCAGGAGAGTCTAGCTCCGCGACGCATCAAGCAGACCCGCTACAAATGGGGCTGGAAGCGGCCCGTGGTGATCTCGGCATCCCTGCGGGCTCTTTTCATTTTCCTGCCGATGCCGCAACCTTTTCCCTCGTGGAAGCTGTTAAGTAACGGTGAAGCTAAGTAATGGTGCGCCGGTCGCGGTTCTCGAAATCAAGGCCGAACGCGACGTCAAGGGTGCCTCCGACCTTTCCGACTCGATCTACGGCGGTTATGCCAATGGCCGCGGGGAGATCGTTCTGTTCGGAAAGGACCTCGCGTATCGCGTCGATCTCAAGAAGCAGACCTTGCAGTTGCGGCCGCGCCTGAACTTTGGCGCGCAGGCTCGCTACGATGCAACCGATGCCGGGGAAACGTTCTCCTTCGGAAACAAAACGTTCCAGCGTTTGAGCGAGCAGCAGATCACCGAAGTGTGTGGATTCGGCTGCTTTAGAGTTACCGTTCGGCAGTTGCCTTTTTGGCTAGCGGCGTCGGCCGCGCCCGGGCGGATCGCCTAAACTTAAAAAAGGCGGCGTGCCATACGACACGCCGCCTTTGCTTTCTTTAACGGCCGGTTTCGAACGCTATGCAGGCACCGCAAGGTCGAAGCGATCGAGATCCATCACCTTTTCCCACGCGGCGACGAAGTCGCGCACGAAGTGGTCGCCCTCGACGGCGTAGACTTCGGCGAGCGCCCGCAACTGTGAATTGGATCCGAAGATCAGGTCGTAGTTCGTCGCGGTCCATTTGACCTCGCCGGTGCGCCGGTCTCTACCTTCGTACATGTAGGTGCCGCCGGCGGGCTGCCACTTCGTCCCCAAATCGAGCAGGTTGACGAAGAAGTCGTTCGTCAGCGAGCCCGCGCGATGCGTGAAGACCCCGAGCTTTGTTCCGCCGGCCGTTGCGCCCAGAACGCGCAGACCGCCGACCAGTGCGGTCATCTGCGGAGCCGTCAGCGTGAGCAACTGCGCGCGATCGACGAGGCGCTGCTCGGGTGAACGCGAGTGAGAAACGCCGAGGTAGTTACGGAATCCGTCGGCCTCCGGTTCGAGGACGGCGAAGGATTCGGTGTCGGTAGCTTCCTGCGTTGCATCCGTGCGGCCGGGCGTAAACTTCACCTTCACGTCCGCTCCCGCGCTCTTCGCAGCCTGTTCGACCGCCGCGTAACCGCCGAGAACGATCGCGTCGGCGAGTGAGACCCTCTTGCCCCCCGATAGCGACGCGTTAAAGTCGGTCTGCACCTTCTCGAGCGTTTGTAGTACCTTCGCCAATTCGGCAGGCTGATTGACGGCCCAGTCCTTCTGCGGCGCGAGACGAATGCGCGCGCCGTTCGCGCCGCCGCGCATATCCGTACCGCGAAACGTCGAAGCCGACGCCCACGCGGTCGAAACGAGTTGTGCCGCCGTCAACCCCGAATCGAGAATCCGGCTCTTCAACGCGGCGACGTCTTGCTCGTCGATCGGCGGATGGTCGATCGCCGGCAGCGGATCCTGCCAGAGCTCGTGCTGGGCCGGCACCTCAGGACCGAGATAACGCGAAATCGGGCCCATGTCGCGGTGCGTCAGCTTGTACCACGCCTTGGCAAAGGCGTCGGCAAACTCTTGCGGGTTTTCGTGGAAACGCTTTGAGATCGGCCCGTAGATCGGGTCGACCTTGAGGGAGAGATCCGTCGTGAACATGATCGGCGCGTGCCGCTTCGACGGATCCTGCGCGCTTGGAACGGTGTTTGCGCCGGCGCCGTCCTTCGGAGTCCATTGATATCCGCCGGCGGGGCTCTTCGTCAGCTCCCACTCGTAATTGAAGAGGTTGTTGAAGTATTCGTTGTTCCAGCGCGTCGGCGTCGCCGTCCAAGCGCCCTCGAGCCCGCTCGTGATCGTGTCGTCGCCAAAACCGCTGTTGTACGAATTCCGCCAGCCGAGATTCTGCTCTTCGATGCCGGCGCCGGCCGGCCCAAAACCGACGTACTGCCCGGGATCGGCAGCGCCGTGCGCCTTGCCGAACGTGTGGCCGCCGGCGATCAACGCGACGGTCTCGACGTCGTTCATCGCCATCCGGCCGAACGTCTCGCGAATGTCGCTCGCCGCGGCAATCGGATCGGGCTTGCCGCCGGGGCCTTCCGGGTTCACGTAGATCAGGCCCATCTGCACCGCCGCGAGCGGCATCTCGAGCTCGTGTTCGCCGCTGTAGCGCTTGTCGGCGAGCCACGTATCTTCGGGGCCCCAGTAAATGTTCTCGTCGGGTTCCCATGCATCGACGCGTCCGCCGCCAAATCCAAACGTTTTGAATCCCATCGACTCTAAAGCGCAGTTGCCGGCGAGCACCATCAGGTCGGCCCACGAAATCTTCCGCCCGTACTTTTGCTTGAGCGGCCAGAGCAATAGACGCGCCTTATCGAGGTTCGCATTGTCCGGCCAGCTATTGAGCGGCGCGAAGCGCTGCTCGCCCGAACCGGCGCCGCCGCGGCCGTCACCGATGCGGTACGTCCCGGCGGCGTGCCATGCCATGCGAATGAAGAGCGGGCCGTAGTGGCCGTAGTCGGCCGGCCACCAGTCCTGCGAGTCGGTCATCAACGCGAAGAGATCGGCCTTGACCGCATTGAGATCGAGGCTGTTGAACTCACGTGCGTAATTGAAATCGGGGCCCATCGGGTCGGAGAGCGCGGACGGGCGGTGCAGCACCGAGAGATCCAAGAGTTCGGGGAACCAATCGATGTTGACTCTCGGCCGGAGCGGTACGTGCTTTACCGGACAGCCTTGGTCGCCTTCCGACAGCTCGACGATCGTGTTTTC
The DNA here is from genome assembly GCA_049285915.1 of Candidatus Cybelea sp. Lineage (GTDB taxonomy): Bacteria > Vulcanimicrobiota > Vulcanimicrobiia > Vulcanimicrobiales > Vulcanimicrobiaceae > Cybelea. The sequence continues at coordinate 106,587 of JBAQAW010000065.1, read as the reverse complement.
CATCTTTGTGTAACTTCTCCGATCCAAAAAAGTGATAAATAGGCCGCGATGCCGTTTGGTTTGGTCGTTTTAGGGAGGCTCGGTACGCTTCAACGGCGGCGCGCCGCAGCCCGTCACGCGGCCCGCGCGGCAGGCGAGCAAGCGGGATGGTGCGAGGCGGCGCGGGCGTGGTCGAAGGTCTCGCAGGCTGAAGGTTTGAAAGTGAATGTCACTCTCATAATGGCCAGGATACTGCCGCAGGCCGGCGTCGTCAATAGGGCGACGGCGACGCGAAAAGACGATAAGATGGGGAGCGTTATGGCGCCGTCCGTGCAGGGCTCGCTGCCGAAAAATTACCGGCTCATTTACGAGATCGTCGCGGAGAGCGGGATCGGCCGCCATCTCACATCCTCCGAAATTTATGCAAAGGCCCTCGAGCGCAGGGCGGGGATCGGATTCTCGACCATCTATCGAGGCCTCGAACGCTTGCGCGATCTGGGACTGATCTCCGAACTCCACGTGCCCGGCGCCGAGGCCGCGACCTACGAGCCATCGGGACCCCGGCACGCTCACTTTCGCTGCACGCAGTGCGGCGAGATCGAAGACGTGGCCTACGCAGTTCCGGGCCGCACGCTCAAGGCGCTCGCGCTGCAGCACGGTTTCGATATTAAGAGCGAACGCGTGACGTTCGAAGGCCGCTGCGCCGCCTGCGGCGCTTCCTAAGAACCCGCTGGGAAATCAAATCGTCCGGGCTTAAGGAAGCCTTCAGCTTTGCGTGTTACGGTTAGTTTCGTCAGAGTGACAGTCGCAACAACGAAGGGGGGCCGTCTGCACATGGTCCCCCCTTCCGTGTGACCGCGACGGCCGGCCGGTCGCGTCGACACGACGCGGCTTCGAGATGTGCGTCGAGTCCCTCGGTTCGCGCCAGCTCGACGGTGTCGTCGATGATGCCGGCTTCCACCGCCCCCAGCGTTTGGGCAAAGTTGCGCACCGTAAGAAACGTATAGACCGAGAGGCCGCCGCTGAAGCGCGCGCAAGAACTCGTCGGCAGCACGTGGTTGGGGCCGATGCCGTAGTCGCCGAATACTTCGGCGGATCTCGTCCCGATGAAGAGCGCGCCGTAGGCCTTCACCTCACCGGCAAGCCGCTCCGCGGCCTCTCCGTGCAGCTCGAGATGTTCGGGGGCTAACGCATTTGAGATCGCGACGGCCTTCGTGAGCGGCACGACGCTCGAGTAGCCATGGCGGCCGAGCGCCGCAGCCGCAGTCTGCGCCGTTTGCAGAGTGGCGAGCCGGCGTTCAAGCGCGCTCTCGACGCCATCGGCGAGTCCGAGATCATCGGTCAGCAGTAAGGCGCGCGCGTCGACGTCGTGCTCGGCTTGCGCGAGGAGATCGGCGGCAATCCAGTCCGGGTCGGCGTCGCGGGACGCGATGACGACGACTTCCGACGGGCCCGCGATCGTATCGATGCCGCAGCTCCCGAAGACCAGACGCTTCGCTTGCGCAACGTAGGCGTTTCCCGGCCCCGCGATGCAGTCGACGCGCGGCACGCTCTGCGTACCGAAGGCGAGCGCCGCAATCGCTTGCGCGCCGCCGATCTGAAAGACGCGGTCTGCGCCGGCAATCCGAGCGGCGGCGAGCATCTCCGGCCCCGCCCGCGGCGTGCAGACGAAGACTTCTACAACACCCGCAGCGCGCGCCGTCACGACGCCCATTAACAGCGACGACGGCAACGGATAGCGGCCGGAAGGCGCATATATGCCCGCGCGCTCGACGGCGATCGCTCGGTGGCCGACCCGAAAGCCGCCCACCTCGTAGGAGAAATCGGTAAGCGACGAACGCTGCGCGCGTGCGAAGCGCTCGATGCGCGCGGCTACGTTCTCCATCGAGCGACGCAGCGCCGGCGGAATGGCTGCAAGGGCGGCGTCGATCTCATCCCGCCCGATCTCTCGAAACGGCGGATCGCCGAATCGCGCCGCAAGTTCGAAGAGTGCCGCGTCGCCGCGCCTTCGCACGTCGTCGACAACTGCGCCGGCGTCGACGGCGGAGGTTTTGGGCCAGTCGATACCCTCGGGAGGCACCCGCTGCAGAATCGAACGCGCCGCTGCGGTCATTTCGCCCGTGCGGCGAGTTGCGCCATGACGTCGGCGATACCGACGTTCGCCGCCTGCATCTTGACGCTCATGAAGTAGAGCAAATCGGCGCACTCCCACGCGACCTCATCGCGCGTCCGGGCCTGCGCCACTTCATTTGCCTCCTCGACGAGCTTCGCTTCGAGGAGCGCCGGATCTGCCAAGAGTTCGCGGGTGTACGAGTAGCCGCCGCTCGTCTCCGCCCGCTCTCGCACGCGGGCTATCAGCGTCGTCCACGAGAACGGAGCCTCATCGAAGCAACGGTCGGTGCCGCGGTGACACGTGGGGCCAGTCTGCTCGACGTAAAAGACGAGCGCGTCCCGATCGCAATCGACCGCGACGGAGATCAGGCGCTGCGTGCAGCCGGAGGTCTCGCCTTTTCGCCACAGCGACTGCCGGCTGCGGCTCCAGTAGACGCCCGCACGTTCGCGAACCGCCGCATCGAGCGACTCCGCGGTAGAGTAAGCCAGCATTCGCGGGCGCCCGTCCTCCGCGTCGCAGACGATGGTGGGGACGAGTCCATCGCATTTTTCGAAATCGATCATCGCCGTACCACGAGTCCTCGCTCGGAGCAGCGGCGCTTCACTTGCTCGATCGATACCTCGCGCTCGTGGAAGACGGAGGCACCCAGCGCGGCATCGGCGCCGGCACTCAGCGCGTCGGCAAAAGAATCCGCGTCACGCGCACCGCCCGAAGCGACGATTGGGATGCCGAGCCGCTCGTTACAGATTGAAATCAGCTCGAGGTCGAAGCCGTACTTGGTTCCGTCGCGGTCGATCGAGGTGAGCAGCACTTCACCCGCCCCCAGCGATTCGGCTTCGCGGGCCCAGGCAACCGGATCGCCTTTCTGCGATTGCGTGCCGCTCCGGACCGCGTACGCGTACGCGAAGCGCGCTCTATACGCGTCGACCGACAGGACGACGCACTGGCGCCCGTATCTCTGCGACGCGCAAGCGATCAAATCGGGATTCGCAACCGCCGCGGAGTTGACCGCGACCTTATCTGCACCCGCGTCGAGAAGACGCGAGAAGTCGTCGACGCAGCGCACGCCTCCTCCGACCGTCACCGGAACGTCCATCGCCTTGGCAATTCGTTCGATCGTTCTCAAGGAGGCCAGTCGCTCTTCGAGGGTTGCCGATACGTCGAGCACGACGAGCTCGTCGACGCCCTCGTCGCGATACCGCCGCGCGCATTCCGGTGGGTCGCCGCTGTCACGCCAGTGGCGAAAACGACGGCCCTTCACGACGCGCCCATCTTTGATGTCGAGACAGGCGACGATCCGCTTAGCAAGCACGGCACCCTCCCGCGAGCAGGACGAACCGTTCGAGAATGCCGGCGCCGTAGCGTCCGCTGCGTTCGGGATGAAACTGAACCCCGATCGCGGCGCCGCGCGAGCCGGCGCTCGCGAAGGCTGCTCCGTAGCTGGTGACGGCGATCGCATCGGCCACGTCCGCGGGCGGAGCGTACGAGTGCGCGAAATAGGCCCAACCCGATTCGAACGCGGAATCGCTCGATTCGACGAAGTTCCAACCGATGTGCGGCGATTTCGGCGACCGCAGTCTGCGCACGGTCCCGGGAAAGATCCCCAGGCCGCGCTCGTTGGGCGCTTCTTCGCTTCGTTCGAACATCAGCTGGAATCCGGCGCAGATGCCGAGGCACGGCGTCGAGCCGGCCACCGCGCTCGACACCGGGGCACGCAATCCGCGACGATCGAGCGCTTGCGTTAAGTAGCCGACGTTGGCCACGCCCGGAATGACGATCCCATCGGCACCGTCGAGATCGCGCGGCTCTTGCACGAAGACCGGCTCGCCCCAGGCCCGTTCGATCCCCGCGGCAATGCTGCGGCGATTCGCTGCGCCTAAGGCGACGATCGCGATCCTCGGACGCAACCTAGATCGTCCCTTTCGTCGACGGAATTAGCTCGCGGTCTGAGGCGGTGACGCTCCAAGCAATCGCAAGGGCGCGTCCCAGGGCTTTGAAGCAGGCCTCGACTGCGTGGTGAGGATCCGTCGCGCAGAGCAGGTCGACGTGCAGCGTCAGGCCGCATTTCGAAGCGAGACTGCGGAAAAAGTGCGGGATCAGCACGCCGTCGAGGCCTTCGATGCGCTCGACGCCCAACTCGAGCTCCACGCGCGAAAACGGCCGTCCTGAAAAATCGAGCGCGACGCGCGCGAGCGCGTCGTCCATCGGCAGCAGCACCGATCCGTAGCGCTCGATGCCGCGCCGGTCGCCGAGCGCATCGGCGATCGCTTGCCCGAGCGCAAGTGCGACGTCCTCGACGAGATGATGCTGGATGCCGTCGAGCGAGCGCCCGGAGATGCGCAGATCGGCGCGGCTATGAAAGGCCAGCTGCTCTAGGAGATGGTCGAGCATGCGTAGACCGGTCGCGATCTCGCGCTGCCCGGAACCGTCCAAACCGATGCTCACCGCAACGTCGGTCTCGGTCGTCAATCGTTGGCAGGCGCCGCTACGCATAGACGGCCCTCGACTTCAGATCGGCGGCAGCTTCGCGAATTGAAGCGCAAACTCGCGCGGTCGATGGGTCGTCCAGCGCACAAAAGCGTAGGCATCCCTCCAGTTCGGGTTCGCGAAAGCTTCGAACGGCGATTCCGCGCGCGCGCAACGCCGCCGCCAAGCGCGGCGCGTACTCACCAAAGTCCATCAGGACGAAATTCCCGGGTCCGCGCCAGACGTTTTCGGCGAAGCGGCCGCCCTCGGCAACGATCGCGTCGAGGCTGCGCCGCACCTGTACGGCGAGCCTCTCCTCGAAGGCAGACGTTGCGCTTCCGCCACGAAGATAGGCATGTGCAGCCGACAGCGACGCAACGCCGATCGGAAATGGCGGCATGACGCAGCGCAGTGCTCGAGCGAGGGGCGGCTGCGCGACCGCATAACCGATTCGCGCGCCGGCGAGCGCAGCAACCTTCGATAGCGATCCCACGACCGCGACGTTGTGCAGCGTGGAGAGCGCCGGAACCAGCGAGTCACGGCTCAGCGCGAGATAGACTTCGTCGGCGACGATCAGCGAGTGCGGGAGCGCGCGAGAAAGTAACGCAATCGTCTCGAAGGAGAGCGCGTCGCCCGTGGGGTTGTTGGGGTGCCCAAGAATCAAGAGCTTTGCGCCTCGCGCAGCCGCGACCAGTGCGTCGAGATCGAGCTGCCAGCGGCGATCGTAACTCACGCACCGCAGCCGAGCACCGGCAACCGCCGTCAGCCACGCATACATGGCGAACGTGGGAGTCGCGGTTACGACGACGTCGCCGGGATCGAGCAGCGCTCGACCCAACGCCCCCAGTAGGTCATCCGCTCCGCTGCCGATGGCGAGACGATCGACGGAGACGCCGAGCCGCCGCGCGAGGGCGTTTGCTACCCGCTGCATCAGGCCCGCGGGATAGCGGCTCAACGCGCGGCCGTCGAGGCCGCGCAGCGCGTCGAGGACGTGATCGGGTGCGGGGAGTGCGGCTTCGTTGCGGTCGGCTCGTATCTCGAGCTCCTCGTTCTCGTCGTGCGGCTGCGCGTATTCGGCCAAATCGCGCACCGCAGCACGAATCAAGCTCTCCATCATGGCAACCACTCCAAGACGGCCAGGTCGCTGGTCGAGATCACGCGGCGCACCTGCAATCCGGCGGCAGCGATCGTGCGGCCGGTAACGACGACGTCGATCATCACGTCGGCGACGCCTTTGAGGAGTATCGTCTCGACGGCGCCCGCTACCGGAACCAGCTCGTATGGGAGCGTCGCGCCGCTCCACTGATTGAGAAAACGGCGAGCCAAGTTGAGGTAGCGAGTGCAGACGGCGATTCGCGTTATCGTTGCTCGATCGTTCAACGGGCCGTCCTTCGAGCCGATGAGGCAGAGCGCCGGAGCTCCGTAAACTGCTGCGGGATCGGACCACATGATCCGGTCCCGGCGAATCCGAGGGTCGAGCGAGTTTCCCGCGGCGAGCCACTCATCGACCAAGTCGTCGCCCGAGAAGGCGAGCACGCCCCGCCCGGAACGCGCGATCTCGCTGGCAATATATGCGACGTCCTCGCCGCGCACGGCGTCGCGCGTGAGGTGCTCCTCTCCGAACTGCGCGAGCGCGCGCCGCACCTGTTCGGCCAGGCCGCGGTTCTTGGGTACGAGCACGGTCGTTGCACGTTCGAGCGCGATCGCGCTCATCTGCTGCTACCTCCCTGCGACAAAAAAAACGGGGCCGCGATTTCCGCGGCCCCGTGTCGATCTTGTTGAACGTTATGGTCAAGCAATCATAACACGAGGCCCGGAGGTCCGTGATGATGATGGTGAACCGAAACGACGCTGAACTTGACCATAACTGTCGTTCCTATATAGCAGCGCAGTGTGGGGATGTCAAGGCCGCAAGAGGCTTTACGGACGGTTGCTGGGCGGGTCGATGTTCACGCCGGCTTCGAGGCGACTCGGGCCCGTTCGCGAACTGCAAGGCCTCGGTGTTGAAGCTTCTCTCCGTGCTGGCCGCGCTCGCCGGCGCCCCGCTCCTCGCGCAGGCGCAGGGAGCGCTGCCGATCCCTGGTTACGCCGCAACGGCATCACCCTGGGGATTCTCGATCAAGCGGGTCAACAATCTCGATACGGCACCGATCTCTTTCGAGGGTCAGCACCTCTTCGTGGTCGCCGCGCCGGCGGCGCCGGCGGATGCCGCCATCCCCGCCATCGTTCAGCGCGTCGACACGATTACCGACAATTTGCAGCGCATCGTACCCCCAGCAGTAGGTCTCGGAAACAGGCCCGCATCGCACTTCGACCCTAAGACGTTCAAAGTCAGCATCGGAAGCGAGAACGGGTATCCGACCCTCTATGCCACCGACGCCTCGAAACGCGAAGTGGCGCCGATCGTGACGCTGACCGAGGCCGACGCCACCCTTAACTCGATGTCGAGGAACGATTTGGCGGTGCAGTGGCAGGGCGTGCTCCAAGCCGCCCTCGGGCGCGCGCTGATGACGGCCGAACCCGAGTATTTTGCCGCGCAGCTTCGCAAACTGCCGTTCGTTCTCGCCGGCGCCGTTCTGGTAACGATGCTCCTCATCGTGCTTCGCCGGCGTTTGCGCCGTCGTAACGACGTGCTCGACGCGGCCTCGGATTCGGTAGATCCGTACGAAACCAGCGACTCCGCAGGCGCCAAGAATCTGCGGGTCGAGCGATCGATCGTCTCGGGAGGGCTGCGTCTTTCGAGCGTGGCGATCCTCGCGATGTGGGCCGTAGTAATCCTCTGGGTGCTCGGCATCCTGCCGTCGACGCACGCGCTTGCCAATGTGCTGACCACCCGATCGATCCGCGTCGTCGTTCTCTGGCTGATTCTCGCGCTTTTGGATCGACTGCTGAACGTCGCCATCGTCCGCGTTGCCGACAACTGGGAATCGAGCCTCTTTGCGACTCCGGGCGACCGCGCGCGGCTCACGCTTCGGCGCCCGACCGTCGTGCGCGCCGTCGAGAACCTGAAGTCGATCGTGCTCTGGGCGATCGCGATCCTCGCAACGCTCTCCGTGCTCTCAGTTTCGGCAACCTCCGTGCTCACGATCGGTGCGGTGATCGCCTTCGCGCTCTCGTTTGCGACGCAGAACCTCATCAAAGACTATCTCAACGGCTTCTTGATTTTGGCCGAGGACCAGTTTGCGATCGGAGACGTCGTCACGATCAACGGCTTCAGCGGAAACGTCGAGGACCTGACGCTGCGGATCACGCGCGTGCGCACCGACGACGGCCGGCTCGTCACGATCCCCAACAGCTCGGTCGTAGCCGTCGAGAATCAGACGCGCCTCTGGTCGCGTATCGACTACCACGTTGCGATTTCGGCCTCGAGCGACGTCACGCGCGCCATCGAGGTCTTGACGGCGACGCTCGACGAGATCGCGCGCGATCCCGCTTGGAACAAGACCATCGTCGAACCGCCGCAAGTCCTCGGCGTCGACGCGATTTCGCACGCCGGCATCGTTCTGCGCGCCTGGATCAAGACGTTGCCGGCTCAGAAAGCACCCCTCACCCGCGAGGTCAACCGGCGCGTAAGCGAGGCGTTCCAAAAGGACGATATCTCGCTCGGCGTTCCGCAGTCGGTGGTCTTGAAGCGGGAAGCTTCGCCGCCGAGCGCGCCGCAGATCCCGTGACCGTAAATTCGTGCGTAATCTTCGACCTCGACGGGACGCTCGTGGAGACCGAGCAAGTCTGGCGCGACGTGCGCCGCGACTTCGTCCTCACGCACGGCGGCCGTTGGAACGACGGCGCGCAGGCGACGATGATCGGGATGCGCACCAACGAATGGGCGCGCTATATCCACGAGGATCTCGGCGTCTCGCTCGACGATTCCGAAATTGCGAACGAGGTGATCGCCGGCGTCATCGCGCGGTTACGAAAGGTTCCCGTTCTGCCCGGGGCGAGCGAGGCGCTCGACCGGCTCGGCCGGACGTTTCGGCTCGGCCTGGCAACCTCGGCTGCGCTCCCGGTCGCAAACGCCATTCTCGCGCGAACCGCCTGGCGCCAGCGCTTCGCCGTCGTCGTCTCTGCCGACGAGGTTTCGCTCGGCAAGCCCGCGCCAGACGTCTACTTGCGCGCGCTCGAGCTGCTCGATGCCTCGCCTGACTTCGCTGCAGCCGTCGAAGACTCGGCAAACGGCATTCGTTCGGCGTATAACGCCGGGCTGCGCGTCATCGCGGTCCCGAACCGCGAGTTTGCGCCAGACCCACAAGCACTCTCTCTGGCGACGCGGCTGATTACGAGCCTCAACGCGCTCGACGCGTCATTCGTTCGAGCGGTGCTGGGATCGTAAACGCTTCAGACTTCGAAAGAGACGATCTCGTTCTGCTCGCGGTAGCTCGTCCACCAGGCGCTGCCGTCAAAAGCCAGCGCGCGCGCCTCAGGATTGATGGTCGCCACCGGAACCGCCTGAGGCGAAGCGAGCCCTACGTCGAGCGTCGCGAGCGTGAGATTGTCGAACTCTTCGTCGGCGGAGATCATATAAAAGGTTCCGTCGCGCGCGCCGATTCCGCCGCAGCGCGTCGGCAGCGCGATCTCTCGCGCGATCGCTCCCCGTTCGTCGAACGCGAGGATGCGCCGTAAACCCATCTGGGTGAGATAAAGCGAGCCGTTGTAGGCCGCCAAGTGAGAGCCCGTAAAATCGGGGCACGGCGTCTTGCTCGCGTCGTCGAACCCCTTTCCGGGAACGAACCGGTAGAAGTAGCGATCGTCGTCGGCGCCAATCGAAACCACAACGTGAATCACGTCGCCCAGCGCCGCCATTCCGTAGGGCTTACCGGGTGCCCCCACTTCGTCGAGCACCTTCCACGTCGCCGGATCGAGCGCGTAGAGCTTGTCCGTATCCCAAGCACCAACCCAGAGCGTCTTATCGCGATATGCCAGCGGCTGGGGGCGGCCGCCCGGCGACGCTTTGCGCAGAAGTTCCTTAACGTCGTTCATATCTGCCGCAATCTCGCGACGGCGCGAAAGGTTGCAGCGAACTACGAAGGATTGGGCGAGGCGAAGACCGAGGGCGCAACCATCGCGTTCGGCTGGTAATTCGCAAACGTCAGCGTCCCGTCGACGCTGTATCCCGGAAAGCGAGCCCCGATATTCGCCTTCGCCGGCAGGTGGTATTGACCGACGTTCGTGTAGGTCTGATCGAAGCTCAAGGCTCCGCCGTTCGAATACGCCCACTGGGCGCGCGCGATCAACGCCGTCGCGTCGGTGATGGTCAGCGTAACGTTCTTCACCCGGCCGCCCGGCTTCTTCGGCACGGCCGAATACGTCGAAATCGTGCCGTTGTCCGCAAGCGCCGTTATCGTGTACTGCGCCATCAGCTGCTCGTAGCTGGGCGTCTGCGAGGCGAGATCCTTGAAGCGGCTCAACTCGCCGGAGACGTTTTGAAACTCGATCTTACGTTTCGGGCGCAGGTAGTAGACGGTGCCGCTGAAGGTCTTATGGACGGGCACCAGCACGTGCAGCGTCGCCGAAAGTTGGGCCGAAGCCGTGTACGAATTGAGCGTCGGATTCGGGTCGACCGCCCTGCGAAGAAGGTCCAGCGATGCGCTCTGTGCGGCGCCGGCGTCCTGCACGGACATGGCGAAACAAAGGGCGACTGCAAGCGCGATCGAGAGTCTCATAGCGTTTCCCCTTCTGCGCGCCCAACGGCCGCCCCCTCGGAACTGCGAACCTCTTCGCTAACGCTTGGCGATACTGAGCGTCGCTCCGGTCGGATCTTGCTCGCCGGAGTACGTCTTGACCGGATTGCCGGCGTTGGGATACGACCAGATCAGCGTATTCATCCCGTCACCGTTCGGACCGATCACCCGCGTAGCTTGGCTCTTCTTGCCTTTTCCAACGCGAGGCAGCCAGAATTGCGCAACCTCGTTTGCCCCGTTGAGGATCGTCGTGCCGGCCTCGGTGGCGCTGCTCCCGCTGATCGCGAACTGATAGATGACGCTTTGGAAATTGTGCTTGACCGCGACCTGATCGCCGACGGCCATGTATTGGCCGTCCCACTGCACGCCGCCGGGAAGATAGATCGTCTCCGGGAGCGCGATATCGACAAACGCGCTCCCTCCGGCGGGCAGCTCGGCAAGGCCGGTCTCGCTGGCGTAGCTGAGCCCGTCAACGAAGAGATTGCCCTTATCGTCGTAACCGCAGTAGTAATAGTAGTAGATACTCGGATCCGTGTAGGACGCGGGCGATCCGCTTCCGTGCGGATAGATCGAGACTCCGCCCGCGCGTTCCGTCGGTCCCCACAAATTCGTGACCGCGAGATCGCCCGTGACCGGGTTAACCGCGCATCCGTTGACTCGCCCGTCGGGATCGTTCAACGTCTGCAGCGGCGTCGTCGCACCGTGCGCGTACTCGATGACCTGATGATTGCCTTCGCTCGTATCGTTGGTCACCCAAACGTCGCCTTTCTTATCGACGCACAAGCCCTCGGGGTTGAAGAAGCCGCCCAGCGTTCCTACCAGCTTCTTGCCGCGGTACGCATAAATGAAGACCTCCTGTGCCTCGAGATCCGAAACGTACAACAGATCCTGTCTCTTCGCTTCGGGAAGCATCCAGGAAGAGGCGCGATCCAAGTGGCCGAGAACGCGCGTTGGGCCGGCGAGGGCCGCGGGCTGCGGCACGGGGCTCGAGTTTGCGGAGCAGCCGGTAAGGATCGCGCTGCAGGCACCCGCCGAGAGCGCGTACCGAATCAAATCAAAAGAGCATTTTCTCACGATAGAGCCTCCGTTAAAGCAGCGAGTTGTCGGATGACGGCGTCGGCGAGCGCGACGCGAGCCGGCTCGTAAACGCCGAAATAGAGCGCGGGCTCGATGAGTTCGAGCTCGCTGACGCACACGTTATGGTCGTCGTCGCGCAGCAGGTCGACCCGCGCGTACAGCGTAGGGGCCGGGACCGCTTCGAGCGCCTTCGAAGCGATCGCGCTCTCGTCGCCGGTCGCTTCGACGAGCGCGCTGCCGGCGTCGCTAATTGCCAACATCGTGTCGAATGGTTTCTTGACGATGGCGTGCGAGTAGCGGCCGTCGATGAATATCAGCGCCCGCTCGCCGTAGCCCAATACGCCCTCCAAGTAAGGCTGCACCAGCATGTCGTGCGTTTGGGTAAGATGGTCGAGCTTCGCTTGCGCCGCCGCAAACGACTTCGCACCGCGGCGCACCAGCGAGACGCCGTGGCCGGCCAGACCCTTCGCCGGCTTGAGCACCAGATCGCGCCAACCGCGCATCCCGGCAAGCCTCGCCAGGCTGCATCGCTCTCCGCGCGCGACCCATGCCGTCGGAACGGTCGGCACGCCACGTTCTTTCAGAGCACGAAGGTACGACTTGTCGGCGTTCCATTTCAGAAGGCACGGATCGTTCTGGAGCCTCGTGAGGGCCGATGCCCGATCGATCCACGAGACGAACTCGCCGTAGCGAACGTGGTAGTCCCAAGTCGAACGCAGGACGCACAGGGCGGAGGCGCTCCAATCCGTCTCCGGCGCGTTCCAGACTTCGACCGAAACGTCGAGACCGCGCCGCTGCATCTCCCGCAGCAAAAGCCGGTCGTCCGGGTCGAGATCGGGCACGAGCGCACACGTGACCAGCGTACAATCGGTCATGCCCTTGGAGCGTAACACCGCTAGTAGTGCCGGGAACAGCAGAGAGCTTGTGCGAAATCGAACTTTCGCCTTGGATTAGGAGGGAACTTTGGCGCAGAGCCCTGGTTTTCACGCTCTCGACCGCATCGACTGCTCGATCCTGCACGCACTGCAGGAGAACGGCCGCGGATCCTTCGCCGAGATCGGCAAGGCGATCGGCCTGTCGGCAACCAGCGTCTCGGAGAGAGTCCGCCGCTTGGAACAGGACGGCGTCATCGAAGGCTACTCCGTCCGCCTCTCGGCGGCAAAGTTAGGCTACCCGGTCACGGCGTTCATCTTGGCTCGTCCCAACGGACCGGATGCGCGTTTCGTCAAGGTCGCCGGCGAGCGCCCCGAGATCCTTGCGTGCCACCGCGTAACGGGCGAATTCTCTTTCATCGCTCAAGCGGTCGTGCAAGACGTTGCGCATCTCGAGGCGCTTCTCAATCATTTGGAGCCGGCTGCCCTCCATATCGTCACGCTCGTCGTGCTGTCGACATCGTTCGACGGCGTCTCGATTTCGGTTACGGCGAACGGTCGCCGACCGTAGTTCCGCCGACTCCCGGCGGCTGGGGCATCGCCACGTCCACCGAGGCGTTATAATTGATGTAGTGTATTTTTATCGTTTGGTCCGGCATTTGAATCGATGCGAATACCGGCAGATACGTTGGATCGATCCAGATCGTTGCGTCGTAGGCGCCGGCGGCGTCGTGAAGCAGGTAGCCGCGAAGCGTCGTACGGTCGATCCTCTTGCTTCCTAGCGAGGTAATCGTAAAGAGCTTGTGCACGTCGACGCTCGGCGTCCCCGCGATGTTCCAGGCCGCCGAGAGCAACGCCTGATGCTGGGCGCCGTTGGGCGAGCGCTTCCAAACGCCGCCGATTTGCTTGTCGTATTCCACGTTGCCGGCGAGTGCGATCTGCGATCCGCGCATCGTCACGTGATAGCGATTGGGTGAAGCGTACTCGACGGTCGCGAACTCACCGGAGCTGTAACGCTGAACGGCGACCACCGACCGGACGTGTGAAAACGCGACGCGCATCGTGCTGATATCGGCGTACGGATCGCTCGCTGCGAGTGCTCTCGGCGCGGTCAGCGCGAGGGCGATGAGGATGAAGGTGATGGAGCGCATGGCTCGTGGCCTTTCTCCCTCGCCGGCTTTTGCGCGACGGCGAGAGACATCTCTTACCCAAACCATACGTTTCGACTCGCTAGCTGGGAGAATACGTGCGACGGCGAACCTACGCCGCCGTGAAACTGCAGATTGGGGTCATGGGCTCGGCCGGCGGAGTGCTGACCAGCGGCGAGCTCGGACTGGCGCGACGGTTGGGGAGCAATATCGCTCGCCGCGGTGCGCTCGTCGTTACGGGAGCCTGCCCGGGGCTTCCTCACGCGGCCGTCTTGGGCGCGCATGAGGCGGGCGGCGAGAGTTTGGGCGTCTCACCGGCTCACTCTCGCGAAGAGCACGTCGGGCTCTACGAATCGCCGCTCGAGCCCTACACCGCGATCGTCTTCACCGGTTCCGGACTGATGGGACGTGAAGTCGACAACATTCACAGTTCCGATTTCGTGATCTTCGCCGGCGGACGCAGCGGAACGCTCGGCGAGTTCTCAATTGCTTACGACGAAGGAAAGCTGATCGGCATCCTTCGGGACTCGGGTGGAATCTCCAATGAGTTCGGAGCGATCGCCCGCCTCTTCCGGAAGGCGACCGGCGCCGCCTTGATCGAGGATACCGACCCCGACGCGTTGATCGACCGCTGCGCCGAGCAGTATGCCTCCGCGGGGCGGCCGAGCGCGATCGCCTTCTCGAGCGTGGTGACATGGCTGATCTGACCTTCGTCGGCGCGGCCGGAACCGTCACCGGCAGCAAGCACCTCGTCACGATCGACGGTCATCACCTTTTCGTAGATTGCGGCCTCTTTCAAGGGCCGCCGGAGATCGAAGCGCTCAACCACGCTCCTCTACCGGTACCGGCCGCGGAGATGGAGGGCGTGGTGATTACGCACGGGCACCTCGACCACGTCGGATATCTGCCAAAACTCGTACACGACGGTTTCAAAGGCCCGATCTATTGCACGCCGGCGACCGCCGACGTAGCCGCGATCGTCCTGGAGGACGCCGCTCACATCCAGCGCCACATGCACGACCGCGGATTCCACCGCGAACGATCGCACAATCTCACGCCCTTCTTCACCGAGCGCGACGTCGCCGAAACGCTCTCGCAAATCAAGACGGTGCCGCTCGAGACCGACTTCGACCTCTGCGGCGCCGCGCTGCGCTACCACTATGCGGGACACATTATCGGCGCGGCTTTCGTCGAGCTTCGCGCCGGCGGACGCCGCGCGATCTTCTCGGGAGATCTCGGCCGGTATAACTCCGCGTTACTCTACGACCCGGCGCCGCTCGATGCCGCCGATACCGTCGTCTGCGAAGCAACGTACGGAGATCGGCAGCATCCGCCGGATTCGCTCGACGCACTCAAAACGACGCTTCTTGCCGGAATCGCCCGCGGCGGCCCGATGGTGATCCCGACCTTCGCCGTCGAACGCGCGCAAGATCTGCTCTTCGCGATCGGACGGCTCCAGGCAGCCGAGCCAAAAATCGCGCAGGTGGGCGTTCACCTCGACAGCCCGATGGCCATCAAGGTCGACGGCGTTTTCGAGCACCACCGCGACGCCTACCGGCAAATTCCCGAGCAGGCCGGCGCACCGTTCGGCTGCCGGAACCTGACGCTGCACGTAACCAACGAGGAGTCTCGCCGGCTCAACTCGCTCCGCGGCCCCGCGATCATCCTTGCGTCGAGCGGCATGGCGAGCGGCGGACGGATCCTCTACCACCTGCACCGGTATCTCGCAGATCCGCACGCGACGATCGTCTTTCCCGGTTACCAAGTTCGGGGGACGCCGGGACGCCTTTTGATCGACGGGGCGCGGACGATCCGGATTCTCGGCGACGAGCTGAGCGTGCGCAGCGCCATCGTCCCGCTTTCAGGTTTCAGCGCGCACGCCGGACAAGACGAACTCTTGCGCTGGCTCGCTCCGTTGCGCTCCGGCTCTACGCAGATCTACCTCGTCCATGCGGAGCCGGCCAGCGCCCAGGGCCTCGCCGGCGCCCTTCGCGCGGGTGGATTCTCAGCCACGGTCGCGCGGCGCGGCGCGACGGTAGCGCTCTAAGTTCCCTTCAACCGCGTCGCATAGTCTTGCAGCCGGCGACGAACCCGGCGAAACGCGTCGCGAACGGCGACCCTCGAATCCCTCTCCATCGTATCGGTCATGAGTTCGTTACCGGGTACGCCGAGGTCGATCCGCACGCGGAACGGCGCGGCCTCCCGCAGGTGACGGGGCTCCCGCTCGACGAGGACCCGGCAGCTCGTGATTCGTGCGAAGAAATGGTCGAGTTTCGCGCCCTCTTTATGAATGAGCCGGTTGAGAGCCTCCGATGGGTGGACTCCCCGGTAGGTAATCTGGAGCGGTAGTTCCATGCACCAAAGTGTACGCCCCTAAAATAAGAAATGCCAGGGACGCGCTCGCGCGCCGCAGGCAGGGCAACCGGTCGCTTAGAGCGTGACGCTGATGTGATTGCCGCAGTTGGGAACGTGTTGGACGCGCACGCCCGCCGCCAGCTGCGCGACGATGAAGAGCCCGCGCCCCAGCTCGGCGAACGCGTCGTCCGGCAAGTGCGCATGCGTCAGCGTGAAAGGCGCGCCCGAATCGATGACGTGCAGGGTCGCCGACGCCGGGTTGACCTCAAACGAAACCTCGACCGGACCCGGTGCATGGCGGACGACGTTGCCGAGAAGCTCGCCGAAGATTAGCTCCGTCCGGTCGACCAGATCGTCGTCGTACGCGGCCTGATGGAGGAACTGAACGAATTGGGCTCGTGCGTCCACCGCCGCCCGCGCGTCCTCCGCGGCGAACGTCCAGGCCGGCGGCCGGCCGACCGACACCGTGAGAATAGCGACGTCGTCGTGAACGTGCGGCGGAAGGCACGCGCGCGCGACGAGCTTTGCGGGGGCAACCGAGGCGGAGAGAACGCCGCTGTTGATGACTTCGCGCAACACCCGCTCCCCTTCGCTCAGGTCGCGCGTCGCTTCGATCAACCCATCGGTAAAGAGCACGAGCACGTCACCGTCGCGCAGTTCCATCGACGCGCTCTTCTCCGCTGCCGCGAAGCTGCGAAGCCCGAGCGGAAGCCCCGAAGTCTTCAGCTCGATCACCGAGCCCTCTCGCCAAAGCAGCGGCAGCGGATGACCCGCGTTGGCGAAGCGGATCGTGCGTCGATCCGGGCTGACGATCGCGACGAAGGCCGTGACGATCGCATCGGGGTAGCGCTTGCCCAGAAACCACCCGGCCGAATCGAGAATCTTGGTGGGGTCGGTCTCGTGCAGCGGTGCCATGCCCATCGCGTGGCGTACTTTGCTCATGATTGCCGCAGCCTGGATCCCGCGGCCCGTCACATCGCCCACGCTCACGACCACCGACCCGTCGTCGAGCTCGATCGCGTCGTACCAATCGCCGCCGACGTCACCTTCGTCGCCCGCCGGCGAGTAAACGGCGTCAAAACGCAAGTTCTCTATTTGTGGAATCAACGTCGGCAAAGACGCTTGCTGGAGCGTCGTCGCGATCTTCCGCTCGCGCTCGAGCGTTTCGACGTGCTCCACCGCCACCGAGGCGCGCGCCGCGATCTCCTCGAGAAGCGGCACATCGTCGGGGTCGAACGGCCGCTCGGAATAGTAGGCGACCAGCGCGCCGTACGTCGTCTTCCCGGCATAGAGCGGTACGATGACGCTCGATTTCACGGCGAGTGCGTCGATCTCGTCGGAAAGATACGGCCAGAAGCGCTCTCGCATGTATCCAGGCTCTTCGTCACGGAATACGATCGTTTCACGGCGTCTCAACCGCTCGGTAAAGTCGTGCTCGGGCGCGAGGCGCAGGGTGCGCTTCCCACGCAGCGCTCCGATCATCGAATTGATTTTCGGCTTGCGATGAACGATGACTTCGGTACGCAGCGCGTCGTCCTGCACGCGAAGGAGCGCGCCGGCATCGGCGATTTCGAGCGCGATCATCTTTGCGACTCGACTCATCGTCTTCCAAGGAGTCGAAGTCTCGAAGAGCAGCTTGTTGACGCGGCTGGTAAAGCGCAGCTGTTCGGCGATGCGCCGTTCGGCCTTCAGCATACGAGCGGTTGCGATCGCGGTCGCCGCACGTGTGGCGATCGCGCCGGCGACTTCGAGGTCGTTTCGATCGAAGAGCCGCCCCGATTCCGCCGAGATCATCGTCAGCGCGCCGAAGACCTTGCCCTCGGGGGTCGCTAACGGGACGACCATCCCCGAGCGCATCTCCAGCGAGCGCAGCACCCGGAGGTTTTCCTCGTCCCGCGCACCGGCAGCGAGTTGCTCCGCGGTTATGCGCTCGAAGAGCGTCGGCCGATTCTCCTCGATCGCCCTAACGAGCGCATCGCCGGGACGGGGAGGATAGCGGTCGCGATATTGCTGCACGAACGCGACGCGATCCCGATCGCGGTGTTCGACGGCAATCGTATCGTACGCGTCGCCCTCCGCCAGCGTCACGAAACACCAATCGGCGAAACGCTCGATAGCCACGCGAGCCAGCTCCTTACAGATCTCGTCTACTTCGATCGGGGCGGAGAAGACGTTGCCCGCCTGGACCATGAAGCTCAGGCTGTCGCGCGCCCGCTTCTGCTCGTCGACGTCGGTTGCGGTGCCGATCCAACGCGAGACCTTTCCGTCCTGCGCGAACAGCGGAACGGCGCGGCAGAGAAACCAGCGATAACTGGCGTCCGTGCCTCGACGAAGCCGAAACTCCTGTTCGTACGGCGTGCCCGACTCGATCGCTTCGGTCCAGCGCTTCCACGTCACGTCGATATCGTCGGCATGCACGATGCCGACGTACTCTCCGCGACGGCAAAATTCGTCGAGGTCGACCCCGGTGTAGTCGATCCAGCGCTGGTTGAAGTAATCGATCTTTCCGTCGCCGCTCGCCGTCCAGACCAACTGCGGCATGGCCTCGGCGATCGTTCGAAAGTGCTCGCGCAAAAGCTCCGCTTCAGTCATGGCGATACGCCCTCTCTTTCCCGTAGACGAAGAAAGGGATCGCTGCGACTTGCAGCAGCACCGAGAACGCAACGAGAGCTGCGATCGATCGGTCGAGCAGGATGCCGCTGACGACGCTGCCCCCAAACCACGCAATGCCGAACGCAAGGTCGTAGAGGCCGAAGGCGGTCGCTTTCTTTCGTCGCGCCAGCACGGTCGCGACGAGCGCGAGCAGGAGCGCGTCTTGCACGGCGGTGCCGACGCCCCAAACGGCGGCTCCGGCCATGGCGAGCGCGCCCCGTCCGAGAAACGCCAGCGGCACGGCCGCCGCGGTGACCGCCAGGGCGACGGCGATTACGGGCTTGCCGAAACGATCCAAGAGATGGCCTGCGACGGGAGAGACGATCGCACCGACCGCCATCGCGATGGCAAAGGCAACCGAAATCAACGCTACCGGCATGATCCGGGCCTGCGCAAAGTGGTACGAAATCAGTGAGAAATCCACGAAGCCGGCCGCAAAGATCGCGCCTCCGATCGCGTATCGCACGAGCGCCGCGCGATCGCCCTCGGCCGAACCTTGCGCTTCATTCCCGTCGTGCAGAACGAGCCGGCGCCCCGGCAATGCGGCGATGCCGAGGGCGGCGAGCGTGAGCAGCGCCGGGACGATCAGCACGCCGAACCCGATGCGGTAACCACCGTGCGTCAGCGCAACGGCGACGATGAGCGGCCCTGCGGTCGCTCCGATCTGATCGAGCAATTCGTTGAGTCCGAAGGCGCGGCCGTGACCGAGCCGGCGCCCGGCCTCCGAAAGTATTACCGCGGTAACCGGCTTTCGGATACCTCGCCCGATGCGTTCGCCGACGAGCAGGCCTGCAGCGGCGGGCCAACTTCCCGCAAAAGCAAGCGCGGGCACGCACAGCATGTTGATCGCGTAGCCCACCCAGACGTTGATCCAGTAGCGTCCGGTGCGGTCCGCGACGGCCCCGCTGACCGAGCGGATGAGATAACCCGCAAGCTCGCCGCCCCCTGCGACGGCCCCCACCATCGCGCCGTTGGCGCCAAGGTGCCCCAAGAAGGCGCCGGCTACGCCGCGCGCGCCCTCGTACGTCATATCCGCGAAGAGGTTGACGATACCGATGGCGACGACGAATCTGAGCGCGACGCGCAGCTCGTTCTTGTTCAAGCCGTGCGTCTTGCACCCGCACGAGATAATCTCATGCAAGCGGCTGACCGAGCTCGAACGCCGGCATCTGGCCGGCCTGCTGGAGCGTTATCCGGGCGAGGTCGTCGAGTTCGAATGCTCCGAATCGTCGTCTTTTATTCGATGGCAACCTCGAGCGGAGAAGAGGTGCCGCGGCGAGCGCGTGCGGCGACCGCATTGGCACTGGCAAATCTCCTTTGCGCGTTTAAGGGACGCGCCGCGACGGCCGGTTGGTGAGGCGCGGGGACGCTTACGAAGGCCGTTTCCGCTAGAAAACGCGCCCATGATTCACCGCCGCGGTAGGCTTCGAAGCGCCGCCGGCAAGCGATCAAAACGTGAGCGCTGACCAGCGCGTCACCGAGGGCTCGATGCGCTTCGAATCGCTCTCCCGCGGCGCGGTCGATCGCGAGGAAATGGCGTAACGTCTGGTTCTTGTGATTGGGCGCCTCCGGAAAGAGCGCCCGCGCGAGACGCATCGTACAGAGTCCGCGCGTCGCAACCGACGGGCCGACGAAGGAAAGATCGAAGTTGGCGCAGTGTGCGGCGACGGTGCGCCCGCGGCACCACCTCCGGACGAAGCGCAGCGCCCAAGTAACGCTCGGCGCCCGCGCGACCATCTCGTCGGATATTCGATGGACGCTGGTTGCAATCTGCGGAATCGGTACTCCGGGATTCACCAGCGTCGCCCATCGATCGACGATTCGTCCGCCGTCGACGAGAGCGCAGGCAACCTCGACGATACGGTCCTGCGTGGGACGCAGGCCCGTCGTCTCGACGTCGATCACGCAGTAGCGCTCCGGAAGCATGCCGCCACGATACAACGGCTCTCTGCCATCAGTATGGCAGTCTGCCCGCGCTCGGAACGAGGCGTATCGCCGCACCGTTGGGGTATCTGTCGACTATGAAGCGCAAGAATCCGTTCAGCGGGCCGGTTGCGCCGGAGTGCCGGCCGCAGCCGCCGGCGCCCGGCTCCTTCACGCTTTCTTCATGGTCGAGTCCTACCATCGGCGATACGGTCGACGTGCCGCGCTGGGGTAAGGTGGCAGTGTCTGGGGGATACCGCTCGAAGGCCGCGGCACTCGATCGATTTTTTTCTCGGAAAGGCCGGCGTCCGTGAAGCGGTCGCCGGCGTTCCGTTTGGCGCTCCAAACGTGGACGAACTACCGGCGCCACAATGCGCAGTGGCTGGCTGCCGCGCTCGCCTATTTTGCCGCCTTCGCGGTCGCGCCGCTGATCATCATCGTCGTTGCGATTGCCGGCCTCGTCGTTCACAGCCACCAAAGCACGCTAAACATGATTTACGACCACATGCCGGGACCCAGCATGCTCGCGGTGCGCCAGATCGTGGGCGCCACGTTCGACCAGCCGCGAGATTCCGTGATCGCGCAGATCGCCGGCTGGGCGCTCTTCGCCGCGGCGGCAATCGGGCTGCTCGGAGCGCTCCAATTTGCACTGAACGCCGTTTGGGAGGTCGCTCCGAAAAAGCTCGGCTTCGTGCAAAGGATCAAAGAACGCGCTCTCGTCTTCGCGATGATGCTCGCGCTCGCGCTGCTTCTCATGCTCTCGATCCTCGCAAATGCCGCGCTCGCGCTCGCATCGATCCATTTCGGGCTTCCGATCTCGGGTCCGGCGGCGCTGGCGAAGGCGGCGGACTTCGCGCTTTCGGTCGCGCTTAGCTGGCTTTTCTTCATTCTGCTTTTCAAATGTCTACCCGACGCACGAATCGCGTGGCGAGACGTCTGGTTGGGCGCAGGGTTGACGGCGATTCTTTTCGTCGCCGGACAGCTTTTACTCGGCTGGTACTTGGGCGGTCCCGGCGTGAGCTCGGCATACGGCGCGTTCGGCTCGCTCGGTGTCTTTTTGCTGTGGGCGAACTATTCGTCGCAGATCCTGCTCCTCGGCGCGGAGTTCACGCACGCCTACGGAGAACGCGAAGACTAGCCGGTGTAAACGATCTCCATCATCATGCCGTCGACCATGTGAACCTCGTTGTGACAGTGAAGCAGCCAGCGCCCCGGTGGCGAGCCGGCCGTAAAGCCGAGCGTTGCCGTTCCACCGGCGGGAACGAGCACGACATCCTTGGCCAGCGGACGCTGCAGCTGCGCGCCGTTACATTCCGTCAAGGAAAAGGTGTGACCGTGCAGATGCATCGGATGATCCATTTGGCTCGTATTGCGAAAGCGCAGAGTCACTCGTTCGTCGCGGCGCACGCGAAGTTTGGGCGTCTGCGGCCAAAGCTTTCCGTCGATGCTCCAGCGCCCGTTGCCGAAGCCTCCCCCGGCCAGCACGAATTCGTAGTGCGGCGCCGCTGCGCGCGGAGCCGTCGCCGGCGGCTCTACGCCCCCGGCAAGCTCGTACGTCAGAACCCGCAGACCGTCGAGCATTCCGGGGGCATGCATCGGCGGCGCGCTCTCCATGCCGTCGGTGTACAGCATGACCGCCTGCGCCGCCTGAAGCGGATCGCTCGACACGCTCTGCAGCAGGAACGCGCCGGGCCGGCCGACTTCGAAGAGCGCGTCGTAACGCTCGCCCGACCCGAGGCGCACGACGTCGACGGCTACGCTTCGCTGCAAAGGATTGCCGTCGGCGTGCGTGACGAGCAGCTCGTGCCCGGCGAGCCCGACGTAACGGGTCGCGGTTGGGCTCGCGTTGACGAGACGCAGGCGCACGCGCTCGCCGACCCGCACCGCGAGCCGCTCTCCGTAGGGATAAGCGGCGCCGTTGATGCAAGATGCCGCGTACGCGACTTCGTCGCCCATCGGAGCACTCGCCATATTTCCCATCTCGGGCGAATCCATCGGCTCCGACATCGGAGCCGAGCTCGTCCCTCGCTGCGCCGCTTCCAGAGAACCCGCCTTCGGAACGTCGTGAAAAGCGAGCACGAATTCTCGGTCGACAGGCTCGTCTCGGGGATCGTCGACGATGACTACTCCAAAGAGGCCGCGCGCAAAAGCGAACCCAAAACCATGGTCGTGGTACCAGCGCGTACCGGGCGGATCTGCGACGAAATCGTAGCGATACGTGCCGCCGTAACGCACCGCTGCCTGCGTAACCCCCGCGACGCCGTCCATCTCGTTGGGAAGGAGCATGCCGTGCCAGTGGATGCTCGTCGGAACGTCGACGGAGCTGGAGTAGTTCACCCGGATTCGCTGTCCGTGCGTCGCGCGCAGAAGCGGTCCGGGGATCGAGCCGTTATAGGCTAAGAGCTCGGAGTAATGGGAATCGCGATTACTACGGATGAGGCCGTTGGGCGCTGGTGAGGAACGGAGCGTGACGTCCAACGCACCGCCGGCCGATGCCCTTGCGCTCGAGGGCGGAAGGAGAACCGCCGTCATCGCACCGGCGGCGGTGCGTAAAAATGAACGGCGCCGCATGAACAATTTCTGCGGCTACGCTCGGAGCTTTTCCTTTACTCGATTCGAAGCGGGGCCTTTTCAACCGACTGGTCGCCAGGCGTGTTCCGCGCAATGATATTGAGTTCGTACCAGTGACGGCGTGAGAGCGGCGGCAGTTCGAGCACGCGCAAGTGAAAGTGATAAACGCCGGGCGCAACTTGCTTGCTGTTGATCGAGAAGGCCGCGGTGCGCACTTCGACCGATGCAACGTTCGTGCTTCCGACGATCGTGCCGTCAAACCAGCTGCCGGGCGTGAGCGTCAGCGTCGAAAACCAGATCGCCACGATCTTCGGAGGCGCGTTCGGTTGCGCGACCGGTGCCTGCGGCAGCGGTTGGGGGGGCTTAGCCGAGACCGTCAGATTCGACGGCATCGAGACGGGCGCCGAGGAGCATCCCGTAACGCAGCAGAGCGCCCCGATTGTCATCGTCCAGGACGCGAGTCGAAAAGGGTTTCGAGGCCAATCGAAGCATAAGCATGACAACCGAGCTATGAAGTCGATAGATTTGCTTTCCCCTACTGGGCAGGCGAGGCCTTCGCTACCGTTTCTCGATCTCGCGGTCGAGGATTCCGGCAGGCCTACTTGGCTCGATTGGCTGGTGACCTTTGCAGGCTTGTGGATCATCACGGGCCTCTTCGTCGACGCGCATCAGCATCTGTTCCTTTCGGTCGAATCCTTCTTTAATCCGTGGCACGTCACGATGTACACGGGCGCAATTTTCGCGGCCGCCGTCCTCGGCATCACGATCGCTCGAAACTATCGAAGCTCGGGCTCGTTTTGGAAGGCGATTCCCCATGGTTATGCGGGCAGCGTTTTCGGCGTTGTGGGCCTGCTCGTGGGTGGTGCGCTCGATTTCATCTGGCACGCCGTCTTCGGTTTCGAACACCAACTCGATCTGCTCTTGAGCCCGCCCCACCTCTTTTTGTTGAGTGGCCTCTTCTTCTTGGTTACCGGCCCCATTCGCAGCGCGCTCGCGCGGCCGTCGGCCCGCAGGCTGGTCGAACAGTTGCCCATGTTGATCTCGCTTGGGCTCGCGTTCGAGATCATTCAGTTTTGCACGCAGTACGGCTTCTACCCCGAGGCACTGCTGCGCGATCACCCGCTCGCGCAGAGCGGTTTTCGCAGCGAGCAGTTCGTGCTCTCCGTCTTCTTATTCTATAAACAGTCGCTCGAGATCTCGACCGTCATTTGGCAGAGCCTGCTGCTATCCGCAGCGGTGCTCTATCTCTGCGTGCGCAAGCAGTTGCGGTTCGGAGCCCTGATCGTCGTGAGCGTTGCGGTGAAGCTCTGGATCTGCGGCGAAATCGCAAACGATCTCAAGGAACTGCTGCTCGTCGTCCTCGCCGCCGTCGCGGCCGGCGCAATCGGTGACTTCATCGTCGCGAAGCTTGGCGCCGGTCCACGCCGGCCCAACGCGTTCCGCCTCTTAGGGTTCGCCGTTCCATCGGCGTATTTTGCCGCGTACTTCGCGTTCGCCGTTCCCCTCTTCGGAGGGACGTGGTGGGACGCGAGCTTCGTTTTCGGCTCGATCGCCGAGGCTGGCCTGGTCGGCCTTTGCATCAGCCAACTCTTCCTCGCGGGATCGCAGACGACTACTACTGCATGAAGCCGCGGCTGTCGCCGATCGCGTATGCCTTGGCCCTCCTCTGCACCGCCGTACATCTCGCCTTCTGCCACCGCTTCGGACTCTATCGCGACGAGTTGTACTTTATCGACTGCGCCAAGCACTTGGCGTGGGGATACGTCGACCAGCCGCCGCTCGCCCCGCTCGTGACGTGGTTGACTGCGCCTCTGGGATATCCCGTTTGGGCGGTGCGCTTCTTCCCGAGCGTGCTCGCGGGCCTAACCGTACTCTTCGGCTGCGCGATCGCGCGGGAGTTTGGCGGCCGCAGCTATGCGCAGCTCTTAACGGGGCTGGCGATCGCTCTCGCTCCCGGGCTCGCCGGACTCGGTTACGGGCTATCGACGGAGTTTCTTTCGCCGGCGGCGTGGACCGCGCTGATCTACCTAACAATTGCGCTCGTGAAGAGCGGGGATCGCCGCCTCTATCTTGCAATGGCACTCGTCGTCACGATCGCGTTCTATGCGAAGTATTCGATCGCCGCATGCGCCGTCGCGCTGGCGATCGGGTTGCTGTGCACCGGCCACGGCAAGCTCCTGCGTTCGCGCCGGCTCGCGCTCGGCATCGCCTTGACCGCGCTGTTCGTGCTGCCCAACGCGCTCTGGCAGATCTTGCACGGTTTTCCGATGCTCGAAGTGCTGCACAACGACCAGTTGAACCGCCACGCGCTCGCCAACGGCATGGCCGACGAATCGCCGAACCGCTGGGTGAACGCGCTCTTCATGTTCGCCCTGCAGTTGATGTATAACAACCCGCTCTACGGAATCGTCTGGATCTGGGGCCTCGTTTGGTTGTGGCGAACGCCGCCGTACCGTTTCCTGGCGACGGCCTATTTAATTCTCCTGGGATTGCTCGTTCTCACGATTGGACGCGGCTACTACATTCAGGGCGTCTACCCGGCGTTGTTTGCCGCCGGAGCGGTGGCAATCGAAGGCGCGGTCAGCGCCAAACCGCGGTGGGCAAAGGCGGCAATCGTCGCCGCCGCATTCGTCGGCGGCCTGCCGATGCTCCCCGTCGCCTTTCCAATCCTTTCACTGCCGCAGTATATGGCCTACGAACGCGTGCTCGGCTTGAGCCGCCCCACGCCGCCCGACGGCAAGCGCCATCTCATCAATCCGTTGTATGCCGACCAGCTCGGCTGGAAGACGATGACGCAGACGGTCGCGGGTGCGTACTGGTCGCTCCCGCCGGGGCAACGAAGAACGACCGCCGTCTTTGCCGATCGCTACGCGTATGCGGGCGCACTCGATTATTACGGCCCTCGCTACGGATTGCCGGCGGCGATCAGCCCCAACAACAACTACTACCTGTGGGGAACGCGAGGCTATAGCGGAACCTCGGTCTTGGCGGTCGGCGCGACCGACTATTACCTTCTGCTCCACTGGTTCGGCAGCGTTCGCCAGATCGCAGTCTATCGCAACGACTACCGCTGGATGCTCGAAGGCCCGCTGCCGATCTACCTTTGTACGAAGCCGCGCGTCTCGCTGGCCGCCATGTGGCCGGCGTTGAAGTACTACGGGCTTTGAAGCGGTGCGCAGGGGAGGAATCCTTTCAGTCGTAGCATGAGTGACCCGTCTATGGAAAACGTTCACGCCGAACGATCCGCCGGCTGGTCGGTCCTCTGCTACGTCGCGCTTCTCATCGTCGCGACGATGTTGACGTGGGGCATGCCGTCGGTCGAGATGAAGAGCTCGGACGCAGCGCTGGCCCTCGACGCGCATAAGTTTACGCTGTTGCTGGGTGCGTGGCTCACCTTCCCCGCGATCGCCTTCTTCTTGTGGTTTTTAGTCGGGCTGCGCAGCTATCTGAGCTACGCGCCGGGGCGTCAGGAGGGGCTCCCAACGTTTGCGATGATCGCCGGAATCGTGATGGTCGCGAGTTCGCTCTGGGCCGCGATGCTGCAGACCGCCGCAGTCTACGTTCCACCGGAGACCTTCCAAGACAACGCGCTCTCCGGCATTTACGACGCGTTCGTTTTCGTCCAGAACGGCCTCGGCTACGCACCCGTCGCCGTCTTTCTCTTTGCCGCGGCGCACAGCATGCGACGTCACGATTCCGCACCACCCTGGCTTGCGACCCTCGGCTACGTTGCAGCCTTCGGAGCCGCGATCGCCACGCTCTCGATCTTCATTCCATATGGTCCGATGGCGCCCGGCGGCCCCGCGCCCGGGGTTCTCGGCGCTCTGCCGGCCGCGATCTGGCTGATCGCGACCGGCGTCGTCTTGATTCAGAGCAAACGTGGATCGGGTGCGTCGAGCACGTCGGGCGCATCGTAGTTGGCGTTGTTCACGCGCCTGGTGACCTCGCGAACCTCCATCAGCGCGGTGTCGAATGGGAGCAGAATCGAAGACGCGACCTCGGCCGGGAGAGCTTCGGGATCGAGCCAGCGTTCGACGCCTTCACGCGTGAGAATTACCGGCATCCGGTCGTGGACCGTTGCGACGAGCGCGTTCGGCCGGCAGGTGATGACGTCGCAGCAGGGGACGCCGTCGGCCGGGTCCCAGAGACCGGCGAAAGCGAACGGCTCTCCCGTGCGCAGCGTATAGTAGTACGGCCGGCGCTCGCGCCATTCGAAAAATCCGTCGGCGAACTCGATGCAGCGGCGCCGCACCGGATTGCGGCGGGCCAGGATCGATTCCGCGCGGATGTTGATGCGCCCGCGAATACCCCAGCGTAACGGCTCGATGCGCTCCTCCCCATCGTTGCGAACCCCCAGCACGTTCTGAGTGGGCGCGATGTTATAGCGTGGAAGGCGCGTTTCGCTGAATTCGGCGTAGCGAAACTGGGGGAAGGCAGTGCGCAACCCCTGCGGCTTCGTCAGCGTGAACCGGCCACACATCCTCTGTAAAACGTCCCGCCTTCCCCTACCCGTGACAATACCCCAACTGCGGCGACTGTGGTATAACAAGGGGGTGCTTGGACGTCTGCTTTCCCTCCTGATCGCCGCCGGCTTGGCGACAGCCCCGCTTACCGTCGCCGCCCAGAGCGGCCCGCGACCGCCGATCGCCGTACTCGATTTCTCGACGCAAGGGCTGACCTCTGACTGGTACGGCAACTTTAAGCCGGGAGTCGCACTGAGCGATCTGCTCACCGATCAGATGGTCAACGGCGGCCGTTTCAACGTGCTCGACCGCACGCACTTGAGCTCGACGCTCGGCGAGCATCAGCTCGCGGCCAGCGGCGAGGTCGATCCGGCGTCGGCGATCAAGGCCGGCCAGCTCGTCGGCGCGCATTACCTCGTAACCGGTAACATCATCCAGCTCGATCAGACCGGCCAGAGCGGCGCCAGCGCCGGAAGCCTTCTCCCCGGTCCCTTCGGCGCGGCGGCGGGCGGCGTCTCGACCCACCGGGTAACGATCAAGGTTGCGGTGCGCGTGATCGACGCAAAGACGGGACAGATCGTGCAGAGTTTCTCCGACGAGGCGAGCCGATCCGGAACCTCGTGGAATGCGAGCGGCGTTTCCGGCTATGCCGGCGGATCGTACAGCAACGAACAGTTCGTGAACAGCGACATGGGGCATTTGATCGACGACGAGGCTTCGAAGATTGCGGCGAGCCTCGACCCGAGCCACTTCAACTCTGGCCCGGTCGC
Source organism: Candidatus Cybelea sp. (assembly GCA_049285915.1). Classification (GTDB taxonomy): domain Bacteria; phylum Vulcanimicrobiota; class Vulcanimicrobiia; order Vulcanimicrobiales; family Vulcanimicrobiaceae; genus Cybelea. The sequence goes on along the minus strand of JBAQAW010000065.1, from coordinate 78,520 downwards.
ACCGAAGCTCACCGGACACATCGCTCAAGTCAGCGGTCAAACCGTCATCATCAACATCGGGTCAAATAACGGCGTCCAACCGGGGCAAACGTTCCTCATCGTCAAGTCGAAGTCGCTCGTCGATCCAACGACGCACCAGACCCTGCACGTCGACGAAAACGTCGGGCGCTTGCAAATAGATACGGTCAGCAGCAACGCCGCCGTCGGACACATGCTCTCGGGTACGGCAGCCGTTCGGCTCACGGTTACGTCGGAAGGGAACCCGTAGCGCGGGCGACGACGCGCTCGACCTTCACGACGCGCGTCTTCGTCCACCGGTCGTGAAGCAGTACTCGCCGCCAGATGAGGCTGAGCGGCACGATCAGCCACCACAATACAAAGGTGATCAGATAGCGCACGATCGTGCGGCCGATGCTCGGCTTGCGAAAATCCGTGGTTACCACGCGTAGACCGGTGATCATCATTCCGAACGTCTGACCGGCGAAGATCACGAGAACGGCCAGATAGACGGGAAACCAAAACGGGAAGCCCAGCTTCTTGACGACGGCCGCGATGATCTCCCCGATCGCATCTGCATCGAGCGGAACGCTGGAACCGCCGACGTTGGCGGTCGTCCCCTGGTCGGAGAGCGTGATCGGTCCCAAATTATATTTTTCGTGCGTCACCGTTGGAGAGGGGCGCACCGAGGGTGTCGCCGCGGCCACCGCGTGTTTTTTTCCGTTAATGCGGATCGTCGCGAGGCCCGGGGCCGCGACCTCGACGTCGCCCGGCGTCACTGAAGCGCTCGCTTCTTTCGCGTGTGTCCCCGGCGCGATCGAGCCGCCGAACGAAGTAATGATCGCACTAACGACGACCGCATCGATGCCCCAAGCGGCAAAGCGCCGCCACCAGCCCGCACAGTCTCGCGTCGAAACCGTCACTTCGCCCGGGAGCGCAAGCTCGGGAGGTGCCTCCGCGCGCTCGCGGATGAACCACGCTTCCGCGTCGGTGAACGCCTGCGTTACGATGAAGCGCTTGAGCGCCGCGATTCGCTGCGTGGCGTACGGCTCGGCGCTCAGCCACTCGCCCCAGCGCAGCACCGAGTCGGAGGCAATCTCCGCCTGCTGCTCGGCAAAGGCCTGATAGTCGACGCGCCGCCCGAACTCGTGAAACGAAGCGACACCCAACGCGCGGATCGCCGAATCGAGCGACCCGCAGCAGAGCAGGCCTACTTTATCGCAGGTGAGCGCACAACGACGCAGCCACGCCCCGAAGATCAAGGAAATCAGCGGGTTCTCGCTGCCGTTGACGCTGAGCAAAGAATGAAAGCGCGTGTGCCCGGCGGCAATGTGGCCGAGTTCGCGTCCGATCATGAAGGTTAACTCGTCGTCGGAGAAGAGCTCGATCCAGTGGCTCGAGAGTACCAGCGAGTACGGTACGCCGAACCCGAGCGCGACCGCGGGCACGTAGTTATCTTCGCGCACGAAAATCATCGGCATCGGGATCTCGAGCGCCGCGCACGAACCGCGCACGATTGCGAAGACGCGCGGGTACTGCGTCTGGTGAATGCGCACGCTCGAGCCGAGCAAGCGCCCGCGAGCCAAGGTTACGTACACCATCGCAATAACGATGAAGAGCGCGACCTGCGACGCGCCGATCGACTCGTGAAGCACGTATCCGATCAGCAACGCCGCGGGAAACGCGCAGAGTCCCGTCAACCAGAAGGCAAGCCTCTCAGATGGTTCTCGCAGCGAACCCGGGCCGGTAAAGAGGGTCTCCACGACGCGGCCTCTTCTCCAAACGAGAAGCCGTGCCCGGCTTGGGCGACGCTCGCGCGTTTTAGCGCGAGCGCAGAGACGACAAAACGGGCGCGATTTACCTCAATCCGGCGGGAATAACGCAGCGATCTCGCTTCCGCCGATCGCGCCCGTCGCGGCCGACAGATCCGTTTGCAGCGCGAGCGCGGCTTCGTTGAGGGCCGTCATCGCTCGCCGATAGAGGGCGCCCCCGACGCTGATTCGCCGGACGCCGGCTGCATCGAGCTCGGCGAGCGCAACGGGCGGGGTCGGGCCGATCAGCACGTTGACCGGTTTGGGCGCCACCGCGCGTACCACAGCGCGAATCTCTTCCATCGTGGTCAGCCCGGGCGCGTAGAGTACGTCGGCCCCGGCCTCCGCAAAGGCGGTCAACCGGCGAATCGTATCGTCGAGGTCGGCCCGGTCGTGGAGATAGTTGTCCGTACGTCCGGTGAGCACGATGCGTCCTTTCGCCGCGCCGGCGGCGGCGCGGATTCGCGCAACGGCGTCGTCGAAGCGGTGAATCGGACGAGCGGGATCCGCAGTCGTGTCCTCGATGCCGAGTCCCCCGAGGCCCGCGGTCACGGCGGCATTCACCGTTGCGACGCAGGCTTGCGGATCCGCACCGAAACCATCTTCGAGATCGCCGTTGATGGGCAGTCCGCTCGCGCGTCCGAGCAGCGCAGCGTGCGCGACCGCTTCGTCGCGCGAAATGGCGTGACGGCCATCCTGGCGCCCGAGCGAGAAGGCGAGGCCGAGCGACGTGCTGCCGAGCGCCTCGAATCCGGCGCGCGCGAGCAGCGCGGCCGACGCGCCGTCCCAGGCGTTGGGCATGACGAAAGCACGAGGCCGTTCGTGGAGCGCGCGAAAGCGCTCGTAGGCGGAGCTACTCAGCGAGCATCTCGCTTGCGATGACGCTCACCGGAACGGTTCCGTGCGAGAGCAGGTCGTTGTGGAACTCTTCAAGGGTAAACGACGCGCCTTTCTTTGCTTTGTACGCAGCGAGCAGATCCTCGATCTGTACTTTCCCGACGGCGTAGTCGAATGCTTGCCCCGGACCGAGTGCGAAGCGGCTCACCTCGCCTTGGGCCGTGGCTTGGTCGACGCCGGCGTTGGCCGCGAACCACGCAACTGCCTGTTCGTATCCCCACGCGCCGGTTGCGAGCTTCGTGTCGACGATCGCGCGTGCGCCGCGTAGACGCTCGAACTGCGCGACCGCGTAGCGCCCGTCGAGATCGTTGCCGTAGAGTCCGTCGCGCTCGAGAAGCGCCTCTTCGTAGAAGGCCCAGCCTTCAGAGAAGACTCCGTCGAACGAGAAGCGGCGTACGGGGTCGGCGTTGTGCTTGGCGATCGAGAACTGAAGGAAATGGCCGGGAAACCCTTCGTGACCGCTGGTCATCAGCACGCGGTCGCGATCGAAGTCCTCGAAGATCGCGCCGGAGGCCGCCGCCTTGGCCATCTGCGGATTGGGGGGCGGAACGAAGTAGACGCCGTTGACTTGCTTCGAAAGAATCGGCGGCGGATTCATCGACGGCCCCGGCAGAATCGGCTGCAGGAAGGGCGGCGTTTCGACGATCACCATTTTCCCGACATAGTCGGGAATCGTGACGATGCGCTTTGCGGCGATGAACGCGCGCAGAGTGTCGAGCTGCTGTTGGAAGAACGCAAACTGCGCGTCTTTGGTCGTTGGCGTCATGCCTCCGCCATTCGCCGCCGCTTGCGCGGAATTCGAAAGGCTCACGCCCTTGGCTTTGGCCTGCGCCTGAATTTGCGCTTCGGAGTCCTTTGCGCCGTCGAGCGTTCGCCGGCCGATCTCCGCGATCTGATCGGCGTTATACGGCAGCAGCAACTCGTCGCGCAACATCGCGTTGTAGGCATCGGCACCCATTGCGTAGTTGAGCGGCCAACTTGCGGCGTTATCGCTCATCCACTTCGTCCACTCGGTGATTGAAGCGAGCGTGGCATCGCGCGCCTTTTCGAAGCGAGCCTTCTTATCGGCCGGGAGCTGCGCCGCCATCGGGGTCAAAATAAAGGTAAAGAGCGCCGGCGCCATGCCGAGCTGTTTGACGGCAACCTCCGCCTGCAGACGCCCGGGATGCGTGATCTGCGGACGCTGCGCCGCCATCCAGGCCGGAGCCTTCTCGAGACGCGAGATCACGTTATCCCACCATACCGACTGATCTTGTTCGTCTTTGTGCAGGATCATCGTAAAGATCGCGCCGATGACGGTAAGCGGCGGTCCCGAAGGATCCTTTCCGGCTTCGACGTCGGCCATTTGCCGGCGCTGCGCCGTTACGAACGCCTTCATCAGCCGCACGTCGTTGCGGTCTTGCAACGTCGCGGTGGTCATATCGATCGCGGAGACCTTACTCTCAAAGGCGTCGATCATCTGCTTGGACCGGGCGAGACCCGCAGGCGTCGGATCGCTCCAGTCGCCATCGTGCGTGTAATCCCCCAAGAACGTTGCCGACTCGGGCGAGGCGGCCAAGAAATCGGCGACGCCCTGCAACTGCAGAGCGGAGATCTGCGCGCCGGGCGCGTTCTGAGCGGGTGCCCGAAGCGGGGTAAAGGAGAGGAGGGCCGCGATCAGCAGGCCGGCAAGGGCTCGTTGTTTCATGACGGGTTTACCCGGGCGGCAAAAGGATTGTTTCGCTTGCTTGCGTTGCGTGAATATCGCAGGCTCCTAGCGGGTATAGGAGCGGTTGGATACTTTAAAAAGCGAGGTAGCTGCAATGATTCGTGCCATCACCCTGATCGTCGCCGCCGCGGTGGCTTTCCCGACGGCCGCGCCCGCCGCGACCTGCCCTGGGCCCGACCCGGCGATCACGTCCGTTAGCGTGAAGAACGTCGCAACGAGCAACGCGCTCAATCACTACACGATCGTCGGCACGGTGACGAACGTCGGCGCCCAGGGGCAAGCCCACAACGTAATTCAGACCATCGAAATTTTCGACGGCGCTCAGCAGGTCGACGCGAAGGGAATTCCGCCGCTGCCCGTGGGGCACGGGGTTCAATTTACCTACGTCTGGTCGCGCTCGGCAGACGCCGGCAACGGTACGACCGTCTTCAACTTTAAGCTGAAGACGCCCGATGTGGACTGCGGCGTCGCCAACGACAGTTACCGGCTTACGTTCTAGGCTTCGGGTCGATCCGGAAGAGCGTCGCGAAAAGCTCGAGCGTTTCGGGGCGCCCTTTACCGATGATCTTGACGACGCCGCTCTTGCGCGCCGCGGCCGGCGAAATCTCACCGGCCAGGAGTGCGCGGATGCCGGACTGCGCCTCGATGGCGAGGTCCGCACCGTCGAGCGGGCCTGCCGCGACCGCGACGCGCTTGTTGGCGACGCGCGCGTTCAAGACGATCGGGCCGAAGTGGAGTTCGAAGCTCGCCTTGACGCCCGCCGCGGCCTCCGGGCGGAACGTCGAGCGTAGCGCCACGATCATCGAGTCCGCGGTGATGCGCTCCGCCGGGCGCAGATCGCCGAGCGACTTGGCGCCCCAGCGGCCGATGGCGATAAGCGCTGCCTCCAGCTCCGCGCCGTATCCGGTCAGCTCGTAGACGACCGAGCCGGCAGGCCTCGGCAGAACGCGGCGCCGGATAACCCCTGCCTCTTCGAGCTCTTTGAGCCTCGTGGTCAGGACGTTGCTGGGAATCCCGGCGAGCCCACGCTGGAGATCGGTGAAGCGCTTCGGCCCGACCAAGAGGTCGCGCACGATCAAGAGAGCCCAACGCTCGCCGAGAAGCTCCGCGGCGCGTGCCAGGCCGCAGTACTGGTTGTAGGTTCGGGCGGCCACGCTTCCAGTGTAAGGCAACGCTTCTTTCTTTGCAATCTACTTGTAAAAAGAAAGTGTAGTTGCTACACTGCCTCCATGCCGATCTCGTCCGATTGCGACGCGAATCTCGCGGTCTTTCTTCCGGAAATAAACGACCTCAACGAAAGGATTTCTCATGCAACTCGAACCGAATCTGGTCTTCAATGGAAACGCGCAGGACGCGCTCGAACACTATCGCGATGCGCTCGGCGGCGACCTGGAAATCGTCCGCTTTGCGGGAACGCCCGCTGCAGCCGAAGCTCCGCCGGAATACGGCGATAAGGTTCTCTACGGCACGCTCCGATCGCCGCTCGGAACTCTTAACGCCATGGACTGCCCGCCGGGGCGCGGCAGCGTTACGGCCGGCGACAACTTCTCGATCGGAATACAAAGCTCCGATGCGGCACGGATCGACGCAATCTTCTCCAAGCTCAGCGAAGGTGGCGCGGTCATGATGCCGCTCGCAGAGACGTTCTTCTCTCCCAAGTTCGGAATGACGGCCGACAAGTACGGCATCAAGTGGATGCTCAATCTGCGGCGGGAGTCCTAATCGATGAGCCAACGATCGGTTTATCCGCCGGGAACGCCTTGCTGGGTCGACGTGCTCGCGGCGGATCCCGAGTCCGAGCTCCGTTTCTATGGAGATCTGTTCGGTTGGAGTTTTATCGGGCCCGGCCCGATGGCAAGCACGGGCGGCAAATACTTCGTCGCTCAAGTTCGCGGGCGCGACGTCGCCGGCATAAGCTCTCTACCGCCGAACCAAACCGATTCATCGGGCTTCTGGAACACCTACGTCCGCGTGGCAAGCGTGGACGACAGCTGCGCGCTCGCGCGGAGCGCCGGCGGCACGATTTTGCTCGCTCCGTTCGACGCGCTTCCCGCCGGCCGCATGGCCGTCGTCCGCGATCCCTCCGGCGCCGCGTTCTCGCTTTGGGAGTCGAAAGAGCGCGCAGGAGCACAGCTGCTCAACGAGCCGAGTGCATGGGCCATGAGCGCGCTGATCACGCCGGATATCGAAGAAGCGAAGAACTTCTACCGCACGCTCTTCGGTTGGGAATGGGAAACGTTCCAGGCCGGCGCGATAAACGCAACGCTCTGCCGCCTCCCCGGATACTTCGGCGGCGAGCCCGAGCAACCGGTCCCGCGCGACGTCGTCGCCGTCATGATCGAAGGCGATGCCGGCGCCGAGACTCCGCCGCACTGGAGCGTCGACTTCTGGATCGACGACGTCGACGCGGGCGCCGCGCGAGCTGCGCAATGTGGCGCGACGTTGCTGGCACCCCCGCACGATGCGCCGGGCTTTCGTCGATGCGTGCTTACGGATCCCGCGGGAGCTGCGTTCACGATCAGCCGGGTCGCTCGGCCCTAGCGGATGCGTTCGCTCCGGGTCGGAATCGACGTCGGCGGGACCTTTACCGATCTCGTCGCCGTCGAATCGTGGAGCGGGCGGACGATAACCCACAAGGTCGCGAGCACGCCGCGGGAGCCGCAACGCGCGATCGGCGATGCCCTCGTAAACCTCCTCTCGCGGTACGATCCCCCGCCGCAAATCGAGTTGCTCGCGCATTCGACGACCATCGCGACCAATGCCCTGCTCGGGCAAATTGGTCTCGAGCTGCCACGGGTCGCGCTCGTCACGACCGCGGGCTTTCGCGACGTCATCGAGATCGGACGGCAGAACCGCAGCGAGGTCTACAACCTCTTCATCCGCAGGCCGCGGCCGCTGGTGGCGCGCGAGGACCGCATAACGGTTCGAGAGCGCATCGACTATCGCGGTCAGATTCTGCTCGAGCTCGACGGGCCGGAGGTCGAGCGCGTTTGCGCGGAGCTGCGAGCCCGCGACGTGGCGGCGGTGGCAATTTGCCTTCTGCACTCCTACGCAAACGACGCGCACGAGCGTTTGCTCGCCGATGCCGTTAGCGCGGCACTTCCCGGCGTGCGCGTCGTGCGCTCTTCGCAGATCGATCCGCAGTACCGTGAGTACGAACGCTTCTCGACGACGGTCGTCAACGCGGTGCTCGCCCCGATCGTCGAGGCGTATCTGGAGCGGCTTGCGGAGGATTTGCGCCGTAGGGGTATTAGCACGACGCTCTTCGTCATGCGCAGCGACGGCGGGATGGCAACGGCGCAGCGCATTGCGTCGCTGCCCGCGGCGATCATCGAGAGCGGGCCGGCGGCCGGCGTGATCGCAACGGCCGCCCTGGGAAAACGGATCGGGGCCGCCCGTCTGCTCTCGTTCGACATGGGCGGCACGACCGCGAAAGCTGGGGCCGTCGTCGACGGCGTCGTGCAGGTGGCCGGGGAGTTTGAAGCGGCCGGCACAACGCACAGCGGGCGCACCGTGAAGGGTAGCGGGTATCCGGTTCGATTTCCCTTCGTCGATCTCGCGGAAGTAAGCGCAGGCGGCGGAACGATCGCGTGGCGCGATGCCTCCGGCACGCTGCACGTCGGCCCGCTTTCGGCGGGCGCCGACCCGGGACCGGCGTGCTACGGACGCTCCGATCGCGCCACGGTTACCGATGCGAACGTCGTGCTCGGGCGGCTCAATCCCAGCGCACTGCTCGGGGGTGCCTTCCCGATCGACTCCGCCCGCGCTCGGGCGGCGATCGAGCGAGTCGCCGAGCAGGCGGGACTCGGCGTCGAAGCGATGGCGCTCGGAGTCGTCGCACTCGTCGACCACGCGATGGCGAAAGTTTTGCGCATCGTCACCGTCGAGCGCGGGCTCGATCCCCGCGACTTTACGTTGGTTGCCTTCGGCGGCGGCGGTCCACTGCACGCGTGCGCGTTGGCCGAAGAGCTCGGCATCGCGCGCGTTGTGGTCCCCGCGCATCCGGGGCTTTTCTCCGCGATTGGACTTCTCGATGCAATGCTGGTCGAGACGGAACTGCACCCGCTCTTGCAAACGACGGCGCAGATGGACCACGAGGCTGCGGAGCGATGGTTTGCGCAGAGCGAATCGCGCGCTGCGCAGGCGCTCGCCGGACAGGGAGCTCGAGTGGAGAGCATCGCTTTCCGCCGGCAGTACGACGCTCGCTACCAGGGCCAGAGCTTTGAACTGACGATCGATCACGCCGACTCTCCCGGTGCGATCGCGCGACGCTTTCACGAGGCCCACCGCACCCGCTACGGCTACGACGTCCCCGGCGAAGCGGTCGAGTTGGTGAACGCGAAGCTGACCGGTCTCGGAAGCCTCGCCGCATTGCCGAGTTTCAATTCCGTACGCGAACCGCGAAGCGGCGATCTCGACCGCGCAGCCGCTCGCAAGGTGTACGTAAACGGCGGCTTTGTAGGAGTTCCCGTTCTGCAACGTGCCCTGCTCCCCGCCGGCCGGCGGGCCGAGGGCCCCGCGATCGTCGAGGAGTACGACAGTACGACATACGTGCCGCCGGGCTGGTCGCTCGCCGTCGACGGCGAGGTGCTGCGGCTCGAGTACCTGCGCGCATGATCGATCCGATCACCGTCGAGATCGTCAAGGCCGCGCTCGTCTACGCCGGGGAAGAGATGGGCATCACCGTTCGCAACAGCGCCTACTCGCCGAACATCAAAGAGCGGCTCGATCATTCCTGTGCGCTCTTCGATCGTTTCGGCCGCTTGATCGCGCAAGCCGAACACATCCCGGTCCACCTCGGTTCGCTGCCGTGGGGATTAAAGCGCGTGCTCGAACTCATCGGCCGAGAGTACGGCGGCGTGCGTGAAGGTGAGATGTGGGTGGCAAACGATCCGTACCTCACCGGAACGCACCTCAACGACATAACCGTGCTGCGTCCGATCTTCGACCGAGGAACGCTCGTGGGCTACGCAGCGAACAAAGCGCATCACGCCGACGTCGGCGGTGCGGCGCCCGGCTCCATGCCCGCCGACGCAGCGGATCTCTTTGCCGAAGGCGTGGTACTTCCACCGCTGCGCCTCATGCGGGACGGCCAGATCCTCGACGAAACGATCGGCCTTCTTCGCGCAAACTCAAGAACGCCGCACGCGCGCAGCGGCGATCTACGCGCGCAAATCGCCGGCAATATCGTCGGCGAGCGCCGGCTGCTCGAGCTTTGCGAGCGTTACGGCCGCGACGGGTTCGAAGAGGCCGTGGCGCGCGCGCTCGACGACAGCGAGCACGCGATGCGTGCCGCGCTGCGATCGATCGGCGACGGCGTCTTCCACGCATCGGATTATCTCGAGGATCGCGACGGTGCTCCGAACATCCGGATCGCTCTCCGGCTCGAGCTTCGGGACGGCCGGGCGTTCTTCGACTACGACGGCACCTCCGCACAGGTCGACGCTCCGCTCAACGCGGTCTTCGGCGTGACGCTCTCCGGCGTTCACTACGCGCTGCGCGCCGTCACCGATCCGGCGATCCCGATGAACGAAGGCTGCTTTCGTCCGATCGAAGTGCACGCGCCCGTGGGGACGCTGCTCAATCCGCGACGGCCGGCGCCGGTCTCGGGTGGAAACGTGGAGACGAGCACGCGCAACGCAGACGTCGTCCTGCAGGCGCTGGCGCAGGCCGCGCCGCTGCGAGTGGGAGCGTGCAGCGGCGGGACGATGAGCAACGTGATGCTCGGCGGCGTGCGCAGCGACGGCCGCTCCTGGTCCTTTTACGAAACGAATGGCTGTGGAATGGGCGCGCGTCCGAACGACGACGGCATCGATGCGATCCAATGCCATATGACCAACACCCTCAACACTCCGATCGAGGCGCTCGAACGCGAGTTTCCCATGCGCGTGGTTCGCTACGAGATCGCCGAAGGAACGGGGGGTTCGGGACGCTATCGCGGCGGCAACGGCCTCGTCCGCGCGCTCGAGCTCGTGGAGGGATCGGCCGAGGCGACGCTGCTCGCCGATCGCCACACGCTGCGGCCGCCGGGTGCGGCCGGCGGCGCTCCGGGCGGCTGCGGCCGGCACGAACTGCAGCGAGACGGAGAGACCTCGCCGCTGCCGGCAAAAACGAGTTTCGATTTTCGCCCGGGCGACGTCTTGACGGTTCAGACGCCCGGCGGCGGAGGCTACGGTTCAGAGGGGAGCGTCGCGCCGCGCCCGCGCGGGGCGCTCGAGACCGAAGCGGGCCGCGCAGAGAAGATCGACGACGCGAATCGCGCTGCGCCGCGGTGAGAACCGCCGGTGCGAGTCGGCGGCGATCGCGCGTCCGTAACGGCGTCTCGATTCGACGTCGCCGGTGAAGTGCGCGATCGCTTCGCTCAGCCGCCCAACTTCAGCGAAGAGCGCGGTGTCGGCGGCAACGATCGCGCGCACTTCCGGAGAATCCAGCGCAACGGCCGGAATTCCGGCCTGGGCGAGCAGCACGTTCCCGAATGCCGCCGCATCCGTCCAGCCGCCGTGGACGATGCAGGCCACGCCGATCGCCGGCGCATCGCCGAGCAGCATCTCAGGCGTTACGCGGACGGCGCGGGCGCCGAGATCTTGCTCGATCGCGGCCGGGACGTTTCCCACAATCGCGACGGCAGCGCACGACGGATCATCTGAAGCGCGAATTCGGCACGACGTAACGCGCTCCGCTGCCGCGCAGGGCAGCCAGGGTACTTCGATCTCGAGCGCGCCGCGGGTGCGGATCGAGGCGACGGCCCCCGCGCGGCGCGCAATATCGATCGCGGGTGCGGCGGCGCCATCGCAGAACCACCCCAGCGTCGCCGACTTACGGAAGCGAGGATCGACTCGCTGCCACGGAGCGACGCTGCCGTGGACGATCGGATGTCCGAACGCGCGAAGCGCGCCTTCGAGATCGCGCAGCGCCGCCTGCAGCAGCGGGTTCGCAGCGCCCTGGCGTATCGCAATCGCGCCGACTTCACCGCGCGCGGTTCGCGGAAGCGCGTTCATCGCGCTCGCCCAGCGATCGTAGAAGAGCCGCTCGTTTACGGCCTCACGGTCGAAGCGGCCGGCCGACGCGGCTTCGTAATGCACGAAGCGCGCCTCCGGCACGTAGGCGATCGCGCGTTTTTGCGCGCGCGCGCGCATGCAGAGGTCGACGTCCTCAAACCCGTTGACATAGGATTCGTCGAATCCGCCGCTCTCGAGAAACCACTGGGTGCGCACGGCCATCGCCGCACCGGATACGCCGAGCGCATCGCGCGCCCCAAGGGCATCCGGGATATCCGAAAGGTTGCGGCAGTAGTAGTGCCAGTGGGCGTTGGGCAGCACGACGAGCCCAGCGGCCTGCGTGGCAAAGTCCTCAAAGAATAGCGCGCCGCCGGCGACGCTCACCTCCGCTCGCTCGAAAGCGCGAACCAGCGGCGTCAGCGCGTCGCCGACCGGGTAGGCGTCGTTGTTGAGCAGCAGCGTCACCGGCGCTGCAGCGGCTCGCACGCCCGCATTGCACGCGCCGGCGAAGTTCCGGTTCTCGTCGTGGCGCACGTAGCGAACCTGAGGGAAATCACCGATTGCCTGCGGGGTCTCGTCGCGCGACGCGTTGTCGACGACGATCGTCTCGAAGACGACCGTGCCGCGCTCGCGCAGGCATTCCAGTTCTCTGAGGCACCGCGCGGTAAGCCACCAATTATCGTAGACGGGAATGACGATGCTGAGCTGAGGGTCCACGCTGCGCAGACTACGCCGGCCGGACGCGCACCTGTTCGAGCAGCTCCTGCTTCGTCTCGGGAACCATCGTGGCGACGAAGATCACCGTTAGGATGCAGATTCCCGCGTAAACCCAGAAGGTTGCGGAGATTCCCAGCTGCTCGACCATCGTCAAGAAGAACTGCGAGACCAAGAAGTTTCCGACCCAGTTTGAGAGCGTCGAAATCGACATCCCGAGCCCGCGAACCGGCAACGGGAATATCTCGGAGATCAGCAGCCAGACGATGGGGCCTAGACTAAAAGCAAAGCACCCGACGTAGACCATCATGCTGGTGAGGGCAATCGCTCCCAGCGATGACGAAAGATGCGGTCGAGCGAACGCCAGCGCCATCGCCGATAGCGCGACGAACATGCCGGCGAGTCCGGCATAGAGCAGCGGTTTGCGCCCCAACCGGTCGACCAAGAAGATCGCGACCAGCGTCATGAGACAGTTCACCGTCCCGACGGCCGTTTGTGCGAGGATCGAGCCGGCAGCCGAACCGACTCCCGCCATCTCGAAGATCCGCGGCCCGTAGTAGATCACCGTATTGATGCCGGTAATCTGCTGCAGGACCGCGAGCGAGACGCCGACGACCAGCGCGATCCGAGTCCCGCGGGCGAAGAGTGCTCGAAAGCCGCCTCCCTTGACTCGAAGGCTCTCGGCGATCGAGACTTCCTCGCGCGAACTCTCAGCCGGATCGTCGTAGATGCGCGCCAGTTCGTCGCGCGCACGCGCCCCCTGTGCGATCTTGAAGAGATACCGCGGACTCTCGGGCATCCAGATCATTCCCAGCATCAGGATCACCGACGGGACGACCGCGATCCCCAGCATCGCGCGCCACTGACCGTGCGCGGCCAGCGCGTAGTCGACGAGATAGGCCGCGAGGATGCCGATCGTGATCGCAAACTGATAGAGCGAGACCAGTGCGCCGCGCGTCTTTGCCGGCGCGACTTCCGAGATGTACAACGGCGCCACGACCGAGCTGAAGCCGATGCCGATCCCTACGACGAACCGGCCGAAGAGCAGCACGCTCTCGTTGGGCGTCAGCGCCGAAATCAACGCACCGAGCAAAAAGACGACTCCCGCACCGAAGAGCGTCGGACGGCGGCCGATGCGATCGGCGACGCTCCCCGCCACCGCCGAACCGCCGATGCAGCCGATCAAAACGACGCTGATCGTGAAGGCCTGCAGCTGCGTGTCGAGCACGAAATCCTTGGTGATGAAGAGGATCGCGCCGGAGATGACGCCGGTGTCGTACCCGAAGAGCAATCCTCCCAGGGCTGCGATCGAAGCGACGAGCAGCACGTACGGCCTCATGCAGGCGCTTTTGCAAGCGGCGTCCGAACGCTCCTCCAATGGGAACGGAGATCGAAACGGCTGCGGCGATCGAGTATGCTCGGGCGCACGACCTGCGCGCGATCCTCGTCGCGTGCGGCGGCGAGATCGTCGCACGAGCCTTTGGCGACGGCGTTACGGCGGAGACCCCGAGCGCGCTGTACAGCGGAACGAAGAGTTTTTGGGGACCCGTCGCGCTCTGCGCGCAGGCCGATGGACTGCTCGACCTCGACGAGCCCGTCTTCGAAACGCTTGGGGAATGGCGGGAGGATCCGTGGAAGCGCCGCGTGACCGCGCGCATGCTGCTCTCGCTCACGGCGGGCTTCGGTTTCGGCGGCCTGGGCGCCGCCGTCCCTATCTACGAGCGCGCTCTTGCGATACCGCTCAAGAACGAGCCGGGGAGTCGATTTACGTATGGCGGAATTCCGTTTCAAGCCTTCGGCGCGCTGCTCGCGCGCAGACTCGCTCCTCGTACGCCGCACGACTACCTTCACGAACGAGTGCTCCTCCCGGCGGGCGTGCGCGTCGAGAGCTGGCGCCGGCTCACCGACGGAACGCAACCGCTGCCGACCGGCGCATCGTTGAGCGCGCAAAGTTGGCTTGCGTACGGACAATACGTGCTGCGCGAACACGCTAGGCTCGCGCAATGCTTTACCGGTTCCCAAGCCAACTCGCGCTACGGCTTGGGCTGGTGGCTCGGCGCGAGCGGCGCGCCCGTCGACCTCATCTATGCAAGCGGCTCCGGCGGGCAAGCGCTCTATCTCGTCCCGTCGCTCGAACTCGCGATCGTCCGCTTCGGCCGCCGCTCCTCATACCGGCACGAAACCTTCCTGAAGCGCCTCTTTCGTTAGCGAAGCCGCGCTAAAGCCTATGGAGTCGCCGTCTTCACTCCTTCAAGCGGTTTGAGGCCGGCGCCCCGCAACGCGGTCTGCAGCGGCCCGAGCGAGGCCACGTAGGCGTTGTACTGGTTGACCGCAGCCGCGTACGCCGCGTCGAAGCGTTGCGAGAACTCGAGCTGAGCGGCCGTCGGCGGAAGCTGCACTCCGCCGAATCCGGTCCGCGGGACCGACTCACGCAACGATCCACCACGCTGGATCGAGTCTTCGTCGTTTTTATAGTCCGCGGTAAACGCCGCGAATACGGGAGTCCACGCTTGCCGTGCGCTTGCAATCTGCCCCGAGAGCGCCGCGTTGCTCTTGGCCGAAGCCGCCGCGCCGCCGAGGGACTTCTTGATCGCGTCGAGATTGTTGAGAATCTCGTCGATCTTGCCGTAGATCGTCGAGTACTTACGGGCGTATGCGTAGCCCGCCTCGTACTGGGCCGCCGTCCAGTCGTCGCGCGGATCGGGTTTGACCACCAACGACTGCCTCAACGTTCGCCCGCCCAGCGTCAACGCAACGGTGTAGGTTCCGGGAACGACCGCCGGGCCGGTCTTGGGTCCCTGATAGTCCTCGCGAGCGGCACCGTACCATTTCGCGGGGGCGTCTTCGGTAAAGTCCCACACGTAGCGGTTGATGCCCGATTTGTTCGGAACGTACGGCTCCTGCTTTCCCTTCACCTTATGCGTACCGCTGATCGTCCGCAAGACGTGTCCGTTCGCGTCGAAAATCTGCATCTCCGGCGCGCTCTTCGCAACGGCGGACTGGTAGAAATCGAGGATCGCGCCTTTGGGCGGGTTCTCACCCGTGTATCGAGTGTACGTGCCGAGGTCGTTGGAGTGATAGTGGTACTCATACGCGGTGCGCGGCGCGAACAGCATCGTACCGGCGCTCTGCGCGGCGCCCAGTTGCTGGACCGAGCCGACGTCGTCGAGAATCCATACGTCGCGCCCGTGCGTCGCCGCGACGAGGTCGTCGAACTGCGGTTCGACGTGAATGTCGCGCACCGAAACGGTCGGAAGGTTGATCCGGAAGTCTTGCCAGTGGGCGCCCGCGTCGTAGGAGATCCACATCCCGTTCTCGGTTCCGGCGTACAGCAAGTTGCTATTGCGCGGATCCGGGCGAATCGTACGCACGTACTGGCTCGCGGGAAGTCCGTTGACGATCTTCGCCCAGGTCGCGCCATAGTCGTGCGTAACGTAGGCGTACGGAGCGTAGTCGCCTAGGCGATGATTGTCGGCGATCGCATAGGCCGTCCCGGCGACGATCGGCGACGGGGCGACCGTCTCGATGCGCGCGTACTCCGGCGTCCCCGGCGGCGTGACGTTATGCCAATGCGCTCCGCCGTCGCGCGTCATCTGCACGTAGCCGTCATCGGTTCCAACCCAAATCTCGCCGTGACTCAGCGCGGATCCCTCGATGTAGAGGATCGTGTCGGAGTACTCGGCGCCCGAGACGTCCTTTGCCAGCGGGCCGCCCGAAGGAACCTGGTGCTCCTTGAGGTTTCGCGTGAGATCGGGGCTGACGATGCTCCACGTCGCACCGCGATCGCTCGATTGGAAGACGACGTTGCCGCCAAACCAGCCGATGTGCCCGTCCCAGGGCGCAAACGCGATCGGGGAATCCCAGTTGAAACGGTACGGCACGGTGCTCAGGTCGAACGGGCCGAGGAAGCTTCCTGGAAAGGAATCGTACGGCCGTACGAAGCGGCTCACGCCCGTGTGCCGGTTGAAGATCGTCAGCGCGCCGTCTTCGAGGTCGGCCCAAATGTAGTTGGGATCGATAGGATCGGGCACGGTCCACATGCCGTCGCCGCCGACGACGTCGATCCAATGACGGTCGAGAATCCCTTCGCCGTCCAGCGAGTTCGAGGGACCGCAGAAGCCGCCGTTATCTTGAAACGCGGCGCAGAGCAGGTACGGATTTTCGTTGGAGATTCCAACGTGATAGATCTGGCCGATCGCCAGATTGCGCGAGAACGACCAGTGCTCGAGATCGGTGGTCAGCGCGTAGCCGCCGTCCTCTCCGGTGATGATCCGCTTGGGGTTGTTGGGCGCAATCCATATCGCATGATAGTCGACGTGGACGTCTTTTGCGATCTCCTTGAACTTACGTCCGCCGTCCTTGCTCTCCGAGAGCATCTCCGAGACGGCGTAGACGTGATTTGGGTTGCGAGGATCGACGGCGATGTGCGAAAAGTAGAAAGGCCGCTGATCCACGAGCGTGTCGTCGCTGGTCATCGACCAGTGCGCGCCGGCGTCGTCGGTTCGCCAGAGGATCCCGCCCTTCGCTTCGATGAGCGCAAAGACGCGATTCGGGCGGCTCGGCGCGATTGCCAGGCCGATCCGCCCGGTATATCCCGAGGGAAGGCCGTTGCCGGTCAGCCTCTTCCACATCCGGCCGCCGTCGGTCGACTTATAGAGGCCGTCGTCGGGGCCGCCGCTCGTAAAAGTCCAGGGCACGCGGCGAAAGTGCCACATGCCCGCATAGACGACGTTGGGGTTCTGGGGATCCATCGCGATATCGCTCGCGCCGCTCGACGGCGAAAGATAGAGAGACTTCTGCCAGCTCGCGCCGCCGTCGAACGTAACGAAGACGCCGCGATTGGCCGAGTCTTTGTACGGATCGCCGAATGCACCCACGACGACGTGGCGTGAATCGCGCGGATCGACGGCGATGCGCGAGATGCTCCACACGCCCTCAAGCCCGACGCGACGCCAGGTCTTCGCCCCGTCGGTCGACTTGTAGAGACCGTCGCCGTAGCTGACGTTGTTGCGGGGGTTCGCCTCGCCGGTACCGGCCCAGACGACCTTTTCGTTGGTGGGATCGATCGCGACCGCGCCGATCGCGGAGACTCCTTGCTTCTCGAAGGCGGCCTGCCACGTCGCGCCGCCGTTCTCACTCTTCCAGACGCCCCCGCCGGCGGTGCCGATGTAGTAGAGCTGGTCGTTCTGTGCGGTACCGGCGACCGCAGCGACGCGGCCGCCTGCGATTGCCGGGCCAATCGAACGCCACGAGAGGTTTGCATACGCGGCCGCCGCGAGCACGATCGATGAAAGGATCATGCTCTCACCTCGGCGGCCGCCGGCAACGCCTTCATGCCGGCCTGTTTCAGAGCGGCGTTGACGCCGGGCAACACCGTGTTGACGAAGGTGTTATATTGCGTAACCCCGTCGCGATACTCTGCGTCGACGCGAGCGAGCAGATTCTCGACCGACGGCGTGATCAGACCCTGTGCCGCGCCGAAGGCTCCGAAAATATCCTCGTGGACCTTCCCTTCATCCTCGGTTCCCTCGCCGCGAATGTCGACGGCGAGCGCGTTGAAGAGCGTCTGACGCGCCGTCGACGCCTCCTGCAGCTTCGCCGTCAGCGCGCCGTTGTTCGCCTTCTTCGAGGCGTCGAGCGCCGTGTCGATCCCCTTCTTGATGTCGTCGAGGTTGTTGAGCATCGTGTCGACCTGGGACAGGTGCGCCATCTGACGCGTCGCCTCGTCGAAGCTGCGTTGATAGTCGGCTTGCGTAAAGCTTGAGCGCGGGTCCGGTCCGACGTGGAAGGACGCAACGTACGTGTGTCCCGAGAGCGCCATCCGCGCCGAATAGCTGCCCGGGACGACCCCGGGACCGGTATCGGGACCCTTCGAGAACTCGTTGCCGCCGTTCCACTTCACCGGGCCGTTGACGGCAAAATCCCAAACGTAGCGGTTGAGCCCGGCCTTGTTCGGGATATAGGGTTCGTCCTTACCGGCGACTTTATGCGTGCCGGAGACGCTGCGGATCACGCGGCCGTGCGCGTCGCGAATCTCGAGCTTCGGCGCCGTCTTCTGCGGTTGCGACTGGTAGAAGGTGATTGCGACGCCGTACGGCGGATTGTCGGCCGTGAAATCGGTATAGGTTCCTTCGTCGTTCTCGTGGAGCGACCACTCATAGCTCGTGCGCGGCGTAAAGAGCCACGTGCCGTGCGCAACGGCTTGTTGCAGACCCTGCACCGCCCGCACGTCGTCCATGATATAGATCGCCCGGCCGTGCGTCGCGATCACGAGATCGTCGTACTGGGGCTGCAGACGAATGTCGTGCACCGAGACCGGCGGCAGGTCGTTGCGGAACGACTGCCAGCGGGCGCCCCCGTCGAACGAGATCCAGATGCCTTCTTCCGTACCGAGGTAGACGAGGTCGCGGTTGCGGATATCGGGTCGAATCGACCGCGCCCATTCGTTCGGCGGCAGCCCGTTGACGATTTTGCTCCAGGTTTTGCCGTAGTTGTGGGTGACGTAAACGTAAGGGGCGCTGTCGCCCATTTCGTGACCGTCGTTGGTTGCATATGCGGTGCCGTCGACGAGCGTCGAGGGCGCGACGGTCGCAAAGCGGCCGTACTGCGGCGCTCCGGGCGGCGTGACGTTCGCCCAGTGCTTGCCGCCGTCACGCGTCAGCTGAACGAGCCCGTCGTCCGTGCCGACCCAGATCTCGCCGCGATGAAGCGACGAGCCTTCGATATCGAGAATCGTGTCGGTATACTCGGCTCCCGAGACGTCGTTGACGATCGGACCGCCCGCGGGCTGCTGATGCTCCTTGATGTTGCGCGTGAGGTCCGGACTGATCGGCGTCCAGCTGCGTCCGCGATCGGTCGTTTGAAAGACGACGTTGCCGCCGATCCAGCCGATCACTTTACCGCCGGTCGCGCGCCATGGCGCGAACGCGATCGGCGATTCCCAGTTGAAACGATATTTGCTGGTCGCGGGCACCCACGACTCTTTGGACGTCTGCTGATACGGCTGCGCCAGCCAGCCGTCTTTCGTTACTCGGTTGTAGACGACGATCGTGCCGTTCTGCGAATCCCCCCAGATCCAGTTCGCGTCGTCCGGCTCGGGAATTCCCCACTCGCCGTCTCCTCCGACGGTAACGATCCACTCCTTATTCTGGATTCCCGAGGGATCGAGTGAGTTCGAGGGGCCGCACCAGCCATTGTTGTCTTGCAAGCCGCCGCAGACGGTATACGGATTGTCGTTTCCCAAACCGACGCGGTAGACTTGAGCGATCGGGACGTTGCGGGAGGAGAACCAGTTCTGGCCACCGTCGAGCGTCAACGCGTAGCCGCCGTCTTCACCGAGCATGATGCGCGTCGGATCGTTGGGTGCGATCCAGATCGAGTGAAAGTCGGAGTGAACGTCGCGCGCGATCGGCTTGAACTTCTTTCCGCCGTCGGTGCTCATCATCGTCTCGAACGAGAGTGCGTAGACGCGATCGGGATTCTTGGGGTCGACGGTCACGTGCGTGAAGTAGAAGGCGCGGGCGTTGACCAGCGAATCCTCACTCACCTTCGCCCAATTGTTTCCACCGTCGTCGGAGCGCCAAAGGATCCCGTCCTTCGACTCGATCAAGGCGTAGACGCGGTTGCCGTTGCTCGGCGCCACCGCGACACCCACCCGGCCCATCGTGCCTTGCGGCAGGCCGTGCCCCTCCAGCTTCGTCCACGTCTCGCCGCCGTCGGTCGAGCGGTAGAGACCATCTTCGTCTCCGCCGCTGACGAAGGTCCACGGGCGCCGTTGAAACTTCCAGATCCCGGCGTAGAGCACGCTCGGATTCTGCTCGTTCATCGCCAGATCCGACGCGCCGCTCTCAGGGCCGGCGTACAGCGTCTGCTTCCATGTGCGGCCGCCGTCGTTGGTTACGTAGACGCCGCGCTGCGCGCTGTCGCTAAAGACGTCGCCGAGCGCCGCGACGACGACGTGATTGTGGTTGCGCGGATCGACGACGATGCGCGCGATGTACTTCGTCTCTTTCAAGCCGACGTTCGTCCACGTGTCGCCGCCGTCGGTCGTCTTGTAGATGCCGTCGCCGTAGCTCACGTCGTTGCGCGGATTCGCTTCGCCGGTACCAACCCAAACGGTCTTATTGTCCGTCGGATCGATCGTCACGGCGCCGATCGCGCCGACGCCTGCCTTATCGAAGACCGGATCCCAGGTCTGCGCGCCGTTCTCCGATTTCCAGACGCCGCCGCCCGCGCTGCCGAGGTAGTACAGCTTGGGATTCGTTGCCGACCCGGCAACGGCGGCGACGCGCCCTCCCGCTCCGGCCGGCCCGATCTCGCGCCAGCTCATATTGGCAAACGGCGGTCCGGGCGTGGGCGTCGGTGAGGGCGTCGGTGTCGGCGTTGCGGGTTTTGGCGGCATCGGCGAAGCCGGCATCGGCGAAGCCGTCGGTTCCGCGGCATGCGCCGCGGTCGACGCAAACAAGGAAAAGACACCGCAGAACGACAGCGCAAGCAGCGTGCGAAGAATCAACTCCAAACTCTCCTTGTCGAAGACTAGTGCGTAGTAGCGGGTCCGTGCTGCGCACGATACATCGGGACGTTCACGTGAATCGCATACCACTGCGACCACGCGATCATCCCGCACATCAGGAGAAACAAGAACAGGAGGACGGCGAGGACGCGGCGCGAACCCACGGGCGAACTATGCGCAGGACCGTTGTGAGCCTCCTGGCTGCTGTCGGCTTTTTGATGGGGCCCTTCTTCCTTTTGCCTGCCCAGGCAGCCAATCGGGCGGTGCCGGCAACGCCGGTTGCAATCGCGGTTTATTCGAAGGTTTTGCGCCACATCAATCCGCAGATGCCGAACTGGCAGAGCCAAAGTCTCGCTCGCCGCGTCCTCGTCAATGCCGAGCGCTGGCGCCTCGATGCCAACATGCTCGTCGCCGTCGTCACGGTCGAATCACGCTGGCACACGCACGCGGTTTCCCGCGCCGGGGCGATCGGGCTCGGTCAGCTGATGCCCGGCACCGCGGCACTCCTCGGCGTCAACCCGCACGATCCGGCGCAGAACCTCTCGGGTGCGGCCCGCTACTTGCGCGGCTTGGTGCAGCGTTTCGGCTCAAAGCACTACGACCTCGTCATCGCCGCGTATAATGCCGGGCCCAAGGCCGTCAGCGAGTACGGCGGGATTCCACCCTTCGATGAAACGCAGAACTACGTGGTCCGAGTCCTCGCGGCGTGGTCAACCCTGGCCCGCACCGTCCATCTGCCGGACGACGCCTACGCCGTGCTGCCGGCACACGGACTCGATATCGACTACTGGCTCGACGCCTCCACCCAGTAAAGAATCCGCTCGACCGCCGCCGCGAGTCCCTGGGGTCCCTCGACCCGCAGCGCGATAGCGCCCGCGTTCCGAGCCGCCTCGACGTCGCTGGCCCGGTCCCCCACCACGACGCAGCACGCCGGATCCACGCCCAGCGCTCGTGCAGCGTCCAAAATCAGCTTCGGCTTGGGCTTTCGGCAGTCGCAGCCGTCTTCGGGAGCGTGCGGGCAGACGAAAAAGCCGGCGAAGGGACCAAGCAGTTCGTCGACGCGCCGATTGACGGCATCGACGGCCTCGCGTGTGAGGAGTCCCCGTCCGATGCCGCTCTGATTGCTGACGACCGCGAGCGGCAAGCCGGCGGCGCGTAGCCGGTCGAGCAGATTCCGAGCATCGGGCGCAGGCTCGACGCGTTGCGGATCCCCGTTGAACGGCACGTCGACCACGATCGTCTCGTCGCGATCGAAGAGCACCGCGCAGGGCCTCACGAAGCGGGGACGTAGACCTCGGCGCCCTGCTCCAAAAACTCGCGAGACTTTTCGGCCATTCCGCTCTCCGCGTACTCGCGAACCTCTTGCGTAATCTTCATCGAGCAGAAATGCGGCCCGCACATCGAACAGAAGTGGGCGACTTTCGCGCCCGGCGCGGGCAGCGTTTCGTCGTGAAATTCGCGCGCCGTCTCCGGATCGAGCGAGAGATCGAACTGGTCCTGCCAGCGAAATTCGAAGCGAGCCTTCGATAACACGTCGTCCCAATGCGCGGCGCCTGCGTGCCCCTTTGCCAGATCGGCGGCGTGCGCGGCGATCTTATAGGCGATCACTCCGTCCTTCACGTCCTTCTTATTCGGAAGGCCCAAGTGCTCTTTCGGCGTGACGTAGCAGAGCATCGCAGTGCCATACCAGCCGATCATCGCCGCGCCGATGGCGCTGGTAATGTGATCGTAGCCCGGAGCGATGTCGGTGACGAGCGGCCCGAGCGTATAGAACGGCGCTTCCTTGCAGATCTCGAGCTGCTTGCGCATGTTCTCTTCGATCAAGTGCATCGGCACGTGGCCCGGCCCCTCGACCATCACCTGCACGTCGTGCCTCCAGGCGACCGAGGTTAGCTCGCCGAGCGTTTCGAGCTCTCCGAATTGCGCGGCGTCGTTGGCGTCGGCCGTGCAGCCCGGGCGCAGCCCGTCGCCGAGCGAGAACGCGACGTCGTAGGCCTTCATGATCTCGCAGATCTCTTCGAAGCGCTCGTAGAGGAAGTTCTCCCGGTGATGCGCGAGGCACCACTTCGCGAGAATGGAGCCGCCGCGCGAGACGATGCCGGTTATCCGGTTCGCGGTGAGCGGCACGTAACGCAGCAGCACGCCGGCGTGGATCGTGAAATAGTCGACACCTTGCTCGGCCTGCTCGATGAGCGTGTCTCGAAAAAGCTCCCAGGTGAGCTCTTCGGCCTTGCCCCCCACTTTTTCGAGCGCCTGATAGATCGGAACCGTACCGATCGGCACCGGCGAGTTGCGCAGAATCCACTCGCGCGTTTCGTGAATGTTCTTGCCGGTCGAGAGATCCATCACGGTGTCGGCGCCCCAACGGGTGGCCCAGGTCATCTTCTCGACTTCCTCGTCGATCGAAGAGCTCACCGCAGAGTTGCCGATGTTCGCGTTGATCTTCACGAGGAAGTTGCGGCCGATGATCATCGGCTCGCTCTCGGGGTGATTGACGTTGGACGGAAGGATCGCGCGCCCGCGAGCAAGCTCGCTGCGGACGAACTCGGGCGCGACGTTCTCCCGCAGCGCGACGAACTCCATCTCCGGTGTAACCTCGCCGCGCTTCGCGTAGTGCATCTGCGTGACGTTCGCTCCGGGCCCCGCTCGCTTCGGGCTGCGCGGAGCCGGAAACCGCAGCTCGTCGAGCTCGGACATCGCGTCGCGGCCGCGACGGTAGAGCGAGGAGGGGCGTTCGAGTTGGACGGTGTCGCCGCGAGCGGCGATCCACGGCTCTCGCAAGGCCGTTAAGCCGCACCGAATGTCGATGACGCTCTCCGAATCCGTATACGGTCCGCTCGTATCGTAGACCGTGTGCACGGTGCCGTCGGTCAGCGCGATCGCGCGCCGCGGAACTCGAATCGAGGGGTCGTCCCCGCTGACGTAAACCTTCATCATTTCCTCCCTACGCCGGCATTACCCGGATCAGGTTGCTTGCGGTCGGCGGAGCTCGTCCGCCCTCTCAGCCATTACAGCTCCCGCTATGGATTAGTTTATCCGCCTGGCGGCAGCCTCATGCGTGGGCCGCAGATTTTGTGTAGAACCTGGGCCCGGCGCGGCGACCCGCTCGGCCGGCACCCGGGCCGAAAGGGATTGGACTGCGGCGGGGAATGGAGCGCAACGATGACGACGTTCGGCGTAGATCCCGATCCGCAGGAGACCCGTGAATGGCTCGAAGCCATGCGCGGCGTGCTCGCCGTCGAGGGACCGGACCGCGCACGCGAACTGATCGCGGCACTCGTCGACGAAGCGCAGCGCGGCGGTGCACACGTGTCGCTCGGGCTTACGACTCCATACGTAAATACGATCCCGGTCGAGAAGCAGCCGGCGATGCCCGGCGATCGCCAACTCGAGGCGCGCCTTCGGCACATCGTTCGCTGGAACGCGCTCGCCACGGTCGTGCGCGCGAACAAAGTCAGCTCCGAGCTCGGCGGCCACGTTGCGAGCTTCGCATCGGCGGCGACGCTCTACGACGTCGGCTTCAACCACTTTTTCCGGGCGCCGAGCGACGGCGCCGGCGGCGACCTCGTCTTCTTTCAGGGGCATTCCTCGCCGGGCGTCTACGCGCGGGCATTTCTCGAAGGGCGCATCACCGAGGCGCAGCTCGATAACTTCCGGCAAGAGGTGAGCGGAGGGGGTCTCTCTTCGTATCCGCACCCGTGGCTGATGCCCGACTTCTGGCAGTTCCCGACCGTATCGATGGGCTTGGGCCCGATCATGTCGATCTACCAGGCGCGTTTCATGCGATATCTGCACGATCGCGCGCTGATCGACACCAGTGGCCGCAAGGTGTGGGCCTTTGTCGGCGACGGCGAGATGGACGAACCCGAATCGCTCGGGGCGATCTCGCTTGCCGGGCGCGAGAGGCTCGACGATCTCATCTGGGTCGTCAACGCCAACCTGCAGCGGCTCGACGGTCCGGTCCGCGGGAACGGAAAGATCATTCAGGAGCTCGAGGGCGTCTTCAAAGGCGCTGGATGGAACGTCATCAAGGTTATTTGGGGGAGCCGCTGGGATCAGCTTCTGCGTGCCGACGTAAACGGCCGCCTCGTGCAACTGATGACGGAATGCGTCGACGGCGACTATCAAACGTTCAAATCGCGCAATGGCAAGTACGTCCGCGACGCGTTCTTCGGCCGCTATCCGGAGACCAAAGCGATGGTCGAGGGATGGAGCGACGACGAGATCTGGGCGCTGCAGCGCGGCGGCCACGATTCGGTAAAGGTGTACGCTGCCTATAAAGAGGCCAGCGAGCACCGCGGCGCGCCGACCGTCGTGTTGGCAAAGACGATCAAGGGCTATGGCATGGGCGAGGCCGGCGAAGCGCAGAACATCGCGCACCAAGCCAAAAAGATGGAGATCGAAGCGATGCGCACGTTCCGAGACCGCTTCGACCTGCCGATTCCCGACGAAGCAATCGCGGGCGAAAAGGTGCCGTTCTACAAGCCGCCCGAGGACTCGGCCGAGATGCGCTATCTCCGCGAGCGGACGGCTGCGCTCGGGAGCGTGCCGCAGCGCCGGCGGCGCTCGGTTTCGCTGACCGTCCCGGAACTCTCGTCCTTCGACGCGCAGTTGCAAGGTACGGGCGATCGCAGCATTTCGACGACAATGGCGTTCGTTCGCGTGCTCAACACGATCGCTCGCGATCGCGAGATCGGCCCGCGCGTCGTGCCGATCGTCGCCGACGAATCGCGCACCTTCGGCATGGAAGGAATGTTCCGCCAGATGGGGATCTACTCGTCGGTCGGTCAGCTCTACCATCCGCAAGATGCCGAGCAGCTGATGTGGTATCGCGAGGACAAGCTCGGGCAAATTTTGCAGGAGGGCATCAACGAAGCCGGCGCGCTCTCGTCTTGGATCGCGGCCGGGACTTCGTACTCCAATCACAACCTGCCGATGATTCCGTTTTACATCTTCTACTCGATGTTCGGATTTCAACGCGTGGGCGATCTGACGTGGGCCGCGGGCGACAGCCGCACGCGCGGATTTCTCCTCGGCGCAACCTCGGGGCGGACGACGCTCAACGGCGAGGGACTACAGCACGAAGATGGCAGCAGCCAAGTCGCGGCCTCGTTCGTACCGAATTGCTGCAGCTACGACCCCACCTACGCGTACGAAGTCGCGGTGATCATCCAGGATGGACTGCGCCGCATGCTCTCCGAGCAGGAAGACGTCTACTATTACATTACGCTGCTCAACGAGAACTACCAGCACCCCGCGATGCCGCCCGGCGCGCGCGACGGCATTCTGCGCGGCATGTACCTGCTGCACGACGCGGGCAAGCCCGATCGGAAGACTCCTCGCGTGCAGCTCTTCGGCTCGGGCGCGATCCTGCGCGAAGTGGTTGCAGCCTCCGAGCTGCTCGCCAACGATTGGAACGTCCGCAGCGACGTCTGGGGCGTGACGAGCTTTAACGCGCTGCAGCGCGACGGCGTCGCCGCACGCCGGTGGAACATGCTGCACCCGCAAGAGAAGGCCCGGCTCTCGTTTGTCGAGGAGTGCCTGCGTGACCGCTCGGGGCCCGGAATCGCCGCAACCGACTACATTCGCACGTTCGCCGAACAGATTCACCCATTCGTTGCTTCTTCGGGCTCGGCACAACCTCGACGGTACGTCGCGCTCGGCACGGACGGCTACGGACGCAGCGACTTCCGGCGCCGGCTGCGCGCCTTCTTCGAGGTAGACCGCCACTTCGTCACGATTGCCGCGTTACGCGCGCTCGCCGACGAAGGCACCATCTCGCCCGCGGCGATCGAGAAGGCCATCAAGAAGTACGAGATCGACCCGAATAAGCCCAATCCGATCGATGTGTAGAAAGACGGCCACGGCATGAGCAGTACGATCGAAGTGCGCGTTCCGGACATCGGAGATTTCAAGGACGTCCCGGTCATTGAAGTCTTGGTCAAACCCGGCGACCGGGTCAAAAAGAACGACTCCTTGATCACCCTCGAGAGCGAAAAGGCATCGATGGAGGTGCCGGCCGAGGCCGATGGCATCGTCCAGGACGTAAGAGTGAAGGTCGGCGACCGCGTTTCGGAGGGCGTTCCGATCGTCGTGCTGAGCTCGGAAGAGCAAGCGCCGGCCGCACCCGCTGCGCCGGCGGAATCGAGCGCTGCCGTTCGCGAACGGACCGTGGAGGTGCGCGTTCCGGACATCGGAGATTTCAAAGATGTGCCGGTCATCGAGGTTCTGGTGAAGCCGGGGGATCGCGTCAAGAAGAACGATTCGCTGATCACGCTCGAGAGCGAGAAGGCGTCGATGGAGGTGCCGGCCGAGGCCGATGGCATCGTGGCCGACGTCAAAGTGAAGGTCGGCGACCGCGTCTCCGAAGGGATGCCGATTCTGACGATCGCCGCTGCAAGTCAATCATCCGCAGCTGCGCCCGCAGCGCCGGCACCGGCACCCGCCGCGCAGACGGCCCCACCCGCATCCCCCAAAGCTGCTCCAGCGGCACCGCAAGACGCTGCGCTCTCAGAACCGAGCGGCAACGGCATCGTGCATGCCGGTCCCTCGATTCGACGCTTTGCGCGCGAACTCGGCGTCGATCTGCGCAAGCTGCGCGGCAGCGGTCCGCACGGACGCGTCACGCGAGAGGACGTTCAAGGATTCGTCAAAGTAGCGCTCGAGAAAGGCGGCGCACAGCCTTCCGCGTTCGCCGGAATGCCGCCGTGGCCGAAGCTGGATTTCGCGCAATACGGCGAGATCGAACGAAAGCCGCTCTCGCGTATCAAAAAGATCTCGGGTCCCAGCCTGCATCGCAACTGGGTCGGAATTCCCCACATCACCAACTACGACGAAGCCGACGTCACCTCGATCGAGGCACTCCGCAGCGAAGTCAACGCGGAACAAACGAAATCCGGCGGCCCGAAGCTGACGATGCTCGCCTTTCTGATCAAAGCGTCGGTCGCCGCACTGCAGCGCTTCCCGGAGTTCAACGCTTCGCTCGACGGCGACGAGCTGATCCTCAAGCGATACTACAACATCGGATTTGCCGCCGATACGCCCGGCGGGCTCGTCGTCCCGGTCATCCGAAACGCCGATGCGAAGGGGCTGATCGAGATCGCCCGCGAGTGCCAAGAGCTGGCCGGCAAGGCGCGCGAAGGGAAGCTGACGCTCGCGCAGATGCAAGGCGGAAGCTTCACGATATCTTCGATCGGCGGAATCGGCGGAACGGCGTTCACGCAGATCGTCAACGCTCCGGAAGTCGCGATTCTCGGCGCGACGAAAACCGCGACCAAACCCGTTTGGGACGGAAAGAAGTTCGTTCCGCGGTTGATGCTGCCGATCAGCGTCAGCTACGACCACCGGGTCGTCGACGGTGCGGGGGCAGCGCGCTTCCTGGTCTACATCGCCGAACTCCTCGCAGACTTCCGCCGGGTCATGCTTTAAAAGCTGACAAGAGGTGTCATATATGTCAGCTATGCTGTCAGCTAGATAGCAACAGAACTACGAATCGAGGAGAATTCGAATGATCAAGGGGATCGACATCGCGGCCTACCTGGTGAAGGACCCGAAAGCTGAGATCGCATTCTATCGGGATGTGCTCGGCATGCAGCCGACCGAGATCGACGACGAGGGCCGCGGCGCGGAGTTTACGCTCGCCGACGGATCGACGTTCGGAGTCTGGAAGCCCGAAGGCGGAGAGAAGGGCGGCGCGATCATGTTTGCCGTCGACGATGCGAAGGCCGCCGTGGATCACTACCGCGCCAAAGGACTCCAGCTGAGCGACGTCGTCGAGTCGCCGGTCTGCTTCATGTCGTTCGGTGAGGACCCCGAAGGCAACGGCATCATCATCCATCAGCGCAAGTCGTAAAGCTGCAAGGCGCGCCGAGCTCGCTGCACCAGTGCTTCGCGCAGCGCAGCGGGCTCGACAAGCGTCGCGATCGCCGACCACGCAAGCACCTGAAAGATCGCAACCTCCGTCCCAGGGAAGGTCACGCGCACGAGCGCTTCGCCGCCGTCCTCGGATAGGATCTCCGCCGGCCAGTAGTACGTGATGCGTTCCAAGCCGTCGTTTGCTGCGCGGAGCGTCACCACGCAGTCGGCGCTGCGAGAGGCTTGCGCAAAGCGCGTCGACGTTTCCGCCCAATAGCGCTCGAGGTCGAAGCCGGCGGGCCGCTCGAAGTGCTCTGCGGTCTCGCGCGCGTCTCGGATCCGCTCGACGCGAAAGCTTCGCATCTCCTCCCCCGATCGCGCGATGAGGTACCAAACCCCGGTCTTCGAAACCAAACCCAAGGGGTCGACGACACGCATCGTCGTTTTTCGATTGCGATCTTCGTATTGGATGTGCAGCCGGCGGTCGTCCCAGACGGCTCGGCGCAGCGTCGCCAAGAGTTCGAACGGCGGTTCGGGCTGGTTCCAACGGCGTCGATCGAGGTGAATGCGCGAGCGAGACTTGTCGGCAGCGCGCTGATGAACGTCGGCAAGGCCGCCGCGCAGCTTTTCGAGCGCTCGAACCAGCCCACGCTCCAGGCCTAGATCGGCAAGCGGGCTCGCGCCCGAGACGAAGAGCGCGCGGACTTCGTCCTCGCCGAAGTGCGTCAGCGCGCGCCGGTATCCGTCGGCCAGCGCGATCCCGCCCGCGGGACCGCGTTCGGCGTAGACGGGCACCCCAGCCGCGCACAGCGCGTCGACGTCGCGATAGATCGTCCGCTCCGAGACCTCCAACTGTTCGGCTAAGAGGCGCGCGCTGCACTGCCGTCGCGATTGGAGCAAGAGCAGAAGCGCGATGAGACGGTCCGCCTTCACAGCTCAATCAAACTACGAAAACATGACAGCCCGTGTCAACTATCGCGGCAAGCGTTGTGCGCCATCTCCGCTCCAGGCGTTCCGCTTGAGAAAATTAGTAACTGTAGTCAATAATTATCTTTTGAAAAGATGACCAAAATTCACATTTGTTTCATGCTTTTCATGGTAACAATAATCATCTTTTTAGGGTGGAAGGAGTTCGGGATGAATCGTTTGCCCGTGATGAAATATACGAACGGATTTTTGCTGTGCGGCTTTTTGGCAATAGGCTCGCTCGCCGTTACCTCTTGCTCCGGACCTTCGGGTGCGCCCGCGATGCCGGCCGCCGGGCAGGAAGGTCAGGCATCGTCGCGCCTCGCGCGAGAACGAGTGAAGGTCCAAGAGTTTGCGGACCTGCCGCCGGGAACCAGTAGCGTCTCTTACGTCCCATCCGACGTTACCGTAGGACCCGACGGTGCGATGTGGGTGACCGACGACATCGATCAGGACTCGGGCGAAAATGCAGTCGTGCGCATCGCGACCTCCGGCAGGCGCACGAACACGTACTTCTACGGCGGCGTAACCAGCGAAGGCTCGTCGCTCGGCAGCATCACGACCGGGCCGGACGGTGCGCTCTGGGTCACCGACGCGTACAACTCGGAAGTGGTTCGGTTCAGCGTCGAAGGGAATTACACGCGCTTTCCGGTCAGTGGATACGGCAGCCCGGTCAACATCGTGACCGGGCCCGACAAAGCGCTGTGGTTCACCGAACAGGTCGGATCGAAGTCGCAGGTCGTACGAATGACGACCAAAGGCGCGATGACGCCGTACGCCGTCGGCGGCGAACCGAACGATATTGCCGTGGGATCCGACGGCGCGCTCTGGTTCACCGAACTCGGCGGGCAGGTAGGCCGCATTACGACCAGCGGCAAGATCACCGAATACTCCAAAGGTATCTCGCCGGGCGCGAAACCGTACTCGATCGCATCGGGACCCGACGGCGCGCTCTGGTTCACCGAACTTACGGGAGGACGCATCGGGAGAATCACGACCGGCGGTAAGGTTACGGAATACTCTAACGGCATTACAGCGAGCGAACGGCCGAACGACGTCGTCGCCGGCCCCGACGGTGCGATGTGGTTTACCGAGTACGAGGTGGACCAGTCGTACCGCGTGTCGGCCTCCAAGATCGGACGCATTACGATGCAAGGCGAAGTGACCGAATATTCAAAGATCAATCCGCTTTCGGGGCCGGTCGGGATCGCCAAGGGCGTCAAGGGCGATCTCTGGTTCGCCGAGGGCGGCACGAACGAAGTCGGGAGATTGCGAATTCGAGGATGAAATGCGCTTGACGCTAAGGATGATGCAAACAAACAGAACTTTCCAGTCCGGCGTTCTTGCAATCAGCTCGCTAGCGGCGGCTGCCTCGTGCTCTAGTTCCACCGGCGGAGTAGCTATGCCGCCGAGCGTTGTTGGGATAAAGAATGCAACGCTCGGGCCGCCCAAGAGCGAGCGCGTCCGGATCAAAGTGTTTGACGACCTCGTGCCGCCTCGCAGCTATTACAGCCCAGAAGCGATCGCCGTCGGCCCCGACGGCGCGCTTTGGATAACCGATAATGTCGACCAAGACTACGGTGAATCCGCCGTCGTACGAGTCCTGCCGTCGGGCAAGCGTTCAAAAACGTTCTTCTATCACGGCGTTACCAGTGAAGGCTCGGGGTTGACGGGGATTACGGCCGGACCGGACGGCGCCCTCTGGGTGACCGACCAGTTTAACCGGCAGATCCTGCGCTTGTCGACTTCGGGAAGATATAGAGGCTTTCCATTGAGTCACTTCGACTCTCCGGCCGGCATTACGGAGGGTCCGGACGGCGCGCTTTGGTTCACGGCTCGTTTCGATTCGACGGCGGAGATCGGCCGGATCACGACGTCAGGGCAAATCACAACCTACGATGTCGGGGAAGGCGCCGACGGCATTACCACCGGCCCCGATGGCGCGCTTTGGTTCTGCGAGACGAGCATCGACACGATCGGCCGCATCACAACCGACGGAACGGTTACAAACTACTCGAAGGGGATCACACCCGGCTCCGCGCCGCTCTCGATCGCCGCTGGTCCCGACGGCGCGCTTTGGTTTACCGAATCGGTAGGCGGCCGCATCGGCCGCATCACGACGGCCGGAGAAGTGACCGAGTACTCTCGGGGAATAACGCCGACCGAGGAGCCGTCCGGCATCGCGGCCGGACCCGACGGTGCGATGTGGTTTACCGAGTCTGAGAACTATGAGTCGTACTCGGTGCGGAATTCGAAGATCGCGCGCATTACGATGCAAGGTGCGGTCACCGAATACTCGAACATCGATCCCGCTTCGCAGCCGACTGGAATCGCGCAGGGTCGCAAAGGCGATCTGTGGTTCGCCGAAAGCGGCACGGACGAACTCGGCCGTCTCAGAATCGCAAAGCGGCAAAGATGAGCGCTGCCCGCAGTCGTCTTACCCTCATGACGACGGCTATGCTTTTTGGAGCGACGGCCTGTTCGAACTCGGGAACTCCCGTCGCGCTCCCACATCTCGTGCCGTCGTCTGCCAAACATTTGCGGATCGAGGAGCTCAAGGATCTGCCGCGCGGCTATTACAATCTCTACTTCCCGGCGGCCTTAGCCGTCCGCGGCTACGCGCTTTGGATCGCCGACGACATCGATCAAGACGCGGGTCAGAGCGCGGTCGCGCGCATCGCGCCGTCGGGTAAGCGTACCAAAACGTACCTCTATCAAAACGACGTGAGCCCATCCTTCGAGGGCATCGTTGCCGGCCCCGACGGCGCGCTCTGGCTAACCGATTGGGGCGACGACCAGATCCTTCGCGTTACGACGAGCGGCGCGATCGCAACATACCCGCTGCGTGCCTACGGCAGCGGCGCACCGGAAGGTATTGCCGTCGGTCCGGACGGCGCGATGTGGTTTGCAAACAACGCTTCAAACGGCCCCATCGGGCGGATTACGACCGGCGGTACGATCGCGACCTATAGCGCCGGCATATCGCCCGGCGTCGCCGTCCAAGGCATTGCCCTCGGTCCAGACGATGCGCTCTGGTTTTGCGAATCGTTTGGAGATAGGATCGGCCGCATCGATACGCACGGAAAGGCCACCGAGTTTTCCGCGGGTATTACAGCCGGATCGCAGCCCTATTCGATCGTCGCGGGACCCGACGGCGGCCTGTGGTTCACCGAGCTCGCGGCCGGCCGGATCGCGCGCATCACGACGAAAGGCAAGGTGACCGAGTACTCGCGGGGCATAACGGCCGGCGAGCATCCCAACGGCATCGCCGCCGGTCTCGACGGCTCGCTATGGTTCACGGAATCCGAAGGGTCGTACAAGTATTCGAACGCAAAAATCGGCCGGATCACGACGCGCGGAAAGATCACGGAGTACCCAGTCCCGACGAGCGACGCGGAGCCAACCGGCATCGTGCAGGGGCCCGACGGTAACATCTGGTTCGTGGAGACCGGAGTGAACAGGCTAGGACGCGTCGACCTCTAGCGCGCCGGCTATGCCTCGCCGTCGTAGTAGTCGAGGAGCGGCTCGGAACGCACGAGCGTGTCGGTTTTCTCGACGAGCAATTTCTTGGAATCGGGATAGAAACAAACGTCGTGCGGCGAGACGTTGGAGATTAGGATGACGGTGGCCGGAGCGTCGCTGTGGTTGACGAGTCTGTGCGCGCCGAACTCGCGTGTTGGAAAGGCGACAAAGTCGCCGGCCCGCAACGGCATCGATCCGTGCGGAGTCTCAATCGCCGGCGTGCCCTCCCAGACGATGAAGAGCTCCTCTTCGGCCGTGTGCCAGTGCGTCGGGCAGAAGACGCCCCCCGGCCCGATGCGCGTCGTCCAATAGCCTAGGCTTTCCGCCCCGAGGCGAAAGCCGATCTCGGCGAGCTCGACGGTGTAATTCGCCGGGCCCGTCTCGGTTCGCAAGCGCAGCTCGTCGAGGTTGACGCGGTTGACCTCCGCCCCGCTGCGGCGTTCCAAACACGCATTGATTGCCTCGTACGCGCGCCCGAAAATCGGTGCGCCGTCCCCGACCAGGAGGTTGAGCGGAAAGACCTCGCGCAGCCGGCAGAGCGAACGCGCCGCTCGAAGCGGATCGATGAGTCTCTCGTCGGGCATCATGCGAAGCGAGCCGACGGGGTCGCCCCATAACGCGTCTCCCGCGATGACGGTTCGCGTCGCCGAGAGGTGCAATGCAAACTCGCCCGCGGTCTTCAATCCCTCCAACGTGATGACGCGCGCCGGGCCGATTTCGTCGCCGTCGCGCAGGATGCGGTCGGGCGGACGAGAGAGTTCGCCGGCGTCCGGAGAGCCCGCAGCGATCCGCGCGCCGAATCTGGCCGCCAATTCGCTCGATGCCCGTTCGTGATCGCGGTTGGTAACAATGACCCACGCGACTCCTCCGGCAGCGATCATCTGATCGATGTCCGGCTCGTCTGCCGGCAGCGGATCGATCAGCAGATTCTCGCCGTCACCTTCGACGAAGTAGGAATTGAAATACATGCTGCGATCGGGTTGCCAGCGCGAGTACATCGCGATGCCGGCGATCGACGTTGGCTGCACGGTGCTCTCCTCGTGGTTAGGGCTTGTTGCGCAGTTGGCGCAGCACGTACTGAAGGATCCCGCCGTGCCGGTAATACTCGGCTTCGTTCGGCGTGTCGATGCGAACTCGAACCGGAAACTCGATCGACTTGCCGCTCCCCGAATCGGTAGCCTTCACCCGCGCACGCATCTGGGGTTCGACGCCGCCCGCGATGCCGTCGATCTCGAAAATCTCCTCACCGGTGAGTGCGTAGGTCGATCGATCGGCGCCGTCGACGTACTCGAGCGGCAGGACGCCCATCCCGATCAGGTTGCTGCGATGAATCCGCTCGAACGACTCGGCGATTACCGCCTTGATTCCGAGCAAGTTCGGACCCTTGGCGGCCCAGTCGCGCGACGAACCGGATCCATACTCTTTTCCGGCTAGGACGATCAACGGCGTCCCGTCCGCGCGGTAGCGCATCGCCGCGTCGAAGATCGACATCCGCTCGCCCGACGGCAGGTAGCGCGTGACTCCGCCTTCGACCCCATCGGCGAGCGCGTTGCGCAGACGTACGTTGGCGAAGGTTCCGCGCACCATGACTTCGTGGTTACCGCGCCGCGCGCCGTACGAATTGAAATCTGCCGCCTCGACCCCGTGCTCCAAGAGATATTTCGCCGCGGGGCTGATCTTCGAGATGCTGCCGGCCGGCGAGATGTGATCGGTCGTGACCGAATCGCCGAGCACGGCGATCGCGCGCGCCGCATGGATATCTTCCAAAGGAGCCGGCCGCTGCGGCATTCCTTCGAAGTACGGCGGCTTCTTGATATACTCCGAGTGGGGATCCCATTCGTAGCGCTCGCTGCCCTCGACCCGCAGCTCGCGCCAGTTCTCGTCGCCGTCGAAGACGTGTGCGTACTCGGCTGTAAACATCTCTTCGCCGATCGCCTTTGCGATCGTCGCCGAGATCTCGTCGTCGCTCGGCCAAATATCCGCTAGATAGACGGGGCGTCCGTCGCGGCCGATGCCGAGCGGCTCGCTCGTTAGGTCGATATCGATGCGGCCGGCGAGCGCATAGGCGACGACCAGCGGCGGCGACGCCAGGTAGTTCGCTCGAACCTGGGAGTGGATACGCCCCTCGAAGTTCCGATTGCCCGAGAGTACCGCCGCGACGATCAAGTCGCGATCGGCGACCGCCTCCGCAACGTCGGCCGGCAGCGGCCCCGAGTTTCCAATGCAGGTCGTACAGCCGTATCCGACGAGGTTGAAGCCCAGCCGGTCGAGGTATTCGCGCAGTCCCGCTTTGTTGAGATAATCGGTGACCACCTTCGAGCCGGGCGCCAACGAAGTTTTGACCCACGGCTGCGTCGAGAGGCCGCGTTCGATGGCGTTTCGCGCGAGCAGGCCGGCGCCGACGAGCACCGACGGATTCGACGTGTTCGTGCAACTGGTGATCGCGGCGATCACCACGGCCCCGTCGTAGATATCCATCGCCGTCTGCGCGATCGTTGCCGTTCCGCCTCCGCCTTCATCCTCGAAGCGCGCGATCGCACCGTTGCGCTCGCGCGAGGCGATCCACTCTTTGGTCGCCTCCGCAAAGTTGCGTTTGACGTCGCGTAACGGGACGCGATCTTGCGGGCGGCTCGGCCCGGCAAGGCTCGGTTCGACCGTAC
Organism: Candidatus Cybelea sp.; assembly: GCA_049285915.1. Taxonomy (GTDB): domain Bacteria; phylum Vulcanimicrobiota; class Vulcanimicrobiia; order Vulcanimicrobiales; family Vulcanimicrobiaceae; genus Cybelea. The sequence continues at coordinate 42,881 of JBAQAW010000065.1, read as the reverse complement.
CGAGATCGAGCGTAAGCGTATCGGCGAACTCGGGATCCGGCGACGCATCGGTGCGAAACAGGCCCTGCGCACGAGCGTACGCTTCCACGAGATCGATCTGCGCTTGCGAGCGGCCCGTGAGGCGCAAATACTCCAGCGTGCGGTCGTCGATGGGGAAGATTGCAACGGTCGAGCCGAACTCCGGAGACATGTTGCTGATCGTCGTGCGATCCACGACCGGCAACGCCGAGAGCCCTCTGCCGTAAAACTCGACGAACTTTCCGACCACGCCCTTATGCCGCAGCATCTCGGCGACGGTCAGCACCAGATCCGTGGCCGTCACGCCTTCTCGCAACGCGCCTTCCAAACGAAAGCCGACGACCTGCGGGATCAGCATCGTCACCGGCTGGCCGAGCATCGCCGCTTCGGCTTCGATCCCGCCGACACCCCACGCCAGGACGCCGAGACCGTTGACCATCGTCGTGTGCGAATCGGTCCCCACGGCGGTGTCCGGAAAGGCGAGCGCGGCGCTTGCGTCGCCGGAAGCACCGAAGACGACACGCGCAAGATACTCGATGTTGACCTGATGCACGATCCCGGTTCCCGGCGGGACAACGCGAAGGCCGCTCAAAGCAGACTGGCCCCACTTCAGGAAGGCGTAGCGCTCGCGATTGCGCTCGAACTCGAGATCGGTATTCTTTTCCAGCGAACCGTTCGAGCCGAAATAATCCACTTGCACGGAGTGATCGATGACGAGCTCCACGGGCTGCAGCGGATTGATCTTGGCAGGGTCGCCTCGCATCTCCGCCATCGCGTCGCGCATCGCCGCAAGGTCGACGACGCAGGGCACCCCGGTGAAGTCTTGCAGTAGAACGCGCGCGGGCGAGAAGGCGATCTCGCGTTCCTTTCGGAGGCCGAAGTCGTAACGCGCCAGAGCTTCGATATCCTCGTCGGTTACGCTGACGCCGTCCTCGCATCGCAGCAGGTTCTCAAGCAAGATTTTGAGCGAAAAGGGAAGCCTCGAGAGTTTGGCGATGCCGCGCTCCTCGAGCGCCCCTAGGCGAAAGTAGGCGTAGGAACGATCCCCCGCGCGAAGCGTATCGAGCGCGTCGAAGCTATTCGGATGGTTGTTCATCGAGCAGGCGTACTTTGGGATCGCCGCTCGCGTAGCCTTCGATCTTTAAAGAGGCTTCGCCGCACAACAGCCGCCAGAGGGGATCCGCGACCAGCGCAAGCCGCCAGGGCTGCAGCGCCAGGGCGCGCTCGAAGCTGGCACGATCGCGCGGGATCTCGCGCGCGATGCGTTCGAGCGCAGCCCGCGGCACCAGAAGGCTCGACGGCAGCCCGGCTTCGCGGGCGATCTCGGAGGTGGCAGCGCCGAGCAACGAGACCAGCGCGTCGCGCGCCGGCGTTGCCGGCCGGACGGGCCGCTGCGGAAGGTCGTCTTCGGGTATCGCCTGCCCGCGCGCGACCGCTTCGAGTATTGCGGGGCCAAGCTGGCGCTTCATTCCGCCGTCGAACCGGCGCAGCTGCGCGAAATCGTCGGGCCGTGCGGGTTTGGTCGTCGCCAGTCCGGCGACGACGTCGTCCGGCAGGATGTATCTCACGGGAAGGTCGCGATCGCGCGCGATATCGTCGCGCAGCTTCACGAGCTCGCTGAGAATGCCCAACTCGCGCCGGCTCATTCGCATCGCACCTGGAATGCGCAGATACGCGCGCCGTTCGTCCATTCGGTAACGCTCGATATCCCCGAGCTCGGCGCATTCCTCATAGACCCACTCGTAGCGGCCCTTTTCCTCGAGGCGCGGCTGCAACGCATCCCACACCGGAAGCAGATGTTCGACGTCGCCGACGAGGTACTCGATCTGCCGCTCGGAGAACGGCCGCGCCGACCAGTCGCTGACGGTCTGCGATTTCGCCAAACGCACGCCGCGGACGCTGCGGACGAGGTCGGCGAGTGAGACCTGCATGCCGTAACCGAGAAACGAGGCCGCGACCTGCGTATCGAAGACGCGTGACGGTACGAGATCGTACCGATCGCCGAAGATCTTCAGGTCGGCGGAGAGCGCATGACCTACGACCGTCGTCTGCGTAAGAGCCAGTACGAGTTCTCTGAGGTCGCCCAACGCCGGCGCGTCGACGATCGCCGCGCCTTCGTCGAAGGCGAGTTGAACGACCATCAGCCGCGGCGTGTAGGTGCGTTCGGCGTGGAACTCGGTGTCCAACGCAACGCGCGCGGCATCGCGAACCTGCGCGCAGAGGCGCGCGAGGGCGGCCGGATCGGCGACGATGGCGGGCGTCATGGCGAAGCCGATGGTTCCACGCGACGGCGGAAATGAAAGTGCGGGCAGCGGTGCGTAAGACAGTAGGTACGCGCGTAGTGGCGCGCCCGCCATTCGTAGCCGTGCAGCGCCACGGTCACGCGATCGCCGAAAATCGTCAACAGCGCACAGATCGGTACGGCAATGGCGCACATCGTCCATACGTGAATCCAGACCGGCACGCGAAAGGTGGCCGCCGTCGTCGTTGCGACGGTTCCTCCAAAACCGGGAATGATGCGCACCGCCAGCAAAAAGGCGGGAGAGCCGATTGGAAAGCGTTTGACCCATGGCGGAAGCCGCTCGAGCGACTGTTGCAGGTCGAAGAGCGACGTCGCGTGCAGGTTGATCCAATAGCCGAGCAACGCCGCGCAGAAGAGGCCGGCAGTATCCACGAGCGTCCCTTTGACGGGGCCGAAGATCGCCCCGTTCATGATTGCGAGCGCATCGGTTACCGAAAACGGGGCGGAGGCCACGACGGCAAAGATCACGATCGCGAGGGGATACGCCAACGGTCCGATTACCCGGATCATGTGCTCGACGTGCGGTTGATAGCGAATGACGAAGTACGCCAGGGCAAAGGAAGCTGCCAGGAGCGCAACGGCGGCGCATCGCCGAAGAAGGCGTTTCAAGCGATGATCGTACGCGGAATTATCACGGTTCTCTGCGGAGTTGGGCTCTACGCCTCGCTTTTCATGCTTCAGAAGAGCCGGCTTGCCGCTCGTGGCGAGCTTTTGGGACCGAGCGTCGTTAAAACGCCCCGGGCACACCTTTTTGGCGTACCTAATTCCCTGCTCGGCTCGCTTTATTACTCTGCTCTCGCGATTGCCGTGTGGTTTGTCCGACCTCCGGCGACGATTCTGCTGCTCGCTGCAGTCTTTTTCGCAGCAGCCACATCGGTCGTGCTCGGGTACTCGCTGCTCTTCGTAACCCGTCGAGGCTGCCCATACTGCTGGACGTCCCACGCGGTGAATTGGGCACTGCTTGCTCTCTCTGCCTGGATTTTCGTTCCAGACGTATTGAGTAAAGGCATCTGATTTTGGTAAAATCGGCGTCTCTGGTCAGGACGGCGAGAACGGTCGCCGAAACCGCCCGAGAAGCGGTGCCGGAAGCGTAGCGTCAGTTTCTACTTTCCGGCGAACGGCAGAAAATGAGGGGGTGGCGCGAGCGCGCCACCCCTCTGCTGTTCTTTTGGTCCCGTGCAAGAATGCTCATTGCCGTTCAGGTCCCGTAGGCCGAACGTCCTATTTATTGCGGAGGGCGTCGATCATTGCGCGGTAGGCCGGGTCCTCGGTGGGGCGTCCGGCAAACCATGCGGTCAACATCTCGCCGGCGACGGCGGCCGATGTGGCGCGGATGCTCAAGCAGAGAACGTTCGCGTCGTTCCATTCACGTGCGCCTTGGGCCGTCTGGGAGTCGGCGCAGAGAGCTGCCCGGATCCCGTGGACCTTGTTTGCCGCGATGCTCACCCCGGTGCCGGTCCAGCAGCAGAGGACCCCAAAATCGGCCTCGCCGCCCGCGACCGCCTCGGCGACGCTGCGTCCCACCGACGGCCACGCATCGTCTGCGCCCGGCGCCAGCGCTCCGTAGCGCCGGACGCTGTGCGCTCGCTCGCGCAGCCAACGATCGATCGCCTCGGGGAGCTCGCCGGCCATGTCGCTTCCAAGTGCTATTCGCATCGAGAGGTTTTCGCCACGCCGTGACAGGACGCTACTCTCCGGTGAGCGATGTGCGTTTGGCGGCTACGGTGATCCTCGCCCGGTCGCCGTTCGAGGTCTACCTAACGCGACGCAGCGCTCGAAGCGCGTTTGCCCCCGATGCGTTCGTCTTCCCCGGCGGCACGATCGATGCGCTGGACTCTAGCGCAGCCATGCAAGAGAGGGCCGTCGGGCTCGAGTTGGAGCGCGTCGACGAAGAGTTTCGGGCGACCGTTCCCCCCGCGCTTTCGAGCAGCGAACCGGCCGTCGACGTTGCTGCCGGCCGCGCGCTGCTCGTGGCCGCGGTGCGCGAACTCTTCGAAGAGGCCGGCATACTGCTCGCCTGCGATGCCGCGAAGCATGCCGTCGACGTGACGGCGGCGGGTATGGAGGAGGCCGCAGAGGACCGCGTTGCGTTGCGATCGGGCGAGCTCGCGTTCTCCGAGTATCTGCGCCGCCGCGATTGGTTTGCCGACACGCGACCGCTCGCGCTCTTCTCGCACTGGATTACGCCGCGCAGCGAACCGCGCCGGTATAACGCGCACTTCTTCTTTGCGGCCGCACCGCCGAACCAGGCTGCGCAAGCCGACGCTTACGAAACCCACGACGGCATTTGGATTCCACCGAGCGTGGCGCTCGAGCGCTATCGCAACGGCGAGATGCATCTCGTCTACCCGACCATCAAACACCTCGAGCGTCTCGCCCTCTTCGATACCTTGCAAGAAGCACGGAGCTACGCGCGCAGCAAACCGGTTTTGACGATCATGCCGGCGGACGACGACGATGAGTTTGCGATTCCGCCGGTGCTCGAAAACGCATGGTAACGCTCGTTCGCGCGCCCAATCCGTCACCGATGACGCTCTCCGGCACCAACTCGTACCTGCTCGATTGCGGAGAGCAGACGGCATTGGTCGTCGATCCGGGGCCACCGCTGCAGCGGCACGCAGATGCACTGCTCCAGGCCGCTGCCGCGCAGGATTCGACGATTCGCCATATCGTTCTGACGCACGGTCATCCCGACCACTCGGCCGGCGCCGCGAAGCTTGCCGCGATGACGGGCGCGATCGTTCACGCACATCCCGCGTGCAGGGTCGCCCACGACGTCGACCTGCCGCTCGAAGGCGAACTCTCGATCGAGGCGCTGCGGCTGCGCACGATCGACGCACCCGGGCATACCTTCGATCACGCGATCTTCTATCTCGCGCCGGAACGCGCACTCTTTACCGGCGATACGATTCTGGGCGAAGGGACGACGGTCGTCGCCCCGCCGGGCGGCGCGATGCGCCCGTACATGCAGACGCTGGCGAGGCTGGCGCGCGAGTTTGCCGATGCGCGCACGATTTACGGCGGCCACGGACCCATCGTCTGCGACGCACCGGCAAAGATCGCGGAGTACGTCGCGCACCGGAGGATGCGCGCGGAACAGATCGTCGCCGCGCTCGAGAACGGAGCGCGCACGATTCCGGAGCTCGTGCGCGAGATCTACTCGCAGCAACGGGTCGCGCTTTGGCCCGCGATGGCGCGGCAGATCCTCGCGCACCTTCTCGCACTCGTTGAGGAGGGCCGCGTCACGACGTCGCCCGTCCCGCGCGAGCTTAGTCTCGCCGAGTTCGAGATGCTCAATCCAAATCTCGAAGAGATCGTCGGCTCCGAGGAAGCGGCCTTGCTCGAAGCGGAGCTCGGCACGCAGATGCGTTTGGAATCGCTCGATGAATACCGGCTCGCCGGAGGGGGCGCCTGAGGTACTTCGAACCACGCTGGATGCCGATGCGCCGGCGCCGTGGGCTTTGGATTGCAATCGCGGTCGCGCTTGCCTCTTGCGGACGATCCGGCGGTCCTTTGCTTCCTCCCGTCGCCGCACCCGCCAAGCACGCGTCGTGTTACGTGGTCAAGCAAGATCCGCAAACGGTCTCCGCGACGATTACCTTCTACGGCTGGCCGGACAACTCGCCGCCCGGCAACAAGATCGCGCATGGCGTCATCCACAAACGCGCGGGCGGTGACGGAACCTACTGCAATCCGACGACCTTTGCAACCGAACGCGCGAACGACAAACGGATTCCCTACGGCATCAAGATTTACGTGCCGTTCATCAAGCAGTACTTCATTCGCGAAGACCTGTGCGCCGCATCCGGCCCGAAGAAAGGCAGCGGCAGCAACGGCTGCAAGAAGCTGTGGTTCGATCTTTGGATCGGCGGCGACGGGAAATCCCGAGCGCACGCGGTCATCAAGTGCGAGCGCGAGTTGACTCCAAACGACAAGGTTCCGGTGATCCTCTATCCCGACGACGGAATGCCCGTCGCGCACGCCGGACCGATCTATCGGGACGATCCGCCGCCCAACGGAACCTGCGACGGCACGCAGGAAGGCTCGTCAGCCGTCGACGTTTAGCACGACTTTCCCGAACTGATTGGCGTCGAGCAAATGCTGCGCTGCGGCGGGCGCATCTCTCAGTGGGAAGACTCGGTCGACGACGGGGTGCAGGCCGCCCGCGAAGAGATCGAGCATGGCGGCGAAATCCTCCGGACTGCCCATCGACGTACCGAGGATCGTCAGGTGTTTCCAAAAGAGCGGGAAGAGTTTGATGCTCGCTTCGCCGGTGGTGCCTCCGTAGATCGCGATGCGTCCTCCCGGCCGCACGGCATCGAGCGTCCGGCGCAGCGTCTCTCCGCCCGTCGAGTCTACGGCGAGATCGATGGGGCCGGCGCTGCGCAGCGCCTTCCCCCAATCGGGATTCGTGCGATAGTTGATGCAAAGGTCGGCACCGAGCGCCCTCGCTCGTTCGAGCTTATCATCGCTGCTCGACGTGACGACCGTGCGCGCGCCGGCGTGCTTGGCGAAGAGCAGCACGAAGGTCGCAACCCCGCCGCCGACGCCGGGAATCAGCACGGTTTCGCCGCGCGTCACGGCTCCGCGCGTGAAGAGCGCGCGGTACGCCGTCAGACCCGCGAGCGGAATCGCCGCGGCTTCTTCCATCGAGAGCTTCGCGGGCTTCGGGTAGACGTTGGATTTCGGCACGGCGACGTAGCCTGCGAACGTACCGTCATGAGGCATGCCCAAGATGTTTGCCGTTGCCGGGTCCCAGACGTGCGGATCGCTTCCCCACTCCAACATCGGATCGATGACGACCTCTTCGCCGGTGTCGACGAGCTCGCCGGCTCCATCCGAGCCGAGGGTAACCGGTAACGCGATCTTCGGATAGAGCCCTTGCGTGATGAATACGTCGCGCCGATTGAACGCCGCCGCGCGGATGCGCACGAGCACCTCGCCCGGCGCCGGCACCGGCATCGCAATCTCGTCGAGGCGGAGCCCTTGCGGCCCCGAGATCTCGTGCAGGCGGATGGCCCGCATCATCGTCATTCGTGTACGGTGATGATGAACTTGATCGATGCCGGCTGGATGAAGAGCTGGTCGGTCGGGAAGTTTGCGAGGAATTGGCTATTGTTTGGCCCACCGTAGAGGCCGCGGTACGGAACGCCGGCGTCGTAGAGCGTAAACGGCCCGGAGACCGCGTTGAAGATGTTCGTACAGGCGATCGTGAAGTCGATGTGGCCGAGATTCTTCCCCGCCGCCGCATCGACGAGGGTGTAGGGAGACTGGCTCAGCGTATTATTCTTGCCGGCGAACGTGAACGCCGTCGATGCGTGCCATCCGTTACGGGCCCACGTGAACGCCGCCGATCCTTGCTGCTGCGGAACCCCCAAAAACTGTTGGTCGTCGACGAGCGTGCCGCCTGACGTCGGGTTCGAGACCCACGGGCCCAGGGCGTACGGATAGGCGATATTGAGGCCGTACGAAAGGGTCATCGTCAGGTCGACCCGACGGAAAAACTGTTTATAGCGCGCTTCGGCGCCCTCATAAACCGCATTGCCGATGTTGATCGGAATCTCGTAGGCAAAGCCCGCGGCCGAGTTGCAAAAGCTCGTCGCGCCGCCTCCGGGATAAAAGTTTTCGATCGTATCGCGCAGGTTCGAACGGTAGAACGTGACGTCGAGGTTTGAGGAGCTCGAAAAAAGATGCGAGAAGCCGAGCTCGTATTCGGTCGCGTGTTCCGGCCTTTCGTTCGGGTTGCCGTTGGGAACGACGCAGTTTTGGTCTTCGGGACCCACTCCGGGATTCGGTTCGAGCTTGCCGTTGACGAGAACCGGAGGAAAGAAATAGCGCTCCGCGAGCAGCGGCGCGCGGAAACCCGTGCCGACGGAGAAGCGCGCGACGCTCGTGGAACCGAGATCCTGGCTGAGGCCTAAGCGCCAGTTCAGCGTGTTGCCGAACGTCGAATAGTTCGCGTCGTAGAGACCGCCCGAGAGGCGAAGGTTGTTACCGACCTGCTGGGCACCGCGAACGAAGTATGAGTTGATGCTCTGCGATTGCGTCTCGGCGAAGCCGAGGCCGGTGAGCGACTCTTGCCGCGCGTATCCGCCGAACGCGAATTCGCCGTTGTCAAAGTTTTTTCCCCAGGAGAGCCCTTCGTTATATCGAGAGTCGAGGTGCGAAACGTCGTACGGTGATATCGCACCCCCTTGGAAGTCGATGTTGTTGTCGGTTGCATAGAAATCGGCCAGAAGCGTCCCGGATCCGAGCGGCGACCGCGCGTAGCCGTCGTACGCGCGAATGCTTTGGGCAAAGTTCGCACTTCCCTGACCGATGTGATCGCCGAAGACCGGATTGGAAACGACGTTCGGCGAGCTCGGACCGGCCGAGAAACCGCACGCGGGGCCGGGACCGCTTAAAACGCACGTCGGGTTACCGGCGATTCCGTTGAGCGCGCTCGATTCGTCGCGATTGTCGCCGAGGGTAAAGAGTCGAAAGCCGACGTCGGCCCGCTGCGAAAAGTTGTAGTCGAGATTCACCATGCCGAGCATCGCCGAAATCGTCGAGCCCAGATGCGCGTAGAAGGGACAGTTCGGCGTCTTCGTTTTCGTCGGCTCGCCGCAGTAGATCGGCAAATTGTTGGAAGGAAGGACCCAGGAGTATTGATTCACCTGCCCCCCTTGCTGGTAGTCGTTGCCGGCCAAAGCGTAACCAAGTTTACCGATCGACCCCGTCGCATTGATCCAGGTCTGCGTGCTGCCGTACGAGCCGGCCGAGCCGGAGAAATTCAAATGCTCCTCTTGCGTCGGTCGCAGAGAGACGAGATTCACGGCGCCTCCGAACGTATTGCTCCCCTCCGAATCGGTCGGCCCGAGACCCTCGGTCACGTTCACGCTGTTGAAGGCGGGTACGGCGAACTGCGAGAGATCGATATCGCCGGTATTGCCGTCGTTGAGCTGCTGACCGTCCAGCGTTACCATCGCCTCCGACGGATCGGGGCCGCGTAACGAAACGACCGCCGGGGTCGTCGGAGCGCCTGCGTCGGGACGCTGGATCACGACCGACGGTACCTGCTGCAAACCTTCGATAACCTGCGTGTACCCTAAGGCGTCCATTTGCGCGCGCGAAACGTCCATCTCGGGAATCACGTTCCGGTCGAGCGTATATCCGCCGTCGACGGTGACCTGACCGATCGTCCGCAGCTTCGGTGCGTCGCTCGGTTCGAGGGCGACGTCGAAATGCGCCCCTTCCTGGAGCGGCCCGGTGTTGACCGTCACCGGCGCGTAGCCGGCGGCGACCGCCGTGAGGGTGTAGCGGCCGGGCGCGACCTGCGCGGAGAAAGTGCCTTTGGCATCGGTCGTCGTCGAGACCGGCTGCGGCCCGCGCAGCGTTATGTTCGCGTGTGCGATGGGCGCCCCGCTGGGCGCGTGTACCGTGCCGCCGATGAGGCAGCAGGCGGCGATGAGCGTTGTAAGCATGGCTCTGCCCGCTTCGTCCGCGAGGATGCCAGGCCTTCCCAGGCGATTCGACGTAAGACGAGGCGGCATGAATAATCGGGCGCGAACGCTGCGCGCACTCCTCCGCGGTTTTGCGCGCGTACAAAAGACCTTCACGATCGAGATCGGGCCGCTGCGTGCCGGCGGCGTGCCGGCGGTCCTGCTCGGCGTCACCGGAATCATTCTCGCGACCGGCGTCACGGCGGCGCTGGCAAAGAGCGCGGACCGGCTGCCGGAGACGTTCGGCGAGGCCCGCAAACTGGCCGACAGCCTCAACGCGACGTCGCCGCGTCTGCGATCGTGATCGATTACGACGCGTTAGCCGCTCTCATCGTCGCCCGGCTACCCGACGCGCAGGTCAGCGTCCAGGATCGTACCGGAACGATGGACCATTTCAACGTCACCGTTCGTTCGCAGGCCTTCCGCGATAAGCCGAAGATCGACCAGCACCGGCTCGTCCTGTCCGCACTGAAGGCGGCGCTCGGCGACGGGCGCATTCATGCCGTAGAACTCAAGACCATCGTCGACGAAAGCTAAGGAGAACTTCGTTTATGCCCGAGGATTTGCAAGAGGAGATCGCCCGCGAGATTGCCGGCGCTCCCATCGTCATTTTTGGAAAGGGAACCAAGACCGCGCCTCGATGCGGGTTCACGCTCGAGACGATCGAGTTCTTCGGCCGCTATGGCTATCCGTTCGAAGTCATCGACGTTCTGGAAAACCTGCCCAAGCGCGAAGCGCTTTCGGAACTGACCGACTGGCCGACGCTGCCGAAGGTTTTCATCAACGGAAAGTTCTACGGCGATACCGACGTGCTCGAACCCATGGCCCAGAGCGGCGAGTTGAAAGCCGCACTCGAGGAGGCCTTCGGAGGCGCGCCGCCCGTGCCCAAGCAAACGATCAATCTGCGCTAAGGGAAGCTCTGTGGCGTTCACGACGATCGTCGCCCCACGCGAACTCTACGAGCGGCTCGGCTCGCCCGGAGTGGTCGTTATCGATTGCCGTCATTCGCTCGCCGATTTTACGCTCGGGCGGCGCTCTTACGAAGAATCGCACATTCCCGGCGCCTTCTTCGCCGGCGTCGAGGAAGATCTCGCTGGCGAGAAGACCGGCCGCAACGGCCGTCATCCGCTGCCCGATCCGCAGGTCTTCGCACGATTTCTCTCCGGACTCGGAGTCGACGACGAAACGCAAATCGTGGCCTACGACGCAGGCGGCGATATGTTTGCCGCGCGCTTCTGGTTTCTCTGCCGCTGGATCGGTCACGATTCGGTCGCGATCCTCGACGGAGGCCTCGCGGCGTGGACGAAAGCCGGCTATCCCGTGACGCCGAAGCCGTCAGAACGCACAGGAGAAGGCCACGTCACCGTGCGGCTGCGCCCGGAACTCATCGTCGACGCGCAGTACGTTCTCACGAACTTGCACGACCGGGCAATGCAACTGCTCGACGCAAGGGCGCGGGAGCGCTATTCGGGAGAGACCGAGCCGATCGACCCGGTCGGCGGCCACATTCCCGGTGCCCGCAACCGCTGGTTCAAAGAGAACTTCGAAACCGACGGCTCCTTGAAATCGCCCGATGATCTGCGGCGCGAGTTTGCGCAGGCCGAGCTCGATCCCGCTCGGACGATTCATCAGTGCGGTTCCGGTGTCTCGTCGGCGGTCAACGTCCTGGCAATGGAACACGCGGGCCTTACCGGCTCGCGGATCTACAACGGCTCGTGGAGCGAGTGGGTCGCGGATCCATCGCGCCCGATCGAGACGGGAGTCTAGCGCTTTACGGGCGGCGGAACGGCGTTAGGCTTCGCGATTGCTCCGGCCGGCGAAGCTTTCAGCCTCTCGAGTTCTTCGACGCTGGGGACTTGCGGAAAGTCGCGGCAGCTCTCGACGAAACAGTAGAAGCCGAACGGCGTGTCGCCGCGATTGACGAACTGATGCAGCTCGTGCGGCCCGACATAGACGACGTCGTCGGCGCGCAGCTCGGTAACGTCGCCGCCGATGACGGCATAGCCGAGGCCCGTGCGCACGACGACGTAGTGCTCGTGCTCGTGCTTCTCTAGACGCGAAGCGGCGCCCGGGGCGACTTCAAAATAACGCAGCTCCATCTTCGGTCCCGGCTCGCTTGGGTCGTTCTTTCGGGCGCCGACGATCGTGTGACGAGCAATACCGGTGCGGGGCGCGTTGGGAGCATATCCGCTGGGCTCCACGCCTTCCCAACCGTGCTCTGCCGCACGGACGATTCGCTGCTGCATGGCCGCCCCACGATAGCATACGTCACCCTCGGATAGCCAGGGCATACCTCGCGCCCCTCGAAAAAGCGCCCGTATGCTGAAGCTTCTTGAGAAGGCGCGCTGCGCGGCGTGCCTATGCGTATTTGCCGCTTCCCTCTCCGCCTGCGCCGGAAATCAGCCGCAGACGATACCCTCCGGGCCCGCACAGCAAGCTGCGGCTCATCGGGCCGCCGGCCGCGGCGGCGCTCTGCTCTACGCCGGCGGCCAGCGCGAGGGAACGATTTATTCCTATCCGGACGGAAGCTTCATCGGCAACTTCAGCACGCCGGCGACGATTCACGGCATGTGTTCCGATGCAAAGGGCAACGTTTTCGTCGTTGCCGCCAAGCACGGCGCGAAGCCGTCGGCGGCAGGCTACATTTACGAGTTCGCTCACGGCGGTACGTCCCCGGTCGCGACTCTGGATCTTCCCACGAGCGAGATTCCCGTGAGTTGTTCCAGCGACCCGGGGAGCGGCGATCTCGCGGTTACGAGTTACGACCGCCGCAACTATGCTCCGATGATCGAAGTGTACGCGGGAGCAAGCGGCACGCCGTCAACGTTTACGAGCCGTGCGATCGGAGCGAATCCGCAACCTGCGTACGACGCGGACGGCAACCTGTTCGTAACAAGCGGCGGCAACCAAGGAGTCGAGCTTCTCAAGGGAAGCTCCCAACTCGAGAAGATTACTTTCGACCAGACGCTCGGCGGCGTCGACCACGCGCAGTGGGACGGCGCGCACTTCGCGCTGCAATCGTTTCAAAACTCGCAGCATAACAAAGAGCGCCTCCTCGAACACGTCTATCGTCTGCAGATTTCCGGAAAGCGGGCGACGATCGTCGGGCTGAGCCACTTCAAGAACTGGCTCGCGCGCGACCCGGGACAATCCTGGATCGACGCTGACACGATGGTGGCGACCCCCGGCAACTACATCGCCTTCTGGAAGTATCCGGGCGGCGGCCAGGCCTATCTCGTGCTTCATCCGTCGCACGTCAGCAAAGCGGTAACCATCAGCAGCGCGCCCTAATGCCGCGCTACTGGCTGTTCAAGACCGAACCGGGGGCCTATTCGTTCGAGCAGCTCGCAACGGACGGTACGACGCCGTGGACGGGCGTGCGCAACTTTCAAGCGCGCAACAACATGATGGAGATGAAGCTCGGCGACCTGGGCCTCTTCTACCATTCGAGCATCGCTCAGCCGGCCGCGGTCGGCATCTGCCGGGTCGCAAAAGAGGCCTACCCCGACTTCACGCAGTTCGATCGCGCCGGCGAGTACTTCGACGGGCGCGCGAAGCCGGAGAAACCGATCTGGTTCATGGTCGACGTCGCATACGACCGACCGTTCGACCTGCCAGTCGCGCTCTCGCAGATGCGGGCGGACCCGCGGCTCGTCGGGATGGCCTTGCTGCGCCGCGGCCAGCGCCTTTCGGTGCAGCCGGTCATGCCGCACGAATGGAAGATCGTTCTCGCGCTAGGAAACCCTTAGTAAGGAACTCCGCCGATTACGCGAGTGCTTGCGCTTGCGTGAGAAAGACGCGCTGCGCGTCGACCGGCATCTGACCGGTGCCGGGCGTGCAGCGGCGATAGCCGCCGTCACTTTGCAGCTCCCGGCTCTTGACGTTGTCGGAGAGCAAGACCGAAAGGATTTGCGAGGCGACCGTCTCGGCCATCACCGGGTCCAAGACCGGTACCGCGAGCTCGACGCGACGGTCGAGGTTTCGCCCCATCCAGTCGGCGCTCGCGATGTGCACTTCCAGCTCCCCGCCGTTTTCGAAGACGAACATTCGCGAGTGCTCGAGAAAGCGTCCTACGATGCTGCGCACGCGGATATTTTCGCTCACGCCGGGGATGCCGGGGCGCAGCACGCACATGCCGCGGACGAGGAGGTCGATGGGTACGCCTGCCTGCGACGCGCGGTACAGCGCGCGCACGACGTCGCCCTCGGTGATGGCGTTGATCTTCGCCCGAATGCCCGCGCGGCGGCCCGCGCGAGCGTGTTCGGTTTCGCGGTCGATTCGCGCGATCAGCTCGCGGTGCAGCGTCACCGGCGCGACCCAAAGGTCCTCGTAATCGGTAACCTTCGAGAAGCCCGTGAGCGCGTTGAAGAGCTGGGCGTCGTCGCTTCCAAGTTCGGGCCGGCACGTAAAGAGGCTGAGATCCGTGTAGAGTCGCGCCGTCTTCTCATTGTAGTTCCCGGTTCCAAAGTGCATGTAGCGGCGCAGCCCGTCTTCGTCTTCGCGGACGACGAGCAACGTTTTCGCGTGGACCTTCTGGTTGGCAAAGCCGTAGACCACGTGCGCGCCGGCGCGCTCGAGCCGCTTGGCCCATTCGATGTTGTTCTCTTCGTCGAATCGCGCCTTGAGCTCGATGACGACCGCGACCTGCTTCTCGTTCTCGGCCGCGGTCAAGAGGGCTCGTACGATCGGCGAGTTCTTCCCCGAGGTGCGGTAGAGCGTCGCCTTGATCGCGAGGACTTTTTCGTCCTCTGCGGCGCGCTGCACGAACTGGATCACCGGATCGAACGAGTCGTACGGATGGTGCAAAAGAATGTCGCCGTCTCGGATCTGCGCGAAGATGTCCGTCACGCCGATGAGACGCTTGGGGATCGCCGGCATGAACGGCTTGTCGCGCAGATGCGCGTAGCCGGGAAGGTTGGCGATCTGCCAGAGATCGCTCAACGCCATCAGCCCTTCGATCTCGTAACAGTCGACAGCCTCGAGCTCGAGCGACGTGCACAGGAAATCGCGCATGTACTCGGGCATGCCGCGCTCGATCTCCAAGCGCACCGGCTCGCCGAAGCGGCGGCGGCGAAGCTCCGACTCGATCGCGCGCAGCAGATCGTCGGCCTCGTCCTCTTGCAGATCGAGGTCGGCGTCGCGCGTCACCCGGAAGAGATACGAATCGCGCACGTGCATTCCGGGAAAGAGGCCGTCGAGGTGGTGCGCGATCAAATCCTCGAGCAGCACGAAAGTGCGTTCGCTCGAGCCTTCGACCGGTACGAATCTCGGAAGAGTCTGCGGAATCTTCACGCGGGCAAAATGCAGCTCGACCCCGTCGCTCGTCGGCTCCTCCAGCTCGACGGCCAGCGAGAGCGAAAGATTCGAGATATAAGGAAACGGGTGTCCGCTGTCGACGGCCAGCGGCGTAAGCACGGGGAAGACGCTGTCGTCGAAGGTTCGTTCGAGCGCCGCCTGAGTCTCATCGTCGAGCTCCGCGACGCGCAGCAAGCGAATGCCCTCGCGCTCGAGTGCGGGGAGCAAGTCGTCATTGAGCACGTGCATCTGTTGCGGGAGCGAGGAGCGCAGTCGCGCGGAGATGGCGGCAAGGTGTTCGGTCGGCGTGCGGCCCTCTTCCGAACGGCGCACGACCTGCGCCTCGATCTGCTGTTTGATCGCGGCGACGCGGATCATGAAGAACTCGTCGAGGTTCGTTCCGTAGATCGCAACGAACTTGAGGCGCTCCATCAGCGGGTTGCGAGCGTCCAAGGCCTCCTCCAGGACTCGATCGTTGAACTCGAGCCACGAGAGCTCGCGGCTGATGTAAAGCGACGGGTCGTCGAGGGCTACGATGGGGCTCGCAGGCTGGGCCGGAGGCGCTTTCGTGATCACAGGTGGTCTCTTTGCTTAGCCCTCCGGGCCGGGTTTCGCCTTCCGATGGGCAAAAAACGGCGGGGTGGCCCCGATGGACCTCGCCTCGCACGTTGCCCAGCACCTGCAGCTCGCGTTCTCCGCACTCGCTTTGGCGCTGGCGGCTGGATTGCCGCTGGGGATTCTGGCCGCGCAAGCCGCGCGATTTCGAGGAGGCGTGCTCGCCTTGGCCGGCATCGGACGAACGCTTCCGAGCCTCGCCGTGCTGATGCTGCTGCTGCCCTGGCTCGGCGTGGGCACGACGCCGGCGATCGTCGCTCTCGCGCTGCTCGCGATTCCGCCGATCGTCATTAGCGTCGACCTCGGCATTCGCGGCGTCTCGCCGGCGGCGCTGGACGCGGCGGCCGGGATGGGCATGACCTCGATGCAGCGCTTCGGCCGTGTCGTCGTGCCGTTAGCAATGCCCGTTTCGTTCGTCGGCTTGCGGACCGCTGCGACCGAGACGATTGCCAGCGCCACCCTGGCGACCTTCATCGGTGCTGGAGGCCTGGGCGACGAGATCGTTCGCGGACTGCAGACCGACGACGCCGGGCTCCTCTTTATCGGCGCCGCGCTGGTTGCCGCGCTCGCCCTGGGGGCCGATCTTCTCTTGAGCGCGCTGAGCCGGCGTTGGGCGGAGCGTCAGTGAGCCTCTCGCGTGGGCGAGCGATCGCGCTGCTCGCGGGGTCGGCCCTGCTGCCGTGCTGCGCGTTCGACGCTTCGCGCGTTCGCGTCGGCTCGAAAAATTTCACCGAGTCCTTTCTGATCGCAGAGATCTACGCACAAGCACTGGAAAGCGCCGGCATGCGGGTCGAGCGCATCTTCAACCTCGGCTCGACGCAGATTGCGATGGCGGCGATGCGGCGGGGCAATATCGATCTCTATCCCGAGTACACCGGAACGGCGCTGATCGACGTCTTGCATCGCGCACCGATCTCCGACGCACGCGAGGCCTACCGCGTCGTCGCGCAACTCTTCGAGCAGCGGTACGGCATCGTTTGGCTGCAGCCGTCGCCGATGAACGATTCGCAGGGGCTCGCAACGACCGCGGAGATTTGCGCGAGTCGTCATCTCCTCACGCTATCCGAGGTCGCCGCTGCGGCGCCCCGACTGCGCCTCGCGACGATTCAGGAGTTCCTGGCACGCCCCGACGGATTGCCGGGACTGCAGCGCGCCTACGGCGGCTTTGCGTTCGCATCCGTGCGAACGTACGACATCGCGCTGAAGTATCGGGCACTGCTCGACGGCAAGGCCGATGTAGCCAGCGCGTTTACGACCGACGGGGCCATCGCCTCCGATCGGCTCGTCGTTCTGCGCGACGACCGGCACTTCTGGTCGGCCTATAACGTGGCGCCGGTCGTGCGACGCGCTGCGTTGACGGCCCGGCCCCGGATCGCCGGCGTCCTCAATGCCGTTTCGCCGGCGATCACCGATCGCGCGGCGCGCAGAATGAACGCGCAGATCGAGAGTGCGCAACAGGACCCGGCCGACGTCGCCGCAGCGTTTCTCAAATCGCTTCGCGGATCGGAACCACAAACGTGACGCCCGCGTCGATCGCGTTCGACGGCGTCGTCGTCCGTTATCCGAACTCCGATCGCAATGCCGTCGACGGCGTCTCGCTGGAGTTGGGCGGTGGAGAGCTCGTCGTCATCCTCGGCCCATCGGGTTGCGGTAAGTCGACGCTCCTGCGAACGGTGAACCGCCTGGTGAGTCTCGACGCGGGCCGCGTCCTGCTCGACGGCAGCGACGTCACCGCGCTGGATCCGGTGCAGCTCCGCCGCAGCGTCGGCTACGTCATTCAAGCGATCGGGCTCTTCGGCCACATGAGCGTCGCGCAGAACATCGGCATCGTTCCGTCGCTGCTCGGCTGGAAGCCGGCGGAGATCGCGCGGCGGGTCGACGAACTGCTCGAACTCGTGGGGCTCGATCCGGCGCGCTATCGAGATCGCCGGCCGAGCCGGCTCTCCGGCGGAGAGGCCCAACGCATCGGCGTCGCCCGCGCGATCGCCGCGCGGCCCCGCGCGCTGCTGATGGACGAACCCTTCGGGGCGGTAGACGTCGTGGCGCGGACCTCGCTGCAGCGCGAGCTGATTCGCATCGTCCGCGAGCTGGCAACGACGACGCTCTTCGTAACGCACGACGTCGACGAGGCCTTTCGCTTAGCGGACCGGATCGTCGTGATGCGCTCGGGCCGCATCGAACAGGCGGCCGAGCCGCTCGAGCTCTTCGATAACCCCGCGACCGAGTACGTGCGCGATCTCACGCACGCGGGCGACGACGTGTACCGGGAGTACTTCCTTCACACTCGCGACTTGCTGCGGACCTCGGCCCGATGAACTATCTCTTCTCGCACGCCGCGCGGGTGGCGGCTCTCTCGCTCGAGCATCTGGAACTCGTCGCCGTCTCGCTCGCAGCGGCGGCGGTCGTCGCCGTTCCGCTGGGATTGTGGGCGGCTCGACGGCGGCGGGTCGCGCCCTGGCTGCTGGGCGCGCTCGGCGCGATCTACACGATTCCGAGCCTCGCGCTCTTGGCGGTCTTCGTCGAGCTTTTCGGGCTCGGCTTTACGCCGATCTTCGTGGCGCTGGTCGTCTACGCGCAGTTCATGATGGCGCGCAACGTCGTTGCCGGCATCAGCGCCGTCGATCCGGCGCAGGTCGATGCCGCGCGTGGACTCGGGATGTCGCCGCTTCAGGTGCTGCTTCGAGTCGAGTTCCCGCAGGCGCTCCCCGTACTCATCGGCGGAGTTCGCGTCGCCGCAATCGCGCTGATTTCGATCGCGACGCTCGGGGGCTACGTGGGAGGCGTCGGACTCGGCGTGCTGATCTTCAACGGCCTGACCCTGCATCAACCGCAGATGATCGTCGCCGGCAGCGTCGCCGCGTGCGTCCTCGCCGTTGCTGCCGACACGTCGTTGCGCTTCGTCGAACGCCGCACGTCGTTTTAGCGGGCTGAAATTCTAGGAGCCGGACTTTCGTCAAGCGACAACGACATTGGCGAAAGAACGGCTTCTAGATCACTTGGATTTTGGCCATCATGCCCAAATCTTCATGATCCAAAATATGGCAGTGGAAGAGAAACTCGCCACGGATGATGGGATCCCGGAAATCCATCAAGAGCAGGAGCTTACCGGGTGTCGCTTTATTGCCGTTCTTGATGCGATGCGGAATCACGACGCTGTCGGCCCAGTACGGATGCTCGAGCTTCACTCCGTTCACGCTTTCCACCAAAAAGTGAATCTGGTGGATGTGAAAATCGTGGATCTCGTTGGTAACGTTCTCGACGGTCCATTCTTCCGTCGTCCCGCTGTGGACGACGAACATCGGTTTGGAATGGATATTGAACGATTTGCCGTTGATGAAGAAGTGCGGCTTTTGAGTCTCGCTGAAGATCGCTATGCGCTTGACCGCGGGAGGCGGAAGCTGCGTGTTGTAGTCGTTGGGCGCCAGCGGGGCGGCAACGGTTACCGGACCGTAGTAGCCGGCTTGCTTATGCGGCGGCGGCACGACGGTGGCGAGAAAGATCGTGCGATCCGGATCGCCGTTGGGGCCGGTATTATAGCAAAGAGTCCGCATGCGATCGCGCTTCGGCAGACCCGTCACGACGAACTCGGCTCGCGCCGCGGGCGGAATGATCAGGAAGCGGCGCTTCTGGAACTCGGGCGTGCCGGGGTAGTTGTCGAGCGCAAAACCGTCGATCGCGACGAGCGAAATGTCTTCGTCTTCGAAGTTGAGCTTCAGCGTCTTGTGGCCGGTGGCGTTGACGACCCGGAAGAACTGCTTCTCCCCGGGAGAGATCGTGATGACCGGGCGGTAGGCGCCGTTGAGCGTCGTCGTCAGATTGTCCTTGGTCTTGGCCGAGCAGGGCGTCTTGTTGCTGCCGTCGGGATTGATCCCGTTCTGACCGCTCATGTCGTACATGCGTGCGTCCGGCATGTCGCTCGACATATCGGACATGTCCTCGTCCGACATATCCTCGCCGCCCCGCGGCCGGGCATTGATGCCGATACCGGTCGAGCGGACGATGATGACGCGCTGCTTCATCTTCGCGAGCGCGGGGATATGCTGCTCGAGCCCGTCGATGATGATCACGCCGGACATCCCGCCTTCACCGACCTGATAGCTGGTCTGCCCGTGAACGTGCGAGTGGTACCAGTAGAGTCCAGGTTCCTGATTCTTCGGGACGTGAACGACGTAGTGCAGGCTCTGTCCGGGCGATGCGAGCCGGTGGAGTACGTCGTCGGCGTTCCCTCGCGGCGAGACGGTCAACCCGTGAAAGTGCAGATTGACGTCGTCGTACATCTTGCCGCTGGGCGGCAGATCGTCTTGAACGTCGACCACGAAGGTCTCGCCGGGTTTCAGTTCGATCGTCGGGATGACTCCCTGCATACCGTCATATCTGAAGGTCGGCAGTCCGGTCGCCGGGTTGGTGTCGGCGATCAACGAGACGCTCGCGACACCGTGAACGGCTTTGACGACGGGCGGCTCGGGGAGCTCGTTCACGCCGTAGTCCGGCGCAACGTTCGCGGCTGAACCGGCCCGCGGCAGCGACTGCGGCGCTGCCCCCGGCATCCCGGGCGGGAGTGCTCCGGTTGGTCCGCTTGCTCCACGGCATCCGGCGATGCAAGCGAAGGCAAAGATGAAGAGCAGTAGGCGTGATTTCATGGAAGTCCCCGTCGCAACAATGAGCTATAACGCGCAGGGCTAGCGCGTCCGGGCGTTACTTCCAAGAAACGACTCGGCGGCCTCCTTTAGTTCCGCACGAGGAGGCTGACGCTGAAGCGCTTGGCCCGGTCGCGCCAGGCCGACGCCGCTCGAAAGCCCGCATCGGCCGCGAGGCGCGCGACGTCTTCTTCGGCAAACTTATACGAGGACTCCGTATGGATGCGCTCCCCCGCCTGGAACGCGGCGTCGATTCCGGCACCCGGTATGCGAACGACCGTACGATCGAGCGCTTCGAGGAAGGAAGCAACTCGGCCGGGGCCCTCCTCGTACTGTGCGACGTGCCGGAAGTTGCGCAGATCGAAGTCCGCGCCCAGTTCGCGATTGATCCGCGCGAGCAGGTTGCGATTGAAGGCGGCCGTTACGCCGGCCGGATCGTCGTAGGCGAGTTCGAGCGTCGCGCGATCCTTTTTCAGATCGGTGCCGATCAACAACCCGTCGCCTTGCCGCAAGGCAGAACCGAGAAGCCGCAGAAGCGTCTGCGCCTCGCCGGGTTCGTAGTTGCCGATGTTCGATCCCATGAACATCGCCAGCATCTTGCGATCCGAACGCACCGGGTGCGATCCGAGAACGTCGAAATAATCGCCGGCATACGCGCGCACGCGCAGGCCCGGATAACTCTCGACCAGCGCGAGCGAGGACGCGCAGATCGCATCGGTCGAGATGTCGATGGGACTGTAGCGCAACTCGCCCTGAACGCGCAGCGCTTCACCGATGAGCAGACGCGTCTTCACCGCGCTGCCGCTTCCGAGTTCGAGAAAGTCGACGGGCGCATCGAGCAGCCGCACGATCTGCCATCCCCATTCGGAGAGTATCTCGGTTTCGGCGCGCGTCAGATAGTATTCGGGCAGGCGGGTAATCGCGTCGAAGAGCGCGGAGCCCACCTCGTCGTAGAAATATTTCGAGGGCAGGTGCTTGGGCGATGCGCTCAGCCCCTGGGCAACGACCTCGGCAAAAGAGGGTAGGCCCTTCGCCGGGGGTACCGTGACGAGTTCGAACCGGTCGGAGACCGCCGTTTGTAAGCTCAACTCAAGCCCCCTGATTCCCAAGTAATTGCCGCTAATAAACAAAGATTGCCCCTAAGGTTGCACTTTTAGGGCTCGACGGGCCCCAAGCGCAGGCGAGAATTGCGAAATCCGTAGAGGGCATAGACCAGAATTCCGACGGCGAACCATATCCCGTACCGGACCCAGGTCGCCACCTGCAGACCGCTGATCAGGTAGAGACACGCGGCCGCGCCCAGGATCGAAAAGATCGGCAGCAGGGGCGCCCGGAATGGCCGCGGGGCCGAGGGGTTGACGATTCGCAAGACCAGCACTCCCGCGCAGACGATGGCGAATGCCGCCAGAGTTCCGATGTTGACGAGCAGCAGCAGTTGCGTCAGCGGAAGGACGGCGGCAAAGATCGCGACGATGCTTCCGGTAATAATCGTCATGCGCGCCGGCGTGCGGAAGACGTGGTGAATCTGCGCTACCCCTGGAGGCAGCATCCGGTCGCGCGCCATCACGTAGAAAATGCGCACCTGTCCGAGCAGCGAGGTGAGCATGACCGTGGCGTTGCCGGCCAATCCGCCAATCGCAACGATCCAATAAAGGGTGTGGCTCTTGCTCACCGCGGCCAGCGCGTCGAGCATGGCGGCTCCGTCGGAGAGCCGGTCGAAGCGCACGACGCCGACGGTACAGAGCGTCAATGCGACGTAAAGAATACCGCCGAGGGCCAGCGCGAGGATGATCCCAATCGGCACGTTGCGCTCGGGCCGCTTCGCTTCTTCCGATGCCACCGTTACGGTATCGAAGCCGATGTAGGCGAAGAAAACGAGCGCGGTACTCGCGAGAACCCCGTGATATCCCATCGGCGCGAAGGGCTGCAGGTTCGACGGGTGCACCGCATGCGCGACGGCGACGATGAATACGAGCATCGCCGCGATCTGCACGATGACGAGTGCGCCGTTCACGCCCGCCGACTCTCTGATGCCGCTTGCGACCAACAGGGTCACGGCGAGGGTGACGATCCAGGCGAAGAGATCGACCTGCGGATGGACCGCGTGAACGTTCGCGGTCTGTGCCCACGTGGGAAGCACGATCCCCACGTTCGCCAGCATGTGCTGGAGATAGTCCGAGAGCGACGAAGCCGTCGGCGCGAGCGACAGGCCGTACTCCAAGATCAGATCCCAGCCGATGATCCAGGCGACGAGTTCGCCCATCGTTGCGTAGGCATAGGTGTACGCGCTTCCCGCGACTGGCACCATCGACGCAAATTCCGCGTAGCAAAGGGCGACGCAGAGACTGACCAATCCTGAAAGGACGTAGGCCGCAATCACGGCTGGGCCGGCGGCGTGCGCTCCCGCGCCGATCGTCGGAAAGATGCCGCCGAGCATCGTTCCGAGGCCGATCGCCGCCAGCGCGGGCCAGCCCAAGACTCGCCGCAGCGGCGGACCCGGCGATTGCGGCGCCGTCCACCCCAGCGGCTGGCGCGCGAAGAGCTGTCTTAACGCACTGCGCTGCGCCAAGCGATCACGATTTCGCGCAAAGCTCTCTCAGGGACGCCAGCGCCATCGGATTGGGCGGCGCGTCTAGCGGCCGCACGTACATCGCGATGTAGGACGCACCGGCGACGTCGCTCAGCACGAGGTCGACACGGTCGGGGCGCCCCTTATCCGACGAGCCGCGGGCCTCGACGTAGGTGGCCGGCTGTTTACCGCAGATCGCGATCGGCTGCCGGCGAACGATCGAAGCGTCCTGCAGCGTATCCTTCATTCGATCGCTCGAGAAGATGTCGTCGGCGGTCAGTTTTTTCGGCGAGCGAAACAGCATAAGAAATTCGCCGTTTTTCGCCGGGGCTCGCCAGAACTGCATGAAGCCTAAGACCCCTGGCGAGGCTTTCCAATCTGGGGGTGCCGCGAAGTTCAGGCCTTGTGCCGGACTGCTTTGGAACCCGCATCCGGTCTGCGCGAGAATGAGGAACGCAACAAGGACAACGCGTGCCGTCGAACCGATCACGACCACCTCCTATCGGCGGGTACGCTTCAACGCTTCGGCGCGGGTCTCCGCCGGGCGCTCGTATGATAGAATCCGGCCCCACCGCTCGTAGATCAGCGCGATATACTCGCGCGTCTCGGGATAGGGCGGCACGCCGTCATAGCGCACGACGGCGAGCGGACCCGCGTTGTAGGCTGCAAGCGCGAGGGCGTAGCGATCGCCCGTGCGGTCGCGGTACGCGGCGACGTAGCTGCCCGCGAGTGCGGCGGCCCCTTCGATCGAGTCGAAAGGGTCGTACGGATCGACCCCCATCCCCGCCGCGGTCTCCGGCATGAACTGAGCGAGCCCGATCGCACCGGCCGTCGAGATTGCTTGCGGGTCGTACGCCGACTCCTGAAGGAGCATCGCTGCGAGAAACTCCGGGGGAAGCAAGTGCGCGCGCGCAGCCCGAGTCGTCGCTCCGGCAAATGCGAGGGCGTAGGCCGGCGCGAGCCGCGGATTGGTGCGCAGGATCGCTCGCGTAATCGCGAGTTCCGGCGTGTCGACGAGGCCGCCATCGCGCAAGAGGACCGCGCCGGCGAGGGCGTCCACGTCGGCCGGCGCCGGCCAGCTTAGCACCATATTAAGAGCGCGCTGTAATCTGGCCGCTTTTGGCGTGACGCCAGTATGGTATATGGTGGGTATGGTGCAATTGCACAACGCTATGACCGCCATAACGAACGAGATACTGTGAATCTGCAAAAGGCCGCCTGAGGGAAAGGAACGCATGCTCTTCATTACGGCTCTCATCGTCACGCTGGTCGTGGGAGATTTTGGTTCGACCTTCTTTTATCACGTTCCGCAGCATCTCTGGTTCACACTTCACCTGCGCACCCACCACGATCGCCGCCGTCCGTACTTCGATCACGCCGTGCTCTCCACGGATCCGGCCGTGCTGCTCGATGGATTTCTCGGAGCCGTCCCCTACATCGTGGTCGCCGCCATCCTCTGGCGCCTCTCGTGGCCGGGAGCGCTCGCCGGCCTCGCGCTTGGGCAGCTCCACGTCTGGTGGCGACACACGACCGAGCTGGGATGGGGTACCCCGGCATGGCTCCGAAGCATCCTTCGCCCGCTTGGGGTCGTGCTGCCCGAGGACCACGACGGGCACCACCGAAACCCGGATGTCGAGTTCGGCGACATCTTCCGTTTCTACGATGCGCCGGCTCGTGCGCTATTAGCTTGGCTCGCTCCAACGAGCCGGAGAGCGCGAAATGCCGGCCGGCGCGCAACGAGGAGGGTTCCGGCCAGAGCTTAATCGGGAGGTCGAATGGCCAAACGGGCGCTTCTTTTGATTTCGGACACCGGCGGCGGCCATCGCAGCGCCGCCAATGCGATTGTGGCCGCGCTAGAGGAGCCCAGCTCACCGAACGCCTTCGAGACCCGGATCGAAGACGTCGCGGCTCACTGCGCCTTCCCGCTGACCCAGCTCGGCCTGGGCTATAGCATGGCCCTGCGCTACGCTCCGCCGGTCTATGGGGCCCTGTACTACGCTACCAATGGCCGCCGGCGCTACCGGGCGCTCGTGCGCTTTTGCGAGCCGCTCTATCGGGAACGCCTGCGCGATCTCTTCATCAGCTACCAGCCCGACGTCATCATCTCGGTGCACCCGCTGCTCAACCATGCGGCGCTGCGGGCGCGCGACGATGCGCGAATGCAGCACGTTCCGGTCATCACCGTCATTACCGATCTCGGCAAGGTCCACGAGTCGTGGCTGGTGCCCAATGCCGATGCCGTCGTCGTACCTGCGCGGGAAGTCTACCAGCGGGCACTATCGCGAGGCGTCCCGACCTCGCGTCTGCATCTGCTCGGCCATCCGATCCATCCGAAGTTCGACGACGTCACCGGCAGCAAGGCAAACCTGCGCGCGGCGCTCGATCTATCGCCCGATCTACCGGTGGTTATGCTGATGGCCGGCGGCGAGGGCGGCGGCAAGCTGCTCTCGACCACGCTCGCGCTGGCCCGCGCGAAGCTTCCGATCGAGCTCGTCGTCGTCTGCGGCCGCAACGAACACCTCGAACAGAAGCTGCGCGACATCGCGCCGTCGCTCCCGACGCCGCTGCACGTCCTCGGCTTTACCGACAAGATTCCCGAGTATTTCCGGGCCGTCGATCTGCTCGTCACCAAGGCCGGCCCGGGCACGCTCGCCGAAGCCAACGCCGCGCAACTGCCGGTCATCGTTTACGACTACGTTCCCGGCCAGGAACGCGGCAACGTCGACTTCGTGCGGCACAACGGACTCGGTCTCATCGCCCTCAACGGCGCCGCAGGCGTCGTGCGCGCGGTCAAGACGCTGATCGACGCGCCGGATCGTCTCGAAATGATCCGGCACAATCAGGAGGTCGTCGCGCCCCGCCGCAGTTCCCGCCGCATCGCCGCACTCATCTCCGATATGACCGAGCACGCGGCGCTCCAAACGCTCGCCGCCGTCTAGCGCGCGTCGGCTCCGTTCCAGACGATCGCGTTCGGCAGCACTTCAGGCGCGCGAGGCGCCTGGCTGAAGTCGAAATCTTTACGAAGATCGCCTAGGATTTCGACGTTCTCGCGAACCGTGGGGCGGCGGTCGGGACGGCCGTCGGTGTTTGGATCGATTCGCGAACCGCTCAAGAAATCGTCCTCGATGAATTTGACGTAGGCGTCGTGGCTGAGCGTTTGGCGATCGATGAAGCCGCGCCGAGCGTACGGGCCGATCACGATTCCGGGTACGCGCAGGCCGTAACCGTTCTCGTCGACGCGCGGCGGTGCCACGTGATCGTAGAAGCCGCCCCAATCGTCCCAGGTCAAGAAGATCGCCGTACTCTTCCAGTCGGGGCTTCGCATGACCGCATTGATCAAGCCCGTTACGTACGACTGACCGCGGCTGATCAACGCCGGCGGATGTTCGCTATAGGGTCCGGCCGGGCAGATCCAGACGACGCTCGGCAGCGTACCGTTATGCGCGGCCGTGTAGAAATCGCGCAGGTCGCGGATGTTCCCGAGCTCGCCGTCCTTTTTGACGGTATCGAAGTACGGCAGGACGTTCCAAATCCCCGGCGTGTGGTACCGCTGGTCCATCGGCGCGCAATCTTCTTCGTTGTTGACGCAGTCCGGAGCGGTACCGGCCATGATGTAGTAGGCCCAGGTGACGTGGCGCGCGTGCAGCAGGTACGTAAGGTCGGTCCACGCATAATCCGGGCGCCCGGGCTCGTGCACTTGGCGATTTCGCTTATCGTAGTCCGGCGGAAGATCGGGGCGCTGCAGCTCGTTGACGCAGCTCATAGGGTCGCCGATGCGCGAGCACTTCGCCGACCACTCCGAAACCATGAATAAGTGCTGCGGCAGGCTCCACGACGCGTTTGGTTCGAAGAGCCGATCCTGCAGCACGAAATCGCGCGCATAGCGCCAGTAGTTGGCAAGTTGCCGGCCGTCGTGATATCCCATCACGTCGGGTGCGCCCGCGCAGTTCGGCGCATTGGGATCGGCGCAACCTTTCCGCCCGCGGCGCGCCTGCTCGAGGAAGCCGTCCATTCGTCCGCCGTCGACGTCGGCCACCGCCGATTTGGCGTTGTGCGGACCGCCGCGGTCGACATCGTTGGCATCGTAGAACGGCCGGACGCAGTTGCCCCCGCGCGGATTGGGAATGCAGGCCGACGGCACGCCGTTGGTCATCGGGATTCCGTCCGCACCGGGAAACGTCCCGAAGTACGTGTCGAACGATCGGTTCTCTTGCATGATGATGACGATGTGGCGGATCTTATGAATCCCGTCACCGGACTGCGAACGCGCGGGCAAGCCGCCAAGCGAGAGCAGAACCGCGAGAAAAAGAAGCTTATACCGTAACTGCATCTCCGGCCACCAATCCTCCGCGCAACGCCATCGTCGCCGCGCCGACCTGTCCTGCATCGTTCCCGAGCGACGCAGTCACGATCTGCGTCGTTCCTTTCGGGACCATGGTCGTCAGCGCATCGACCGGCCCTCGAACGGCATCGAGCAGGTAGTCCTCCGCACTGGAGACACCGCCGCCGAGCGCGATCTTCTCGGGGTTCACGAACGCGATGATGTTCGCCAACCCGATCGAGAGATCGGCGGTGAAACGCTTCCACGCGGCGATCGCGTGGCCGTCGCCGGCCTGCGCCGCTTTGCGAATCTTCTTCGAGCTCAGCTTGTCGCGTGCCACGTCGAGCAGGGTGCTCCGCGGAAACGAGGGCGCAACCGCAAAAGCGTGGCGGATCAAGCCCGTTCCCGAAGCCTGAGCCTCGAAGCAGCCGATCTTGCCGCAGCCGCAGACGAAACCGTCGGTGGGGCGGATCTGATGATGGCCGATCTCGCCGGCGCCCCAGCGATAGCCGAGGAGCAGTTCGCCGCCCGCGACGATGCCGCCGCCGATGCCCGTCCCGAGGGTCAGAAGCGCAAAATCCTTCGTCCCGCGGCCCGTGCCGAACGCATACTCGCCCAGCGTGGCGCAGCGCGCATCGTTGGCGACGTAGACCGGAACCGAGAACTTCTTGCGCAGCGCCTCGCCCAACGGTTCGTTCTCCCAGCCGAAGTTCGGGCTGTAGAGCACGGCGCCGGAAGCCGCGTCGATGTTCCCCGGGGAGCCGATGCCGATTCCGCAAACCTGCCCGGCATCGCGAAGCGCGAGCGAGACCATCTCCCCGATCGCAGCGACCACGGAATCGAAACGAAGGTCCTCGAGGTCCTCCTCGTGCTGGCCGTGGATTTTGCCATCTTCGGTAACGACGGCCGCGGTTACGTGACTGCCGCCGAGATCGACGCCGATTGCCGTCTGCATGCTCCGCTCTTTTGATACCAACGGAGGCCGCACCCGCAGGGCGCGGGAATCGAAGAGCCGTTATGGAGACGATCGACCTTACCACTCTACGAAACTACGCGCGCCGCACCGGACAGGCGACGCATCCCGAGCTCCTCGACGCTCGCCCGCTGCAGCACGTCAACAAGATCGAGATCGACGAAGAGCACCTGACGATGGAGTTCGACGAGCAGACGACGCGCTATTATAACGTCAACGAAATCACGCACCGCGAGTGGGTCTACAAGTATAACGACGACCCCGAGTTCGTGGAGGCCGTCGGGCGCGTCATCGATCTGGCACGAAAGCACCTCAAAGACATGCCGGAGAACATCGCCTGTCCTCCGGGGTGCGCGGAATGCTGCAGCGGGTACGAGCCCTTCGTCAGTAAAGCCGACGTGCAGCGCATCGCCGACCACCTCGGCATGAGTTACGAAGAGACGCTGCGGCGCTATGTGGTCGAGCGTCCCTCGGCGGACGGTTTTCACGTGGGCTGGCTGCGCAAAGTCGGAGACGACCTCGCCGATCAGTGCGTCTTCCTCATGGGCTCGCGCAGCGGCCGCCACTACTGCGGGATCTACGAAGGCCGCCCGCACGACTGTCGCGACTTCACGCCGATCGGCTGCGGAGACGTCGATACGTCGCTGCCGCGTAAGACGAGCTGGAAGATCGGAGCGGCCTTCCAACCGAAGCGGCGTGGGCGCAGCCCCAACGGCCGCCGCCTTTGAAATACGCTGCGGCGGCCGTCGCCGTTGCGCTGACTCTCGCCTGCGCATCGGCCGCCGCTCCGGGCGTCGACTCGTCGCTTTACGCCGCAATGCAGTGGCGCTTCATCGGTCCGCTGCGCGCCGGACGAACCGTCGCGCTCGACGGGGTCGCCGAGCAGCCGAATCTCTTCTATATCGGTGCGGTCAACGGCGGCATTTGGAAGAGCCGGGATGCAGGCCGGACGTGGGTCCCCATCTTCGATCGCGAACCGACCGGGTCGATCGGAGCGATCGCCGTTGCTCCGAGCAATCCGAGCGTTATCTACGCCGGCAGCGGCGAGGGGCTGCAGCGTCCCGATCTCGCCGTTGGAGACGGAGTCTATAAATCGACCGATGCCGGAGCGACGTGGAGCCATCTCGGTCTGCGCGACGGCCAGCAGATCGCCTCGATGGCGATCGATCCAAAGGATCCCAACCGCCTCTTCGTTGCATTGCTGGGCCATCCGTATGGCCCCAACGAAGAACGCGGCCTCTACCGGACGCTCGACGGCGGCGCGACGTTTTCGCGCGTGCTCTATAAGGACGAGAACACCGGCGCCTTCGACGTGGTGCTCGATCCGGCCGACCCGAAGATCGTCTACGCGACCCTGTGGGCGGCGCGCCAGGCGCCTTGGGAGATCGGGAGCTCCTTCGAAATTCCGGGAAGCGGCATCTTCAAATCCAGCGACGGCGGCACGAGTTGGACGCAGCTGACGGCGGGGCTGCCGTCGCGCATCGGTCGCGCCGAAGTCGCCGTTGCTGCGAGCAACCCAAACGTCGTCTATGCGTATGCCGACGCCGAGAAGAACGGAGACGAGGCCGGGGCGCTGTACCGCAGCGACGACGGCGGCTCGCACTTCGCGCTCGTCAACCGCGAGGACGAAATCGCACAGCGCGGCGACGACCTCGTTTCGCTCGCGGTCGATCCGCGCGACCCGCAGACCGTCTATTTGACGAATACCTCGACGTATCGCTCGACCGACGGCGGGAAGAGGCTGGTCGCGATAAAGGGCGCGCCGGGCGGCGACGACTACCACAACGTTTGGATCAATCCCAGCAATCCCGCGATCGTCGCGCTCGCGAGCGATCAGGGGGCGACGATTAGCGTCGACGGCGGCGCGACTTGGAGCTCCTGGTACAATCAGCCGACCGCGCAGATGTATCACGTGAACGCCGACGACCGCTTTCCGTATTGGGTCTGCGGCGGCCAGCAGGAGAGCGGCTCGGCCTGCGTCGTCAGCCGCGGCAATTGGGGACGAATCACCGAGCGCGATTGGCACACGGTGGGCGCGCAAGAGTACGGTTACGTCGTCCCCGATCCGCAGCACCCCGGGGTTACGTTCGGTGGCAAAGTCGAAAAGCACGACGAGCGAACCGGTCAAACGCAGGAAGTCTCACCGATCGCATTGCCGTCAAAGCAATATCGAGTCGTCCGCACCGAGCCGATCGCGTTCGACCACTTCGACCGGCACCGTCTCTACTTCGGCGCAAACGTCGTCTTCGTAACCGAGAACGGGGGCCAGAGCTGGCGCCCGATCAGCCCCGACCTAACGAGGGCGCACGCCGGAGTGCCGCCGGTGCTCGGCGCGTTCGCGCAAGACGATCCGCAAAGCGGCGCGCACCGCGGCGTCGTCTATGCGATCGCGCCCTCCTACGTGCACTCGGGGACGATTTGGGCCGGCACCGACGACGGGCAGGTTTGGATCACCCACAATGCTTCGACAGGCTCAGCACAGGTCGCTTCGACAGGCTCAGCACAGGTCGCTTCGGCGGGCTGGAAGAATATTACGCCGCCGGAACTGACGCCGTGGAGCAAGGTGTCACAGATCGACGCTTCGCGATTCGACGACGAGACGGCATTCGTCGCGGTCAATCGCTTTCGCTTGAACGACCTGCGGCCGTACGTCTACGTTACGCACGACGGCGGCGCGCACTGGGCGCTCTCCGTCGCGGGGCTTCCGCAACAGCCGGTCAACGCCGTTCGCGAAGATCCGATCGCCCGCGGTTTGCTTTACGCCGCTACGGAGAACGGCGTCTTCGTCTCGTTCGACGGCGGAGCGCGCTGGCAATCGCTGCAGCAGAATCTTCCGCACACCTCGGTGCGCGATGTAATCGTGCACGATAGCGACCTCGTGGTCGCAACGCACGGGCGAGGTTTCTGGATCCTCGACGACGTCGAACCGCTGCGCGAGCTCGCGGGGGGCGTCGCAGCACCCCATCTCTTCGTTCCCGAGCGCGCCTATCGCGTACGCCGCAGCACGAATACCGACACGCCGTTGCCCCCGGAAGAACCGGCCGGCCAGAATCCCCCCGACGGCGCGATCGTCGACTACGCGCTCGCGTCGCCGGCGAACCACGTGGCGCTCTCGTTTTACGACACCGAGCGACACCTCGAACGCCGCTTCTCCAGTGACGATACGCCGCCGGCTCCGATCCCGAATCTGGACAAGCCGGCCTATTGGGAGCGTCCCTTCGTCCGTCCGGCGACCTCGGCGGGAATGCATCGCTTCGTCTGGGACCTGCGCGAAACGGCGCCGCGCTCGACCGCGCAGGACCTGCCGATCTCGGCCGTTCCTCACGATACGCCGCGCACGCCGGAGGGGCTGCTCGTGCCTCCCGGTTCGTATCTCGTACGGCTCTCGGTCGACGGAAAGATCTCCGAACAGCGGCTCGTCGTGCTGATGGATCCGCGCGTCTCCATCTCCCGCGAAGCGCTGGCGAGTCAGTACGCACTCTCAAAGCGTCTGGAGTCGTTGATGAATCGCAGCTTCGCCGGCGAAGCCGGCGCAAAGAAAAGCGAAAAACCGCAGTACGAGGGCGTCAACGAATCGGCCGCATTCTTGCTCGACGCCGTGGATGGCTCCGATTCTGCTCCGACGGCGCAGGCAGCCAAAGCGGTAGCGACGCTCGAGGGACGGCTTACCGCGCTCGAGCGCGCCCGCTCGTCACCATAGCCAAGCGAGGGTAGGCCGCTCCAACGCAGAACCGCTCGCATATGAAGAGAATTATGATGTTCGTGGCAGCCCTGGCGATCGCGGCCGGCTGCATCGCTTCCACCTCTGCGGCGACCAACACCCTGACCGTCAATTTGAAAGCTCAGAACGGATCGGGTGAAGACGGAACCGCAACGCTAACGCAGACTCCCGACGGCGTCACCGTCGTCGTCAGCATTCCGAACGGCCCCGCGGGACCGCAGCCCGCGCACATTCACGACGGGACGTGCGCGAAGATCGCCGGCGTCGCCTATGCGCTCACCAGCGTCGTCAGCGGCAACGCGACGTCTACGGTCAAGGGCGTAACGATCGACAAGCTTCTCGCGGGCAAGTATGCGATCAACGTCCACAAGAGCACGTCCGACATGGGTACGTACGTCTCTTGCGGCGAGATCGTCACATCGTCTTCGATGTAAGCAACTCCGCGTAGCGGCTCGGATCGATATTCCCGCCGCTGATCACGGCACCGACGCGCTTATTTGCAAGCTCTGGTATGCGCCGCGCGAGCAGGGCAGCCAGAGCTGCCGCGCCGCTGGGCTCGACGACGATCTTCATGCGCTCGAACGCGAAGCGCATGGCGTCGCGAAGCTCGTCGTCGCTGACGGTAACGACCGCACGGGCGTGTTCCCGGACGATCTCGAAGGTGAGTTCCCCCGGCGAGGTCGTCTGCAATCCGTCGGCAATCGTTTTCGGCACCCCGATCGAGACGCGCCGGCCATCGTTCAACGAGCGCATGAAGTCGTCTCCCGCCTCCGGCTCGACCCCGTAGAGCGCGATCGCCGGATCGACCGCATGCGCGGCGATCGCCGTTCCCGAGAGTAACCCGCCGCCCCCGAGCGGCACGACGATCGCGTCGAGCGCGCCGGCCTCCTCGATGAGTTCCAGCGCCGCGGTGCCGGCGCCGGCGACGATTCGTTCGTCGTCAAATGGGGGCACGAGCGTCGCATTGCGCTCGCGTGCCAAAGCCTGCGCGATATCTTCCCGATGCGAGCGCTCGCGCTCGTAATGAACGACCTCGGCGCCGTATCCCCGCGTGGCCGCCAGCTTGACGGCC
The DNA here is from genome assembly GCA_049285915.1 of Candidatus Cybelea sp. GTDB lineage: Bacteria > Vulcanimicrobiota > Vulcanimicrobiia > Vulcanimicrobiales > Vulcanimicrobiaceae > Cybelea. Next base: position 9,877 of record JBAQAW010000065.1, on the reverse strand, counting down.
GGCGCGTCGGCCGGCATGACGATCGTTGCGGGCACGCCGAAAAGCCGCGCGGCTAAGGCGACTCCCTGCGCGTGGTTGCCGCTCGAGAACGCCACGACGCCGCGTTCCCGCTGCGACGGCGGCAGCGAGGCGAGGAAATTGTACGCGCCGCGGAACTTGAAGGCGCCCATTCTCTGCAGGTTCTCGCACTTGACGAAGACGCGCGAGCCGCAGGCGAGATCGAGGCTTCGAGAATGCAGGACGGGAGTACGATGCGCGACGCCGGCCAGCCGCTGCGCTGCGTCGCGAACGTTCTCGATCGTAACCCGTGCGGTCAATCTCACTGTGGCGCCATGTGGAAGTCCCAATTGACGACCTTGTGGTTCTCGTCGAAGCGCATGCGCTCGACGTACGCGCGCTTGGCAAACTTCACGTCGAAGCAGTGCCAGCCGGGCTCGCACTGCACGGTCGTCTCCTTGACCGAGATCAGCTTCCCTTGACCGTTGAGTTCATCGGACCACTGCGCGACCTTGACGCGCGTGACCGCCACGCCTTTGGCGATGTCGTCCTGCACCGGCCGCAGATCGTTGCTGATCACGGCCTTGGTGATCTTATCGGCCTCCCGCTCGTTGCCGTTCTGGAACGAACAAGCGGCCAGTGCGCCGACCGCGAGGAGAGCCAGAAGCGTCCCAACGAGTTTCACGACGCCAGCACCTCCGCGCCGCTTTCGGCGGAGAATGGGCGCAAGCGCAGATTGGGATTCCATTCCCGCGCGAGCCGGACGCTCCACTCGCTTTCGAAGAGGGCCGCCGCGCGCCCATTCCAGTCCTCGACCAGCTTGGCATTCGAGGGCAGATGGGCGTTCGCGAGATATTCGCGCTCCCCGTCGACGTAGAGCGCGAGCGAGTACGGCAGCGTCGAAACGACCGTCTTTACGCCGTACTCCGATTCCAAACGATACTTCGCAACTTCGACCTGCAGTTCGCCGACCGCCCCGACGATCGGCTCGGTACGCGGCGTTCCCCACGGATAAAAGACTTGCACGGCCCCCTCTTCCCGCAACTGCGATATGCCTTTGCCAAACGATTTGTAACCCGAAACGTCGATACTCCGCATCGAAGCGAAATGTTCCGGAGCGAAGGCCGGGATCGGAGGGAAGACGACGGGCGCCCCTTCGTAGAGGGTATCGCCGATCGCGAAGGCGCCCGGGTTAACGAGGCCCACGACGTCGCCGGCGTACGCGACGTCGAGCGACTCGCGGTCGTCGGCAAACAGCCGCATCGCCCGCGAAAGCCGCACGGTGTTTCCGGTACGCGCATTTCGTACCGTCATGTCGCGCGCGAACTCGCCCGAGCAGACGCGCACGAAGGCGACGCGGTCGCGATGCCGTGGATCCATGTTCGCTTGAATTTTGAAGACGAAACCGGTGAAGTCGCCCTCGGCCGGATCGATTCCGGCCCTCGCCACCGGGGCGGGAGCCATCTGCACGAACTCGTCGAGAAAGAGGCCGACGCCGAAGTTCGTTACGGCGCTTCCGAAAAAGACTGGAGTCGTCGCACCGCGCAGCATGGCGTCACGATCGAAACGCTCGCCCGCGCCGTCCAAGAGCTCGATCGCCTCGCGAAACCGCTCGTACGAATGATCGTCGACGAGGGCGCGCAGCGCAGGGTCGTTCGCGTCGGTTACGGAGACGGCCGCGCGCGTGGAGCCGTGCGCGGCGCGCTCGAAGAGGTGTACCGCCTTGCTCTGCCGGTCGTACACGCCGCGGAAGCTCTCGCCGTTTCCGAGCGGCCAATTCATCGGGAATGCACCGATACCGAGCACGCTCTCCAGCTCGTCGAGCAACTCGAGCGGATCGCGGCTTGGCCGATCGAGCTTGTTCATGAACGTGAAGAGCGGGATGCCGCGCTCGGCGCAGATGGCGAAGAGTTTTTTCGTTTGCGGTTCCACGCCCTTGGCGGCGTCGATGAGCATGACGGCGCTGTCGGCGGCTAAGAGCGTGCGGTAAGTGTCTTCTCCGAAGTCTTGGTGACCCGGCGTATCGAGCAGGTTGAGCGTGTAGCCGCCATATTCGAACTGAAGCACCGTCGAGGTAATCGAGATCCCGCGCTCGCGCTCCAGCGCCATCCAGTCACTGGTCGCTTGACGCTGACGCTTGCGTGCCGAGACTTGTCCGGCGACGTGAATCGCGCCGCCGTAGAGCAAGAGCTTCTCGGTGAGCGTCGTCTTGCCGGCGTCGGGATGGGAGATGATCGCAAAGCTTCGCCGCTTGCGAACGTGCTCGGCAATCGCCTGGTTCTCACTCATGGCAGTATGGGTTGATAGACTCGGAGTTCCACGTTGCCGTCACTCTCGCGCACCACCGCGAGCAACCCTGCCGCCCGATAGAACTCGACGCTCGGCGGTATCCGAAACCGGTCGGCACCCCGGTACACGATGGCGGCGTTCCCCGTAATCGCGATCGTGCAATCGCCGTACGTCAAACGCGCCGGAGGCTCGATCCGCGCCGCACCGGAGGGAATTCGCCCCCGCACGTAACGCGCGGAACCGCTCGACTTGGAGACCTGCGAGAGACACTCGGGGAGTGCCGATAGTGCCCAGGGCGCGTCGCCGGCAAAACCGGCCGCCCGGTCGCCGTTGGAGTGCGTCGGCGCGGCGGGCTTCGGCGCTACGCGCGCATAGACCGACGAAATCTTGATGCGAATCAAATCGCGATTCACCCACGTTGCGACGCCGATTGCCACGCCCACAATGATGACCGACGAGAGCGCGAGGTACTTGAGCACCGGTCTCGTTCACGCTTTCGGCGTTTCTATCGTCATCCGTGCGGCGCCGATCGCATAGTCGCTCATTCCGTAATAGATGTCGTACACGTGCTCGCCCAGGTCGGGGCGCGGATCGAGCCCGGTTGGAAAAACGACGTTGTCGACGACGCCTTTGCGCTCTTCCTTCATTTCTGGCGCGAGAATCGGTTTGGGCGAGCGGTACAGGATCTTGTCGGGACGCTCGAGATCCTCGAGCACGATGCCCGCTCGGTATTGAAGCGAAGGCTTCCGCGCGCCGTTGCCGACGGAATCGACGCCGTGGAAGAGCGAGAGCCACATCTCCGTGCCGTCGAGCGCGATCTTCACCGGGGGCGTGCCCGCTCCGATCTTGATCGAACCCCAGGCCGCGTCGGGGGAAAGAACCTGGCGGCTCTCGGCGACCTTGCAAAGATTCTTGCGGTTTTTCAAGACGGGTTCGAACGGCACGTATCCGATGCGGATCGATTCGCGGTCCTCGAAGGGCATGCGCTCGATCATCGGAATGGCGGCACGTCCGTCGACGCTCGAAAGATGGAGCATCGGCCGGTGATAGAATGCCAGCGACTTGCGGCCCTCGGGCGAAAGCACCGGCTCGGGAAAGAAGGCCGCGTCCTTGTCGTCGCCGACGACGTTTGCCGAACCGGCGAAACGCACCGGGCCGAGACGCTCCCAGTGGTACGCATCCTTCGACAGCGCGACCGCTATGCGCGGGCCGTCGGGCCCGAACGCGGTATACGCCATCACGTACGCCTCGAGCTGCGGCACGTAGGTTACGCGCGGATCCTCGCATCCGTAACCTGGGCGCGGCCGCACTTCGTATGGCGCCTCCGGCTGCAGCGCGAAGTCGAGACGCTCGCAGCGAAACCCGTCGGGTTCCTGTTGCGTCCGCATCGTTCCGACGCGCGAAATGTTTCCTTCGGCGACGCAGCGGGGATAGAGCAGCAGCTCGCCGCCGGGGGCGCGCGTCGCTGCGGGATTCAGGATTCCCCCGACCTCGTCGGGAGTTCCGTCCGGCATCGTCACGATGCCGAGCCGGTCGACGCGCACCTCGAGATTCTCGAGCCCTTCTGGAGCTGAGGACGATCGTTCTTTCGGAGAGAGCACGGCTACCCTATGGCAAGTAGGTCGTCGCGATCGGAGCATCGCTCGGCGTTACGACTTCCACTCGAACGCCTCGACGATAGACCGAGTTCGGAACGATCCAGAGCGTAAATGTGCGGTATGGCGCCGACGGTTCGCCGGCGTCCGCGGGCGCCTGTTCGAACGCGACGACGCGCACGCGCTGGGGATTGGCGCTGATCGATTCCACGATCTGCTTATAACCGGTTCGATCGTGCGGGCCCATCAAAAGCGCTGCGCCGAACTCGCCTTTAAAGTGAACGGGCGCACGGATGCCGAGCTTGCTCAGGGCGACCTCATCGCGTACTATAGTGATTTGGTTGCCTCCTAAGACGGTGGTTGTGCCCGTTGCAAGCGTTTTTACGCGCACCTCGCGACATCCGACCAGCACGATGAGCCCCAAGGCTAGACCGGCCAGGGTCAAGCAGCGCTTCACGGCCGACCGCTTCGCCCGAGCCTTTCATTTGTCATTGCCGCCCGGGCGGAACCGGGCTACGCTGGGGATCGGATGAAACGAATCCTGAGCCTCGCGCTCGCCGCCGATGCCGTCGCCTTGATGACCGTCGTGCTCGGGAGTTGGACGCGCATCAACGGCGCCGGGCTCACTTGCCCGGACTGGCCGCTCTGCAATGGGCACCTGATTCCGGCCATGACCGACGGGACGCTCTGGGAGTGGACGCACCGGCTGCTCGCGTTCCTCGTGGCGCCTCTCACGACCGCCCTGATCGCCGTTGCCTGGCCGCAGCGGCGCCGTTTCCCCTTCATCGGCCCGACCATCGGCGTGATCGTCGCCCTCTTCGCGCTTCAAGTCGTGCTGGGCGCCGAAACCGTCCGGCTCGGAAACTCACCCGCCTCGGTCGTGCTGCATTGGGCCACGGCAATGGCCTTCATCGCGTCGCTCACGGCAATGGCCGTCTTCGCCGGCGCCTCGCCGGAGGCCGCAGAGGCCTCCGCCACATCCTACGGGCGCTCCTCGCCGTATCTGCTGCTCACTTTGGGGACGACGGCGGCGCTCGCATTCGCGACGATGTGCGTGGGAGCGTACGTGAGTTCGAGCGGCGCGGGCCTCGCCTGTCTCTCGATCCCCGGTTGCGCGGGCAACGTCGTGGTCTATACGACGGGCCAGTTCGTGCAGATGGTGCATCGTATCGCTGCGGGCGTCACGCTCGCCGGCGCAGCCGCCGCACTCGCGGTCGCCTGGGCGCGGCCCGCGCCCGTTCGCATTCGCGCAGCCGTCGCCACCGGCGTCGTGCTCGTCTCCATTCAGATCCTGTTGGGTCTGCTCAACGTTGCGCTGCGATTGCCGGTCGACCTTCGTGAGGCGCACGCGGTCAATGCCGCGCTCCTCTTCTTGGCGTTCTTCGTCGCAACCGTCTTTGCGGTGATGGACGCCGCCATACTGCAGCCGGCGCGCGAGTTTGCGCCCGGCGAGTCCTCCCGTTGACCGCGCTGGCGCGCGCGCGCGACTACTACGAACTTTCAAAGCCGCGCATCATCATGCTGCTGCTCGTTACGACCGCGGCCTCGATGGTGATGGCCGCGCGCGGCCTGCCCCCGCCGGCGTTGGTCTTTTGGACGTTGTTGGCCGGAGCGCTGGCCGCCGCATCGGCCGGCGCGCTCAACTGCGTCTGGGATGCCGACATCGATCGCGTGATGAAGCGAACCCAAGACCGGCCTATTCCCGCCGGGCGAATTTCGCGGCGCGCGGGAACCGCATACGCGCTTCTTGCCGGCGGATTGTCGTTCGCGCTTTTCTGCATCTTCGTGAATCCCCTCGCCGCGTGGCTTTCGCTTGCCGGAAATGTCTACTACGTCGGAATCTACACGATGTGGCTCAAGCGCATCACGCCGCTTAACATCGTGATCGGCGGAGCCGCGGGTTCGGTGCCCCCGCTAGTCGGCTGGGCAGCCGTAACAAACCACATCGGCGGACCCGCATTGGGGCTCTTCGCGCTGATCTTTCTTTGGACGCCGCCGCATTTTTGGTCGCTCGCTCTGATGACCGAGATGGAGTACGCTAAGGCGAAGATCCCGATGCTTCCAAACGTCTGCGGGCGCGAGCGAACCAAGCGCGAGATCGTCTACTACAGTATCTTGCTCGTCGCTGCGTCGCTGTTGCTTTACCCCCTGCACGTGATGGGTGCGCTGTATTTCGGCGCGGCCGCAGTTCTCGGCGGCATCTTCGTACTCGACGCGTGGCGAACGTGGCGCGAGCGCAACGGCACGATTGCCGCGCGGAAGCTCTTCCGCTTCTCGCTCGTCTACCTCGCGCTGATGTGCGCGGTGATGGTGATCGACCGGGTCGTAAAGTAGCCGCTGGCGGAGCCGCGATGAGCCGCCTACTCTGGACCCTCTCACTCGGCGTCTTTGCCGGCGCGCTCGATTTGAGCGTACTCTCGCCGGCCCTACCGGCACTCGGCCGTGCCTTCAACGTACAGAGCGGCGACTTAGCCTGGGTATTCACTCTGTACTTGCTCGTGACGGTGCTCTCCATCGCGATCGCGAGCGCGATGGCCGATCGCTTTGGGCGACGACCGGTCTACCTCGTCTGCATCTCGCTCTTTGCCGCCGGAAGCATCGTCGCGATCTTCGCGCCGAGCTATGGCGTCTTTCTTGCAGCGCGCGGAATTCAAGCGCTCGGAGCCGGCGGGATCTTTCCCGTCGCTACCGCGGCGATCGGCGACGTCGTTCCGGCGGATCGGCGAGGCGCGGCGCTCGGCATCGTGGCCGCAACGTGGGGCTTGGCGGCGGTCATCGGGCCGAGCCTCGGAGGCCTCGTCACGCACTATGTTTCGTGGCGCTACATCTTCGTCGCGAACGTTCCGCTCGCCGCCGCGGTCTTCTGGATGGCGACGCGCGATCTGCCGGTTGCGATTCCGCAGCGCAGACGCCGGCTCGACCTCGTCGGATTGACGCTGCTCTGCGTCGGTCTGCTCGCGGTGACCGAAGGCCTGATCCAGATGCGTCTCGCCGTCGGTATCGGCGGAATCGGGATCCTCGGTGCGTTCGTCGCCTATGAGTTCGGAGCCGACGATCCGATGCTGCCGCTAGGCGTTCTGCGCACGACGCAGCTCTTCAAGACGTACGCGCTCGAGATCGTGATCGGCGTCTTGGAAGGTTCGCTCTTCTTCATTCCGGCCGCGCTGGTCGCCGCGCAAGGGCTCTCCTACGTTGCCGCCGGCTTCGCCGCCGCTCTGGGCGCGCTGATGTTCGTTCTTGTCATCCCTGCGTCGGGGCGCGCGCTCGACCGAGTGGGTAGCCGCGACGTTCTTTTGGCCGGAACGATTTGCAGCGAGATCGGGCTCGCCGCCTTCGCGCTGGGATTCACGTCGCTGCCGTTGGCCTTGCTCGCGATCGTCATCGCGGGCGCCGGTTTCGGCGCGCTGCTCGGTGCACCGACACGTTACATCGTCACCAACGAGACCCCGCGGAGCGCACGCGCAACCGCCGTCGGCCTCTTGAGCCAAGCGTTGATCGTCGGGCAGATCCTCGGAAGCTCGCTTGCGGGCGGCCTCTTGGGCGCCGCGCAGAGCGACGTCACCGGCTATCGGCACGCGTACCTCGCGTTTTGCGCGGTCGCCTTCGTTGCGGTCGTGCTTGCGGCCACGCTAAAGCCGCGCGCAGAGGAACGAACGCGCCCGATCGAGGAGGCTGCATAGACGGCTCCGACGACCATGCTCGACAACCAACCGCCCCCGCTCGAAAACTACAACCTCTTCCGCACGGATCGCGTTTTGCGGGAGGCGGTAGCGCGGGAGGCGCCGGACGGCTTGAACGAGGAGTTGAGGGCGTTGGGCGAACTTGGCGGACGAGCCGAAACGATCGCGCTCGGATTCGATGCGAACGAGCATCCCCCTCGGCTTCTCACGCACGACCGGTTCGGCAACCGCATCGACGAAGTTCGCTTTCATCCGGCGTGGCATGCGCTCATGACGCACGCGCTGCGCGCGGGGCTTGCCGGTTCGGCGTGGGACGATCCCCGCCCCAACGCTCACGTTCGCCGCGCTGCGAAGTTCTTTCTGTGGTCCCAGGTCGAGTCGGGACACGGCTGCCCGGTCTCGATGACCTACGCCGCGGTACCGGTCGTACGCGGCATTCAGGGCCGCGGCGATGCGTGGCTTCGCGCCCTCACGCAGCCGCACTACGACGCGCGAACGCTGCCGATCGCGCGAAAGTCGGGCGGACTCTGCGGGATGGGGATGACGGAGCGGCAAGGCGGTTCCGACGTTCGAACCAACGAGACGCGCGCCGCTGCCGCAACGACGCCCGGCAGCGGTCAAGAGTATCTACTGGAGGGTCAAAAGTGGTTTTGCAGCGCGCCGGCCAGCGATGCATTTCTCGTTCTCGCGCAGGCTCCGGGTGGGCTCTCATGCTTTCTCGTGCCGCGCGTTCTTCCCGATGCGACCCGCAACGCAATGCACTTGGTGCGGCTCAAAGAGAAGCTGGGTAACCGCAGCAATGCATCGGCGGAGGTCGAATTTCACTCAGCGCACGGATGGCTGATCGGCGAGGAGGGCGAAGGCCTCGGCCGCATCGTCGAAATGGTTAACCATACGCGCCTCGATTGCGCGCTCGGTTCTGCCGGCCTCATCCGCGCCGCGCTCGCGCAAGCGATCCACCACGCAACCTACCGCCGTGCGTTCGGCAAAGCGTTGATCGATCAGCCGCTGATGCGCAACGTGCTGGCAGACCTCGCGCTGGAGTCGGAGGCCGCGACGCTTCTCGTCCTGCGGGTCGCGCGGACGATCGACGATTCTCCGAAGACGGCCTCGGCGTCCGCGCTCAAACGCATCGGGACGGCGCTCGCAAAGTACTACGTTTGCAAGCGGGCACCGGCGATCGCCGGCGAAGCACTCGAATGCCTCGGCGGCAATGGATACGTCGAAGAATCGATCATGCCGCGGCTCTATCGGGAAGCGCCCCTGAACTCGATCTGGGAAGGTTCGGGAAACGTCAACGCACTCGACGTCGTTCGGGTGCTGCAAAAACAGCCCGAGGCCTTTGCCGCGTGGCGCGCCGAGATCGAAGCCGCGAGCGACGAGCCGGTTATCGCGGCGGCGTTACGCGCATTCGAGCGCGACGCGCGCGAGCAATCGCTCGACCAATCGCAGGCGCGCGCGCTCAGCGAGAGAATGGCGCTTCTCTGGCAGGCGGCGCTGCTCCGCCGCTACGCGCCGGGCTTCGCCGCAGAAGCCTTTCTGCGAAGCCGCTTCGGTGCGGCGGGGCGAACGCTGGGGACGCTGCCGCCGCGTCTCGAACTCCGCAACATCATCGATCGCGCCGCGCCGGTGGAAGCAGCGTGAAAGCGCGCGAGTTCGACCGGCGCAGACACGGCCTCGCGCATCGTCGCTGGACCGAGCAGGAGCGCCGTATCGTTTGGCGCGGGCTCACGGGCCGGTTCGCGCTGGCGATCGAGCCGCTGATCGGGATGGTCTTTATGGCCTTGCTGACGTGGGGAATCGTCTACCGCGCGCAACACGTCGCGTCGGACGCCACGCTGATCAAGATCGCCTGGATTTTCGCAGTAGGCGCGATCGCATTTGCCGGCTACTTCGTCGCGGTTCTGGTCGCACCGGTCGTCGCCTATCTGCACACGTTCCGGCCGATCTATATTCTCGACGGATACGTCCGCTATCGAGAGCCCGATGCCCAATCGCGCAGCGATGCTTCCGGCTATGCGGCGGCGCTCTTTGCGGATCGCGCGCTCGCCGGGGAGTGGGAGTGGCTCGGTGACCGCCGCCTGCCGAATGCGACGATCCCCGCGCTCGTCGAGTTCTCGCTCTACGCGGGGATTCATAAAATCGACGGAAAGGCGACGGGCGTGTTACCCGATGAGGACTTGCCCCTGCTGGCAATCGGCATCGCGACGCGCCGCGGCAAACGAATCGACCTCTAGAGTATTTCGTCGGGCTTCGGCAAGACCCGATGGGTACGGGGCGTGTGAAGGGAGGAGCGGAGGCAGGATGCCGGGAGCG
>JBAQAW010000064.1:0-14630 GCA_049285915.1 Candidatus Cybelea sp. | reverse complement strand
ACTGCACCCAGTGCGATTGATAAAAGATGCTGTTGAACTCTCCGGCCAGCCCGGGCTGCGGGGGCGGGTTGTGGATGAAAAACGGGATCGCACCCAATCCGCCAAAGACGAGCCCAAGGAGAAGGTTCGAAGGTCCTGCGTGGACAGTCGAAAGCACCAAGGAAGCGTTCGGCAGTTTAAAGTAACGTCCAGATCAAGCTGGGCGTCCGGAGCGTCGGGCGCTTAAGGGAGTCTTGGGATGCGGCGTATACCTCTTTTTACACCGATCGCGGTTTTGATAGCCGTTCTTTCCGCGTGCAGCGGCGACGAGCACTCGGCGGCCACGCCGGCGCTGCCCAACCTTAGCCAGGGGGCTGTTCGGGTGCCCTCGATGCGCCCCGAAATCCCGGATGCCGGCGGCGAAAAGATCTATATCTCGAACTCCGCGGCTAACGATGTCGTCACTTATACGGTGAGCGGAAAAGCCACCAAGCCGACGATCAGCAAAGGAATAAGTGATCCGGGCATCATTGCAGTGGATTCAAAAGGCAACATCTACGTTCCAAACTACGAAGCCGATACCGTTACAAAATACACCTCAGGTGGGAAGCCGACCAAACCGACGATCACCGTTGGCTTGAACGAACCCTCGGGCGTAGCGGTCGACGCCAACGGCAAGATCTACGTATCGAATGCCTTCACGTCGAACGTGACGACGTACAAACCAAACGGCCAGCAGACGACGCCGACCATCTCAAACATCGATGGACCTCGCGGCATTGCCATCGATAAGAGCGGAAAAATCTACGTCGCGAATTTTGGAACCGGCATGGTGACCACATACACCGCGCAGGGCGAGCCCACGAAGCCAACGATTACGGGCCTGAGCGGACCCGGCGGCATCGCCGTTGACAAGAGCGGAAAAATCTATGTTACGAACTACTACGGCAACTCGCTCATGACGTTCACCGCTAGTGGGAAGCCGACTACCCCGACGATCACCTCCGGATTATCGACGCCCTTCGGCGTCGCGCTCGACGCGGCCGGGAAGATCTTCGTGATAAATCACAGCCCTGAATCGCTCATGACGTTCACGGCTAAGGGCGTACCGACTACGCCGACGATCACAACGCTGAGCGAACCCTGGGGCGTCGCCATCCACTGACCGAACCAAGCGCTGCGCTGGCGGCGCTATGGCATCGTTCCTTTTTGCGGTCGCGCTCACCGCCGAGTTAATGGCGGCGCTGCCATTGGCTGCGGTGGCGGCCACCACGTCCCTCCGTGTTCTCGCGTTGAGCGACAACACCGATTGTGAAACATTTCAGCGCTGGTTTGCACGGCAGCCGGGCTCGAACGCGCAATGGAGTACGCCTTGGAATGACCCTTGAGCAGGCCACGGCGATTGACGGGCCTGGTACCCTTTACTCGAACGGGAGTCACCAGCGGCTCACGTACAATCAGGATTTCAAAACGTCCTCGACTTATATGGAGGGTAATAAAGCGAAGAGCATCACGGTTGACGTCATCGCCTACTTGGGCTTCCTATTCACGGGCGGCAAGCTTGTCGCCATCGACACTGGCGGCGGTGTGTGAGCCGACACCGGGGGCCTGCGCGATTCTGTGCGTTTCTCCTAGCGGCTGTATGGCTCGTCGTACCGGCTGCGGCCGCCACATCCGAAGCGTCGGTCCGCGCCTCGCTCCAGCGCGATCTCGACCGATATCTCAGCGCCCGTTCGAAGAGCGAACACATCTCGGCAATCTCGCTGAGCATCAGCCTCCGTGGACAGCCCGAGAACATCAACCTCACGGCGGGCAGAACGCGATATGGCGGCGGAAGGCCGGTAGCGCCGAACGAACTCTGGCAGATAGGCAGCAACACCAAGGCCTTCACCGCTGCGGCGATTCTCCAGCTCGAAGCCGGGGGAAAGCTTACGATCGATCAGACCGTCGGCCGCTGGCTGCCCCAATACCCGGCGTGGAAAAACGTAACGATTCGCCGTTTGCTCAACATGACCAGCGGCATTCCCGGATACAATCGCGTTCCGGCGATGCTAACCGCCTATTCAAAGAACCCGAAGCGGAATTTCACGATCGCCGAGCTGATCGCATATGTCTATCCGGAGAATAACCCGAGCGCTCCGCCGCCGACCACGGGCTACGACTATTCGAACACAAACTATCTCCTCGCCGAGTTGATCATCGAGCGCGCGAGCGGTCACACCTACGCGAGCGAGCTCGAGCGGAGGTTCTTCCGTTCGGACATCGGTCTGAACGATACGTATTACTCCGGTACGCAGTATCCGCGCGACGTGCTCGATCGAACGATCTCGGGGTATTTCTTCAGCCATGCGGGGAACCAATTTGGGCTCGCAACGATGTTCGGCAGGGACGTACGCGACGATAGCGTCTCGTGGATGCAGGCCGCGGGCAGCATCGTTTCGACCCCGGAGGATCTGACTCGGTGGGCTCGCGCGCTCTACACCGGGCCGATGCTCGCGCCAAAACAACGCGCCGAGCTCTTTACCCTCGTTTCGTCGAAGACCGGCAAGCCGATCGCGAAGACGAGCCCCAGCGACCCGGGCGGCTTCGGACTCGGTGTTGGGCAAAGCACGCTGCCGGAGATCGGAACGGTCTGGTGGTATCAGGGCGAGACGTTAGGATATCGGATGTTCCACATCTATTTCCCGGTGCAAGATGCAGTCATCGCTTACGGCTTGAACAGCTCTCCCGATTCAAACGAAAACGACGGGACCAAACTCGGGATCGCGATTTACAGAACGCTGCACGCCGCTGGTAGGCTTTGAGTAGGCGACGCCGCGCAAAGCCGGCCGCTTAACTCTCACGTCGGCGCGACACCGCTGGACCGGCGCGCGATCTCGTCACGGTCATCGCAGATACCAACTCTTCGCGCAACCCGGCGATCGAGGCCGAAACGTGATCTTCAGTTGCGCCTTTGCCGTTTTGAGTTGCGAACACGTCAAGCGCCGGTCCCATGCTCGCCGCGAGTTGCGATATCGCCGAAATCTCGTCGGGTGCGTACGCCTCGCCGGATCGGCGCGTACCGAGCACGACGACTCCAAGCAACTGACCACGAGCCGTCATCGGAATAGCAAAGTTGTTCCTCCACGCTTATCACAATTGCAGCGATCTAATGAGAAGTGTCGTCAGACCTGTCGTCGTTGCGGTTTGCGGCAAGCGTGTCGATGTAACGCACCCCCCGGCTATTGTGGGCGATTATAGTCGCCCCGCCGGACCGCGAAAGAGCGTAAATTCGTGACGGGAAGCGCTTGGGCTGGTCAAGATCGGGATCGACGATCTGATCGCGGAAGATAAGCGTGTAAACCCAAGGGTGTACGATCGTTTACGGCACCCCTCCGGCAAGCGCGATATGACTGTAACGGCATAGCATGGGGACGATGCATCGCGCGGCAAACGTCTGCGCAAGGGTACGCGACTGACAAGCCGCGCTATCGCGCGGGACGTCCGAGGTACCGCCCTTCAGATGCCTCCTCGACGGCTTGCGCTTCGGTCATCGTTGCACCTTCGGCCATCAGCTTCGTCACGGCGTTGGCGCCGAGTGCCTCGCGCAACGCGGTGACGGCTCGGTCGTACGCCTGCTCGTAAATGTACATTTTTGCCGATCCTATCGCTTCGAGACGAGCGTCGACGAAACCCAAGATACGCGCGGCTCGAGCGTAAGCAAGGGGTGCGTCTTGGGTGGAGACTTGCGGACGCAGGGCCGCGATCGCTCCAAGGTGCTGGAGCGTCCAGGCGACGAGGACGTCTTGCTGTTGCTCGCGTGCAAGGGCTAGCGCTTCGCACGCACGCTCCTCGGCTTCAGCGTATCGGCCCAACGCGATGAGATACATCGCCAGGCTGCTCAGAACGGAGGCGACAAAGCGCTGATTGTTGACCGAACGGAAGATCGCAAGCGCGTCGGCGGCAAGTTGAAATGCCAGCTCGGCATTGCCCGCGCGAAACTCGAACTCGCCTAGGTCGTCGCGCGCGAGTGCCGCGCCGAGACTTGCACCGAGTCCCTCGTAAATCGGCACGGCTTCGGCGACGTAGTCGCGAGCCGCATCGCAGTTGCCCTCGACGGCGCTGGCATATCCAAGATTGCGTAGGATGCAAGCGGTGAGCCGGCGATTGCCCAACATGCGAGCGGAGGTTAGAGCTTGTCGTAGGAGCGCTTTAGCCTCTGCGATTCGCCCCAAAGACACAAGCGCCTGGCCGGCGAGATCCTGCGTCCGCGCAACCCCAAGCGCGTCGCCCACGGCGCCGTAGCGCTCGATGGCGCGCTGGCTGCTTGTAAGCTGTACTTTGTACGAACGATGCTGCATTGCGATGAGCCCATCCGCGTACCCGAGTCTCGCGAGCACGTGTGTCGGCGTTTGTTCGTCAGCCAACGCGAACGCCGACGCCGCGTGACGTTGACCCTCCAGCGGCGCGAAGTATGCCCAAACAACGTGCAGGGCTCCGACGAGCGCCTGCCCCAAGACGACGTCGTTTCGCTCGGTGAGTGCCCATTGCAGGGCGGCCCGCCAGTTGTCCAGCTCATCCTGAGCGAGGGCGCGCCAGATAACATCCGCCTCGGTGTCGCATGCTAGTTCGAGTTGCTCGGCCAGTTCCAGGCACGCGAGCGCGTGGCGGCGCGCCAACGCGTCTGCTTCACCCCGCGCCACCAGCTTCTCATGCGCGTATTCTCGGAACGATTCGAAAAGCGAATAGCGAGCTTCGAAGCCGTCGAAATCGGCCGCCAAGAGCGACTTGTCCAGCAGCGACGAGAGAAGCTCTATCACGTCGGCCTCCGCGACGTCGTCGCCTGCGCAGACGGCATTCGCGCTAGCCGACGTACATCCGCCGGCAAACACCGAAAGGCGCTCGAACATGCGCTGTTCGCGTGCCACGAGCAGATCGTAACTCCAACCGATCGCCGCGCGCATCGTCTGCTGGCGCGGAAGGGCCGCGCGTTCGCCTCCGGTTAGAATACCAAACCGATTGCCGAGCCTGTCGGCGATCGCTTGAACGGGAAGCACGTTGACTCGGGCGGCGGCCAGTTCAATTGCGAGCGGGATGCCGTCTAGGTGCCGGCAAATCGCTGCAACGGCAGATGCATTCTCGTCGGTCAGCGTGAAGCTATGGTCGATCGCGTGCGCGCGATCGCGGAAAAGCACGGTCGCTCCGAACGAGAGCGCCTCCGCTGCGCCGAGCCGGCGAGTCGTCTCCGGCGCCGGGACGCTCAACGACGGTAACCGGTAGGTGTACTCGCCCGCGGTTCGAAGCAGTTCGCGGCTCGTCGCGAGGATCCGAAGTCTCGGGCAGCCGGCCAGAAGGGCGCTCGCGACGATTGCAGCCTCCATGATCACGTGCTCGCAGTTGTCGAGGATCAGCAAGAGCGCCTTGTTCCGCAGATACGCCGTCAGCGACTCAAGCAGCGGCCGATCGGGCACTTCTTGCACGCCTAGCGTCGACGCGATTGCGGCAACTACTAATGCGGGATCGCCGATGGGCGCGAGTGCGACGAAGCAGACTGCGGCCTCGGTGGTTCCGCTAAGCGCGGTTCCGATCTGCAACGCGGTTTGGGTTTTTCCGATGCCTCCCGCACCAGTGAGCGTGACGAGCCTATGCTCGCGGACGAGTCGTGCGACTTCGTCGAGTTCTGTCTCGCGCCCAACGAAGCTCGTCAATGAGAGCGGTAAGTTTGAGATGCCGACCAAGGCACCGTCTCTTCCGCGCGGTGCTCTCGAAGGTGCGGCGACCGCTTCAAACTCGCCGCGTTGTTCGTCATTGAGCACCAGCGCGCGCACGAGGAGCGCGAGCGTCGCGCGTTGCGGGGTGCGCCGATACCCCCGTTCGAGCGCGCTGATTCCGTGCGTGCTCATGCCGGCGCGTTCGGCGAGCGCTTCTTGCGAGAGTCCCGCGGCGAGCCGGTAGCGCTGCAAGAGCGTCCCGAACTCCGGCGAGCCTGCTACTCGCCCCTCGTCTTCCACAGTAGCTGTCAAGTTCTCGCCGCCGTCAGCGGCAACCCTCACTTCATTCGCTGATTGCCGTGCCGAATGGATGTCTGAGGGTAGCGTGGTTGCTGTTCGTCGGTGAACCGCCGGCCGGGAAAGCCCACCGGTCTACACTGCTCGTAGCGTAGCCGCAGGCGGACTCGTCATCGCCTCCGGCGAGAAAATTCTCACCGGACGCGCCGATTGCACCCTGGGCCATGTCGCAGATCGCGTGGCCGTTGTAGGCTTTGAACTTCGTTTTGCCGATGATCGTTCCGGTTGACCCGGAAATCGAGACGTGATAGACGCAGGTGGTTCTGGGAGTATCGCAGCGCCGATCGCCGACGGCGAGGTAATGACCGTCTTCGTACCATTGAACCATGCCGGGGTAATGTATGGTACCGCCGGAGATCGTAATCTGATGGATCACGGTGCTCCCCGACGGGAGCTCCGCGAGCACGAAGTGCTTGCTATTCGTTAGGCCATCTATGTAAGCGTTACCGACGGGGTCGATGCCGACGCTAATGTCACTGTTCAACAGCGCCAAGTCGTAGGACGTCGACCACGTGCCGGAATGCAAAAATAGATACTCGCCCGGGCCGCTGGCGGGGCCAGGGGTGGGGCTCGGGACGTCTCTTATATTCGTTACCCCGACCTTGTGGCGGTGACCGTCGACGGCACAGCCGAACGGGTCTCCGTACGGATCGAGGGCCGTCGCGATCGGACTCGTTCCGCCGTGCGCGTACTCGAGAATTTGCCGCGATCCGGTGTTCGCCACCCAGATGTTGCCGCTCTCGCCGGAGCATGAGCCGTGTGGCTTGCTAAAGCCGGTTAAGGTTCCTCTGAGAAGCAGATCCGGCAGCGAAAAGACCGCGACCACGTTATCTACCGGGTCTGAAACGTAAAGAAGTCTTGGTGGGGCGGCGAGCGCCGATTTTAAGCCGCCTATGGCGCAAATGCCCGCAAATGCCAAAACGCCGAGCGCGTAGGACGCCCCCAAAATGTTCCTCATGTGATTGCTCCTTTTTCGCCTTGGGGTGGCGAGGGCTAAGCTTGGTAAAACGACGGGAGAGCGGCTGCTCGCCCGGTCTCTCTGCCATGCGACAAAAGTCGCTTCCATCCCTCGTGCGGCCCCCAAACGCCTTGCGCGCGCACTTGCCGAGAGCGGACTGGGGACCGGCATTTATCCCGCGCCCGCGCGCGCGGAATCTGCTGCGCGAGGACAATCTTATTGCGCGAAGAGGCGGGCGGTATCGCTTCGCGCCTGCCCGGCAACGTGTTATCCGCTTTGCTCCATTATTCGATAGACGATCGCATCGCTGGCGCTGTGGCGGCGCCGGTCGTTGCGAAGGACAACCACGCTAGGCTTGTAACTTTCCTACGCATGAAACGGCGGTTCGCGCTATCAGCGTGAAATCGTTTGCTTGGGAGGCACGCGGCGGGCTCATCGGCCGCGTCAAAGAGTCGGCCGCACTGAGCGAGCACCGCCAGGAAGCCGCAGAGGGCCACGGGCGGCTCGTATTAGTCGCCGGAGAAGCCGGCGTCGGCAAATCTCGGCTGCTGCGTCATTTCGAATCGGCGATCGTCGGCACGCGATCGACTTGCGCGCTTGCCCGCTGCATTGAGTTCATTCAAACGCCGCTTTCGCCGCTCCGCGATTTGCTGGTGCAACTCGCCGCCCGCGGTTCGGCGCAGGAGAGTGCCGTCGGGGACGAGCTGATCGAGCGGCTTGCATTCGAGCGTTACGTCGAACCGGAAAACGAATCGCTTCCCGTGGGTTCGCTCTTCGGTTCGATCGACAAAGCCTTTGCGCGTTGGGCGCTGCGGCGCACGACCGTCCTTCTGATGGAGGACTTACAGTGGGCGGATCGTTCGACAATGGCATTCCTCACTTATCTGGCCGACCGGATTCGGCGGCGCCGACTACTCGTCGTGGCGACGTACCGTGCCGAGGAGTTGGTCGCCAACCATCCGCGTTTGGCCGACATTGCGACGCTGCTCGGCAGGGAGTGCGTCACGGCGATCGAGATGGCACCGCTCGACGAGCGTTCGAGCCGCGTGCTCGCCGATGCGATCCTCCCACGCAAGAACGCGCTCGACGCGCCGACGCTCGCCGACATCGTGCGGCGCAGTCAGGGCAACCCATTCTTCATCGAGGAGCTCGTCAAAGCCGCGCTTGCGGACGACGGTGCCGACGGTATCAAGAGACTGCCGCTCTCGGTCCGCGGCGCCGTGCTCGCGCGCGCCGCTATGCTCTCGCCGAGAGAGCGCGAGACGCTTTCGATGGCGGCCGTTCTCGGCGAGCGCTTCTCGATCGAGCGTCTGGTGCCGTTGCTCGGCAGAGATCGCGACGAGGTACTGAGAGCGCTCGAGCGCGCAAGAGAGTTGCAGCTCGTCTACGATCGGTCAAACGCTCCCGGTGCGATCGCGTTTCGTCACGCATTGACGCAAGAGGTGCTCTATGGCGAGCTGCTCGCAGAGCGAGTGCGGCCGCTGCACGAGACGATCGCGCGCGAACTAGAGCAACGCTCCGATCCGGGCGCGGCTAGCGTAGAACTGGCCCACCATTGGCTGCGTGCCGGTAACCTCGCACGTGCCGCTCGGTACGCGGAGGTCGCCGGCGATCGCGCATCTGCAATCGGCGCGATGGCCGATGCGATCCTGTACTACGAGCGTGCACTTACGGACTGCGACAGCGAGGCGTCGGCCGCCGGCCTTCTCCATAAGCTCGGCCTCGCGCTCGGGTCGCTTAACGAGCTCGGCGCCGGCATCGAACGCCTGCGGCAGGCCGGCGACCGCTATTGGCGGCTCGGCGATATTGAGGGTTTCGCAGAGAATGCCTCCGCGCTGGGCTCGCAGCTGTATAACTCCGGCGACCCGGATGCCGGTACTCAAGTGTTCCGTCAGGCGATCGCCGCCCTCGAGCCGAAGCTGCCCGCGGCAAAGTTGGACCTCTTGCGCGCGCGCATCGCGTATCACTGCGTGGCAGCGCTCGATTTCGATTCCGCGCGCGTATTTTTAAACGGCGTCCAGGAGCCGATCGCCGACGCGCGCACCGCGACGCACTTCTACCAGACGAGATTCAAAGTGGCGGCGATGCGCGGCGATATCGAACAGTGGCGTCTCGATGCCGAACGGGCGTTGCAGGCGGCGCGTCGTCTCGACGACGGCGGTTCGCGCGTACGCCACACGCACTGTCAGATCGCGCTCGATGCCGAGGGCTTCGGCGAGACGAACCTTGCGCGCCAACATTTTCAAGCAGCTCTACGGAACGAGTCCGACCGTGGCAAGCCGGAGCAAAGCCTTGCAGCGGCTGCATCGGCGATCGAGCACACGCTGCGCGGCGATTTTGCTGCGGCGTCGAGTCTGCTCGAACAAGGCGCCGGCGCATCCCAGCAAAGCGTTGCGATTCACATTCACGTAAAGAGCGCTCGGCTGGCGCTGGGGATATGCTCGGGCGACGTCGCCCTACTGCGCCGCGATGACGTGGAACCGCTTTTACATTATGGCGTCACCCACGGAATGAATCTCGCGCTCGGGTTGCTCGGTGGCCCGTACGCGTGGGCTCTGGGCCTGCGCGGCGAGCTGGAGGAGTCGGCGGCCTGGATCGCGCGCATGGCAGTACTTCTGCCCTGCGCGCATCGCTTCTTGTTCGCCTATCTCGCCGCGGCGCAGTTCGGCGATAATCAAGATGTGCTCGCTATGCGCGAAAAGCTCGCCGATGCGGCCGCGCGTCCCCACGACCGCGCCGGCAAGGCAACGCTCGCGCTTTTCGATGCATTTGCCGCTCGTCGCGGCATCGTTACGGCCGACCTCCCGAAACGCGCTTTGGAGGCCGGCTCCGGGTTCGAGGCGGTCGGGTGGCCGTGGCTGGCCGCGCTCGGGTACGAGCTTGGCGGCGAATCAGGGCGCGCTCGCGATATCTACCGTGCGATCGGAGCGCTTCGCGATCTGCGGCGAGTCGAGGTGGGGAGGCCCGCCGCCACCGCCGCCATACTCTCGCCGCGCGAGCGGGAGGTCGCCGATTTGGCGGCGTCGGGCCATTCTAACGACGAGATCGCGCGGATGTTGCACATCAGTCTGCGAACCGTCGAAAAGCACGTTTCCTCTTCCTTGAGGAAACTCAACTTACGATCGCGCGTGCAGCTTGGGCTGCTGCTCGCGCGACCGTAAACTGCACTCCAGCGTCGCGACCGGTACGCGTCGTACACTCACAGGGGTATTGCGAATACCGTCCCTTGGCCCGCCTGACCGACGTTACTTACGCTCGTGCCGTAGAGCACCCCGTTGAAGTCGATGACTGCGCCGAAGGGCGCAACAGGGCTGCCACTCGGACCGTTGCGGTTGAATTGATACACGAAGGATTCTTTGCCGCTGGGCGCGATCGCGAAGACTGCTCCTCCGGCGTTGGCGCCCTCTACCGTCCCGTAGAATGTTCCGCTGACGTTGAGCAGACCGGCCTGGGGACCTACCTGGTCGACGTAAGAGCCTGGCTGCCCGAAGCTGTAAAGCACGGTCAACTTGCCCTTGGGCGTTATCTTGAAAACCGTGCCTCCGGTGTTGTAGGTTCCGCCGCTGTCGGTCGTGCCGTACAGGTTACCGCCATACCCCACGAGGTCGGCCGTAGGCTCGGAACCGTCAGGATTGGCGGTGAACGTATGCAGAACGGTTTCCTTGCCCGAAGGCGTAAGTTTGAAGACCGTCCCGTCGCTCGTTGAACTGCCAATTCCACCGGCGTAGGTCGTGCCATAGAACGCGCCTTTGTAAAAAATGACTCCTGCTCTCGGGGCCGCGCCGTCCTGCGGGAGGCCCTTGAAGCTGTAAACGACGCTTTCCGCACCCGACGGTACGATTCTGAATACGGTCCCATCGCCGTTGGCGCCGCCGCTGTACGTCGTACCGTAGAGTGCGCCGTCGTGATAGTACAAGTCCGCCTGGGGTGACGTGCCGTCGCCTCCTTTCCCAAAGCTATGCAGCACCTTCTCTTTACCTGACGTCGTGATCGAGAAAACGGTGCCGGCGCCAGGCGTGCCGCCACTGTAGGTAGTCCCGTAAAGCTTACCATTCACATAGGTCAAGCTCGCAGCCGGCATGTAACCGTCGGGGGTCCCGGTAAAGCTGTGCAGGATCTTTTCCGAGCCGCTGGGCGTGACCGAGAAGACCGTCCCCAGGTTGCTCGTACCGCCGGCGCTCGTCGTGCCGTAGAGCGTGCCGTTCACATTGACCAGGCCGGCGTACGGTAATCCACCGTCAGGCTGCCCCTGGAACAAGTAGATCGCCGCATTGCTTGGGGACGAATTGCCGGTCGTTGTGAGCGGCCGGCCGTGTCGAACCGGACTCGCATTGGGAGTGAACGTCGACGGTAGAGTGCTGCTGGTTCCCGACGCGCAGCCCGCGATCGAAACACAGCCCAAAAGCGCGAACGCCTTATTCATTAGTTTCAAAGCCTCCGAAAGAAGTGAGGGGTGGAATACTGACAGCATGATGTCGTCATCGGAAACGGATGTATATGCGAGGAAACACTACTTTTGGAGAGTCCTTATGAGGCTGCGCAGCGGCAGATGACCAAGCGGACGCGCTGGTTTCGAGCTCATCCTCCGGCCTGTCGCCTGGGCTCACCGCTGGATTCTAATCCCCCCAAGGAAGCGAAGCTTAGGAATGCTGAAAGGAGGCCTCGCGCGGAAGACCGGCGCAAAGGTGTCGCGATCCTGAAGGGCGACCAAGAGCCAAAGAATCGTGGCCCCGATCGGAGCCGCTAGTGCGATGGGCAGCATCGTGATGTGGAAGGCGTAGCTGTTATATAGAGACCCTTTCACGATGATGAGCGCGATTGGGACGAAACCGTCCGCTATCAGCGGGCCGGCAGCGACCCGACGAACTGTGCCCATGCGACTGGTAAGATGCCGTTGAATTCTCCGCCGGGAGGTACGTTCCGTACAACTTCTTGTGCAGCAGCGCTAGCGGCGAGAATGGCCGCGAGCCGTCCTGCGCACCGTTGAAGTTGCCGCGGAAGTTATAAACGACGTGTTCTTTGCCGGAAGCGTCGACGGAGAAGGACGGTGCCACAGCCGAGATAGCACCCGTTGCTGCCGCAGCTTTGCGAGAAGTAGTTCCTAGAGCCGCCTAACGTCATCCCCTAGAGCTCGCCGTGCAATGCGATGAACCCGGCGGCCTGGCGCGGTCGCGCTAGTGCAGTTGTGCCGTCCGCGGGATGCCGTCCCCGTGATCGTGAAGGTCTCCCAAAACGTCCACAGTATTTGAGTCTGGGGTGCGGTCCTCGCCGCTAGGGCGTCACGATGCACCGATGCGTGGAACGCTCAAAGTGCGCGACGGCACTCCAAGCCGCCGCCCAGGCGTATGCGATAAAGCAAGAGGTACATGGCCGCTCTGCGCTTCGATGGCATAACTAAGCGTTACGGAGTTCGAACCATACTGGACGATGTTTCGCTTTGCGTCGGGAGCGCCGGCATCGTTGCCTTAGCCGGAGTGAACGGCAGCGGAAAGAGCACGCTGTACAGGATCGCGTCCGGCTTCGTCCGGCACGAAGCCGGTCACGTCCTCATGGAACGCGCGTCGGGAACACTCGACCTCTCGCGGCTATCTCCTTCGGAGCGGGTCCGGTGCGGCCTCCGATACGTCCCGCAGGATCGGCGCGTCCTTTGTAGTCTTTCCACCGTCGAGAACGTACGGCTGGCGGCAAACGATTGCGACGACGTCTTCGAAGTCGTCGCAAGACTCCGGTTAGGAGTGTTGCTTTCAAAGCCGCCCTCCCGAATGACGGCGGCGGAGCGCTGCTTGTTGCTCTTGACGATCGTGCGCGCGGCGCGTCCGGCGTTCGTCATGGTCGACGAACCGTTTGCCGGGCTCGACCGTTCGGAGCGCCAGCATTGTATAGCCATTCTTCGACACCTCAACGAGTGCGGCGTGGGCGTTTTGCTCACCGACCACGACGGCCGGGCCCTCCTCGACGTCGCAAGCACTGTTCACATCATCGAGCGAGGCCGCATCGTCTATTCAGATGACGCGAAAGCTGCAGCTTTATCGCCGGTAGCAAAGCGGCTTTATTTCCGATCGCGTGGGTAGCCCGCTGGCGCGCTACGTCACGCTGACGTACGCGAAGTACTTCGTCCTGCTTCTCGTGCCGTTCGCCCTCGTCGCGCTCCCTGTGGCACTAGACTTCCGCAATGCGTACCTTATGATCTTGCCGCTCGCGGTGGTGGATGTTGCAGCCTTTGCGGGGAGTCTGCGCTCGCTCTCCAGCAGAGGAGAACTCGAAACGTTGCAGGGATACGGGGTTCCGGAACGGTCGGTCGGAGGACCGCTCGCTCTTGCGACGTGCGCTCCGTTGGCGGCGTTCTTGGCCGCGGCCATTCCGTTATCCGGCAACCCTGAGAGCGCGCTGCTATTCGGGGCGATTGGGCTGCTCGTCACGATCTACGTCCCGCTCGCCGTCGTTCGCCGATGTTGGAGTCGGCGCTAAGATCCGTAAAAGGCCTATCTCTCTGGCCAATACTCGATGCCGTAGCGCTTGAACTGATCCCAGCGTGCTGCCAGTGATGGGCGCATGTTTCGGCAGATTACGATGGAACGATCGCGTTCGTACGGCATCGCGTACGGTGAGGTTCCGTATCGCGTCGCGACGATGGTAGAAGCGCACAGGGGTGCCAACTCTGACGGCTCGAAGCCGACGGCGATCACTACGGAGCCGTCGTAGTCGCCCGGCCCCCAGAGGTAGTACTGGTTGTTCCCGCTGAGCGCCGGCGGAAGGCCTTTTCCAAAGACGTCGATCGCGCCGGCTTCGCCGTAGCTCGACGCCAAAATGGCTGCCTTCGCCCGGTCGGCGGGGGATAGCGACGCGTAGACGTCTGCCGTGCGCTGGGCGACCTCCTCCCATCCGAACTCGAGTGAAAAGATGCATCCCAGCGGTGCCCCGATACACGCCTTCTCCATCGGCGGCGGACGAAAGTTCATCCGCTCCATCATCACCGCGAGTTGCGCGGGCGGATCCAGCGGCAGGACGAACGGCAGCGCCAGTACTCCATTTGCGGCGATGAGTACGGCCCAGAGCGCGACGAACCAGCGCCAAAGTTGCGTGCACGCCACGGCACCTGCGGCGAACATCGTGGGATACCCGCCGGCTAAATAGTAGTCTTTGCCGTGCGTCGCGACGATCAGCGCCGCCGTTGCCACAAAGGCGACCGAGAGAAACCGCGCGGAAGCCATTCGCTTTGACGCAAACGGTGCGATGATACCGGCGACCCACAACGGTGCGAGCAGCACGTTCACCAAGAAAAGCTGATCCAGCAAGAAGCGCAGCGGATTGCCCGTTAAGTTGCCGGCGTTGTCATTGCGTACGAGTTCTAAGAACGGCAGGCCGTGCGCCAGCTGCCAGACCGCATTGGGCAGCGCGAGGAGCATTGCGATCGCCGCGCCGATCCAGAAATCACGCGACCGCAAGACCGAACGGTCGCTGAAGAGCAGAAGACCAAGCGCGATTCCAAAGAGCCAGAAGACGATTCCGTATTTCGCTTCCAGTGCGATGCCTGCGATCGCGCCTGCCCACCAGAACGCGCGCGACTCCGCCAACAACACGCCGCGCGCGACGAAGTAAGCCACGGCGGTGAACGCAAGCGGCTCGAAGGTCGAGGTGGAGAGCGC
>JBAQAW010000063.1:0-8206 GCA_049285915.1 Candidatus Cybelea sp. | reverse complement strand
GTGCGGGGGAGTTCGCTCCGGCTCGAGCGGGCGGTGCCGATGACCGGACGGCCGGCCCCGAGGCGGGCGCCTTGATCGGCTCCGAGTGGAGAGAGGGCGCGGGGGAGGCTTGCGGGCGCGCCGGGCGGCTGCACGATTGCAGGCAGAGCAAGGCCAGGCCGCAGTAAACGGCCGAACGGACGCTACGCATCAGATTTACGTTCTTCTGTGATCCTCCCGGCGTTCCTTAGCAAGCCGGCGAGGCCGGTGCGTTGAAACGTCGAGAAGATGCCCGATTCGGTGCGCCCCACGTTCAGCGTGGTAGTTCCCCTCTATAACGAGGCGGCAAACGTCGGGCCGCTGCTCGAACGCCTATCGTCGGCGATCGATCGTGTCCGCGGCGAGTACGAGTACGAGATCGTGCTCGTCAACGACGGCAGCAGCGACGCGACCCTCGCGGCGATCCGTTCGGAGATGCAGCGGCGCACTCGAGTCGTGCTCGTGAACCTCTCGCGGAACTTCGGCCATCAGCTCGCAGCGACCGCCGGAATCGAGATCGCCTCGGGAGACGCGGTGATCCTGATGGACGGGGACCTGCAAGATCCGCCCGAGCTTATCGCGGACTTTCTGCGGAAGTGGCGCGAGGGGTACGACGTCGTGTATGCGGTCCGCCGCTCCCGAAAGGGCGAGAGCGCCTTCAAAGTGCTGACCGCACGCGCATTCTACCGCATCATCAAACGGCTGACGAAGGTTTCGATCCCGATGGACACCGGCGACTTTCGCTTGATGAGCCGGCGCACCGTCGAGGCGGTGCGTAAGCTGCCCGAGCGGCATCGCTTTCTCCGCGGGATGGTGAGCTGGGTCGGCTTCAACCAAGTCGCGCTCGAATACGATCGCGACGAACGCCATTCGGGAACGACGAAGTACCCGCTCGCGAAGATGCTGCGGTTTGCGATGGACGGGATCACGTCGTTCTCCGATGCGCCGCTGCGCTTCGCCTCGTACTTTGGCTTTACGGTCAGCGTCGTCGCGTTCATTTATGCAGTCGTCGTGATCGTCATGAAGACGCTGCGCCTGTCACCAGCGTTCTATACGCCGGGCTGGGCGTCGACGATCGTCGCCGTGACGTTCTTAGGCGGCGTCCAGCTGATTAGCCTCGGCATTTTGGGCGAGTATCTCGGGCGCGTCTACGACGAAGTAAAGGGACGCCCGCTCTATTTAATCAGCGATATCGAGCGATCTTGACCTATCGCGCGGTCATCGACTACGTCGCCGCTCCAATCTACCTCGATCCGCTCTCTGCCGTTCTCCTCGCTTCTGCCTTCATCGCCGCCGCTGCGCTGACGCTGCGTCGTCCGGCCTATGGACTCGGCGCCCTCCTGATTGCGACCCCGTTCGATTTTTCGCGCGACGTGCTCGCGACGACGATCAGCCTGCCGAAATGCGTCTTACTGGGCGTGCTGCTCGCATTGACGGCCTATCCCGCGGTCTGGCGCGGGCTGCGCCGCGCGCCGGCCGCGCCGATTCTCGGGGCGCTGCTGCTCTACGTCATGGCAACCGCGCTCAGCGCCGCCGGTGCCGCGCACCTCGGCCCCGTCCTTCGAGAGACGCTGAAATGGCTGCAATACGCCGCGCTCTTTGCAACGGCGTTCTGTTGCTACCGCCTCGATGGCGACGACGCTGCGCTGCTCACCTGCGCGGCCCTCGCCGCAATTGCGGTCTCTCTCTCGGCGCTCGCGCAAGAGTTCGCCGGCGCGCCGTCGGGCCTGTACATCGGTTCGGCGATCGTCCCGCGCGTTGCGGGGTTGCTCGAGGGCCCAAACCAGCTCTCCGCGTACTGCGCGATCGCCGCGGCGGTCCTCGGCGCTTGGGCCGTCGTCCGTCCGGCTCCAATAACGGCGCTCGCCCTTGGACTCGTCACCTGCACCGACCTGCTCACATTCTCACGCGCGGGAACTGCTGCGCTGGCTATCGTGTTCGCGATGGTCGCGCTCTGGGGCGGCCGTCGCGCGTGGACGGCGCTGCGGCCGGCGCTCCTCGGAGCGGTTGCCGGGGCCGCGGGCTGCGCGTGGTGGGCGATCTACGCGCACACTCCCGGCGTCTTGCGTATCTCGCTCGCTCCCAGTGCGTATGCCGGCGGCGTCGGCAACCGGGACGAGTTGTGGCGCGCGGCTTGGCGCATGTTTCTTGCGCACCCGCTGCTGGGCGCCGGCGCGGGGAACTTCGAGCTCGAACTTCCCAAATTCGGCGTCTATGGCGTGCGCACGCACGCGAACAGTTGGTATTTGCAATCGCTTGCCGAGGGCGGCGTCGTGCTCTTCGGCGCGACCCTTGCGCTCATCGGGGCCTCGATCGGCGCATTTTTGCGGCGGCCCTTCGTTGCGAGCCTGCGCGCGCAGCCGCCCTGGGTGCTCGCCGCGGTGGCGGCGAGCATCGCACTCGCGCTTCATCAGATCGTCGACGACTTCGTCTTCTACCCGAAGGTCGGGGCGCCGTGGTTTCTGCTGCTCGGCATCGCCGCCGCCGCCCGCCGTAGCGCGTGACCGGCGTCGAAGCGCCGCTGCTGGTCGCGACGAACTGGGGCGCGCGCGGTGCGGTCGTGCTCTTCGTGCTCTTTATCGCCATCGCGGTGGTCGGCTTCTTCTATTGGCGCGTCGTACGCCGCGCCAACCTGCTCTCGCCCACGCGCCTGGCATTCGCCTCCGCGGTCGCGCTGGCCACCGCGTGGGGAGCGCCCGTACTCCTTTCGAGCGACGTCTATGCCTATGCCGCGTACGGCGAGATCGCGCGGCTCGGCGCAAACCCATACGCTTCGGCCGCTCCCTTTGCGTTCGACCCACTCGTTCGCGCCGCCGATCTGCAATGGGGAACGACGGTGCCGATCTGCCTCTACGGGCCGGCATTCGTAGCGCTTGCCGAGGCCATCGTCCGGCTCTTCGCGCCGTTCGGAATGCTCGCACAGCTGCAGGCATTGCGAGCGATTGCCTCGCTCGCGTTGCTCGCCTGCGTGCCGTTGGCGTGCGCCGCGTACGAGGGGAACCGCGCGACGCGCTTGCGAGCGGCCGCGACGATCGGGCTCAATCCCGTTGCGATCTGGTGCGCCGCGGAGGGGCACAACGATGCGATCGCCTTGGCCTGGGTGCTCTTCGGATTCGTGCTCGTTCGCCGTAGCCGGCCGGGCCTCGGGGCGGCCGTCGTCGCGCTCTCGGCGCTGATCAAGGCTCCAGGAATCGTCGCTGCCGCAGCCCTGGGTTTGAGCGAGCGCCGCGCGCGAATCGGCGCCTTGATCGGCACCTTCGTCGCCCTCTTGCTCTCGTTTCCGCTGATCGCCGGCGCGGCAACGCACTTCGCCGTGCAAGGGCACTACGCACCGCAGGCATCGCTGCAGGCGATCTTCGCGCCCCTCTCACCGATTGCGGCGTGGGCGGCCGCGGTCGTCGCGTGCCTGCTGCTCGGTGCGCGTGCCGTCGCGCTGCTGCGAGCTCGCTCGAGCGAGGCGTGGATCTGGGTAGGGCTCGCCGTTTGGGTGATGATCCCCAATCCGTATCCCTGGTATGCGCTGTGGCTCCTCGCCCTTGCCGCGATCGCGCCGCAGACGCGGGCCGGCCGGGTCGCCACCCTCCTCTCGTTCTGCTCGCTGTTGCGCTACGCGCCCGATGCAATCGGCTCGCCGAGCGCGCCGGTCGCGGCTCTGCTCGGCATTCTCGCCTCGTTTCCACTCCTTGCTCTCGTCGCTTGGAGGCCCTGGTATAATAAGCGACCCGCATGACCGCGCACACGATCGAAACGCAACCCACGCGACGGGACCTTCTTGGCTCTTTGCGCGCGTCGAGCCGTGCTTGGAACAGCCTGCTCGAACGCCTCGCCGCCCTACGCCGCTTAGAGGGACGCAAGCCCGGTGCGTATTCGTTGCACGAGACGATCGCGGCGGCGCGGCCGGCGCTGCTCGCAGCTCTCCATAAACAGCTAGGCGGCACGCAGTTCGTCGTCGTGCCGACCCCCGACGCGGCCGAACGGAGCTTCGCAGATCTGCTCTACTACCTCGAGGGCGACACGGAGCACGTCGCACTGCTCCGTTCGCGCGAAGAGGCGATCGGAGCCATCGAGAACCCTTCCGAGCAGAGCGCGCGGATGACGCTGCTTGCCGATCTCGCGGACGGCAAACCACGCTTAGTGCTCGCGCCCATCGCTGCGCTGCGCCAGCATTTCATGCCGCGGCGCCGCTTCGACGACCTCCGCTTCGTTCTGCAAACCAACGACGAGCCGGGTTGGGAGGCGCTGCAGAGCCGCCTCTTCGACCTCGGTTACACGCGCTGCGACGTCGTGAGCGCCGTCGGGGAGTACGCCGTACGCGGCGGCATCATCGATCTCTTCGCGGCGACGGCCGAAGCGCCGGTGCGTATCGAGTTCTTTGGCGACGCAATCGAGTCCATGCGAAGCTTCAGCATCGAATCCCAACGCAGCGACGCGCCGGTCGATCGGCTCGCGGTAACCGCGTGGGACGAGTCTCGCGACGAGCGGACGACGATCTTCGATTATCTTCCACCCAACGCGACCGTCGTGCTCGAGGAGCCCGCGACGATCGCCGCGATCGTCTCCGCGCTCGACGAAGAGCGCGCCCGCGAGCGACACACCCTGCTCGCCGGCGAGGATCCCGACGAAGCGCTGAGCATCGAGCTCTCCGCCACGCCGGTCGGTTTAACGGAGATCGGCGAAGGGGTCGCACGGCACGCGACGTTGCTCCTCCCCGGCTCGATCGAGCTTGAAGATCGCGCGTCCGCGTGGGTGCCCGACGCAATCGAGTCGTTCGTCCTCGAATGCCGCCCGGTCGAGCATTTCAACCGTCAGATCGGCCTCTTTACCGAAGCGATGCGCGAGTGGATCGCTGCCGGCGAGCACGTTTTCATCGTCAGCGCGGGCGTCTCGCGCATCAGCGACATTCTGCGCGCCGCCGGAATCGATCCCGGCCCGCAGGCGCGCGGCGGCGTCGCGGTCGATCACGGCTCGATCGAGGCCGGCTTTTGGATTCCGAGCCTGCGCGTTCGCGTGCTCGGTGACCGCGAAATTCTCGGTGCGCCGCCCAAACGCGTCAAGATGCGCGCAGTCAAGGAAGGCGTGCCCGTCACGCTGGCCGATCTGCGCGTCGGCGACTACGTCGTCCACGCGGTACACGGCGTCGGCCAATATCTCGGCTTGCGCGCCGAAACGATTCTCGGCGCCATGCAAGACTATCTCGATCTACGCTATGCCGGGAGCGATCGAATGCTCGTGCCCGTTACGCAGATGCATCAGATCGCGAAGTACTCGGCGGCCGACGGCCAGTCGCCGCGCCTCTCCAAAATGGGCGGCGCGGACTGGGCCCGCACGAAGTCGCGGGTCAGCGAATCGCTCGCAAAGATCGCCGACCAGCTCGTCGCGCTCTACGCCGAGCGAGAGGTCTCGCGCGGTTTTCCATTTAGCCCCGATACGACGTGGCAAGTCGAGATGGAGCAGGCATTTCCGTACGAACCCACGCCCGATCAACAGAAAGCCTTCGATGCGAGCAAGACGGACATGGAGGCCGCGCGGCCGATGGACCGTCTCATCTGCGGCGACGTCGGTTACGGAAAGACGGAGGTTGCGATGCGCGCCGCCTTCAAGGCGATCGCCGATAAGAAGCAGGTTGCGGTGCTCGTGCCGACGACGCTGCTGGCCGATCAGCACTATCGTAACTTCAGCGCCCGCTTCGGCGCCTTTCCGGTGCGCGTCGAAGAGCTCTCGCGCTTCACTCCCAAGGCCGACCAAAAGCGAATCCTCCGCGATCTCGCCGAGGGCAAAGTCGACGTCGTCATCGGCACGCACCGGCTGCTTCAAAAGGACGTCGCTTTTGCCGACCTCGGCTTGATCGTAATCGACGAAGAGCAGCGCTTCGGCGTCATGCACAAGGAGCGCCTCAAAGGATATCGCGCGAGCGTCGACGTGATGACGCTCTCGGCAACGCCCATTCCGCGCACGCTGCACATGTCGTTGCTGGGCGTGCGCGACCTCTCGCTCATCCAAACTGCGCCGAAGAACCGCATGTCGATCAAGACGCTCGTCGTGCCCGCGAGCGACGCAGTCGTGCAGCGCGCGATCGCAGCCGAGCTCGACCGCGGGGGCCAAGTCTACTACCTGCACAACCGGGTTGAATCGATCTACGCGGTCCGCAACGCCCTCGCGGAACTCGTTCCGCGAGCCCGAATCGGCGTCGGGCACGGTCAGATGCGGGAATCGGAGCTCGAGCCCGTGATGCAGCGTTTCATCGACGGCGATCTCGACGTGCTCGTCGCCACGACGATCATCGAAAACGGCATCGACATTCCTAACGTCAACACGATGATCGTCAACGACGCCGACCGTTTTGGGTTGGCGCAGCTCTACCAACTGCGCGGGCGTGTGGGACGCTCGAATCACCAGGCGTACTGCTACCTCCTCTATCAAGGGCACAAGGCGCTCAGCGAAGAGGCCAAAGCACGGCTCGAAGCGATTCGAGAATTCGCGCATCTCGGGTCGGGGCTGCAGATCGCGATGCGCGATCTCGAAATTCGCGGCGCCGGCAATCTCCTGGGATCGGCGCAATCCGGCTTTATCGCATCGGTCGGCTTCGATACCTATTGCGAGCTCTTGGCACAGGCGATCGCGGAGCGGCGCGGCGGTCCAACCGCGCTCGAGGACCGGCGCGAAGCGGTCATCGACGTGAAGATCGATGCCTTCATTCCCAACGACTACATCGGCCAAGTCTCCCAGAAGATCGCCGTCTATCAGCAGCTAGCAAAGGCTCGCACGCAAGAAGAGGTCGAGGAGGTCGCGGCCGGGGTGCGCGATCGCTTCGGTCCGTTTCCGCAGCCGCTCGCCAACCTCGTGGAGCTCACGAAGCTTCGCGCGGTCGCGCTGCGAAAGCACGTCACGCGGGTCGTGGTGGACGAACGGCGGCTGACGCTGGGCGTGGGGACCGGCTTCTCGCTCGACCCGGCAGCGGTGCCGAAGCTGCAGTCGCTGACGAAGAATCGCTTCCGCTTCTCCGAGGGGCGGATTCTCGTCGATCTGCCCCACAGCCAAGATTGGATGCCCCTCCTGCGCAGGCTTCTCGAAGCGATCTGAGATGCCGGCTGGCCTGCCGGTTATCGGAGGAACGTCCGCGCGTCGCGCGAACCAGGCCGCTCGTGATGCGGGGCTCTTGGCCCCGTTTCCCTACGCACTGAGATCCAACGGAGCAACAATGTCGAAAGCCCAACGCCTCACCGTAGGCCTGGCCGCCCTTCTGTTGGGCACGTCCTTAGCGGCGTGCTCGGATGGCGGCACGGTCGCGACGGTGAACGGTCAACCGATCAGCGAAGCCTCGTTCAACGCGCGGCTGCAGACCACGCCGCTGGCACGCACCGTGCTGCAGCAGATGGTGCAAGACGTGCTGATCCAGCAATATGCCACGAGCAACAAAATCACCGTCACCGACGCAGAGGTCGATGCGCGTGAAGCCCAGCTCAAGCAGAACTTCCCTTCCGGTTCCTGGGACGAGATGTTGAAGTCGCGCGGTCTGACCGAAACAGACGTGAAAGCAGCGTTGCGCGAGCAGATCATTCTCGATAGAGCCCTGGCGAAGGACGTGAACATCAAGCCGTCCGCGATCCAGGACTACTTCAACAAGAATCACGCGACGTTCGATACGCCCGAACAGGTAACGGCCCGGCACATTCTGGTGCCGAACCTTGCGGAGGCGCAGAAAGTCGAACAACTGCTGAAATCGGGACAGAGCTTCGCCACGGTTGCCAAGCAGTACTCGACCGATCCCGGCAGCAAAGATAAGGGCGGAGAACTCGGGACCTTCCGCCGCGGACAGATGGTGCCGGCCTTCGATAAGGTTGCCTTCACGCTGCCGGTCAATCAGATCAGCGAGCCCGTGAAGTCGCCATTCGGCTATCACATCATCCAGGTCGAAGCGCGCGTGCCCGGCAAGAAAGCGACGCTCGCCAGCGCGACGCCGCAGATTACCGACATCTTGCGACAACAGCAGGAGGCTCCATTGATCCAGCCATTCCTGCAGGGTCTGCAACAGAAGGCCGAGATCAAGAGCACGAACCCGAACTTCGCGCAGCTCTTCCCGCCGCCGCCCGCGAACGCGCAGACGAACGGTGCAGCCCCCGCCGGTGCTGGTGCGGCAGGTGCTGCCGCTTCGCCGGCCGCCGCTTCACCGGCTGCCGCGTCGCCCGCC
>JBAQAW010000062.1:0-1539 GCA_049285915.1 Candidatus Cybelea sp. | reverse complement strand
GCAAACTGCGAGAGCATCTGCGCGATCGGCTTTTCGCTGCCGTCATTGCGAACGATGCCGAAACGCAGCTCGTGCGGGGCGCGATCGAACGGGGGTAACGGTGCGAGCGCGAGGTCGTAGTCGGCCCAGCACCACCAGAACGCGCCGAGCGCGCCGAGCGCGTGAAGCCGGTCGATCGCGCCCCGCCCGTACATCGCCATCTCGCTCTCATCCAGGCAGGCGAAGCCGCTGACGCGGTTGACGCCCGGTGGGCACTCCGGATTCCCCAGCTCGCTGAAGAGCACGGCTTTACCGCTGAACGATTGCTGCAGCTGACAGAGGAAGGGGACGACGTTGGTGTCGAGACGGTTGCGCGCGAAGCTGCTGTAGACCGAGTAGCCGTGCATCGTCGGAAAGATCCAGGGCTGGGCGATGCTCGACGGGCGCAGATTGCGATCGTGGTCCAAATCTTCGCCGTGCATTCCGCCGGTCGAACCGCGGCCGGATGCTTCGAGCAGCGTCTGCGTCAGGCGCAGGCTCCATTCCGCGGCGTCTTCCGAGCGTTCCGGCTGACGCAAGTTGGAGAACTCGTTGCCGAGATCCCAAGCCAGCAACGCCGGGTGCTCGCGAACCCGCTCGCCGGCGCGCTGCGCGAAAAAGACTTGGGCGCGCAGCAGATCGGGATCCGCGTAGAAGTCTCCGATTGACCGATCGACGAGGCCGTCGCGCGTGATCGTCCGAAAACGACCCTTCGACGCTTCGCGTTCGAGCGTCCAGGCCGGCAGCCAGTTCACGCCGCTCATGTGTCCGCAGAAGAGCGTCGGCATCGCCCGCAGGCCGGCCTCGGCGACGGCGTCCATGACGGCGTCGAAATGGCGCAGCGCGTCGGCATCCATCGAACCCGGTTCGGGTTGGAAGGCCTCCCACATCAAGAAGAAGCGAACCACATCGAGGCCTAGGGCTTTGATTCGCGCCATGTCCTCGGCGATCGCGCTTCGGTTGAAGCGCTGCCACATGTACATCGCGCTCTGGCGCGGCCAATAATTGATGCCGAGAAGAAAGCGCGACATGATGCGCCCTTCGACTCGGCGCGGCATGACAACCTGGCAGAAGCCGCGAAGCGCGCAGCGATGGCCCAAGCAGGCAGAGCGCCGATCGTCGGCATCATCATGGGCAGCCGCTCGGATTGGGAGGCGATCTCCCCGGCGCGCGATACGCTCGACGAGCTCGAGATTTCCTGTGAGGTGCGCGTCGTATCGGCGCATCGCATGCCCGACGAGATGTTCGAATATGCGCAGACGGCGGCGCAGCGGGGCCTCCTTGCGATCATCGCCGGCGCCGGTGGGGCGGCGCATCTTCCGGGGATGACGGCTTCAAAGACGCTCGTTCCGGTTATCGGCGTGCCCGTTACCTCGCGCGTCAGCGGCCTGGATTCGTTGCTTTCGATCGTTCAAATGCCGCCGGGCGTGCCCGTCGCCACGATGGCGATCGGCGGCGCGGTCAATGCGGCGCTCTTCGCCGCTCGGATCGTCGCGCTGCACGATCCCGCGCTGGCGCAAC
>JBAQAW010000061.1:0-14728 GCA_049285915.1 Candidatus Cybelea sp. | reverse complement strand
ACCGCGAGACGGCGCTAAAACGGGATCTCGTCGTCGAGGTCGTCGCTGGGATTGTCGCTCCCGGCGCGCGCGGGTGAGCTAACGGCGGCGGCAGGACGCCCGCCTCCGTTGAAGCCGGCCTGGTCGCCGTCGGCATCGTCGCGGCGCGAGGAGAGCATCTGCATTCCGTTGATCACGACCTCGGTCGCAGTGCGCCGGATCGGCTGGCCGCTCTCGTCTTTGAGCTTCGTATCGTCGTACGAGCGGATCGAGAGCCGGCCCT
This sequence comes from Candidatus Cybelea sp., assembly GCA_049285915.1. Taxonomy (GTDB): domain Bacteria; phylum Vulcanimicrobiota; class Vulcanimicrobiia; order Vulcanimicrobiales; family Vulcanimicrobiaceae; genus Cybelea. The sequence goes on along the minus strand of JBAQAW010000061.1, from coordinate 14,466 downwards.
CGACGAGTACGGGGCTGCCCTTCTTTAAATAGGTATTGCAGGTCTCGGCGAGCCGCTCCCAGGCGACGATGTCGACGTACATCGTCTCTTCGGGCTTCGCATCGCGCTTATTCGGATTGACCGCGATGCGGAATTTGGTAACCGGCGAGCCGGAATTGATGTAGCGAATCTCCGGATCGCGGGTGAGGTTCCCGACCAGGATTACCTTGTTGTACGATGCTGCCATACCTTACTCTCTTTCAACCAATGCGTGCACACCTCGAGGATAGTGCCCGAGAGTGTCACCTGTGTGGCACAAATGTTGCCGGCCCTCGAGGGTTTTCATCCGAAGGCTGCGGAGGAGGCGGCGCGGCAGCGGCGAGTGCGGCCATGTGGGCCTGCATCTTCTTGTCGAGCTTGACGATCAGCCCCCGCAGCACGTCTTCGTGCAGCTTCAGCTGGCGGTCGAGCTCCTTGGAGACGGTCGGGCCCGCCGTGAACTGCATCACGACGTAGGTTCCTTCGCGGGAGTCGTTGATCTCGTAAGCGAGCCGTTTCTTGCCCAGCCGCTCGACGGCCGTGACCTCGCCCCCTTGGCCCTTGACGATCTCGGCGATCGCGTTCGCGCGCTCTTCGACTTCGCTCTCTTCGAGCGACGGGCGCAAAATATAGGTTACTTCGTAGTCGGTCATTCATCTCTCCGTACTATGGACGCCCGCGTTAGCGGGCGGCCCACTCCAAGGCGAAGCGGGCAGCAGGTAAGTTTTTGGGCTTCGTGCCGGAGGAAAGGGACCCTCCTTAGACGGCCCGCGTGAAGAAAACGACCGTCATCGTCGCCCCGATCGCCACGACGATCGCGCGGGAGATCGCCTGCGGGACGCGGCGGAAGATGCGCGCGCCGCAGTAGCCGCCCAGCAACGCCATGACCGCCATCGGAATCGCAAAGCGCCAGTCGACGATTCGCGCAGCGATGAACGGCAAGAGCGCAACGCCGTTGATCACGACCGCAAGCACGTTCTTGATCGCGTTCTGCGCATTGAAGCTCGGCAATCTTGAAAACGACAGCACGGCGAGCATCACGATCCCCATTCCGGCGCCGAAGTAGCCGCCGTAGATCGCGGCCGCGAACTGCGCGGCAATCTGCCATGGCGCGTGACCCGGCGGCCCTTGCCGCTGGCGCGCGAGGAGCGGGCTCGCGGCGAAGACGATCGTCGCAAAGAGCAGCAGCCACGGAATCAGCCGTACGAAGGTCGTTTGCGGCGTCGCAAGGAGCAGGATCGCGCCGAGCAGCGCACCCAGCGCGCTCGCAATCGCGATAGCCCGCAGCAGCGACCGATGTTCGCGGATCTCTTCTCGATAACCGCGGGCGCTGCCGATCGTTCCGACCCACATCGCGGCGTTGTTCGTCGCATTGGCCGAGATCGGCGGGACGCCCGCGAAGACGAGCGCCGGAAAGGAGAGGAAACTGCCGCCGCCTGCCACGCTGTTCATCATGCCGGAGGCGAAGGCGACGAGGGTAGGCAGGATAAGGTGCGCGGTCGACGCCTCTGCGCCCAAAACGACTTAGAGCGCGGCGCGCTCGCGCTTGGTTACGCGATAGACGCGGCGGACGTCTTTGAGCGTCTGCAGCTTGGTGATGATCCGGTGCAGATGGTCGAGATCGCGGATTTGAATCGTCAGGCTCGCAACGGCGACGCCGTCCTTGCGAACGCGCGCGTTGACCGAGCTTACCTGCGTTTTGAGCTCGGCGAAGACCGACATGATATCTTGCAGCAGTTGGGTCCGGTCGTCGGCCTCGACCTCGACGTCGACGAGGTGCGTGAGGTCGGTTCCCGTCACCCACTCCGTCTGCATGATGCGTTCGGGCGTGGCGCTCATATAGCCGACGTTGGGGCAGTCGGCGCGGTGCACGCTCACCCCGCGCCCGATCGTCACGTAGCCGATGATCGGATCGCCGGGAACCGGCGAACAACACTTCGAGAGCCTCACGAGGACGTCGTCGACGCCGGCGATGCGCACGCCGCTGGAGCGGCGAACGCTCTTTCGCGCGACGGGCTTGCGCCCGAGCTTCGTAAAGTCGACGACGTTGTCGTGTTTGACCTCGTCGCGCACGCGATTGGCGACCGCCTGCGCGGAGGCGTCGCCGAAGCCGATCGCCGCATAGAGGTCCGTGGGCGTCGCATAGTTCAAGCGCGCCGCGATCCGTTCGATCAGTTCGCCGCGAGCGGCGTCGGTTCGCACGCCGGCGCGCACGAGCTCTTGTTCGAGCGCCTCCTGGCCGGCGAGGACGTTCTCCTCGCGGCGCTCCTTTCGGAACCACTGCTTGATCTTGTGCTTGGCGCTCGAGGTTTTGACGGTCGAGAGCCAGTCGAGGGAAGGCCGGCCGCTCGACTTATTGACGAGGATCTCGCAGATGTCGCCGTTTTGCATCTGGTAGTCGAGCGGAACGATCCTTCCATTGACCTTTGCGCCGACGCAGTGGTTGCCGACGTCGGTATGCACTTGATAGGCGAAGTCCAACGGCGTCCCGCCGGCGACGATCGGGTAGACGTCGCCGCGCGGCGAAAAGACGAAGACCTGGCTATCGAAGAGATCGAGCTTGAGGTTCTCCATGAAGACCCGCGAGTCGCGCATGTCCTTCTGCCACTCGAGCAGCGCGCGCAGCCAGGAGAGCTTGTTCTCGAACTGGTCGGCCTTACCGCCCTCTTTGTAGCGCCAGTGGGCGGCGATGCCGTACTCACCGGTCCGGTGCATCTCCCACGTGCGGATCTGAATCTCCAGAGGATCGCCGCTCGGGCCCACGACCGTGGTGTGCAGCGACTGGTACATGTTCGGTTTGGGCATCGCGATGTAGTCTTTGAACCGCCCCGGCAGCGGCGTCCACATCGCGTGCACGGCGCCGAGCGCCGCGTAGCAGTCCTTGACGCTGTCGACGATGATGCGAATCGCCGTCAGATCGTAGATCGTCGAGAAGTCGCGGCCCTTGTTGATCTTCGTGTAGATCGAGTAAAAATGTTTCGGACGTCCTTGAATCTCGGCGTTGATCTTGAGATCCTTGAACTCGTCGCGAAGGCGCGCGATGGACTGCTCGACGTCGGCTTCGCGTTCACGCCGAGTCTTGGCCACGCGCTCGACGATATCGTGAAACGAATCCGGGTCGAGATAACGCAGGCACTCGTCCTCGATCTCCCACTTGATCTTCCAGATGCCCAAACGGTGCGCGATCGGCGCGTAGATGTCGAGCGTCTCGCGCGCGATCGCTTCTTGCTTCGCGGCGGGCAGGCTCGCGAGCGTCCGCATGTTGTGCAGGCGGTCGGCGAGTTTGATGATGATGACGCGGATATCTTTGGCCATCGCCAAGAACATCTTGCGAAGGTTTTCGACCTGCGCGTCTTCCTTCGACTGGTACGGAATCCGCGTCAGCTTCGTGACGCCGTCGACGAGCCGCGCGACCTCTTCACCGAACTGCGCGGTGACCTGCTCCGAGGTGACCGAGGTGTCTTCGACGACGTCGTGCAGCAGCGCCGCGGCGATCGTCTGATGATCCATCTCGAGGTCGGCGAGGATGCCGGCGACGGCAAGCGGATGCTCGATATACGACTCGCCTGAAGCGCGGCGCTGGCCATCGTGAGCGGCGCCGGCCGTCCGGTAGGCGCGCTCCAACTGCGCCCCGTCGGCGGACGGGTCGTAGGAACGGACGCGTTCGATCAGTTCTGAGATCGTCATGGCCGTCCGACCATTATAACCCCGGGCACCTAACCCCACCGTGCGACGCACCGCGGGGGGACCCGCTTAGGAGGGCTTCGGAGAGGGCGTCACCGTCTCGGTATCGAGCCGGTTCTTGAAGAAAATCGTCGCAATTTTCCCTTGTGGATCGAGCGCGAGCCAGAGGTAGATGTTCCCCTCGACGCAGTGCATCTGGTAGATGTAACCGCGTGCGCCCGACGGGAAGCTCGGGTCTTCCCAGGGCCCAATGAAGACGGTATCGGTCAGCGCGCCCAGCTGACCCAGGGCGTGCGACGTCTCCGAGATCTTCGCGTCGCTTAGCTTATCGAGCACCTGCTGAGCGTAGAGGTGCTGGTTGATCTCGCCCGCCTGCCAAGCCACGAACTGTTGGCGTGCAAGCAAGGTAATCTGCGGATCGGCGATCGGCGTCGGTGAGGGCGACGGCGATGGATGGGGCCGCGCCGAGCCGGCCGGCGGCAATACGGCACAGGCGAGTGCGATAGCCATCGCGAGCAAGAGCGCCGGTACTCTCATCAGCCTGTCAATACGTAACGAAGGTGACGATCTCCGCGCTGCCAAGCGCGGCTCGCCCGTTGAGCGCCGTCAGCTCGACCAAGAACGCGTACGCTTCAACGGAGGCGCCGAGGCGTTCGAGCAGGCGCCCAGTCGCGGCAGCGGTACCCCCCGTCGCGAGCAGGTCGTCGACGACCAGGACTCGTTCGCCCTTCTCAACGGCGTCGGCGTGGATCTCGAGCGTGTTCGTACCGTACTCGAGCGCGTACTCTTCGCTGAGCTTCTGGTACGGCAACTTTCCGGGCTTGCGCACCGGAATGAATCCGGCCCCGATCGCGTATGCAACGGGTGCTCCGAGGATGTATCCGCGGGCTTCGATACCGACGACGCGGTCGATGCCGCAGTCGCGAAAGCGCTCCGCAAAAAGGTCCACTGCCGCGCGAAACCCTTGCTTATCTCGCAGCAACGGGGTAATGTCACGGAAAAGGATCCCGGCAATCGGAAAATCCGGGATCGCTCGAATCAGCGCCTCGATCTCCACGCGTGCCGGGGTTTGAGTTGGGGGATCGATTGGCCTGCAGGAAAGGAGAACATGAAGAGACCGCAACTCCTGGCCGGCGCGATGATCGCGGCGCTAGGGCTCAGCGCGGCGCCCGCATTTGCCGACGGCAGCGGGAGCACGAACACGATTATCCTGGTCACCGCCGCAGCCGCCGCATCGGTTCCCCTGATCGTGAACTACAATCACAAAGTCAGGGAGAAGCGCGCCGAAGAACAGGAAGTAACTCGCCGGCAAGACGCGTACCGCGATTGGTTCTATCACAAGTACGGTTACTATCCAACGTACGATCAGTTCAAGCAGTGGTACGTTCAGACATACAATCAGAGTCCTGAATAGGAGCCGGCATCACCGCAGCGCCGAGCCTCTCCGTGAAGACTGGCTCGGCGTTGTCTTTGGCGCAGCGACGCCGCGCCGTTTGGCGGTCGCGATCGCGCTCTCGATTGCCGCGCATGAAGTCCTCGCCGGATTGATTCCCGCATCGTCCGATCGCTCGCCGGCCGCGCGCGAAAGCCTCTCGGACGTACGAATCCTGACGGTACGGCGGCTCGCGACGCCGGCGCCGCGCCCGATCCCGACCCCGCTCGAGCGCCTCGTCTTTACGCACGCCCTCCGCGCGGTGCCGGCCCGCGAAGGGGCGTCGGGCGCGCCAAGCGCACACCGCCGTATCGCCTTGCATCCCGTAAGGCTTGCCGTCCATCGCGCCGCCTTCGCCGCCCATTTCGAAACGAAGCCGGTCTGGGATACGGCCTCGACGGGCACCGGCTCGCAGAGCGGAACCGCGAGTGCAAACGGCAGTGGAACCGGCAGCGGCGCCGCCGCGCAAGGCGCGGGCACAGCGGCCATAAAGGCCAACGAACCATGCGGGTTCGTGACGTTCTCCGATCCGCACGGCTCGCAATACGATTCGCGTACTCGCGGATTCTACGTCGACATCCGCATGTCGGTGCACTTCGCCGACGGATCGAACCAATCGCTGATCCTCGACTATCCCTGGTACTATGCCAGCGAAGCCGAGAACCCGTGGTCGGACCGGAATTTAAAGGATCCGGCCTTTCCCACGCGTTTTCAGGCGCCTCCGCCCGCGAAGATCCCAAGCGAACCTCAACTTGTCCGTTACGTGATGGCGCACAGCACCTCGGAGGGCATGACGCTGCTTGCGGATTGTCCCGGCGCCTCCGGCGCTACGGCGCCACGACCCGATCGAAGTTCGAGATCGTAATGCTGTGCAGTGCCGACGAATCTTGCGACGTCCACGTTGGAGCTCCGTGCACGTCGCTCGTGAAGAAGATCGTGTTGCAGCAGCCGGTGTCGTAACCGTACGCGCCAAAGTGTTTGAGCGCCTCGGCTACGGCCTTCGCCTCTTTGGGAAAGCCCGAATCGTCGAAGGCCGCCTTCAGGCGAATATGGGCGCCGTACGGCATCGGGTTATCACTCGCGGGTCCCTTGAACGTGAGGCTGTCGGTACAGTCGGTCACGCCGGCGGGCGATGCGCAGGCCGTCTTCGACCAGGAGTCCGCGACGCCGTCCCAGCCAATCGCGTGCCCGATGTAGCCCGCGCTGAGTTCCTCGGGGCGCACCGCAAGCAGGCCGAGCGGAATGCCGCTGGCCGTCGAAATCGAGCCGGTTGCTGGCCGTACGTAGGCCGCGTTCAGGTTCCACATCCCGCCGTTGTACATCGCCAACTTCCCGCTGCTATACGAGACGTTGTAGCCCTCGTAATAGAGGCATCCCTGCGTCTGCAATACCATCGCGTGGCCGTCGCTCAACGGCTCGATGTAGAAGTTCGAAGCCCACGGCCACGGAGAGTACGGCGTGTGCCACTTGACCTTCCCGAGCACCTGGACGACCGGCGTTTGCGAATTCGCCATGTTGATCAGCTCGTCGGTGGCCGGCGCGTTGGCATTGAAGCCGCCTCCTCCGCCACCGTCGATCGTTGCTTTAATGTTCGCAGCGCTGTTCGGATCGATTTGCGCGCTGGCGATGTTCTGCTGCCAAACGTCGCCGGACTGATACGGGCACCCTAAGAACTTGCCCGAAAGCGGTTGCGTTCCATCGGGAACCAGCGCTTGAGTCGTAGAGATTGGGCTCGTTGCCGATGAGCTGCAGGCCGCCAGCGTCGCCATAGCGATGCCGGCGAGGAGAGCGTGTTGGATCGATCTCGAGGCATTCATTGCAGTTCGCCTTCCTTCCTCACGTTCCACACATCTTGGCACGTCGAATAACTAGTAAGAGTGCGACGGGCGTCGCGTACGGGCCGTAGATTCGGTTCGGCTAGCGTGGTTCCACTTTTTAGAACCCGATGTTGGCGGTAGCCGTTTGACTACTATGCCATCTCTCCTTGCGTTAACGCGTACACATGCAAAAAACGTTGAGTTAGAAAGCTGCACCATCTTTTTGCTTGGCCTGCCAAAAAACGAACGGCCTCGCTTGATTGCGAGGCCGTGAAGCAAACGAACGGTTTTGGCGCGAGCGCTACACTTTGAGTTCGACCTTTTCGAGCGCGCCCTTCGTCGAGACGACGTGATGATCGAGGCGCAGCTGCGACGGGTCCATCCCGAATGCAAGCCCAAGCAACTGCGGGAGATGGAAGATCGGTACGTCGATCTCCTTTTTGAGCACGCGCGCGGCGTCGGGCTGTTGGGCGTCGAGGTTGAGATGGCAGAGCGGACACGGCGTCACGAGCAGATCCGCGCCCTTCTCCTTCGCCTCGATGATGTGGTTGCCGCCCATCGCGAGGGCCTTCTCTCGATTGAACGTGGCCATCGGAAAGCCGCAGCACTTCGTCGCGCCGCGGTACTCGACGGGTTCGGCGCCGAGCAGCGCGATCAAACGCTCGAGATACGTCTTGCGCTCGGGTCTCTCGCGCAGTCCGAGCGCCTCCGAGGGCCGCAGAATGTAGCAGCCGTAGAACGGGGCGATTTTAAGTCCGGTGAGCTTGCGCTTGATTGCCGACGCGACGCGATCGATGCCGATATCCTCGAAGAGCATCCAGAGCATATGCTTAACCTTCGTCGTTCCACCGTAGCGGAAGCCCTGGTCGGCGATCGTCGCGTTCGCCCGATCCATGCGAGCCTGGTCGTTCTTGAGGTGATAGTTGTGCTGTGAGAGCACGCCCTGACAGGTGCTGCAGATCGTCATCAGGTCGGCGCCCTCGTTCTCGGCCATCGCGAGGGTCAAACCGTTGAGCGCATCGCCAAGCTCCGGATTCTGCTCGCTCAGCACGCCCGCGCCGGTACACGGCGCCGAGACGAGCTCTTCGAGCTCAAGACCAAGCGGTTCGGCGATGGCTTTCGCCGAGACATAGAGTTCCGGACAGGCGCCTTTCGAGACGCAGCCGGGATAGAAGGCAACCTTCACTTGAACCGTCCTCCGACACGTTCGAAAATGGCTTTGATGCGATTTGCTCCGGGAATTTTCTTGTGAATGAGCGGCGGCAGCTTGCCGGCGCGAAGAAGATTGAACGCGCTGGGCAGGGTTTTGAGTTGCCCGACGATGTTGAAAAAGCCCACCGACTTCGGCATCAGCGTCAGTTCGTTGAGCCGTCCGCTCTCTCTGACCGACTCGGCAAACGCGTCCGCGTGGCGCGTACCGGGATTGTTCGTAAAGCCGGCGTCGACGGCCATCTTACGAAGCTTGAGGATTTGATCCAGCGGTGCGACGCCTTTGGGGCACTGGACGACGCACTCGTAGCAGTGCGTGCAGTCCCATATGCCGCCGTCTTTGCTGTACTCGCCGAGGCGCTCTTTGCTCTCGGCATCGCGCGGATCGGCCGCATAGCGATACGCCTGCGCCAGCGCCTGCGGTCCGAGAAACTCTTGGTTGACCGCAAACGACTCGCAGTCCATCAGGCAGGCTCCGCAACTGATGCAGCTGACCTCTTGGATAAGCTCGTCCATCGAAGCGTTGGGAACGCGGTACTCTTCATCGTGCGGCGGAATCGGCTGTTTGTTCTGCAGCCACGGTTTCACCGCGAGGTGCTTGTCCCAGAACGGCGACATGTCGCAGACGAGGTCGCGAATGATCGGCATCGAGGGCGGAGACTCGACGCGCGTCTTGCCGTCTTTGGTGAACTCCGAGAGCTTACTCTTGCAGGCCAGATGGGCGTGACCGTTGATCCACATCGCGCAGGATCCGCAGATGGCGCTGCGGCAGGCGCAGCGGACCGCGACCGACTGGTCTTGGTACTCGCGTATCGCGATGAGCGCATCGAGCACGACGGCGTGTTCGGGGAGTTCGACGGTGTACGTTTGATAGCGGCGCGCCGGCGAGCGATCCCAGGGAGCCGGAAAAGGTTTGCCGGGAACCGCCGTATCCGAGTAGAGACCCTCGGGGTTATAGCGCCCAACTTCGATGGTGAACTGCATTAATACGTGCGTACCTCGGGCTTCCAGCGAGTGATCTTGACCGGAGCGAACGACATCTCGGTCGTCCCGTCGGCGCGGCGCGTGAGAATCGTGTGCTTGAGCCAATCGACGTCGTTGCGCTCGGGGTGTTCGACGTGCGTATGGGCGCCGCGGCTCTCTTTGCGTTCGAGCGCGCTGCGAATGATCGACTCGCCGCAATCGAGCATGAAACCGAGCTCGAGCGCAAACGTCAGCGCTTGATTGAAGACGCGCCCTTTATCTCCGACGGCGATCGTTTCGTACCGCTTTCGGAAGCCCCCCAGCGCCTCGAGCGCTTCGTTCAAACCGGCGTCGGAACGGTAGAGCCCCACCTTCTCATCCATCATCGTCGCCAGCTCGAGACGCAGCCCCGCGGGCGTGTCGCCCCCGTACGGCCGCGCGAGCAGATCGCTCAGGCGCTGCTGCTCGCTCTTGAGCAGATCCTCGCCGCCGGTGGAGGCCGCGGTTTGCTTTGCGTACTCGGCCGACGCCTTGCCCGAACGCCGCCCGAAGACGATCGTATCGAGCAGCGAGTTCGCGCCGAGGCGATTGCCGCCGTGCACGCTGACGCAGGCGACTTCGCCGGCCGCGTAGAGGCCGGGCACAACCGACGCGCCGTGAATATCGGTCCGAATGCCGCCCATCTGATAGTGCATGCCGGGTCGCACTGGAACCGGTTCCTCGATCATGTCGATGCCGAGATAGTCTACGGCCATCTCGTGAATTTGCGGGAGCTTGCGCAAGATCACATCGGGGCCGAGGTGGCGCAAGTCGAGCAGCACGTTACCATCGATGCCGCGCCCCTCGGCAATTTCGGTGGCCTCGGCACGCGAGGTGACGTCGCGGGCCGCCAGCTCCATCTTGTTCGGCGCGTACTTCTTCATGAAGCGCTCGCCCAGCGAGTTGAGGAGGTACGCGCCTTCGCCGCGCGCGGCCTCGGTCATCAGAAATCCGCTGCCGGCCAGCGTCGTGGGATGGTACTGCACCATCTCCATATCCATCAGCGGCGCACCGGCGCGATACGCGAGCGAGTATCCGTCGCCCGTGCAGATCAACGCGTTCGTGCTCGGCTCGTAGAGCCGTCCCAGCCCTCCGCTCGCGACGATCACGGCCTTCGCGCGCAGCAGGTGCAGTTCGCCCGTGATCATCTCGATGGCGACCAGCCCGCGGCACGCGCCGTCTTCGATGTAGAGCGACGTCGCGAACCACTCTTCGTAGACTTTGACGCCGGCTTTGAGAATCTGATCGTAGAGCGTTACCAGCAGCGCTTGGCCGGTAATGTCGCCGACGAAATAGGTGCGCGCTTGCGACGCGCCGCCGAAGGCGCGCGTGTCGAGCCGGCCGTCGGGACCGCGATGGAAGATGACGCCCATGTGCTCGAACTCGATGATGTCGCGCGGCGCCTCTTGGGCCATCACCTCGACGGCGTCTTGGTCGGCGAGATAGTCGCTGCCCTTGACGGTATCGAACGCGTGCGACTCCCAGCTATCGGTCTCGCTGATCGCGGCGTTGATCCCGCCCTGCGCGGCACTGGAGTGGCTGCGAATCGGATGGACTTTCGTGACGATTGCCACGTCGGCGCCATCGCGCGCCGCTTCCAGCGCGGCTCGCATACCGGCCAAGCCTGCGCCTAAAACGAGAACGTCGTGATCTCTGGTCACGAGCCCGTACTTTCCCGAAAGAAGGCGGCCCCATTCCGAACGGGTGTTCGATGCGTCATCTCGCTCATTTTGCTACTCACTAAGGATAGGACGCGGCCTGCACGGCCGATATGCGTTTCGTAGCCCTTGCGGGGCCGGCCTAATGTCGCAGTAAGCCTTCCGACTCATCTATTGGAGGAAGCCTCATGCTGCAGAACGTCAGCTTCACGCCTTCGCGCCGAACGCTCGAGTTCGGCATCTACCGCGACGGCGACAACAACCTGGATTCGATCCAGGAATCCACCCTTTCCCAGGCGCTCAAGACGAGCGCCCGGGACGCGCGGATCGAGTTCACCGTCGAGGATACGACAAAACTCCGCTCCGACGGCGATTCGATCTCGTCGGGCCCGCTTCACACCGAGCAGTACACGATCGCCGGGGGCGACGTCGCGCAGGTCCACGTGAGCGCAGCGCACGAGATGAGCGACGAAGCGAATCTCGCGCACTTCGTCGCGCGCACGCTCGACAACGCGCAGGCGAGTGGAGCAAAGCAAACCTGGATCGATCTCGTCGACCACGGCGGCGGAGATGGCGGCGGCCTGCAGACGGCCGGCGGCAAGTGCATGTCGATGCCGGACATCGCTAAGGCGATCTCCGACGGTGTCGCTTTGCATGCCGCCGCGCACCCGGAGGATGCCGGCCGGTCGATCGAGGGCGTCGTTGCGAATCAGTGCCTTATGGATACCATGGGCTTCGCAGACGCGCTCTCGGGCGCCGGGGTGAAGTATCTCGCCGCGAGCCCCGAGACGATGCTCGCGCCCGGTGTTCCGAGCAACGTGGCGCACGCGATCGCCGCCCACGAGAACGACCCGAGCGCAATGGCCCGCAGTGTCGTCGGCGACGTCATGCGCACGAAATACGACGCCGGCGATTTCGGCGGCTTCGGCCCCGCAGCGGCCTTCGACGTGCTCGACTTGAGCCCGGAGAAGATCCGCTCGGCGGAAGCGGCGATCAAGCGCCTCAACGACGACGCCGGCGCACAGGGGCGCGCTCGCGACGTTCGCAGCGCGATTCAGGAAGATGCGCGTGCGATCCGCGGCATGGTGCGTTTCCCCGGCGGCGCGCAGATGCCGTGGCACGCCGATCGCCCGGCCATCGCCTTCTACGATACGCTCGCTGAAGACGGGCGCTTGGATCCGGGTCTTCGCCAGGATGCCGCAGCGGCGTCGGCCGCCGTGCGCAGCTTCGTTCTCGCGCACCGCGAGAGCGGCGAGTTCGGTCCCTTCGGCGGCGCCGATTACAGTGACGCCGTCGGGCCGACCGTGCACCTTCCGACATCGCGCGCTCAAGTCGATCCGTGGGCATCGGGCGGCGTCACCGAGACGCACAATGCCTTTTATTCGAAGGTCGACGAGGCTGCGATGACGCGGGTGCTCGCCTAAGGCCTAACGGCGGAGCTGCGCACGCGAGGGATAGATCGGCCGGTTGATGATTCGCTCGAGCGTCGGCGCCGGTGCCTTGAGCGCCAGCTCGCAGAAACGGGCGAAGGCGTCGCGCGTCGCTTCGCCTTCGGCGTAGCGTTCGTTGCGTTCCATCTCGATTCGCCCGGTCACCGGAAGAAAACGAACGTAACGGCCCTCGTCGTCTTCGCCCAGTTCGACGAGCTGCGCATCGGCGAAGATGCGCAGCGCGGCGCCGACGCTGCGATCGCGGACGCCGTCGGAGCCCAGCGCGCTCGTCAGCGCGACGTTGTCGCCGTGCACGACGCCGTCGCGCGCGAGGCCGCGCAGGCCGCGATAGATCTCGCGCAGCCGCGCCAGCGGCGGCGCATCGAGATCGATCAGGAACTCGTTGAGCGAGCGATCGTGTTGGCCGAAGAGCAGGTGAATGCTGGCAGCCCGGCCGTCGCGGCCGGCCCGCCCTGCCTGCTGATTGAACTCGCCGGTATCGAAATTGAGATGGTAGAGCACGACGTGACGCACGTCGGGCAGGTCGATGCCCTCGCCGAAGGCCGACGTCGCGATGATCACCCGCAGCCGGCCCTCGCGAAAGAGCCGCTCGATCTCCAAGCGCTCGCCGTTGGGCATCTTGCCGTGATAGAACATCACCTCGTCGCCCAGCTCTTTGCGCAGCCGCTTGGCGACCTTCGTAACCTCCGAACGCGAGTAGCAGTAGACGATTCCCTTCTCCCGCTGCTCGTCGCGTTGCGTGAAGAGCTCGGTGAGGTATGCGATCTTGTCTTTGGTGCCGCGCGCGTCGACGACGCTGAGATTCTCGCGGACCGTCGGGTCGATCACCCACGATTCGATGTGCAGGTCGTCGACGATTCGTGCGAACGCCTCGTCGGCCGCCGTTGCCGTCAACGCGAGCACCTGCGGATTGCCCAGCGACCGGATCGTCTCTGCGAGCCGGGCGTAGGCGGGCCGATGACGCGACTCGTGCAGATGATGCGCCTCGTCGACCACGACGAACGAGGGAGCGCTCTTGCCTCGGAGCGCGTCGCGGTGGAACTCGAGAAACTCGGGCGTCGCGAGCACGACGTCCCACGCGCCCTCGGCGAGTGCATTGAAGAGCGCTTCGCGTTCGAGCGCGTCGATCGAACCGTTGGCGCGAAAGAAGCGCAAGCCCATCGGCTCGAGCGTTCGCACGAGCGCCTCGTACTGGTCGTTGGCCAGCGCCCGCAATGGATAGACGACCAGCGTCCGTCCGCCGCTGCCGAAGGCACGCATCGCCGCCGTATGCTGAAAGCAGAACGACTTGCCGCGCCCGGTGCCCAGGACGGCCAGCGTATTCTTCCCGGCCTCGACGCGTTCGAGAACCGCCAGCTGCGCTTCGTGCGGCCGCGAGGTTCCGATGAGCGCGGCCCGGATCAACTCGCTCGTCGGCGCAAGTTCCGTCTCGGCTCCGGTCCGCATCCTCTGCAGCGAACGTTCGCGAGCGTTGGGGAGCGGCGCGGCATCGCGCTCGATGAGAATATTGACGCCGCGATGCTTGCGCGCGCCGGCGTCGCCGGAACCTCCGGTCAGCGAGGCGACGCGAGCGCGATAGCGCGCGCCCGCATCGATCAGCGGCGCGATGTGCGCCGCTAACTTCTTATTGAGAAAGCCGAGCTGGAGGTGGCCGTAGCAGACCGCGACCGCGTTGGAATCGTGCGGGTTATCGGGCTGGCGGCGCAGTTCGAGCGGGACCTCGGGGCGCATGCCGGCGATGACGTCTTGGCGCCCTTCGAAGGAGACGCCGGCGAGCTTGGTGTGAAAGCGCGCGGCGTCGTCGATGGTCGCGTAGGGATCGCGCAGATACTCGTCGCTTGCCGCAAAAACGCGCTCGACGAACGCACTTGCCTCGTCGATCGCGTACGTCGCGCCGATCGAGGGCGGTTGCGAGGAGGGCCGTTGCGAGAAGGAACGGAGAACCGCCTCAAAGGCGGCCTCCGACGGTGTGGGTGGCGGCAGCGCGCTAGGGCGCGCCGCCTTCTTCCGGCCGCTCTGCGTTGGAGTGCTGCTGCTCGATTGAGTCTTCGAGGTTGAGCGAGATTTCTTCGTGGCCCTGTTCCAACGCCGCATCGTGCAGACCCGCCTTCTGTGCGTCGAGGGGATCGATGGTCTCTTCCTGCGTTACGAGCGGCTCCTCGACGGCAACCGCACCGTTTTCATCGGGGCGCCGC
>JBAQAW010000060.1:0-2450 GCA_049285915.1 Candidatus Cybelea sp. | reverse complement strand
CGCCAAGCGTGGGATCGCAGCCGTGCGCGAGCAGTGCGAGGCGTGCTTCTGACTCCAGGCACGCGAAGAGGTAGTTCCGCAGCGCGTTAATCGGCGAGGTTGCGGCGCGAGGCGCGCCGGTCAGCAGCGAGGCGCGCGAATCGCAACGAAGCCACCGTGCCGGTATACGTGCGAGGTCGCGCTCGCGGAATCGAATCCGCACGTCGCGCCAAGCTGGAAAGTACAGCGCCGCGGCATTGGCCTCGATCACGCGAATGCGATCGATCGAGTCCGCGGTATCAACCGCGGCTCCCAGCTTGTCGAACTCGCACAGATCGGCACCGAGCCGAACGAGAATCCGGCGCTGCCCGTCGAGTTTGCCGGCGATCAGCTCGCGTGCGATCGCCAGGCCCAAGCCGTTCGTGACTGCGAGCGCCTGGGCACGGCGGATCGGGTGGCCGTCGTAACCGAACGGGACCGAGTGCGCGAGGACCTCGCCGTCGCGGCCGATCTGAACCAGCGCCGCGCCGATCGCGCGCAGCCATGCCAGCGCCTCTAGCGTTACGTCGCCCGCGTGGCCGATCAGAACGAGGCGTTCGAGGCCACAGCCCGCGCGATCGAGGGTCAGCGATCGGCGCTGCCTGCCGATCCCATCCTCCACGCGGAGCTTGCCGCGGTTGTGGACGCGCAACGAAATGCCGAAGCCGTCCACGACCAGGACGCCTGCGCGGACTTGCAGCGGGGGAAATAAGGAAGTACTCTGCTGTTGCATCTGGAGCTAAGTCCTCCGGGTGCGACGCCTCCGGCCCGCGCAAACGGGCCGGGGGCACCTTGGGTTTTTCTGCTAAGCTACTTCGTCGCCGACGTCTTTTTTCGCTGTGAGGTCGTAGCTTTTCGCAGACCTCCACGTTGGCCCCGCCGACGGCGCCTCTCCGATCGGATGACATCCCCCGCCCATTTCTCTAACTCAGTAAACGCATCTGGGGGCCAGCCATCTCCTGTTAAGAAGCGAGCAGTCTCCGAAAGATTTTCGGCCAGGCTGAGGATCGTCAATCGTGGGATCAGCTCCTTGCCAAGTTCTGCTCGGAGAGGCCGCTCACCGAGTTCAAAATACCTGGCAAGCACGTCTTCAATCTCTCTAAGACGCTGTTTCTTTACGCTGCCCTCGGGGAGCACTTCGATGAGCTTCCGCGCCACGAGCCTCGGCGTACCGGGCATAACGAAAACGGCAGTTCCTGGAATCGGCAGCAGATATTTTTGAAGCAGGAGACCCGCCATATTCGCGAACGCCATAAATCGCGCTCCGACATCATCCTTGACTTCATCATAGCTTTCGGGCGATGGATTCTGTCCGGTTTCGTTTTGAATATCCACAAATCGTCGCAATACATCCCTTGTCGGTGTGCCCTGCGGCCTTCGCGTGGCCACCAGGCCCGGCTTCGGGTGTATGATGAGCGTTAGAAGGGCCAAGGCCGTCTCGGTAGACATCGGCGCCTTCGTGCGCATGGCACTCGTAATCCAACCTCCCTTCGGCCCCAGGTCTTGCAGACGCATACCGTAATAGCGCGCTGCCAGCTTGGCGGCCTCGCGGACGATCTTGGCATCTTCCGGTGTTATCGTTACGCTCGGCGGCCGACCACCGCGTAGCTTTGTTCCTCGTTCTTCTTGCGTCATAGTCTCCGTTATTTCGTGCATTTTTGTCGTTAACCCGAGCGATAATGCCGTGGTTTTTTGCATTAGAGGGTCTCTGAAACTTCGTCGTATTTGTAACCCATATTGTTGCGCGAAGTTCTGCGCAGCAGACCACGTGGAGGTTCAATGATACGGCTAAAACTGTGGCGTTTACAAGAGCAGCTGACGCAAAATGAGGCGGCAAGACGGCTCGGTATCGGGGAATCAACGCTCGCGATGCTAGAGTCAGGGAGGCTACGTCCCACGCGATCTCAGGTCGATATTTTGCGGAAGTCCTTCGGGAGCGAAGTGGACTCGCTCTTCGAGAAGGTTCAAGAGCGAGTGGGGCCCAGCGATGAACGATCCGGTACGCGTTCCGATCGACCAGATTGTCATCGACGATGCCCTACAGCCCCGCAGCGACGGTCTCAGTGACGATCACGTGGCGGCCCTCATGGAGACGCCAGAGAACTGGCCGCCCGTCGTCCTCGCGCGAGTGCACGGCGGCCTGTACCTCATCGACGGATTCCACCGGCACGAAGCGGCGTGTCTATTGGAGTTCAGCGAGCTAACAGCGACGGTCTTCGACACCGCTTCCGATGCCGATCTTTTCAACGTTGCGTTTGCACTCAACGCCAAGCACGGCCGACCGCTGACGCTGCGCGATCGTAAGTCGTATGCCCTCACGCTCAGTCGTCGGTATCCCGAGCTGGCCGATCGCGAGATCGGCCGCCGCACGGGGCTGCACCATGAGACGGTCGGCGCAGTGCGCAACGAACGCCCGCGTGCCCGCGTTGCCG
>JBAQAW010000059.1:0-12603 GCA_049285915.1 Candidatus Cybelea sp. | reverse complement strand
TTCGGATCCCGTCAGTCACCCCAAACCAGCGTGCGCCTTTAGCTCAGTCGGTAGAGCAGCGGACTTTTAATCCGTTGGTCCCGGGTTCGAGTCCCGGAGGGCGCAGATGTGAACAACCCTTACGCTGTAAGGGTTGTTCTCTTAACCACGATGCCGGACTTGGGAGCCATTTTTCCTTGCGGTGTAGCCACGTGTAGCCACTGCGCTGTCGAAGAGCGACGGCAGCGTCCCCTCGGAGCCGTCGTGGTGACAGCGATCGCCGCGTCCTCGTGCCCGTCGAATGCGCCCCGAGACCGGCACGGCTACACCGGCAAGCGGTGCCTCAGAACAGCCATGCGACCTTACGAGGCTCAATCCTAGCAGATCTTTGGCTGCCGCCCGACACGCCAAGTTGTCGGCGGTATGGTGTAGTTAATAAAAGAGCCGCAATCAGGAAAGGGCCCGACATTCCAACTCGCTCCACTCGGAAGGTAGCGGACGACGTATGCCGCTGATAACTTAGTTGGACCCATGTCAGCGACAAAGGCTTCCTTAATCGAAAACGCAGCCGCTCTCAGGATGGCTACCGAAGGACCGCTAACGTTTCCCAAAATCAACGATCTGTACCAAATCGCAATCGCCTTAGCGTCGAGTCCTGATAGTGTAACTGCGATATCGGTCCGTCTTGTGGGGCTAGCGCTGCTAGCGCTTTCTTTAGAAAGGCTGACTTGAAAAGATCGCTTCTCTGTCGGTTGCGCTAATAGGACATCGACCTTTCCGTTATGCTCTTTGGAAAGCTGAACCTGTGAGCTCGATAAGTTCGAGCGCTCCACACTCGAAAGTGCTTGGTATGTTAGGTCAAGCGCCTGGACTTGGCGACCGGAAAACTCTTGATAGGCAGCAGCGGCGTCTGCTAAGCCCCTCTGGGCCACAACCAATTGCAGCAGGAAAGCCGCCGTAGCTAAATACTTTAACATCCCTTTAGAAAGCCAGACGGCATATAGTTTCCACGCTGCCGGTGTAGTCTTTTAATTCGTTGGTCCTGGGTTCGAGTCCCGGAGGGCGCAAAATCCAGAGCCCCTGTAAAACGCTACGTTTCGCAGGGGCTCTTAATTTGCCTAGACGGGACGGCCGCTTATTTCTTTGCGGCCGTCATGCCGAGCGGGAAATCGAAACTGCCCGAGAAAACCGCAACTGGCGAGCCACCATCCGGGTACTTAAAGACCTCGCCGCCGTTGGTCCCCGCATCGCCGCAGTAGATAAGGCCCTTAACGATCCAGGTCTGCGCGCAATCCGAAGAACCTGTATACTGTACGGTGTTCTTCAACGTCGCCGTCGTTCCACTGACGGTGTACCGATACGTCGAGTTCGTGTACTGATCGAACACGGTGAGGTACGTGCCGTCCCACTGCACTGAGCCCGGGAACTCCGGTGCGTTGCTCGTTTTGATCGTTACAAATTTCGTGCTGCCCTTCGGGAGCGCAACGAGGGCGAAACCCGAGCGGTCGCCCGTAAAGCCGTCGGCGAAGAGGTTCCCATTGTTATCGTAGCCGTCGAAGAACTCTTCGTCCAACGGCGTGTTGTAAGGCACGCCCGAGCCGCTTCCGTTCTTGAAGATCACGACTTCGCCGCCACCGCCATACGACGAATTCGCATACAATATCCCGACGGCAAGATCGCCGTTGGTGTTCATCGCGCAGCTGGACGGGAAATAATAGTTGACGGAGAGCGTCTTGATCGGTGTCTGGGGAACCTTGTACTCCGTGATCTGGTCACTGCCCCCGACGTTCCAAACGATTTTCTTCCCGTAGCCGTAGAGGACGTTCGTACACCCTTGACCACCGTCGCCATTGATCGTACCGAATTGCTGAAGGCTCTTGGGATAGTTGAAAATGCTGGCGTACGTTCCGTAGTAATTGTAGACGTATTCAAAAAACTTGGTCTTCCGATGATGGTCCGGGACCATCGTCGCGAAACGGGGCAGAGGGCTCAGGCGTGCTGCCGTTACCGGCCGGCCGTTCACAAAAAGCGTCCTACCGACGTACTTGGCACTGAACGAAGCGGTTGACGGCGAGACCGCCGAGCCGCCGGCGCACGCCGAGCATATCGCGAGTGCCAGTAGAGCACCGGCGTATTTCGCTAACCCAGTCCTATTCACTACATTGCTCCTTCGAGTAGAAACGGTCGCAAGGGATATTGCCACCGTTCTTCCACCTCGCCCAGTGCGAGCCTCCGCTCTTTCCGACGTCCCGGATGACTTCCGGGCGGGCGGAGACGCCGTCGCGCGCCTGGTCCTCTTGCTTGCGGCTCATCGGTTGGTCCCGCGTTCGAGTCCTTATTTCTTCGTTACCGTCACGCCGAGCGGCAAATCGAAGATGCCCGTAAGGACCGCCGCCGGTCGACCGCCGGCCGGATAGTTGAAAACCTCGCCGTCGTTGTTACCCGCGTCCCCGCAATAGACCAAGCTCGTAACGATCCAGGTCTGCGCGCAGTCGCCGGCATTTGTGAGCCGCACGATACCCTTCAACGTCGCGTGCTTTCCGCCGACCGCGTACCGATAGATCTCGTTCGTCAACTGATCGGTGACGGCGAGGTACGTGCCGTCCCACTGTACGGAGCCGGGGAAGGTCACCGTGTTGCTCGTGGTGATCTTTTGGAACGTACGCGCGCCCTTTGGGAGCTCGGCGAGCACGAAGTTATAACCGCCGTCGAAGCCGTCGACGAAGAGATTCCCTTGTTTGTCGTAGCCGTCGAAGTACTCTTTGCCCAACGGCGTGCTCATGACAGTGCCCGAGCCGCTCGCGTTCTTGTAGATGACGACGTCGCCGGAACCCGACCCTGCCAAGATCCCGACCGCAAGGTCGCCGCTCGTATTCATGGCGCAACTGGATGGCATTCCGACGGAATCGGAGAGCGCCTTGATCAGCTTCTGGGGGGCCAGGTACTCGTTGATCTCGGTATGGCTCTGGACGATCCAGAAGACCTTCTTTCCATAGCCGTAGAGGACGTTCGTGCACCCTTGGCCACCGACGCCGGTGATCGTACCGATCTGTTTATCGCTCTTCGGATAGTCGAAAATGGTGGAGTAGGTGCCGTAGTAATTGTTGATGTACTCGTAATCTTTCGCCTTCGCATGCCGGTCGGGAACGATCGACGCGTAGGTAGGCAGCGAAGTCAGGCGCGCTGCCGTCACCAGCCGTCCGTTTACCAAGAGCGCCCTACCGACGGACCTGGCATTGAATGTAGCGGTAGACGGCGGGACCGCCGATCCGCCCGCGCACGCCGCGCATATCGCGAGCGCAAGTAGGCCACCGGCGTATCTACCGAAACCTGACGGATTCACGACGTTACTCCTTTTCCGAGTAGACACGATCACAGGTTATCTATCGACCGAGCCCGCCAATCGGCAGGTCGAACTGCTCGTAAGGGTCGCCGTCGATGAACGCTGCGCACCGACCGACTCGCAGTGCGTCTTGAACGGGCTGACGTCGCTAACCTTGAACTCGGCGACCCGTTCCATGCCTTTCCGGGAAAGTTGGACGGCGGCCGCCCGCTCTTGCAGGCAACGAAAGAGGCACTTCGAAGCTCGCTTCGTCATCACTGCGTTGGGAACGAGGATTTACGATGCCAACTTTCAACTATCGTGCGCTTCTGCTGACCGCGGGCGTACTTCTTGCAACTTCGGCGTGTGGCGGAAACACCACCGTTCCAGCCGGAGCAACGCAGGTCTCGGCACCGAGCGCGAGTGCCATCATTCCAGACGACACGACCTCGATTCTAAAGAAACTCACGAAGGACGTCGAAATCGGCTCGACGGTCGATCGGAAAAACGGCGACATGGGGCCGCGCGCAATCTCAGTGGCCCGAGCGACCTTCGGGCTTAAGCAAGGACAGCTGGTCGTTTGCAACTTCGCCGACTCCGCGGGCACCGCTGGGAAGGGCACCACGATCGAAGTACTCGATCCAAAGCCGCACTCCAAGCCGACGGCCTTTACGCAAAGCACCAAGATAGAGGGCTGCGACGGCGATGCGACCACGGCGACGAATCAAGTCTACGGCGCGGGGCAGGTCAGCCGCCTCGTTTCGCAGTTCACTCCGCAGGGCGTGTTCAAAGCGAGTCACGGCCCTCCGATCCAGGTTCCATTCGGCGACACCGATGCATTTTGCGGTTTCGCGTACGCGCCTGAAGACATCTACATTTCGGATTCGAAGACCGGCTCGCTTTTTAAGCTGGCGTTCGTCCCCATCAGCTCCGGCAACGTGAAAGTAGTCCGAGTGATAACCGGTTTCGGGATCAACAAGGCCTCAGGTTGGAGCGCCTTAGGTCCATCCGGAATGCAATACAATAACACAAAGACCGGTAGCCTGTGCAACGACACGCTGTATATCGTCGATGGGGTCGACAACACCGTCGTCGCGGTTTCTAACGCCAGCAACCTGCTGGAGAAGGACGAGATCGTCGTGCAGCCCGGTGGAAAGAAATTTAAATGCGCTCACCCGAAAGCCACCTGCGCGACGGTCGTCTATAGTGGCTCTCCGCTCAATGCTCCCGTAGCTTCCGCGCTTCTGCCAAACGGAAACCTCATCGTTGCGAATACCAAAGGTGGAAACAAGCTGGTGGAACTGACGCCGAAGGGGCGAGTGCTCGACACAAAGACGATCGACACGGATACGACCGGTCACATCTTCGGGCTCCTTGCGACCGGGACCAGCGACAGCGACACGGCGCTATTCTATACCGATACCAAGACGAATACGCTGCAAGAGCTCGAGCAGTAGAGAATCTTTGGGCCACGCGGAGGGTCGCAACGACCTTCATGCGCACGGCCTTTAGGGAGCGGGAGCCTTCGTCGTAAGAGATTCCGAGGGCCCCTCCGCGCTTGCGGCGGAAGGGCGCCATAGATGGGGTCGGCGAATGGCATGACCGCGGCGCGCACCGCTAGCTCAATGGTAGAGCAGTTGACTCTTAATCAATTGGTTCACGGTTCAAGTCCGTGGCGGTGCAAAATCTGGAAAGCCCTGCGAGATGAAGTTTCGCGGGGTTTTCATTTGTGGGTTAACCTATCGGCAGAAGGCGAACATGCCTCGTGCCCAATCATACGAGGATAGCAATGGCGCCTTAAGCTCGAGGGCCGTCGCGTTAAGGGTCTCTTTCTTTGCGTCTGCTACCCTGATGGAGGCCTACGGTATGGGCGCACGGCAAAAAGGGGGATCGCTCGAGGCGGTCCCCTTGGTTCTTTTCCGCTGCGTGAGGCTACCGCGCACAATCCGGTCGGATTGAAACAGCAGGCGACCACCGGCCGTAGCCGGAGCGTGGGCACTCTGCGCTTCCGCAATCCGGCGATCGGTGTCGCAATCGCCATCGCCGTCACCGCGACGCTCGACGCCAACGGCCTCACTGCTTTTAGCGCACTTCCTCTCTTCCCACTGATGGCTCTGTTTTGCTACCTAGAGCGTTTGCCGCCGCGCGCTCTGGGGTTCACCTGGGGGAAGGGACGCGACTATCTCCTCGCCGCAAGCTATCCGGTTGTCGTATTGGGGCTCGTCGCCGGAATCGCGATCGTTTTTGGCCACGGTCACGTCAACGCCGCGAACGTGCCGAAAGCGCTCATTACGTTCGTCTCGATTACCGTTGGAACGCTGATCGTTGGACTCTTAACGGAGGAGGGTTTCTTCAGGGGCTGGTTGTGGGCGTCGCTTCAACGCCGCGGAATGAGCGTTGTCGCAACGCTGATCGCCACGAGTGTCGCCTTCGCCCTGTGGCACTTGTCGTATGTAACGCTGGCCAAGGGCTTTACACTTCCGCCGCTGCAGGTCGCTTTGTTCATCGTGAATGCGGCCGTGATAGGCGCTATTTGGGGCCTCATGCGAGCGCGGTCGGGATCGATCGTCGTCTCCACGGTCAGCCACAGCCTGTGGAACGGCGCAGCCTATACGGCATTTGGCGTAGGCCCGAAGATGGGCGTACTCGGGCTTCCCAACGGCCTAATCTTCGGTCCTGAGATCGGCATCGTGGGCCTCGCGATCAACCTCATCTTCCTGGCGATCCTTTGGTCGCGGACCGTCGGTCAGCCGCCTACTGCCGCGCCATCGCGACCTTGATCTTATCCTCCGCAGGAATGAGATGGCTGTGGTCGTCGTCCCCGATGTCCAGCCGGACCCACTCGATCTTTCCGTTAAAGCCGTTGCCCGTCGCACCGTAGTCGGGAGAGGCGGGCGAACCGGTATCCGAACCGACGTCGCAGGCTTCGTCGGCGGAGTAGCCCATGGGTTCAGTCCTGTCGACGCGGCCTTTTCCGGCCTCTTTGCCGTCGTAGTACAGGGTGACGTCGCCACCTTTAGCGAGACCGCCGCCGTCGTATTTGAACTCCATGCGCACCTGATGCTTGCCGGCCGGGATCGGTTCGGAGGCCTGCGCAAAGTAGTGCTCGAGGCCGAAGAAATTGTAGCAGTATTTCAGACGCCCCTCGAGAGCGTAAAGCGTCCAGCCGCCCACGAAGCCGCCTTGCGTGACGATCACGCCCTTCGCGCCTTCTTTCGGAACCGTAATTTCCGCCGTCACCGAGTGTGATTTGTTTTTCAGGTTGATGATGCAGCCTTCGGCGACGCGCATGCCGGCAAAGAGCGTCTGCGACGTCCCCGTAACCAGCTGCGGCCGTCCCGCGAGATCGGGGTTGATGCGTTGGTACGTGCGGTCGTCGAGCGGGACCACATTGTACTTTACCGCTTCGATCAGCCAAAGCCGCTGCATCTCCGCGAGCTTCTCCGGATGATCGGCGACGACGTTGCGCGCCTGGGTCCAATCGTCGGGGGCGTAGAGTTCCCAGACGTCGTCGTCGAACGGCGGCGGCTGCTCCGTCGTCCACGGCGTTCGGTGCTTCGTAACCGCCGTCCAGCCTTGATGGTAGAGCCCGCGGTTTCCGAACATCTCGAAGTACTGCAGCGAATGCTCTTCGGCAGCCTTTGCGTCGTTAAACGTGGGCGCCATGCTCACGCCTTCGAGCGGCGCCTGGTCGATGCCGTTGACGCTGTGCGGTTCCGGTACGCCGCTCACCTCTAAGATCGTTCTTGCGACGTCGATCACGTGATGAAACTGCCCGCGCGTCTCTCCCTTCGCGCGGATGCGCCTTGGCCACGCCACGATCGTGCCGTTGCGCGTCCCGCCGTAATGCGAGGCGATCTGTTTGGTCCACTGATAGGGCGTGCAGAGCGCGTGGGCCCAGCCGACGGCGTAGTGGTTGTAGGCTTTCGGAGTTCCGAAATCGTCGATCCGGCTGAGTAGAAACTCCGGCGTCTCGATGCCGGGCATTCCATTGAGCATCGTCATTTCGTTGAAGCAGCCGTTGATCGTGCCCTCAGCCGACGCACCATTATCGCCGATGATGTAATAGATCAGCGTATCCTCGAGAACCCCGAGCTCGTCGAGCGCGTGGAACAGGCGGCCGGCGTGATGGTCGGTCTGCTCGAGGAAGCCGGCATAGATCTCCATCTCCCGCGCCAGAACCGGCTTGAGGTCGGCGGGCATCTCGTCCCAGGCTGGGATCTCCGCATGACGCTTGGTGAGCTCCGCGTCCCTGGGAATGACGCGCAGCTCTTTCTGACGCGCGAAGATCTTTTCGCGCAGCTCGTCCCAGCCGCCGTCGAACTTGCCCTTGTATTTATCCGACCACTCTTTGGGAACGTGATGCGGCGCGTGCGTCGCGCCGGGAGCGAAGTAAACGAAGAAGGGCTTATCCGGCATCATCGCCTTCTGCTGGCGAATCCATGTGATCGCGCTATCCGCCAGATCCTCGGTCAGCGTGTAGCCTTCTTCGGGCGACTTTGGCGGGTCGACGGCCTTCGTGCCTTCGTAGAGGCCGGGATAGTACTGGTTCGCTTCGCCGCCGACGAAACCGTAGAAATGTTCGAAGCCCGAACCGGTCGGCCACTGGTGAAACGGCCCAACGGGCGAGACTTCCCACGCCGGCACTTCGTGGCACTTGCCGAACTGCGCGGTCGAGTAGCCGTTGAGCTTAAGGATCTCCGCGAGCGGCGCCTTGTTTTTTGGACGGATGCTGCTGTTGCCCGGCGCCGAAGTTGCCATCTCGGTGATCGCGCCCATGCCGACCGAGTGATGGTTGCGGCCGGTCAACAGCGCCGCGCGCGTCGGCGAGCAGAGCGCCGTCGTATGAAAGCGCGTGTACTTCAAGCCGCGCGCCGCGAGCTTCTCGGCGTTGGGTGTATGACAGGGGCCGCCAAAGGCCGATGAGGAGCCAAAGCCGGCATCGTCGATCAGCACGATGAGGACGTTGGGCGCACCGGCCGGCGGACGCAGCGGCTTGATGGGCGGATACTTCGTGTCCGGGTCCTTCGCGTCGTAGGTCGTGAGGCCGACGAACTGCTCGTCGGGAATCGGTAAAACGTCACGTTTGAGGGCGTCGCTGCTCTTCTGCATAAAGACTCCCGATCGGCTGAGAAAACTTCGTGAGGGCGCGCTGCGATGGCCGCGCGTCCGCAAGAGATTCGGGCCGTCGCGTAACGACGACCTTCCTGAAAGATTCCCGAAACGCGAGGCCGTAGATCTCAGCGATGGGACGCGTCGTACCGATTCTTCGTATTCTCGACGTTGCGAAGGCGAAAGAGTTCTACTGCGACTTCTTAGGCTTTCAGGTCGACTGGGAACACTATTTCGCACCCGGCCTTCCGCTTTACGCGCAAATATCGCGCGGAGGAGCAGTCCTGCACCTGAGCGAGCACTTCGGGGACGGTACGTTCGGCGCGCACATTCGGATCGAGACGCCCGAGCTTGTCGCCTACCAATCGGCACTCTTAGAGAAGAAGTACCGGCACTCGCGACCCAGCGTGCGCAAGCAAGAATGGGGCGAGATCTCGATGGCGATCGCCGACCCGTTCGGTAATGTCGTCACCTTCTACGAAGCGCTGCCGAAAGAAGAGTAGCCGCCAAAGGCCAACTCTCCCAGCCCGCAAGCCCCCTGCCCATCGCGGAAGGAAAAGCATCGGAGGCGTTCTATCTAAGGAGGTCGCCGGGCAAGTGGCGGAACTGGCAGACGCGCTGGATTTAGGTTCCAGTGGGGCGACCCGTCAGAGTTCGAGTCTCTGCTTGCCCATTGCGCTGCGCGCCAACAGAAGGGTTCGTGCGGAAGTAGCTCAGTGGTAGAGCATCGCCTTGCCAAGGCGAGGGTCGCGAGTTCGAATCTCGTCTTCCGCTAATTTATTACATATGACCAGCTCGACTTTGACCCGGCTCGCGCCCACGCAGGTGGAGCTGGAGTTCTCCATCAGCGCAGACGAGCTCGCGGCGGCCGAGGAACGGGCCTACCGCAAACTCTCCCACGGCGTCCGGCTGCCCGGGTTCCGTACGGGGAAAGTCCCTCGCAAGATTTTCGAGCAGACCTACGGCAGCGAAGCCGTCACGAGCCAAGCCGTCGAGGACGTGATCCCCGAGGTGTACGCCAAAGCGGTCCGCGAGCACGACCTCGATCCCGTAGATCGCCCCAAAGTCGAGGTGATCGAGGAGAGCGAGGGGCGCCCGCTCCGCCTCAAGGCGACCGTCGAGGTCCGTCCGGCGATCGAGCTGGGCAAGTATATGGGGATCGCCGTCGCGCGTCCGCCGATCGAGGTGACCGACGACGACGTCGAACGGAGCCTCGCCGCGCTGGCCAAAGAGCGGGCGACGCTCGTTCCCATTACCCGGCCCGCGGCCATGGGCGACGTCGCGACGATCGACTACGCCGGGACCATCGAGGGCGTACCCTTCGAGGGCGGGAGCGCCCAAGGCCAGAGCGTCGAGCTCGCCGAGGGCCGGTTCGTGCCGGGATTCGTTGCCGGCATCGTCGGCATGAACGCCGGCGAGAGCCGGAATGTCGAGGTACGCTTTCCCGACGACTACCCCTCGGCCGAGGTTGCGGGCAAGGCCGCCGTATTTGCGATCGCCCTGCACGAGCTCAAAGAGTACGAGCTGCCGCCCGTCGATGCCGAGTTTGCGCGCGCCGTCTCCAGCAACCAGACGGTCGAGGAGTTGAAAGCCGACCTGCGCTTCCGGCTGGAAGCGGTGGCGAAGTCCCGCATCCGCCGCGCGGTCGGCAACGCGGTGGTCGAAAAGCTCCTCTCGAGCCACGATTTCGCGTTGCCGCCGACGATGGTCGAAACGGAGCTCGATCGTCTGATGGAGGATGCCGCGTCCGAGACCGCGTCGCACGGCACCTCGTTCGAAGAGTATCTACTGCAAATCGGAAAGAGCGAACAAGAACTGCGAGCCTCCCTCACCCCGGAGGCCGAATCACGCGTAAAAACCACCCTTTTGATCGAGCAAATCGCGAAAGCCGAAAAGGTCGCTGCCACACCCTCGGACGTTTCCGCGGAGCTCGAAACGCTCGCGCGCCGGTACGGTCAGCCGGCAGCGCGGATTCGCAAGGCGCTAGGCAACAACTTGCTCTCCTTGATGGAGGGCATCGTGCGAAGTAAAACGCTCGAGTTGCTGATCGATAGTGCCGAGGTCGAGGGCGACCAAGAAACTACTCGTTCGGTGTCGTAGTTACACGAATCATGGGACATTTAGTACCGATGGTCGTGGAGCAGACGGCACGGGGTGAACGCGCCTACGACATTTATTCGCGGTTGCTCAAAGACCGCATCGTCTTCGTCGGCGGCGTGATCGACGACAATATGTCGAGCCTGGTCATCGCACAGCTGCTCTTCCTCGAAAAAGAAGACCCCGACAAGGACATCGATATGTACCTCAACAGCCCCGGCGGGAGCGTGACGGCGGGTCTGGCGATGTACGACGCGATGCGATTCATCAAGCCCGACGTGGCCACGATCTGCATGGGTCTGGCGGCCTCGATGGGGTCGATTCTCCTCACGGGGGGAGCTGCCGGCAAGCGGTACGCCCTTCCCAACTCCAAGGTGGTCATCCATCAGCCCTTCGTCCAGCAAATCGGGGGACAGGCGACCGAGATCGAAATTGCAGCCCGCGACCTGGTCGCTACCCGGCACACGGTAGCGCGGATCTACCAAGAAACCACAAAAAAACCGCTCGACCAGGTTCTCAAAGACATCGAGCGGGATTATTATATGACTGCCCAAGAGGCCAAGGACTACGGGATAATCGACCAAATTATCGAAAACCGTCTGGGCTTGCCGATGCCGGCATAGGAGGTAGGGGACCCCGGAAGCTGATGTTTCGCTTTGGAGACGACAAGGGTCAGTTGAAATGTAGCTTCTGTGGAAAGTCGCAGGAGCAGGTTCGGAAATTGATCGCCGGCCCCGGCGTTTATATTTGTGACGAGTGTATCGAGCTCTGTAACGAGATCATCGAGGAAGAGCTCTACAAGAACGTCGACGAGAGCCTGCGCCTGCGCAACATCCCCAAGCCCAAAGAGATCAACCACATTCTCAATCAGTACGTGATCGGCCAGGAGCGCGCGAAGAAGTCGCTGGCCGTCGCGGTCTACAACCATTACAAACGCATCAACGCCGGCGGCACGGCCGACGACGTCGAGCTGCAGAAGTCGAACATTCTGCTGGTCGGGCCGACGGGTTCGGGCAAGACCTATCTGGCGCAGACGCTGGCAAAGATTCTCGACGTTCCCCTGGCGATGGCCGATGCAACCTCCTTGACCGAGGCGGGCTACGTTGGGGAAGACGTCGAGAACATTCTTCTCAAGCTCATCCAGGCGGCCGACTACGACGTCAAGCGCGCGGAGAAGGGCATCGTCTACATCGACGAGATCGACAAGATCGCGCGAAAGAGCGAGAACCCCTCGATCACCCGCGACGTCTCGGGCGAGGGCGTGCAGCAGGCGCTACTCAAGATTCTTGAAGGCACGACCGCCAACGTTCCGCCGCAGGGCGGACGCAAGCATCCGCACCAAGAGTTCATCCAAATCGATACGACCAACGTGCTCTTCATCTGCGGCGGCGCCTTCGACGGCCTCGAACGAATCATCGAGTCGCGGGTCGCCGCAAACAATATGGGCTTCCGCGCGCAGCCCGAAGGCAAGCGCGACATCCGCCTCGGCAAGCTCTTCCAACAACTGATGCCCGAAGATCTGCTGCGCTTCGGCTTGATTCCGGAGTTCATCGGCCGCCTGCCGATCGTCGTAACGCTCGATGCGCTCGACGAACTGGCGCTGCGCCGCATTCTCACCGAGCCGCGCAATGCGCTCGTTCGGCAGTTCCAAAAAATTCTCAATATGGACGGCGTCGATCTGCAGTTCACCAAAGAGGCGCTCGTCGCGATCGCCAACAAGGCACAGCGCCGCAAGACCGGTGCGCGCGGGCTGCGCTCGATTCTTGAAGAGACGATGCTCGAGGTCATGTACGATCTGCCCTCGCTTCAAGGCGTCAAGAAGTGCGTCGTCAACAAAGACGTCATCGAGAAAAAAGAATCGCCGGCGCTTATCTATCACCACGACCAAAAGAAAGACATGCCCGCCTAAAGCAGCGCCGATTTCGTCCATCCTTCGACAAGCTCAGGATGACATTTCCTTCGACAAGCTCAGGATGACATTTCCTTCGACAAGCTCAGGATGACATTTCCTTCGACAAGCTCAGGATGATACACGTTGCGGGCAAACTTCGGCTCTCGGCTCCTAGATTTGGCCTAAATCTGAGCCCTTAGAT
>JBAQAW010000058.1:0-191483 GCA_049285915.1 Candidatus Cybelea sp. | reverse complement strand
AGTAGTACCAGCGGTGGTGCGTCGTCGCGCGCACCGGCGCTGCCCACGTGCGGCCGTAATCGTGCGACACCGAGACGCGCAGCGAGTAGTACGAGTTATAGGCGACGTAGACGTTCTTTCCGTCCGGTGAGGTCGCAAGCGTCGGCTTGTCGCTATACTTGAGCTTGCCGTCGAGACGGATCGCTTTGCTCCAGCTGGTGCCATGATCGCGCGACCGCGCGAAGACGGCGCCGGGCCGAAATCCGTCGAGGCACACGACATAGATCGTGCCGCTGTCGGTCACGGCGATTTGCGGATCGTATTGAAAGGGTACGCGAACGCCGCGGCGGCAAAGATGCCGTTGCTCACCCCACGTCCTGCCGCCGTCGCTCGACGCGCGGAAGAGCAGATAATCCGGACGCTGTCCGGTGCTCAACTGATAGACCCACGGAGCATGAGGGTCTGCCGCAACCACCGGCTCCCAGCGCGTCTCGCCGGGCGCTCCCCATAGACGTTCTCTCGGAAACTCCGCCAACGCTCGGCCTCCGGCAGGTAACGGCATAACGGCAGGCGCGCCGCCGCCTCGTTGCAAGTCGCACGACGGAACGCACACGAAGAGCGCGATAATGCACGCGATTCGCGCGGCGATTTTGTCTAGGCCATCTGCACGATGGATCACAACCTATCGTTTTGCATCCGCACGAAGCGCCGCCTTCAGGCAGCTTGACCTAACCGCCGCGACTCCGCCAAGGGTAAGCTGGGGTGGCTGGATTCGAACCAACGCATGGCGGAGTCAAAGTCCGCTGCCATTCTCCCAAAGCGCTCCGCGCTTCGGGTCCCATCTCTTTGAGATTCCGCTTTGGCGCTTCGCGCCGGCGCTGCGGTAAGGCAGCGCACTTCGACTCCGCCAAGGGTAAGCTGGGGTGGCTGGATTCGAACCAACGCATGGCGGAGTCAAAGTCCGCTGCCTTACCGCTTGGCTACACCCCATAAGGCTTTGCACCGCACTGATCTTCGGCGGATTCTCACCGAGCAAGCCCGGCGGTGCAGTTTCGGTGCAATCGTACGCGCCGACCTGTTCACCGACCCGGGCAGCTCGTCGCGCCTGCGCCGGCTGAGGGGCAGGTCGCGCCGGATAGGGAGGCACGTGCAGGCCGCGAAGGCCGGTAGGTCCGATAAGGGGGCTTTGAACTATGACTTCACGGCGATCCTTTTTTATCGCGCTTTCGGTCGCCATCGCGACAGCACTGTTTATCTCGGGAACGCCCGCCATGGCAGCATACTGCGGCGCGTCCGCCGATACGAGCTCGCTTGAAAACTTGGCTCTTTCGCATGGAGCATCCGATGCTTCTAGGATCATGGACATCGTCGTCGCGCAAGATTATGCCCGCGTCGAAATCCAGTCGAAAGGGCTTCTCAGCGAGTACTACGTGAAGGATTGCGGGAAATGGCGATTTAGCGGATACGCAATCCCGGAGGGCGCGCCGAGCGCCGTTGCCTCGCAGCTCAGCGCCTTCGTCACCCACGATAAGGGCGGCACGCAATGCCGCAATCCAGGCTTCGTGAACCACCCCAGCGGTCCCTAACTCACTGTAGTTTAGTACGGGCTATCCGGACTCGTCGCGACTCCGAACGCTCCGGCGAGACCGCTGGAAAAGCTGCGAATGGGCGTTCCCGAGGGATAGGAAATCTCCGCAACCGACGGGCCAAACGGATCGCTCACGAAGAGGCGAGCGTTTTTCTTGTTGAGCGCGATCTGGTAGGCGAGGCTAAAGCCGGTGAACTGCTTTGACGGCAGGGTCGCACCCGGCGGAAAAACGTCCACGCCCGGCAGGCCTTGATCGTCGAGCAGCAGATCGTCGTCCTTGTCGAACGCGAGGCCTCCGGCGGTACCAAACTTGATGGAAATGCCGAGATTCTTCCCTTTGGTCTTCCCCGGGGCGAACTTAAGCACTTCGACGTCGCCGTAGTTTGCATCGTTGTACGCGACGTAGAGTTTGTTGTGGGTATCGAGTGCGACGCCGGCCGGAAATGTCGCAAATGGGATCGTCGTCGTGGGCGTCGTGCTTCCTTTGGCGTATTCGTACAGATTGCTATGCGAGCCGTAGCCGAAATCGGCAACGTATACGGTGCCGTCGCGTCCGGCGACGACGTACTTGGGACCGATGGTGCCGGTCAGCGTCTTCGAATGCATCGTCTGGCCCTTGCGGTATTCGGTTACCGTTCCGCTGCCGAAGTTGCAAACGTAGAGCGTGCCGCCGCGATCGATATACAATCCGTCGGGACCAGATATTGCGTCGGTAATCTGTCCCGTTGGGGCGCCGCTCTTCTGAGAGAATATCGCGACTCGCTGATTGGATTGATCGGCAACATAGAGCTGAGGGCCGTTCTTCACTTGCGGCGACAGCCAGCCGGTACGTGCGCTCGACGGCGCGGCCGGCGCGCCCGTGAGAGGAACAACGTGGGCGCCGCTCGAGCATCCCGCGGCGGCGGCAGACCAAGTAACGAGCGCCAACGCGCTCAAAAAACGGTGTGTGTGCATCCATTAAGCTTTCTCGTGATGGAACCCAAAGGCCGCTTGGTTTGGTCTCCGGTGTCACTTTGGGGCGCTCTCGTTCGATACCACGACGATTGCTTTTGGCGGAGGATCCCTTGAAGCACATTTTGATTCTCTCGTTTGCCATGCTGCTCGCCGCGACGGCTTCGGGCCAGGGCCAGACGACGCAGCCGGCCTCGAAATACCGCACGATGGCGCCGGTCGCGGAGTATCTCATGGCGCCAGCCGACGAGATCGCGCTCGCGCGCAGTTCGGGACCGCCATCGGTCTCCGCGCACGCCTCGGTTCTCGTGCTCGGCAAGCAAGGCTACTACGTCGCCGTGAAGGGCGACAACGGCTGGGTCTGTCTCGTCGAACGGTCGTGGACGTCGGGACTCGACGATCCCGAGTTCTGGAATCCGAAAGGACGCGGGCCGAGCTGTTTCAATCCGCCGGCGGCACAGAGTGTGCTGCCGCAGTACGTGGAGCGAACGCAGTGGGCGTTAGCGGGTGACAACCGCGAAGAGATCGCGCAGAAGGCACAGGCAGCATACGCGAGCCACCACTTTACCGATCCCGCCCCGGCATCGTTTGCTTTTATGCTTTCCAAAGGCGGCTATCTCAACGATCAGGTTGCTGGGCCTTGGTTACCGCACGTGATGCCGTTCATCGCATACGCCCAACTCGCTACATGGGCCGCCGGTTGGGACGGATCGTCGATCTTGGCTGCTCCTAACATGCGTCCATACGAACCGATGCCCATTTTCATTCCGGTTCGACGCTGGTCGGACGGATCGCCGGGGCCGCCGGTCCCGGTCCTACACTGATTTGCAACGCCGTCGAGAAAACGTTTGTCGTCACCGGCGATGCCGCGCTCTCTTTGGCGCAGTTGCTCGCTGGAATCGCGTAACGTGTCCCGCTTCTCAAGGCACTATCTGAGCGGACCGCGCGCAGGCAAAGGAACGCAATCGGATAGAGTAAAATGGCGACATGTTGTACTTACCATTTCTACTCGCAGCGACCGTTGCTTTAGGCGAATCGCCTGCGTGCCCGCCACCGCAAGAGCCATATGCCGTCGCCGTTCCCGGTAGACCGTTTGGAATTGCCGAGCTTCCTTCAACCGAGGCAGCCTTCGTATCGGTGAACCCGGAGAGACCGGAGCAGATGCCGGGAATTGCAGTTCTGCTCTGTCGCGACGGGCGTTTTGTCTTCGATCATCTCGTTCCGTTGTCGTCGCAACCGGCCGGCCTCGCGATTACGCTCGATGGAAGCCTGCTCGTGGCTGCCGATGATGCGTATGCCGCGTTCTTGCGCACGTCCGACGCCGTCGCGGGACGCCCTTCGCTAGCCGGCGCGATCAAACTGTCGGACGGTGACATTGAAGACGATGATGCCGGCGCCTCGTTCGCAAGCGTTTCTCCAGATGGTAACTTTGCATTTATCAGCGACGAGCAAACGGCCGCCGTTACGGTGATCGATTTAACGAAGGCTGCAACTCATTCATATTCGCGAGACGCCATTGTCGGTCAGATCGAGGTTGGTAACGCACCAATTACCATCGCGTTTTCCCGCGACGGCCGCACCTTATACGTTACATCGGAGGTTGCACGGCGAAAATACGGCTTTCCGATATCGTGTCGCGAAGAGGGGGCAGCTGTGGATCAAAAACCCGAACTGCCGCCCGGCGTGGTTTTTGGCGTCGACGTTGCAAAAGCGGAGACTCAACCGAGTTCATCCATTCTTGGGAAGGCGGCGACCGATTGCGCCGCCGTTCGTCTGTCGTTGAGTCCCGATGGGCATCTCGCTTGGGTAACGAATCGCGGATCGAATACGGTAACATTGCTCGATACAGCCGCGATCGGCGACCTGAGCAGAACGGCACGCGTAGCGACCATACCGGTCGGCTCGAATCCGGTACCGGTTTTAGCTACGAGCGACGGCCGTTACGTTCTGGTGGGCAACACGAATCGGTTTGGAGCCGGCGGTGCTTCAGAAGGGACGATATCCGTAATAGACGTGCACGATCGGCGCGCGGTCGCCTCTCTTAACGCCGGCATCTTCCCGCGCGAGTTCGACCGGGGCGTCGGAACGGCCGTCTTTCTATCGAATAACCGTTCCGACAGTGTGACCGTATTCGATGACCGCACGATCGCGGGTTGCGTGAGTGGCGCAATGAAGTGCAGTCTCGCTCCGAGCCCCCGGTAAAACGCAAGCCCGATTATCGCTAATCGGGCTGCAAAACCTGTTTGCGCTGAGGCTGGGTTAGCGGGTCGCGATCAGCCGTTTCGCGCCGACGTAGCGCGCTGCCCAATACGAATCGGAGAGCTTGCTCACCATGACCCCGTGGCTCGAGCTCGCGTGAACGAACTTCCCTCGCCCAAGGTAGATCCCGACGTGCGAAACGCCGCCGTACGTATCGAAAAAGACCAAGTCGCCCGCCCGGGGGCCACCGACGGTCGGTCGCCCGACGTCGTACTGGGCGTCAGCCGTCCGCGGCAGCGAGATGCCCATTAAGCCGAAGACATGCTGCACGAAACCCGAGCAGTCGAAGCCCGATGTGCTCGTTCCACCGAAAACGTAGGGGACGCCGAGAAACCGCAGGGCGCTCGTCGTCAACCCCAGGGCCATCCGCGAGGTCCGCGCCAAAATGCCGCCGGTAAAGCGGCCGATCCCGGCGCGATGAGGCGTCGGGGCGGAGATCACGAGGCGGGAGGTCCACTCCGCGACATCCGGGCTCAACGCTTGAGCGTCGGCGGAGGCGGCGTATTCGGCTTTGGGGGCAACGGTCGTGTGGGCCGCTGCAACAGAACTAAAACTGGTAACAAACAGGGCAAAAGCCCCAATGGCTAGCGTTTGACGCAAGAAATCGCTCCTCTTTCACGACACTTGCGGGGTTAGTTGACGGGTTCGGGCGGGAAAGATTCGCCCTAGGGCCGACCGGCCCACTCACCCCTACCGGGATATCCCCCGCTCGGGACTACGGTCCCGACTCAGTGACCTACGATAGGCTTCAACGTTTCCCGAGACGGGTATGTCTCGGGGAACCCTTGATGACGGCGGCTTCGGCGTCACACGGCCGCGCCCTTCCGCGATATTCTCCTTTCCGAAATCGGGCGTAAACGTCTAGGCCAGCCGACTGACCTCCAGCTCGATTCGGGCCGCGACGCGACCGGCAATCTCCTCGATAAGCTCCAAATTCTCACCCTCGGCCATCACCCGAATCAGCGGCTCGGTGCCGGAGGGGCGGATCAAAAGACGCCCGGTGCCGCCCAGCGCCGCCTGCGCTTGCGCGATCTCGTCCCGCACCGAATCCAGCGCCAAGACGCCCCGGTCGCGACTGGTGACGTTAACGAGTATCTGCGGAGCGATGTGGACCTCGTTGACGAGTTCGCACAAGCGGGTTTTCCGGGCCGCAACGATACCGAGCAGCGTTATCGCGGTTCGCGGACCGTCTCCGGTGTTGTTGTAGCGAAAATCCAGGACGTGCCCGGATTGCTCGCCGCCGAGCGTGTAGCCGCCCTCGCGCATCGCTTCCAAAACGTAGCGATCGCCGACCGCCGTGCGCACCAGCGCGATGCCGTGCCGCGCAAGCGCACGCTCGAAGCCGATGTTGCTCATGACCGTCGCGACGACGGTATCGCGCAGCAGCTCGCCGCGTTCGTGCATGTCGCGCGCCATCGCGAACATCACGTGATCGCCGCTGATGCTCTCGCCGGTCTCGTCGACGAACAGCGCGCGATCCGCGTCGCCGTCGAAGGCGACGCCGACGACACGTTTGGCACCATCGGCGATCCGCGAACGCACCGCTTCGCGCAGGTGCCGCAGGTCGGTCGTCCCGCAAGCAACGTTGATGCGTGCCCCATCCGCCTCGCAGTTCAGTTCGACGACGCGCGCGCCGAGTTTACGCATGACGTACGGGGCGATTGCGTAGGCCGCCCCAAAGCCGGCGTCGACGATTACTTCGAGGCCCTCGAGACTCGGTACGCCCTCGTAGAGCTCCTCGTAGTAGTGACGGCCGAGATTGAAGGCCGAACGAACGACGCCGACCTCCGTGCCCGTCGGTCTGGGTAAATCGTCGGCGTCGACGGCGCGTTCGATTTCGAGCTCGAGCTCGTCGGAAAGCTTGAAACCTTCTCCGCTAAAGAACTTGATGCCGTTATCGGCGACCGGATTGTGCGAGGCGCTGATCATTACGCCGGCGGCCGCCCCGGTACGCCGGGCGACGCTGGCGACGGCCGGCGTCGGCACGATGCCCAGCAGCAACGCGTTACGTCCCGCCGAGGTAATGCCCGCGACGATCGCCGCTTCGAGCATGCTGCCGGAGATCCGCGTATCGCGTCCGACGACGATGGGCCGTTGCGCATCCGCGCCGTCGTGCAACACGAACGCTCCCGCCCGCCCGATTCGAAACGCCAGCTCGGGCGTGAGCTCCAAGTTCGCCACGCCGCGAACGCCGTCGGTCCCGAAAAGCCCGCTCATTTCCCGGCGCCCGCAACGAAGCGCATCTGCACGCGGACCAGATTGGGCGACACGGAGAGCCCCGTGAGCTCCATTCCGCCCGCGTTGACGGCGACCGGGCGCACCATCTCGTCCACCGCTTTGGGCCCTTCGGGAAGCGCGACGTTCGCGTTGACCGCGGCGATCTGCGCCAGCACCGAGGTGGGGGCGCGCACGGTGGCCACGTTCGGCCGGATCTGCGGCTGATTAACGACGACCCCCGCCTGCGGCTGGCCCATATAGTGCAGGACGATCGGAAAGCTGCGCTCCTCGACCCGTTCGATCGTCAGCGTTACCGAGGCCGGACTCAGGCTCTGCACCGCGAGGTCGGGCGCAACGAGCTGCACCGGAACGTTATAAACGCCCGCGCCTTTGTTTGAAAGATCGATCACTGCCTTGATCTCATCGGGCTTGACCGCCGGTTCTCCTCGTTTTCCCGCTACCGTGACGACGGCCTCGCGGTCGGCGAAGTGCGCGACGTACCCCAGCGTAAGATTTGCCGTCGAGATCGGAATCGAGAGCTGCTGCTCGCTCTGGCCGTCGGCGAAAATCGGGTTCGAGGCGAAGCGAAAGTAGGCCCAACCGACGATCGCAAGGGCGACGGCGAGCAGTTTGAGTGCGAAGTTCTTTCGAATCAGCTCCATTAAGGCAAGAGGTCGGTCCACGACACGCGTGGTTTCGAGCCGTCACGCTGCGTTCGCAAACGAGAGCGCAGGTGCGTGATGAGATCGTTGGGACGCCGGCGTTCGTGACGCGGCGGCCGCGTCACCGCCAGCAGCATCTTCACCAGCCGTTGTTCGTCGTCGACCGGACGCGAGAGCCGGCCGGCTCGCGCGATGCGAATCGCTCCAGTCTGTTCGGAGACGACCAGCACGACCGCGTCGGTCTGCTCGCTCAGTCCGACGGCCGCGCGGTGGCGCGTGCCCATCCGCTCTCCGGTCAGCGGCCGCTCCGCGAGGGGCAGCAGACACCCCGCGGCTTCGATCGCTCCTTCGTGAACGACGACGGCTCCATCGTGGAGCGGTGAGGCCGGCGTGAAGATCGTGAGCAGCAGTTCCTCCGAGATGTCGGCGTGCAGGGACGTGCCGCTCTCGCAGATCTCTTTGAGGCCGCTCTGCTGCTCGATGACGATCAGCGCACCACGGTGGTTCTGACTGAGGAAGAACGCGGTCCTCGCCAACATTACCATCGCGCGATCCTCGGGGCGTCCCGGTCGGAGCTCGGCATCGTCGCCGCTCTGTAAGCGGAAGAGGCCGCCGCGACCGATCTGTTCCAGCGCGCGTCGCAGCTCGGGTTGGAAGACGATCGGGATCGTCACCGCCGCTCCGACGAGCAAGAGACGCAAAATCGTGCCGAGCAGCGTCAGATGAAAGAGGGTCGCGATGCCGAGCAATCCTACGAGCACCAAGATGCCGATCAAGATCTGCACGGCACGCGTTCCCCGGATCAGCAGTAAGACGTAGTAGACTAAGACGCTGGTCGCGATGATGTCGATGACGTCGGAGATGCTTACGTTTTGCCAGAGTGCGCTGGGCGTCATCGGTCGATCAACAGCTCCAGCACGCGGTCCGCGGAGAGCTCGGGCGTCTGCAGCGCGTCGCTCGCAATCATCGCGAGCACGGGCGGCGGCAAAGGCGAAAGCAACTCGGTTCTTCTTCCGCTCGCAAAGCGGCGCAACTCGACGTCGATCACCCCGGAGACGATGAGCGCGCCGGAGATCCGCGGGTCCCACTCGACGATCAGGCCCTCGTCGCAGGGCCGCACCGTGAGGACTCCCGCCGGCCGTCCTTCGCCGCCGAGCGCGTCGTGCAGGTACGGCAAGGCTTCCGGCACCGTAGGGAAAACTGCCAACGCAATGACCGCCGCGTCGTACATGCACTCGCCCGGGCCCGCGGCAACCTCCGCCGGGTCGAAGGGAGCCTCCGCCTCGAGCAGCGCGTACGAACGTCCGGCAATAGGATTCACACGCCAGGTTGCGCGCCCGCCGCGGGCTCGCATGGCGACATCGATCGCTTCGCGTCGTGAATCGTCCGGACGCCCTGCCACGCTCAGGGTGAAGTAGATCACGTTACATCAAGCGTTCGTCGTCTCGACCGGAAAGAACTCCGCATGGATATCGATCGACGGCGAAACGCAGCCGCGCATCGCGCAACTTCGTCGCATGAGCGGACGCCGCTACATGCCGGTCCCGGGAGACGTCGTGCAAGCACGCATCCTCGAGGACGGGCAAGCCCTCGTCGAGCGCATCGAGCCGCGGACTGCAACGATGGAGCGGCGCAGCGCGGCGGGGCGGGCGAAAACGATGGCGGCAAACGTCGACCTGCTGGTGGCCGTAACGGCGCTCGCCGAGCCGCCGCCTCGTCCGGTAACCCTCGACCAACTGCTCGCCTTCGCCCAGCTCGAAGAGATCGAAGCGGCGGTCGTCTTCACCAAGCCCGATCTCGCCGAGCCGCATCGGAGCAGCGAACTGCTCGACGTCTACAGCGCACTGCGCTACTCCACGCTGTGCATTAACCCGAAGCTCGGCGAGCGGGTAGAAGAGCTGCGCAGCCTGCTGCGTGGCCGGCACGCCATGCTCGTCGGGAACTCCGGAGTGGGCAAGTCGACGATCTTCCGGGCCCTGGGCGGCGACGGGGTGGTCGGGGAGGTCTCGCGGCACGGGCTCGGGCGTCAAACCACGACGACGGCGCGCCTCTATCGCCTCGACGACGGCTTTTTGATCGACAGCCCGGGGATCAATGAATTCGGGCTGGGCGAGATCGACGCCCCGACGCTGGCGTACGGCTTCCGGGAAATCTCCCCGCTGGCGCCCGCCTGCCGGTTCACCGACTGCACCCATCTCATCGAGCCGGACTGCGCGGTGAAGCTGGCGGCGGCGGACGGGAGGATCGCCCAGAGCCGCTACGACAGTTATCGCACGATCTTGCTCTCCGCCCTGGACACCCGTCGCGCGACCCTGATATGATACACGCCGTTGTCTCGCCGCAGAGCATAAGGAGCATTCTTGCCGAACATCAAGGCCGCCGAAAAGTGGGCCAAGCAATCCGAGAAGCGCGAAACGCGTAACAAGAGCACGAAGAACCGTTTACGGACGCTTTTCAAGCGAGCCGTGGATTCAGACGAAAACGCCGCCGCGCAGCTCGCCGAGAGCGCGTACGATAAAGCGGCCAGCAAGGGAATCGTACATCCGAACAAGGCGGCCCGGAAGAAATCTCGCCTCGCACAGGCGCGCAAGCGCGCGGCGACCGCTCCCCCCAAGGCCGCGAAGACTCGCGGCAAAGCGAAGAAATAACCGCAGGCGAAGCTCCGTCAGGGATCGACGTTGATCGCGAGCCGCGTCTTTGCGTCGGCTCGCGCGAGCGGCAGGAGCCGCTCGCGAATGAACTCCCGCAGCGCTTTGACGCGGCGCGCCTTGAGCGCGATGCGATACCTCCACTCCTCGTTGACCCGCGCGATCGGGTAGGGCGCGGGGCCTAAGACTTCCGCGAGCCCGGACTCGCGCAGCATGCGCGCGTAGCGTTCGGCGGTATGCTGCACCCGCGCGCGCTCGCGTCCGATTACTCCGAGGTACACCAGCCGGCTCACCGGGGGAAAGTCGAGCTGCGCCCGTTCCGCCAGCTCGGCCGCGGCAAATCCTTCGTAGTCGTGCGCCGCGGCAAAACGAATCGCGGGATGTTCCGGCGCATAGGTCTGCACCAACGCCTCGCCCCGGCGGGCGCGGCCGCTGCGACCGCAGACTTGCGCGATCAGGGCGAAGCTGCGCTCGGCGGCGCGAAAATCTGGAACGTTGAGCCCCAGATCGGCGGCCACGACGGCGGCGAGCGTCACCGTAGGATAGTCGAGGCCCTTGGCAACCATCTGCGTGCCGACGAGGACGTCGCCGTCGGCTTCGAATGCCGCGAGGATTCGTGCGTGATCGCCGATGCGCGTGGTCGTGTCGGAATCCATGCGCGCGACGCGGGCTTGCGGGAAGAGGCGGCTCACCTCGCGCGCAACCCGCTCCGTGCCGACGCCGAGATCCGCCAGACTCTCGGCGCCGCAGGTTGGACAGCGCGACGGAATCGGCATTTGAAAATCGCAGTAATGACAGCGCAGCAGCCGCTCGTTGCGGTGCACCGAGAGCGCGATGCTGCAGCGCGGACAATGGATCGTCGCCCCGCAGGTGCGGCAGAGCAGCGAGCCGGCGCTGCCGCGGCGATTGACGAAGAGGATGCTCTTCTCCTTACGCTCCAAGCGCTCGCCGAGCGCCTGGACGAGAGCGCTGCTGAAGATCGCGCGATTTCCCGCCTCGAACTCCGCCCGCAGATCGACGACGTTGACCTCGGGCAGCGGCAGCGAGGTCGCGCGACTCGGCAGCGAGAGAAGCGCGATTCTACCGGCACGCGCGGCGGCATAGCTCTCAAGTGACGGTGTGGCACTCCCCAGCAGCAGCGTTCCGTTCTCCAACCGCATCCGCTCCCGTGCGACGGCGACGGCGTGATAGCGCGGTACGTTCTCTTGCTTATACGATGGATCGTGCGCTTCGTCGACGACGATCAAACGAACGTCGCGCAACGGCGCAAAGACCGCGCTGCGCGCGCCGACGAGCACGTCGACCTCACCACGCGCGCAGGCTTCCCACGCATCGAAACGTTCGCGCTCGGAGAGCGCCGAATGAACGACCGCGACCCGGCTGCCGAACGCTGCCCGGAATCGTGTCGCGGCTTGGGGCGTTAGAGAGATCTCCGGGACCAGGACGATCGCGCGCCCTCCCATTTGCAAGACGCGCGCAATCGCCTCGATGTAGACGAACGTTTTGCCGCTTCCAGTCACTCCGTGCAATAGCGCCGTCTCGAAGCCGCCGCGCGACAGCGCGGCGCCGATTGCGGCGAGCGCCTCGCGTTGCTCGGGCGTCGCTGCCGGCGGCTCGTGGGTTGGACGTAACCGCGCGCTGCCGTCCGCACGAAGGAGCAGCTCGCGCAACGCACCGGCGGCTACCGCCCGCGCGACGACCGCGTTGGAGAAACCGGCCAGAACCGCATCGGCGCGTTCGATACCGGGATTCGCCCGGACGAAGGCCAGCAGAGCCTCGGCCTTGCGGCCTCGAATCGTTGCGTCACCTGGCTCTAGGACGCGAACGCGGCGCTCGCGCACGCGCGGGTCGGCGACGCGCCGAATGCGCCGCAAGCTGCCTTGCCGCACCAGCGTTCGTACGTGCGCGAGCAGCGTGCGCCGGTCGGCGACACGCCGCGCTTCGGGATGGCGTACGAGCTGATCGAGCGTGAAGCTCTCGGCGAACTCTTCCCAGATCAAGCGGACGAGACGGACGGGGACCGATCGCGACGCGCCGGGAGCATCTTCCGTGCGCGCGAGCACGTCGCGAATCCGCGGCACCGCGCCGCCTAAGACCACCGCACCGAGCGCCTCACCCAGCGTGCAGAGATACTGCTCGGCCACGAACCTTGCCAGCGCGAGCCCGGTCCCGTCGAACGCGCGCCCACAGTCGACCCGCTCGCGCACCGGCCGCAGTGCCCGCGACTGCTCGAGTTCGTACACCTCCGAGACGACGAAACCGATCGTGTCGCGGCTGCCGAGCGGCACGCGGACGACGTCACCGATCGCGAATGCGGAGTCGCCGGGGTCGTAGGTTAAGGGCAGATCGTATCGCGACGAGCGAATGGCCGGCAGGACATCAACGCCGCGCACGGATGCTCTCGGGCGGCCGCGCGAGCGCGGCTAGGACGGCCCGCACGGTACGATCGTTGCAGGCTACGCCGTACTCGACGTCGCCGATCGCTCGCGGCAGAACGAACCGGGAACTGCCGCCGCGCCGCTTCTTATCGCTGCCCATCGCCGCCACGATGGCCTCCGGTGCGAGCGACGTCTGAAGCGGGAGACCCCCCAGCGCCAGCAGCGTCAGGACGCGCAAGTGCTCGGCTTGGCTGAAGCGGCCGGTGCGCAGCGCCAACATCCCCGCCGCCCGCAGTCCGAGCGCGACTGCCGCCCCGTGCGAGACCCGATACTCCGAAGCGCGCTCGATTGCGTGCGCGAACGTGTGGCCAAGGTTGAGCGTCGCACGAGATCCAACCTCGAGACGATCGTCGGCTACTGCCATCGTCTTCACTTTGACTGCCGCCGCGACGAGCTGGAGCCACGGCCAGCTCCGGAGCGGATGAGGCGAGAGTTCTTCCAAGAGTTCGAAGAGGTCGCCGCCTTCGATGATCGCGGCTTTGACGATCTCCGCGAGCCCCTCCCGCAACCCCGCCTCGGGAAGCGTTCGCAATGACGTGACGTCGCAGAAGACGCCCACCGGATCGGAAAAGACGCCCGCGAGATTCTTTCCGCCGCGCAGATCGACTGCCGTTTTTCCGCCTATCGCCGCGTCGACCATTGCCACGAGCGACGTCGCGACGTGGGCGTAGCGGACGCCCCGCATGTAGGTCGCGCAGGAAAAACCGAACAGATCGCTCGCGACTCCGCCGCCGACACCGAGCACGAGCGAATCGCGTTCGACGCCCGCAGCGAGCATTGCGTCGAGCACGCGTTCGACCGTCGTCAGGCGCTTGCGCGTCTCGCCGAGTCCAAAAGCCGCGACCGGCACGCGCCCGAGCGTTGCCGCGAGGTCCCCTGCGAGCGCGCGAACGCAGCGTTGCGCGTCGCACAGGACGAGCGCCGGCCGCCCGTTCGTGCTCAAGAAGGATGCTAGTTCTTCGCGCGCGTCCCGCGAGACGAAGATCGGATAGCCGAGATCGTCGTTGCGCGAGGCCGCGCCGTCTAGCGCTGGAGCGCTATCTTTTTTTCGCGTAGCCATAGCAGAATATCGTCGAGCACTTCGCGGTCGCTCATCCGCCGCGCCTCGACGACGTGGTCGGCCGCGGCGTAGTCGGGCAGACGGGCGTCGTAGAGCTCGCGGATGCAATCGAGCGTCGGACGCGCCCCCAAGAGCGGCCGGCGTTTGCGGTTCCGTTGGACGCGTGCCAAGATCTGCTCGGGCGAGGCCTTCAAGAAGACGCGGTGTGCGTGCTCCGCCAGCAGCGCGCGGTTCTCGGCGCTCGTCAGCGCTCCGCCGCCGAGCGCGACGACGCTGCCTTCACCGTTGGAGAGAACCTGCACGATCGCTTCGCGTTCGTAGCGGCGAAATGCCGCTTCGCCCTCGTCGGCAAAGATCGTTGCGACGGTCCCGTGCGCTCGCACGATCAGGACGTCGGTGTCGTAGAACGCGCAGCCGAGCTCGCCCGCGAGCCTCCGGCCGATCGTCGACTTGCCCGCCGCCATGAAGCCGACCAAGGCTACGTGGCGCTTCACGGCGCGTCCGGA
The DNA here is from genome assembly GCA_049285915.1 of Candidatus Cybelea sp. Lineage (GTDB taxonomy): Bacteria > Vulcanimicrobiota > Vulcanimicrobiia > Vulcanimicrobiales > Vulcanimicrobiaceae > Cybelea. The sequence goes on along the minus strand of JBAQAW010000058.1, from coordinate 177,175 downwards.
GCGTGCTCTCGCGAGAACAGACTTGCGGCTGCGTGCGTGCTGCGGGAGAGATTATCGAGCGTCTCCTCGAGGCTATCGCCGCCGTACTTTTCCAACACCGGCTTCACGAGCGCGAGCCGCACCATCGCCTCGCCGACGATCGCGGCTGCGGGCACGACGCACACGTCGCTGCGGACGATCGTCGCGGGCGCGCCGGTCTTCTCATGCAGATTCACCGACGGGAGTGCCTTCATCAGCGTCGGAATCGGCTTCACCGATATTCGCAGCAGAATCGGTTCGCCGTTGCTCATTCCGCCCTCGATGCCGCCGGCTCTGTTGCTGCGCCGTACGACGCTCTCACCGTCGAGTGCAAACTCATCGTGTGCGAGCGAGCCCGGGGTCGAGGCGACCTCGGCGCCGAGCCCGATCTCCACCGAGCGAACGGTCTGCATCCCCATCACCGCGCCGGCGAGGATGCCGTCGAGCCGCTGATTCGGTTGCCGATTGCTCCCGATACCGACCGGCAAGCCGTCGATCCGCACGAGAAACTGACCGCCGAGGGTATCGCCCGCGGTCTTCGCGGCGTCGATCCCCGCGATCATCGCCGCGGCAGCCGTCGCGTCGGGGCAGCGAACGTCGCTGGCCTCGACGTCCGCTTGGCTCCATTCCTCGAGAGCCTTCGCTTCGACGCCGCCGATGCGCGCCACGCAGCTGCGCGTCACGATGCCGAGCGCCTCCAGAAACTGCGCGCATATCGCCCCGAGGCAGACCCGCATCGCGGTTTCGCGTGCGCTCGCGCGTTCCAAAACGTTGCGCAGGTCGTGCTGGCGATATTTGAGGGCTCCCGCATAATCCGCGTGTCCCGGTCGCGGATTGCTCAGCGGATCGCCGCTCCCCGTCATCGGATCCATGAGCGCCCGAACCTTCGGCGTCAGATAATCGCGATTGCGGACGACGACGGCGATCGGCGATCCGAGCGTCACGCCACCGCGAACGCCGGCGAGAAACTCGACCTCGTCCCGTTCGATCTGCATGCGGGCGCCGCGGCCGTAGCCGCCCTGACGGCGCGCGAGCGTCTCGTCGATCGCGCCGGGGTCAATGCGCAAATGCGCCGGAATTCCGTCGAGAATTCCCACGAGCGCCGGCCCGTGCGACTCGCCGGCCGTCAGATACGAGAACATCGTTCGCAGCTTCGGCGCCCCCGGCCGCCCCTACTTCACTTCACGCCTCGTTCGCCGGACACGAGCGTTTCAAGCGTTCGAGCGCGCCGCGGTGCAGCCGCGTCACGTGCCGGCGCGAATAGCCCAAGCGGCGAGCCAGTTCGACGACGGTTACGCCGTCCAAATGGATCGCCCGAACGATCTGCCGCTGCAGCGGAGAGAGGGCCGCGAGTATCCGTTCGACGGTAAGCCGGTCGACGACGTCGTCGATGTCGCTCGGCGCGATACGTCGCTCGGCGCCGCCGATCGCTTCAAACGAGATTATTTGGCCGCTTGCGCGATACGCGCGAACATCGCGAACCTGCTCGGCGTCCGCGCCGATCAGCGCGGCAACGTCGCTCTCTCTCGGCTCGCGGCCCAAGCGAGGCCACAGCTCGCGTTCGGCGGCGCTCCAGCGCCGTTCGAGATCCCGCGTGCTGCGAGGAGCGCGAACGAAGCGCTCGCTGTCGCGCACGTAGTGCATCAGTTCGCCGAGCACGAGGAGCCACGCATACGCCTCGAAAGGAGCCGCCTGCGCGCAATCGTAGCGATCGGCCGCCTTGATGAGGCCGATCGCAGCGATCTGTTCGAGATCTGCGCGATCGAGCCCGCGCCGCATAAACCGGTGCGCGCCGCGACGGCAAAGATACCAATACTCCGCGACGAGCCGCTCGCGATCGCTCGGCTGTCGCGCACTGGAAAAAGACAGAGCCACACCCATCAAGCCCCGTTTGGAGAGCACACCCTGCGGCTGCGGCCCTGGGGGCTGCAACCGTTGCCAATCGTTATATCGTACGCAACGACAAAGCGCAATACGCTCTCAACGCCGCGCGCATATATGTCCGCGTTGCCGCCATCAGCGGGCACTAGTGATGTTCCGTCGAACGCGTGCGCCATCAATGACGGCGCGGAAGATCGTCGCGATCGTTGCGCTCGCCCTTCTCGGCATCGCAGCACTCCGCGACTTGGGGCGGCTCGGCGACTCCCTACCGTGGAACCGGCTCTATGATTTTGCCGACTTCTACTGTGCGGGGAGCGCCCTCGACCAACGCGCGGACCCCTATCGCTACGAACCGCTTCACGCCTGCGAACACGCCGTCTACCGCACGGCCGCCTATCGTGCAGACGCGCGCCGCGTCGTTCCGGCGCCGCTTCCGCCCTACGATTTTCCGGCCTTCGTAGCGCTGAGCCGGCTGGATTTCGCAGACGCGCGGAGGCTCGATGCAATCGCGATCGTGCTCGCGGTCGTCGCGTCGATCGCCGGGCTGAGCGCGCTGGGTATCCCGCTCGACGTCGCGGCCGCCGCCTTGCTCTTCCCTGCCGGCTACTTACTGCTCGACGCCGGGCAAATCGTGCCCTTTGCGTTGCTGACGCTGGTCTTCTGCGGTGTCGCGCTCGCGCGCGGCCGCGAGGCGATCGCCGGCATCCTCGCGGCGCTCATGCTGATCGAGCCGCACCTCGGGCTACCCGTATTTGCCGCGGTGCTGCTCTTCGTGCCTCGAGCGCGCGCCGGCGCGTTGATAACCGGGCTGCTCCTGCTCGCGCTAGGAACCGTTCTGACCGGCGTAACGGGGATGGAAGAGTACGTCGCGCGCGTGCTTCCCGCACAGGCCGCGGCCGAGACGACCTACGTCTATCAGTACAGCCTCACGTATCTGCTCGCACGCGCCGGAGTGCCGGCAGCGTCCGCGCTCCTTCTCGGGGAAATCTCCTATTTCGCGATGTCGGCGATCGGCATCTGGCTGGGCGCGAGGCTCTCGAGGACGCTGACGCGGCGCGAACTCATCGCCTATCTGCCGGCCGCCGCCGGCGTCGCCGGCGGAGCATACGTGCACATGATCGACGTTGCGGTCGCAATCCCCGCCGCGCTCGTCCTGGCGATCGCGCTGCGCGGACGCGCGCGGATCGTCGCAGTTCTCGCCCTCGCGCTGCTGGCCGTCCCGTGGATTGCCGTCTGGATCGGGAAAAAGCTCTTTGCGGCCACGCTTTTCGTCGTCGCCGTACTATTGATGCGTTTGAAGGCGGGCACCGTCATCGGCGCCGCGGCGTTCGCGGCAATTGCCGTTGCCGTCTACGCGTTCGAACTCCATCCGCCGCCGCCGTTTCCGAGCAGTGTTGCCGTCGCGAGTTTTTCGCCCAACGATTTGGCGCAGGTCGCCTGGGGAGCCTACGTCGGCGCGATCGGCAATCCCGCGCTGGGATGGCTGCTGATCAAGCTGCCGACGTGGGCGGCTCTGCTCGCGCTGTTCGGCGCGGCCTGGAGCGCGGCGGTGCGACTCCCCCGCAACGCATGAGGCACCCGCCGGCGCGCCGGCTCCTCCCGACCCTGCTTCTGGTCGTGCTCGGAGCCTTTGCACTGCGCGACTTTGCGCGCCTCGGCGAAGCGTTGCCGTGGCGGAACATGGACGATTTTCCCGACTTCTACTGCGCGGGCGACGCGCTCAATCAGGGAGGGAATCCCTACACCTACGAGCCGCTGCGAACGTGCGAGCATCGCGTCAACACCGGAGACGGCTTTCGCGCACGGCTCTTCGCAAGCAATCCGTCGGTCGCGGTTCCGGCGCCGCTTCCGCCCTTCGACCTGCTGCCGTTGCGCGCGCTGGCGCGATTGCCGTTCGAGGAGGCTCGCTTTTTCGACGCGCTCGCCATCGTCGCCGCGATCGGGCTCTGCGTCGCCGCACTCGCCGCGATGGGAATTCCTTGGCCGCTCTCGGCGGCGGCCTTGGCGCTCTCCGCGCTCTACGTGGAACTCAACGCCGGGCAGATCGTCCCGTTCGCGCTGCTTGCGCTCGTGCTCTGCGGTTTGGCGCTCTCCCGAAGACGCGACGCGCTAGCCGGCGTTTTCGCGGCGTTCGCGGTGATCTCACCCACCGCCGGCCTCCCCGCTGTGGCCGCAATGCTCCTGTTCGTTCCGCGCGCCCGCTGGGCGGCGCTGGCAACGCTGCTCGCCTTCGCCGCCATCTCGGTAGCGATGGTCGGGATGCACGTGCTCGGAACATACGTCGCCGGCGTTCTTCCCGCGCAGGCGGCTGCCGAAGTGCACTTCCCATATCAATTCAGCCTGACCTACGCGCTTGCCTATATCGGCGTTCCCGCACGAGCCGCCGAGTTCGCGGGTACCGCATCGTATTTCGTCATGCTCGGAGCCGGCCTGCTATTGAGTCCGCGTGCGGCCGCCGCTACGCAGCGGCGGGAACTCTTCGCCTTTCTGCCCGTGCTTTTCACCACGATCGCCGCAACGTACGTTCACCAAGAAGAGCTCGCTTTCGCGATCCCCGCGCTGCTGGTTTTGGCGGTCGGCGCCGACGGGATCGCGCGAATCGCACTCGCCGTCTCGCTCTCTCTTCTCTCAATTCCCTGGATACTCGTCTGGGGTTCGAAGCAACTCTTCGCCGCGAGCATCGTCTCCTGCGCCGTAATCCTCTTCCAGCTGCGCGTCGGACTCAAGCCGGCACTTGGTGCGCTGTGCGCTATTGCACTGGTCGTCTATCTCTTCGAGCTTCACCCACCCTACGTTCCCGCTCCCGGGCCGACATCGCACATCTATGCTTCCGACGCGCTGGTGCAAGAGGAGTGGCGCTGGTATGCGATGCAGCGGACGAGCCGCGACCCGCTATGGTTCGCGATCAAATTGCCGGCATGGAGCGCTCTGCTTGCCGGCTTTGGCATCGCTTTTACCTTCCGGCGGAAGGTATGAGGCGCGCAGCTCGCCGATACTCCGGCAATGCGGGATCATGTACGGCCGGTGTTGCGGAGAGCTGTTTTCCGTTTGGCGTTGACCCTTGCCGTCACGCTCGATGCCTGCGGCGGAGGCGGATCGAGCTCGCCGGCGCCGCTGCCCCCGCTTCCCCCCCCGCAGCCGGGCACGCACTTTAGTCACATCGTGATAATCATCCAAGAGAATCGCACGTTCGACAATTTTTTTGCAACGTTCCCAGGAGCCGATGGCACGACGGTCGGAAAGACTCACAACGGAACGCGCCGCCTTCACAAGGCAAACCTGTACAGCGCGATCAACCCCAATAACCACTATCGCTACTGGAAGCAAGATTGCAATCCCGGCCTACAGGGGCAATGCCGGATGAACGGCTTCGATACGGTGCCGATCGGCAGCACACCGGGTACGTACGTCTATCAGTACGTCGATCCGGCACAGATTAGGCCCTACTGGGATATGGCCAAGCAGTACGTGCTCGCGGACCACTTCTTCCAGACCCAGGGCAGCGGAAGCTTTACCGCGCACCAAGACCTGATCCGCGGGGGCGCGGAGATCAACTCAACGCAGAGTCTGATCGATCTGCCGACGCAGACTCCGTGGGGCTGCGACGCTCCCCCGGGCACGGTGACGTCGCTGATCACGCGGACCAATCAATACCTGCCCGGCGCCGGTCCGTATCCCTGTCTCTCGTATCGTACGCTGCGCGATCTGCTCGATGCCAAGGATATCCCGTGGCGATACTACACGCCGGCCGTCGGCCAGAACCTCGGCGGCAACGTATGGAATGCGTTCGATGCGATCGCCGCCGTTCGCAATGGGCCGCAGTGGTCGACGAACGTAGCCTTCCCCGAGACCAAGGTCTTCGTCGACATCGATCGCGACACGCTCCCGGGAATATCCTGGGTAATCCCCGATTTCGATAATTCCGACCACGCCGGCAAGAGCAGCGATAAGGGGCCTTCGTGGGTGGCTCAGGTCGTCAACGCCATCGGCCAAAGTCCGGCTTGGAAAACAACGGCGATCTTTATCCTCTGGGACGATTGGGGCGGATGGTACGACCACGTTCCTCCGCCCGGGAAGCGCCGGTTCGGCGGCTTGGGATTTCGCGTGCCGCTCATCGTCGTTTCGCCCTTCGCAAAGGCCGGTTACATCTCGAGCAGCGACTATGAGTTCGGCAGCATCGTGAGGTTTATCGAGGACAACTGGAGCCTTGGCCGGTTGGGAACGACCGACGAATCGTCGGCCGATTTCACCAACGACTTCTTCGACTTCACGCAGCAACCGCGCAAGTTTCGCACCATCAAAGCGCCGGACTCCAAGGCTTACTTTATGCAGGAACGGCCGTCGAACAAACCCGTCGACGACCAGTAGCGGCTTCTAGCGCACGGTCGCGCCGGGCCAGTTCATAGCCCCATCGCCGTTTGGCGTTCTCCGCTGGGTAATTCGATCTCCCGGCGCATCTGAAGCCAGCCGCGAAAGTTCGCGTAAAATGCGTCGTCCGGCGCGCCCGTCGCGACGTGCTCGAACGGACTCAAGTGCCGGTCGAGCCGTAGACGCTCGTAGAGTTCGAGGTCCTTGACGATCTCGCGCGTACCGCCGTGCGTAAGGTACGAAACTCGAGCGCAGCGCGCGACCGAGATGCGTTTGCGAATCTCGAGGTCGAGCGTCGCTTCGTCGGGCTGCAGCAGCGGCGTGTGCCACTGACCCTGCGCGACCGGTCCAGGAATGCTCGAGCGAATGGCGTCGCGCATCGCGATCGCCGCCGCGCGAATCTCGGGCTGAGCATTCGGCGCGCAGCGCAGGTCAAAGAAATTCGACCACTCCGTCGCCGAGACGATGGCCGTATGCCAGAGAAACGGCTCCAGAAGACGGTTGAGCTCCTGTTTGTGAACGTCGAGCTCGAGCAGCTCCTTCGCCGCGGCAACTGCGTGGTCCCGAGCGCGCAGCCAGACGGCTTTCGCGGCTTCGGCCTGGTCGCCGGCCAAGACGTCGCTCGCGCTCATTCCGGCCTTGTTGCGTCCCCACTCGAGCGGCATCGCCGGCTCGCGCTCGACGCGTTCGATTAGCTTCGCGGTCGGAATCGCCCTCGAGCTCGCGCTATTTCTCGAGAAGCTGCGATGCGTGTTAAACTCGGCGAGCACGAATCGCGGGAAGCTGACCTCCAGCGTCGTCAGCCTCACTCCGGCCGGGCTCAGCGAGTCCAGCAGTACGCGCGCGCCGTACGCCAAGTTAGCCGCGATAACGCAAGAACGCCGGCACGTCGATGTCGTCCATCGTTACCGGCGAGACCGCCTCCAGTTTGCTCGTCTCGAAGGCGTAGCCGCTCTGGGCGCCCCGATAGCCGCGCCGCGCGCCAAAGCCCGCCGCCAGGACCGTAACGCGAACGCGCCCGGACATCGCCGGGTCGATCGACGCGCCGAAGATGATCGCGGCATCCGGGTCGACGGCCCGGCTGATCATCTCCGCGGCCTCGTTGACCTCGTACATCGCCATGTCGGGGCCGCCCGTAATGTTGAAGATGACGCCCTGCGCGCCCTCGACGGTCGTCTCGAGCAACGGCGACGCGATCGCCTTTTGGGCGGCGTCGGCGGCGCGATGCTCGCCGCTGCCTTCGCCGATGCCCATCATCGCGGAGCCCGCGTCGCTCATGATCGCCTTTACGTCGGCGAAGTCGAGATTGATCAAGCCGGGCTGCGTTATCAGGTCGCTGATTCCGGCGATGCCCTGGCGCAGGACGTCGTCGGCAAACGAAAACGCTTCGTTGAGCGGCGTCTTCTTCTCGATGATTTGCAGGATGCGCTCGTTGGGGATCGTGATCAGCGTGTCGACCTTGCTCTCAAGCTCGGCGATGCCGTTCTCGGCAACCTGCATGCGCTTTTTCCCTTCGAAGGCGAAGGGCTTCGTTACGACGGCGATCGTCAGCGCGCCGGACTCTCGAGCGATCTCGGCGATCACGGGAGCCGCGCCGGTGCCGGTGCCGCCGCCCATGCCGGCGGTCAGAAAGACGAGATCGGCGCCGTCGAGGATCATCGCGAGATCCTCGCGCGATGTCTCCGCAGCCTCACGCCCCAGCGTCGGATTCGCTCCCGCGCCGAGGCCTCGAGTCTGACTTCCGCCGATGTGGACGCGGTTCTCGGTCAGCGCGCCGCGCAGCGCCTGCACGTCGGAGTTCACCGCAAAAAAGTCGACCCCGGCGAGGCCGGCCGCCACCATGCGATTGACGGCATTGCAACCGCCGCCGCCGATTCCGATCACCTTGATCGTCGCTGCGTGCACCGGCTCTTGAACGGAACGTCGTACGTCGGTCATCTCTTGCGGCTCCTCCGTCGGAAAAAGGTTAGGGAACGTGGGATCGGGTCTCTCTAGGTCCATAGATCTGCGAGCCAGCGCTGGATTCGCCCTCCGACGCCGTTACGCCGCCTGTTGTGGACAGCGTCTTCACGATGTCCGTTCGCGCCGAAGACGACGAGTCCGAGGGCCGTCGCGTACTGCGGCGAGGCCATCGCATCGGTCAATCCGCCGATCGAGTTCGCGCTTCCCACCCGAATCGGTAAATTGAAGACCTCTTCGGCGATCGGTTCGATGCCGGGCAGCAACGCACCGCCCCCCGTCAGCACGACCTCTCCGAGCACGAGGTCGCGCGGCACGTTTTCGACGATCTTCTGTCGAGCCATGCGCAGCGTTTCCACAACTCGCGGTACGACGATCTGCCGCAGCTCGGCGGTCGAGTGTTCTCTCGTCGCCCGGCCGTCTAGGGTGCGTACGGCGAACGGCTCGCCGTTTTCCCTGGCGCCCAGGCGTTTCTTCACCTCTTCGGCCTCGGAGAGCGTCGTCTTCAAGCCCAGCGAGATGTCGCTGGTCAGGATGTTTCCGCCGACGGGAATCGTCGCCGTATAGATCGCGCTGCCCAGCGAGTACACGGCGATGTCGGTAGTTCCGCCGCCGATGTCGAGCAGGACGACGCCGACCTGTTTCTCTTCGGGAAGCAGCGTCGCCGCCGAGCTCGCCAACGGCTCGAAGACGACGCCGCTGGTCTCGAGCCCGGCGCGCTCCACGCACTTCAGCACGTTGGTGATGAAGCTCGTGCTGCCGGTTACGATGTGCGTGTCGACCTCGAGGCGGCCGCCCGACATGCCGATCGGGTCGCTGACGCCCTCTTGGCCGTCGACCGTAAAATAGCGTGGCAGCGCATGGATGATCTGCCGGTCGCTGGGGAGGTTGATGATCTTGCTTGCGTCGATGACGCGGCGAACGTCGCCCGAGGTCACCTCGCGATCCTCACTGGTAACCGCGACGACCGCACGGTTATTCGTGCTGCGGATATGTTCGCCGGTGATGCCGACGAGCGTCTCGTTGAAGTGGACTCCGGCCATCCGTTCGGCTCTTTCCGTCGCCGCTTCGATCGACTTGATCGTCTCATCGAGGTCGACGACGACCCCTTTGCGCATCCCGAGGGTAGGAGCCTCACCGAAGCCGACGATTTCGAGGCCCGTCGGGCCGGCCGTGGCAACGACCATGCACGTCTTGGTCGTACCGATATCGAGCCCGCAAAGGGTCTCGTGCTTCATGCGCTCCGTCACCTATCTTTTTCGAGTTGCTCCGGGGGGACTTTTAACCACGATATATTGTGGTTCTTTCGCTCGACTCCTACTAGGTATAGGCGGAGCCGAATGGATTGCCAAGCCTTAGCGCACGCAGCCTCATCTCCTTGAGGACAAATCGCCTACTTGTGTGGAGAGCCTGTGCACAATCTTACGAAGATAAAAAAATTCGTACGCCTCTGGCGGCAAATCATAACATCGGGTATGATGCGTTGTTAATCGCACCTATTTTTTCTATCGGGAGTCTTTTTAAGTGAATCGCACGTTTGCTTTGCTCGCCTTAACGCTCGGACTGCTTGCGCCGCTTTGCGCGCATGCCGCAACGGTCGCCGCGACTACGCTGCCGGATGGGACGTACACCGTGAAAGTCGAGAAAATCATCGATCCGAAACACGTGCAAGTCCAGATGGATAACGGCAACGACGTGACGCTCGTGGCGGGCCGCGCTTCGGTCGACTTTTCGAAGTTGCAGCCCAACGACCAGATCAAGTGCTCGCTGATCAGCGGTACGGTCATGGTCTACCTGGATCTCACCAGCCACTAGCGGTAGACGATCACCGGCGTATTCGGCGCCCGAAGGTCGAGCGCCGAGATCTTCCGTTGCCCGCGGGCGGTCTGCGACAGGATCTCGCCGGCGAGTGCGGTCTTCTTCTCGAGATTCTCCGGCGCGCCCAGCAATAAGCGGACGCCTTCGGGAAGCTGCGCTACCAAGTCGCCGTAACGATCGAGCGAGAGCACGGCCACCTTTGTGCCGCTGGCCGACAAGGTTTCGTAGGCGTCTCGCAGCTCCAGCGCGTCCTTCGACGTAACGAATTCTCCGGGTATCAGAGAGAGCGTCGTCCCCAGCGACAACACGGGCAAGGGTTGCGTCCCCGCCGGTTCCTCTAACACGCGAAGCGAGCGGTCGACGACCGCGGTGTCGTCGGCCACCTCCAGCACGGCGATCGGCACGCGCTCGCGAACCACGATCTTGAGCGATGCCGGCGGCAGCCGGTGGATCGAAACCGACGCGACGTATGGAATTCGGCCGATCCGCGACGCGATGGTACCGGTATTCTCGAGCCAAATGCTTCGGTCGCGCGAGATACGCCCCGCCTGGAGGATCTCGCTCGTCGTTACCTTTCGGTTTCCCGAAACCATGACATGTTGGAGATCGAACCCGGGCCAGGTCGCAAAGAACGCGAGCGCGCCCGCGCCGGCGACGCCGGCGACGGTGAAGAGCACCCAAAAAGGGCGCATGCGTGACGCGGGCGAGCGTTTTGTCCGGCGTGCTTTCGCACGGCTCACGCGAGCACGAACCGCTCGATCGCTTCGGCTACCCCATCATGTTCGAGGTCGGCGACCACGGCATCGGCGTCTTCGCGTAACTCGGGCGGCGACGAGCCCATCGCGATGCCGAGCCCGGCCGCTCGTAACAGCGGCGCGTCGTTCCAGGAGTCTCCGATCGCCGCAGTCTGGCCCATCGGCACCCCAAGGCGCTCGGCAACGAAATGCAGCGCGGCCCCTTTGTCGACCCTCGGGTCGAGCACTTCTACGAACTCCGGCAGGCTGCGCGTCACGTACGCGCGCTCGCCGAGCGCATCGCGCAGCTTTATGGCGTAAGCCTCCGCGTCCGGCGCGTCGGCCACGACGACTCCCTTCGTCGCGGGACTATAGGCAAACGCCTCGCGTAAGGAAGGAACGATGACGGGTTCGGTCTGTGCGAGCGATGCATAGAGTTCCGAGAACCGATTGCGAGCCTCGCAGTAGTATTCATCGTTCCGATAGAGCTGCAAGTGCATCCGGTCCCGCTCGGCGAGCGATGCAAGCTCGCGCACGACGTCGTTCTCGAGGGCCCGATGATCGAGCACGGCGTCGGTCTCCGGATCGATGATCGCCGCACCCTGATAGCAGATGATCGGCGCGTCGAAGCCGAGTTCACGCGCGAAAGGGAGCGTTGCACGATACATCCGGCCGGTTACCAGACAACCGATGACGCCGGCGGCCTTCATTCGCTCGACCGCTGCCCGGACGCCCTCCGAGATCGAAAGGCTTCGCCCAACGAGCGTTCCGTCGACGTCGAAGGCCACGAGACGGATCACCGGTCTTGGCGCATTCGTGCGGTTTGGGCGTGATGCGGAAAACCGTCACGCTCGGCGAGCGCCGCCAAAACGCCGGCATCCGCGGCGAGCCGCTCTGCACTGTTCTCGACCGCGCTGAAGCTCCGGGTGAAGTCCGCCAGGGAGAGACAGGAGGCGAAACGCGCCGTTCCCCCGGCGGGAGCGATCGCGTTGGTCCCGGCCAGATACTCACCGCTGACCAGCGGCGTCGAGTCGCCGATCAGAATGGTCCCGGCCGTCGTAATCCGCTCGAGGTACGACCACGCGTCGCGCACCTGCAAGCAGAGATACGCCGGCGCGAAGCGGTTGATCAGGTCGAAGAGCTCCTCTCGGGACTTCACGGCGACGAGCCGCGCGTTCGTTGCGATTGCCCGGCGAACGGCTTCGCTGCGTTCGGCCGACTCCAGGTCCAGCGTGTCGATCAGCTGAGCGACGGCCTCGAGCAACGATCGCGACTCTGAGATCACCGCAGCACGCGCGATGCCTGGCCGTTCCGCCACTGCCAGCAGCTCTCCCACGACGTATTCGCTGCTCGCTCCGTCGTCCGCGACGATCAGCGCTTCGGGCGGACCGGATAAGCCGTCGATGCCGCAGCGTCCGTAAACCTGTCGCTTCGCCTCGGTCGTCCACGTGCCGCCGCGGCCGACGATCTTGTCGACTGCGCGCAGCGACTGCGTGCCGAATGCGGCCGCGGCGATCGCTTGCGCGCCGCCGACGGCGTAGAGTTCGTCGACGCCGCAGATAGCGCATGCGAGAAGCAACGCGGCATCGAAACCGTTGGCGCCGGGCGGCGACAAGACCGCGATCCGCGTCACCCCGGCGATCTTCGCCGGCACCGCACCCATGAGGATCGAACTCAACGCCCCCGAACGCGGCGCGTAGACCGCGACCGATCTCAACGGACGGCGCGCAACGGCATAGCGCGATCCGTCTTCTTCGACGTACGAGATATCGGGGAGGCGCTGACGCTGATGAAAACGCGTCAAGCGTTCCCGTTCCAGATCCAGCGCCGCCGCGATCTCGGGCGATACGAGCGGCCGGACGTTGTCGAGCATCGGAATCGCGACCCGCAGCGACGTCTCGAACGGCGCGTCGTCGAAGCGGCGCGCGTACTCGAGCACCGCCGCGTCGCCGCGCGCCTCGACCGCAGCGAGGATGGCGGCCACCTCGGCGCGCACCGCGTCGGGCACGCTCCAACCGGCGTCGAGCATTCCTTGCAACGAACTCGGATCGCCGGCGGCGACGACTTTCATCCGTACGCGTCCAAGCTGCCTTCGCGAACTCCGTGCGGCGCGAAGATACGTTCGAGCTCGCCCCGCACGCGCGCATCGCCGGCGATCGCGCGCGCAACGCGCTGCGACCGCCCCGCGACGTGCATCACGACGGGCACCTCTCCGGGCCATTGGTCGATCAGGCGCGCGAGACGGTCGATTTGCTCGCGGTGCGTTACGTCGACGTGCCAGCCCAGCGCGTTGGACCTCACGATCGCAACGGGCGGCGGAACGAAGTTCGAAACGTCATTGGCTGCCACGGAGAGCTCCACGCGCGGTTCGTCTCCGGGCGCGGCGCCCGGGCGCTCGCGGAACCGTAGCCGGCCCTTCACGATTAAGACGGCATCATCTTCGAAGAGCTGCGCGTAGGTCGCGTACATCTTCGAAAAGAGCACGACGTCGGAGAATCCCGTCGTGTCGGCCAGCTGTGCGACCAAGAGCTGTTGTCCCGCCTTCGTGAGCGTCCGGCGGACCGACGTAACCGTGCCTGCAATGGTAACCGGCGCGTCGTCCTCCAGATCGGCGAGTTCTTTCATCGGGACCGCGCCGCTGCGCCGCAGCGCCGGCTCGATCTCGGCGAGCGGGTGGCCCGAGACGAAGATGCCGAGCGTTTCGCGCTCCCACGTCAGCATCTCGCGCGTCGTCGGCGCGACGACGCTGGGGAGTTTCGGCGCGAGGACGGGCGCGTCTGCGACGCTGCTTCCAAAGAGCGAGACCTGCCCCAGTTCCGCGTCGCGAGTCGTCCGCGCGGCGAGCTCGAGGGCCGTGTCGAGCGCCGCCAGCTTCTGCGCGCGATTTCCACTGGTAGAATCGAGCGCGCCGCACTTGATCAATGCCTCCAGGACGCGACGGTTGACGTGCTTTGCATCGACGCGCGAGCCGAGGTCGAAGAGATCGCCGAACCGGCCGTCGCGATCTCGCGCCTCGATGATCGCCCGAACCGCCGCCTCACCGACTCCTTTGATGGCGGCCAGACCAAAGCGTATCGATCCGCCGACGACGGCAAAGTCGACCAGCGACTCGTTGACGTCGGGAGGCAGCACCTCGATGCCGATCTTCTTCGCTTCGTCGATGTACTCGACCAGCTTCTCGGTCTTGTCCTTTACCGAGGTCATCAACGCCGCTAGATACTGCAGCGGGTGATTCGCCTTCAGGTAGGCGGTCTGCAACGCAATCCACGCATACGCGGCGGCGTGCGATTTATTGAAGCCGTAGCCCGCGAAGGGCTCGACGAAGTGGAAGATCTTCTCCGCGAGCGCGCGATCGATCCCCGACGTGCGCATCGCGCCGGTGACGAACTTCTCTTGGTAGAACGGGATCTTCTCCTTTTGCTTCTTCCCGATGACCTTGCGCAGTTCGTCGGCTTCGCTCATCGTAAAGCCGGCGATCTCCCGCGCGAGCTGCATCGCCTGCTCTTGGTAGACGGCGGTGCCGTACGTTTCGGCCAGAATCGGCTCGAGCTTCGGGTGAAGGTAGTGCGGCTTCGAGCGCCCGTGCTTGTTGGCGATGTACTGAGGAATCCAGTCCATTGGACCCGGGCGGTAGAGCGCCACGAGCGCGACGATGTCCTCGAAGCGTGACGGCCCAAGCTCGGCGCAGACACGCTTCATCCCTTCCGATTCGAGCTGAAAGACGCCCATCGTCTCGCCGCGCCCGAGCATTTCGAAGGTCTTGGCATCGTCGAGCGGGATCTTCGCGAGATCGAACTGCGGATCGACCGTCCGCCGGATCTCGCGCACCGCGTTCTCCATGACGGTAAGGTTGCGCAGGCCGAGAAAATCCATTTTCAACAGGCCGATACGCTCGATCCAGTTCATGTCGTACTGCGTGTTGACGCCACCGTCGCCGAAGCGCACGAGCGGCGTGTACTCCATGAGCGGTCCCGCCGAGATGACGACGCCGGCAGCGTGCGTCCCCGCGTTGCGCGCCAGCCCTTCGATCTCTTTGGCGGTGTCGAGCAGCTTGCGGATCTGCGGCTGCATCGCGTAGATCGAGCGCAGCTCGGCGATCTGCTCGATCGCCTTAGAGATCGTCAAGCCGCCGGGGCCGGCGGGAATCAACTTCGCAATGCGGTCGACATCGGGCAGCGGCACCGCCAGCGCCCGTCCCGCATCCCGGACGGCCGCTCGCGCGGCCATCGTGCCGAAGGTCACGATCTGCGCGACGCGATCCTTGCCGTACTTTTCGGTGACGTACGCGATCACTTCGTCGCGTCGCTCCACGCAAAAATCGGTGTCGATATCGGGCATCGAGATTCGCTCGGGGTTGAGAAAGCGCTCGAAGAGCAAATTGAAGCGCAGCGGATCGAGATCGGTGATCTTGAGGCTGTACGCCACGAGCGAGCCGACCGCGGAGCCGCGCCCCGGCCCAACCGGGATCCCGCGGTCGCGAGCATATTTGATGAAGTCCCAGACGATCAGGAAGTAGGACGAGAATCCCATCTTCGTGATCACGCCGAGCTCGTAGTCGAGGCGGGTTCGCAGGCTCGGATCGTTCGCGACCCGCTCTTCGCCGAACCGTTCGCGCAGCCCGAGCTCGCAGAGCTCGCGCAGATACTCGGCATCGCTTCGTGCGGCGTCGTCCGCTTCGCCCGGCACGGGGTACTGCGGCAGGTGAAAGATCTTTTCGGGAATCCGGATGTCGACCCGATCGGCGATGCGCGCTGTATTCTCGCAGGCCTCGGGATAGTCGCTCCACAGTTCGTACATTTCCGCGGCGCTCTTGAGATAGAACTGATCGGAGTAGAACTTCATCCGGTTCGTGTCGGAAACGGTCTTACCCGTGCCGATGCAGAGCAGCACGTCGTGAGCCGGCGCGTCTTTTTGTTCGAGGTAGTGCGAATCGTTGGTCGCGACGATCGGCACGTCGAGCTCGCGTGCCAGCCGCACGAGCCCTTCGTTGATCGCGTCCTGTTCCGGCATGCCGTGGCGCATGACTTCGATATAGAACCGATCGCCGAAAATTTCGCGATAGGTCTTGGCGTTCTGTCGCGCCGTCGCTTCGTCGCCGCGCAGCATTGGGGCCGCGACGAGCCCCGACATGCAGCCGGACAGGACGATCAGGCCGTCGTTGTGCTGCGCGAGCAAGTCGAGATCGATGCGCGGTTTGTAGTAGTAACCCTCGAGGAAGCCCTTGGATACGAGCGCGACCAGATTGCGGTAACCAACCAAATCCGCGGCGAGCAGCGTGACGTGCGCCTCTTCTCTGGCGCTGCGATCGAGCCGCCCGCGGGGCGCGAGGTAGGCCTCACACCCAAGGATGGGAGTAAGCCCGAGTTCGCGCGCGGCATAGTAAAACTCCATCGCGCCGTACATCACGCCGTGATCGGTCAGGGCTACGGCAGTCGCTCCATCCTCCGCAGCTCGCCGGCAGAGGCGGTCGATGCGGCAAGCGCCGTCAAGAAGCGAGTATTCCGAGTGAACGTGAAGGTGGACGAACCGGTTCAAGCGCGCTTTCCCACGAAGTTAAGATGTACCGTGTGCGCGGTTCGCGGCCCTGCGAAAAGAGCGCCTGCGCGCGGACGGAAGTCCGCTCCGCGAGCGCGAAGCAGCGCGTCCGAAAGGAGCCGACTTGACATGCAGCTCGAACCGTACCTCTTTTTTCACGGCCGTTGCGAGGAGGCGCTGAACTTCTATAAAGAGTGCCTGGGCGGCGAAATCACCGGACTCAGCCGTTTCTCGGGATCGCCGATGGAATCGCAAGTCGACGCCAGCTACAAAGACAAAGTCATGCACGCCAAGTTCGAGGCAGACGGCGTGAAATTCATGGCGTCGGATGGCCGGCCCGGCCCCGGACCCGACGGCGAAGACGACGTCGCGCTCTGCGTCTCTACCGGCGACGACGCCGAAGGCGAACGCATCTTCAAAGCGTTAGCGGAGGGCGGGAAGGTCGACATGCCCCTCGAGAAGGCGTTTTGGGGCGGGAAGTTCGGAGCGCTTACCGATCGGTTCGGCGTCCAGTGGATGGTCGATATCAGCCAGGCACAGGGATAACCGGCCGGCTCGACCGCGATCTGGTCGAGCTGCGCGAGGGAGCGACGCGTTGGGCGTCGCTTCCGCTCGGCGGCAAGATCGATCTGCTGGCCGCGTGCCGGGCGTCGACCGGCAGCGTCGCCGACCGCTGGGCGGCGCTGGCCGCCGCGGCAAAGGGCACCGCCGGCACCGCCCTCGCCGGTGAGGAATCGTTCACCGGCCCCTGGGCGCTGCTCAATGCGCTGGGTGCCTTCATGAGCACCCTGCACCAAATCGAGCGCCGCGAGCCGGCTGGCCTCGTCTCGCGTCCGGTGGCCCGCGAGCCGAACGCCCAAATCGCCGTCGACGTCTTTCCGGCCGGGCTCCGAGACCGGCTTCTTCAGCTCGGTCTGCGCGGGGAAGTCTGGATGCAGCCGGGCGTCACGGCGGTGAACCTGGACGAAAGCATCGCCGTCTGGTATCGGCAGGGGCAGGCGGCACCGCGGGTCGTGGCAGTCCTCGGCGCGGGGAACGTCACCTCGATCGGGCCGCTTGACGTGCTGTATAAGCTCGTGGCCGAGGGTTCGGTCTGCATGCTGAAAGTGCATCCGTTGCTCGACTATCTCGCTTCGATATTCGAGACCGCGCTTGGACCGCTCGTCCGGGAGGGATACGTGCGTTTCGCGTACGGCGACGCCGCGTTAGGGCGCCATCTCTGCACGCACCCGCTCGTGGACGCGATCCACGTTACGGGCAGCGAATTCACCTATCGCGCCATCGTGGCCGAGAACGCCGCCGGCAAGCCGATCACCAGCGAGTTGGGCAACGTTAGCCCGGCGATCGTCCTCCCCGGTGAGTGGAGCGAGCGCGCGTTACGTTACCACGCCGAACAGCTTGCCTCGGCGAAGCTGCACAACGACGGCTTCAACTGCATCGCGCTGCAAGTGCTCGTGCTGCCCGCGGGTTGGGCGCAACGGGAAGCGTTCATCGCGCAGCTGCGCCGGGCGTTCGCCGCCGCCGCCGACCGCGTGGCGTACTATCCCGCTTCGCGCGAGCGTTGCGCTGCGCTCGTCGCCGGGCGCTCCGGAGCCGTAACTTTCGGCGGCGCCGGAGAGGAGCGGATTGCGCGCACGATCCTCTCTGCCGATCCAAACGACGGCAAAGAGCCGCTCTTTTCGCGCGAGGCCTTCGGCCCGCTTCTCGCCATCGTTTCGCTCGAAGCCGGCGACGCCGAAAGCTACCTTCGCGCTGCGGTCGACTTCTGCAACGAGCGGCTGCGCGGGGATCTCGCAGCCACGCTGATCGTCGATCCGCAAACGCAGCGAGACCACGGACGCGCGATCGACGACGCCGTGGCCGCGCTGCGGTATGGCTGCCTTGGGGTCAACGTTTGGAGCGGCCTTGGCTTTGCACTGCCTCCGGTTCCATGGGGCGCCTACCGAGCCGAAGGGGACGCGACCAGCCCGAGCGGACACGGCGTCGTGCATAACTCGCGCCTGCTCTCCAACACGCAGAAGACCGTTCTTCGCGCGCCGTTTCTCCCCGCGCTTCCGGCACTGCGCCCGCCCTGGTTCATCGCGCATCGCAATCAGGCACGAATCGGGACCGAACTCTGCGCGCTCGAAACGAGCCCCTCGCCGCTGCGATTCGCGAAGATCGCGTGGCTAACGTTGACCGGCTAACGCGCCGCCGTACGCGCCGAACTAGATATCATATCGCGTGCGCCGTTTGCAGCATCTCCAGAACTCGCTGGCCCGGGAGCGCGTAGACGGTCGCGCCGTTACGCCCGGTCATCGTCTTGGCCTCGAAGAGTGCGTCGTAGATCGAGGCCTGCGTCGCTTCCGCGGTCGCCGTATAGAGCGAATCCAGCGCGTCGTCGTCCTCGAGAATCGGTTGTTTCGGCGCGTCGACCGTAAAGTTCGCGACGCGCTCGAAGACGCGCGAGGTTGAAAATGCGACGATCAGGTCGCCGCTGCCCGTCGACGACGTCAATCCCGTCCTCGCCATCCCCATCGCGGCGCGCAGGGTCAGCGCGCGCAACTGGCGGCTGTCCAACGGCGCGTCGGTCGCAATAACGATGACGATGCTTCCTTCGGCCAGTCGCCCGCGCAGCGCGGTTCGCTTCGGATAGATCGGGCGATACTCGTTCTCGAGCCGTGCGCCGACGGGTACGCCGACAATATTAAGGAGGCGGCGGCGGCTTCCGGTGTTATCGTTGACCAACACGCCGACACGGTACCCGCCTTCGCCGGCCGGCAACACTCTCGATGCCGAGCCGATCCCCGCGCGGAAGCCGAACGCGTTCATTCCGGTGCCGGCCCCGACGCTGCCGCGTGCAAACTGGCCGGGCGCCGCGGAGTTGAGCAGCGCCACCACGTCGCCAGGCGTGACTGCCCGCGCCTGAATGTCATTGAGCAATCCGTCATCGCATTCGCCGACCACGGGCAACGGAACGTCGTCGCCCCGACCGACCGCGGGGTGATGCTGGATGACCCAGCTGACGACACCGTCGGCGGCGCGTCCGACGTCCAGCGTGTCGGTCAACACGACCGGCTCCTCCAGGTAACCGGACTCATCGATCCAGTGTGTGCCCGTCATCTCGCCGTTGCCGTTGAAAGCGAAGAATGCAGCCGACACCTTGCGGTCCCACGGGTCCGGATTGGGAAGAATGGCCGTCGCACCGGTACGAATGTCACTCCCTTCGACTTTCGTCACATGCCCGACGCGGACGCCGGCAACGTCGGTGATCGCGTCCAACGGTCCGGTCGCAAAGAACCCGAAGTGGAAAGGGAGAACGGCAAGGGTGGGCAGGAGAAGCATCCAGCGCATGCTTCCTGCATTGGACTCAACGGAAGCACCGCCTGCAGGCTCGTTCGCGCAGCGTGGGAAAGCACCATCAGAGAAGCCGTTTTAACAGGATATACAGGAGGAGTCGCCATTCTTTCGCTTCCCGAAAAACTCAAGGTCGTTAAACTGTGGGAGAACCTCTCTGCGCCGGCGTTGATCGAGCATGCGATCGCGCGAGGCGAAGGCGTGCTTGGCCCGAGCGGCCAGCTCATCGTCGACACGCGCCCCCACACCGGCCGCTCTCCCAAAGACAAATTCTTCGTTCGCGAACCCTCGAGCGAAGCGCACATCGATTGGAGCGAAGCGAATCAAGCGATCGCCCCGGAGCGTTTCGACGCATTGTGGGACCGCGTCGCCGCGTATCTCTCCGAGCGTGAAGCCTATTCGCTCGACTGTTATGCCGGCGCCGACGAACGCTATCGCGTTCCGATCCGCGTCTATACCGAGCTCGCGTGGCACAATCTGTTCGCGCGCCATCTCTTCATCACGCCGGAACGCCCCGTCGCCGATTTCGTTCCGGAGTTCACCGTCGTCGACGCGGCGCTCTTCCAAGCCGATCCAGAGCGCGACGGAACGCGTTCGGGAACCTTCATTCTCGTGAACTTCGCGCGCCGCATGATCCTCATCGGCGGGACGCGCTATGCCGGCGAGATCAAGAAGTCGGTATTTACGGTAATGAACTACCTGTTGCCGCTGCGCGAGACGCTGCCGATGCACTGCTCGGCCAATGAAGGGCGCGAGGGCGACGTCGCCATCCTCTTCGGACTATCGGGCACCGGCAAAACGACGCTTTCGTCCGATTCTCGCCGCCCGCTGATCGGCGACGACGAGCACGGCTGGTCCGCCGACGGCGTCTTCAACTTCGAAGGCGGATGCTATGCGAAGGTGATTCGGCTCTCCCCGACGGCCGAGCCGGAGATCTGGGCCGCGACCAATCGCTTCTCCACCATCATCGAGAACGTCGTATACGACGAACAGACGCGTCAACTCGACGTCGACTCGGACGCAAAGACCGAGAACACGCGCTCGGCCTATCCGCTCGAGTTCATTCCCAATATCGTCGCGTCGAGCCAAGCCGGTCATCCAAAAACGATCATCATGCTGACGGCCGACGCATTCGGCGTTCTGCCGCCGATTTCGAAGCTGACGCCCGAACAGGCAATGTATCACTTCCTTTCGGGTTACACCGCGAAGGTTGCCGGCACGGAGCGTGGGATCAGCGAGCCGCAGGCGACCTTCTCGACCTGCTTCGGCGCGCCGTTTATGGTGCACCACCCGTCGGTTTACGCGCGTCTGCTCGGACGAAAGATCGACGAACACGCCGTGACGTGTTGGCTGGTCAATACCGGGTGGACGGCCGGTCCCTACGGAGTCGGCCACCGGATGTCGATCGCTCACACCCGCGCGATGGTCAACGCCGCAATCGAGGGGCGAATTCCCGAGTCGTTCGAAACCGAGCCGTTCTTTGGGTTAGCCGTTCCGACGAGCGTTCCCGATGTTCCAACCGAGGTTTTGAACCCGCGGAACGCCTGGGCGGACAAAGACGCCTACGACGCGCAGGCGAGGAAGCTATCGCAGCTCTTCTTCGACAATTTCAAGCGATTTGAAGGGCACGTCTCCGACTCGGTCAATGCGGTTGCGATTAAACCGCTTGCCCGGTCCTAATCGCAGGTTCAGGCACCCACCAGGCCCCACGGCTAAGATCGTCCCATGAAGATCAACCTCTTGACCGTGGGCGCCCTAGCGGTGGCGCTCGCCGCGCCGGTGGGTGCCTCGGCCCAGCAGGCCCAGCAGGGCCAGCAACCGGGCGCAAGCACACGCCATCATCATACGACTCCGAGCGCGGCAAAGATCCAGCACCGCTGGATGAAGCGCTTCGGCCACATGAACCTCACCGGAGATCAGCAGCAGCGCATCCAGTCGATGGTCGAACAGTACTCGCAGGGTCACCCTGCGGGCAGCCCGATCGATCGTAACGCGAGCAAGGAGCTGCACCGCCAGATCATGGGCGTGCTTAGCTCCGATCAGCAGAACCAGTACCAACAGGAACGCCAGGCGCGCCGCGCTCAAATGCAGCAGCGCCATGGCCAAAGCCAAGGCCAAGGCCAAGGCGCCAACTACCAAGGGCAGGAGCCGCAGCAGCAGTACCAAGGACAGCCCAATGGGGGCCAGTACCCGCAGCAGCAGTACCAAGGACAGCCCAACGGTGGGCAATATCCCCAGCAGCAGTTCCAGGGTCAGCCCAACCAGGGGCCGCCCGGCCAGGGACCTCCTCCGGATCAGGGGCCGCCTGAAGGCCAGGGGCCGCCTGAAGGCCAGGGGCCGCCGGATCAGCAACCCCCGGCGTAGTTTTAGTACCGGCGGCATGCTCGCCGCCACTCAAGGGTAAGTAAGGCTCCCGTGAAACGAAATTGGAGACGAACGGGAGTCTTTTGTTTTGCGCCGCTGCTGGCCACCCTCGTCTCCGCCTGCGCGGCGAGCGCCAGCCCTAGGCTCAGCGTCCCTTCGGGTTTCGTAATCGAGCCGATCGCATCGGTCGGCGGCGCGCGCGAGCTCGCGGCGCTTCCTAACGGCGATTTGGTCGTCGGAACGACCGGCCGCGACGTCTATCTCGTACCCGACGCGGAGTCGAACCCGGGCAGACCGCGAGTGCTCGTGTCGTTGCCGGACAACCTGGCAGCGGGCGTCACGTTCGTCGGGCAGCGTTCGGAGCTTCTCGTAGCGACGACGAATCACGTCTGGGCTATCGCAGATCCAATCTCGGGGCGCCGGCTTGCGCCGCGCAGCGTTGCCGACGTTCGCACCGGACCGGTCGCGCCGGGTACGGACGGCGACGTGCACAATACGACGTCGCTTGCCTTTGCGAAGGGGCTCGTCTACGTCTCGGCCGGCTCGTCGTGCAACGCACGAATGAACGGCGGAACGAGCCCGTGCAGCGAACCGGATCCGACGCGCGCCGCGGTCTCCGTCATGGAACCGTCGGGCAGAGGATTTCGTCAGCGCGCGAAGCGGCTTCGAAACGGCATTGCGCTGGCCGTGAACCCGCAGAGCGACGCCGTCTGGGTCGGCGGTGCCGGACAAGACGATCTGGCCTTCGGCCATCCGTACGAGTTTCTCGACGACCTCTCGGCGCACGCCGGCGTTGCCGACTACGGCTGGCCGCTATGCGAGGAGGATCGTCATGCGTACTGGCCCGGTGCGGATTGTTCGCGCACGGTGGCTCCGCTCGTCGTGCTCCCCGCTTACTCGACGATCATCGGCGCGACGTTCTATCCGCTCGTTCCGGCGGGTCCGCATGGATTCCCCGCGCCCTATCGCGGCGGACTCTTCGCTACCGCACACGGTTCGTGGCATCGCGACCGAACCGGGTGTTACGTCGCACCACCGCGCGTCGTTTTCATTCCGATGCACGGCGACGTGCCGGTAAAGCCGGTCGACTGGACGAACCCGGCGACGCAATGGACGGACTTCGTAACCGGTTTCCAGAGCGGGTGTCTGGCGCGAGCCGGACGCCCGACAGGAATCGCCGTTGGTTCGCGCGGGAGCCTCTTCGTCGCCGACGACGCGGCCGGCGCCATTTATCGCATCCGCCCTGCGCGCAGCCCGTGACCGCACGTGGCTGAAACGCTAGCAATTCTCGTCGGGGGCGGTCCCGCGCCCGGCATCAACGGCGTAATCGCCTCCGCCGCGATGGAGGCGTCCAAGTGCGGCCTGCGCGCCGTCGGGATCTACGACGGCTACCGCGATCTCGCCTCAGGCGCGCCGCCCAAGACGGTCGAGCTCAACTTCGATCGCGTCTCACGCATTCACACGAGCGGCGGATCGATCTTGCGCACGTCGCGCACCAACCCGGCAAAAGATGAGGCGACCCTGCAGCGTTGCGTTACCTCCCTGGAAGCTTTGGGCGCGCGCTACCTCGTCTGCATCGGGGGCGACGACACGACGTACGGCGCTGCAAAGATTGCGGAACGCTTGCGCGGCCGAATCGGGGTCGCGACCGTTCCCAAGACGATCGACAACGATTTACCGCTACCCGATAATGCGCCCACCTTCGGGTTTGAAACCGCGCGTTCGGTCGGCGCCGGCATTCTGGAAAGCTTGATGGAGGACGCGCGCACGACCGCGCGCTGGTACATCGTCATCTGCATGGGCCGCAAGTCCGGCTCCCTGGCGCTCGGCATGTGCAAGGCCTCAGGGTCCACCGTCGCGGTTTTACCCGAGGAGTTCCCGCAACGCGCGACGCTGGCGTCGGTCGTCGACGTCATCGTCGGCTCGATCGTCAAACGCCGCTCCTTCGGGCGCGAGCACGGCATCGCCGTGGTCGCCGAAGGCATCGCGGAACACGTTTGGGACGACCTTCATGACGCGGTCGAGCATCTCGGGCGCGACTCCTTTGGCAACGTCCGGCTCGCCGACGTTCCTCTGGGCGTCGTCTTACGCGACGCCGTGCGCGACCGGCTCACCGAAATCGGCGTCGACTCGCTGCCGCATACGAAGGATATCGGTTACGAACTGCGCTGTGCCAAACCCGTCGCCTTCGACGTAGACTACACGCGAACGCTGGGCTTCGGCGCGGTTCGCTATCTGCTCGACGGCGGCAGCGGCGCGCTGATCGCGCTCTCGGGCGGACACGTGACGCCACTCGATCTGGGTGACCTACTCGACCCCGAAACCGGGCGCATCCGCACGCGGCAGGTCGACCTAACGACCGAAGCCTATCGTGTGGCACGCGACTACATGGTCTATCTCGATCCGTCGGATTTCTCCGACGAGGAGAGACTCGCGGCGCTCGCCGCGCAGACGAACCTCAGCCCGGCAGCCTTCCGCGCGCAGTTCGAGCCGGCCGCGCGAGCCTAGGGCCGCTTAGCGAAAGCCTGCGGCGACCCGGACGGCACCGCGTGCGCTCGCCAGTCCGCGTTCGTCGGTCTGGGCAACCTAGGATCGGAGAGATAGCATGGCCATGTGGGCTAGCTCAATCTAAGCTGAACGCGCTTCTGGTCTCCTCTCCGCAGTTACCGACGTTCCGGATGCGGTGAGGGCGTGGCGCCGTCGAGCGCGTTGAGGAGCGCCTGCGCCTTCGCTGCGCCGGTTTGATCGTTGTCGATCATGTAGTGCTTGAGCGCGTTCGTCGCCGAGATCCGCGCTTGCGATGAGTTCCCAAGCTTACCCTCGATCGACGCGCGGATCAGATGCCCGTCGGCATCGTCTGCATCCGATTGGATATATCCGTCGATCGCCTTGAGCGCGTCGGGGTACGATCCTTTGCCCATGAAGGCGAGCGCGAGCCAGTACTCGGCGTTATTCTCCTGCGGATCGAGCTGACGATCTTTCTCGAGATCGGCGATCGCCTTGTCCCAATTCTGAAGCTTGATCTCGCTTTCGCCGCGGTAGAAATAGGCGGCCTCATCGTTTGGCTCGATCGCGAGGGCGGACGTGCAGTCGCTGACCGCCTCGGGGTATTTCTGAAGCACGATGTACGCGTGGCAGCGCGTGGTGAAGGCGTTCGGGCTATTGGGCGCAAGCGCGAGCGCGCGATTCGCATCGGCGAGCGCGCCTTGGGCGTCATCTTCGCCCAGCTCGACGAGGGCCCGCACGCGGTACGCGTACGCCATCTTTGGATTGAGTTCGATCGCTTTATCGCAATCGCTGCGCGCGCGCTGATTCTGATCGATCGAATGGTATGAATCGCAGCGCGATGCCAAGGCGTAGGCATACTCTCCGTTGATCGCGAGCGCCGCGCTATAGTCCGCGATTGCCGCTTCCTGGTTTCCCAGCGCCTGATAATCATCGCCTCGTGCCACGAGCGCCGTGGCGTCCGCGGGATGCGAGCTCAAATACACGTTCAGCAGCGCCACCGAATCTTTGAACTTTCCGTCGTCGTAGAGCTGCTTGGCACGAGCAACCTCGGTACCCGCGGACTGCGCCAGCGCGATCCCGTTCGCACCGAAAAGGAATATCGCGGCCAAACAAAGGCCGGAGACGGAACGTAGCATGCTGACCTCCGAGACTTTCGAGAAATCTATACCCTCCCGACGATGAAGCGCCCTGCGTGAGGCAGCTTCTCGACGACGCCGAGATCGAGTCCGAAGTTATCGGCAAGCAGCTTGGGCGGGTTCGACGCGAGCCACGACGACAGCGAGATCTCCTGGTAGTCGGGACTGTTGAAGGCCACGAGAATTTGCGTCTCTTGGTTGCCGATCTGGCGAATGTAGTGGCCGAATCCGCGGTTGATGAAGGCGACGTCCCCGGGCCCAAACTCGTCCTGGCGATACTTTCCGTTCGCGCCGAAGATCCCGATCTCGGAGCGTCCCTTGATGTAGTATTGCCACTCGTCGGCGTTGGGATGCCAGTGCAGTTCGCGCAAGCCGCCGGGCGCAAGCGTGAGCAGCACTCCGGTGATCGTCGTCGAAATCGGGAACTGCTGCTGCGAGACCAGCCGTTCGCTCCCGCCGGGAAACTGCATCAGCGGCGCGACGCCGAGTCGGAACTTATGGTTGAGCTGACTGGGGGCGAGATCGGCATTGAGCGCCGGCGGCAGTGCGGTCGGTGGAACCTCGCCGGCGACGATGTAGACTTCTTCCTTAGGAAGTTTCGCAATCGCATCGAGCGGCAGGCTCAGATTCTGCGCCAGCACGCCGGGCGGCGTCCGCGACATCCAGTCGGTAATGCTGAACGTGCCGAATTCCGAGAAGCGGCCGTCGTCGAAGATCAAGAGAAAGTGACATTCGCCGGGGCCTAGGCCTTGAATCGAGTGCCCGTGACCTTTCGGAAAATACCAGACGTCGCCCGGTCTGAAGTCGGAAATCTCCCCGTCCCCAGAGGGCGCGATGACCGTGACGCGACAGCGTCCCGAGATCACGTACGCCCACTCCGCTGCGATCGCGTGCCAGTGCAGTTCGCGCAGCCCACCGGGCTCGAGCCGCATCGAGACCGCCGCGAAGCTCTGCGAGACGGGAAACTCGTCGACGGTATGCTGGCGCGCCGAGCCGGCGGCGCCGTTCCACCCCTTCGCATTCTCGAGATCGAACTTAAAATTCGGAAGGTCGCTCATGACGATGTACGGTCTCCCCAAAACAGAAAGGCTCGCTACATATAGCGAGCCTTTCGTCCATTAATCTGGCACCGTCCTACTTTCGAGGGGCCCTGCGGCCCGACTATCATCGGCGCTGGCGGGCTTAACTGCCGTGTTCGGGATGGGAACGGGTGGGACCCCGCCGCCATGGGCGCCAGAAACCTTTTCATCCTTCGACTAGCTCAGGATGACATCTTTTTTGATCCCCGTCGCGATGGCGAGCCTGAGCTCTAGCCGATCGCGCCGGGAAACTTTCGAAAGCTGTACAGAGAAGAACTCCCAGTGCCCCGAGAGCGGTGCGTAGTGTAATCAAAATTTCCGAGCGATTAGTACCGGTCAGCTCCACGTCTTGCAACGCTTCCACCTCCGGCCTATCAACGTGGTAGTCTACCACGACTCTTCACCCTTACGGGATTGAGATCTCATCTTGGAGTCAGTTTCACGCTTATATGCTTTCAGCGTTTATCTGATCCGAACATAGCTACCCGGCTATGCTCCTGGCGGAACAACCGGTTCACCAGAGGTTCGTTCGACCCGGTCCTCTCGTACTAGGGTCCAATCTCCTCAAATCTCCTACGCCCACAGCGGATAGGGACCGAACTGTCTCACGACGTTCTGAACCCAGATCGCGTACCGCTTTAATGGGCGAACAGCCCAACCCTTGGGACCTACTACAGCCCCAGGATGCGACGATCCGACATCGCGCGTAATTCCATCGTTTCCGATGGCGCAGACTATATCTTCACCCTGCCCGAAGACTCGGGCGAGGGGCCGGCGTGTGATAGCAGCCATAGATTTGCCCGAATGCTCGGGCAGAGCGTACTATCTCACCATCCACAACGTGGATGGATCAGTCGTTACAGGGTCATGACGGCAACTTGTATAGCAGTTCTTGTCTTATATGAGGCTCGACGATCGACCTGAACCGTTGGACGCTCGCGACCGCAATGCGAATGCGGTGATACGATTTGTCACGATTGAGGGTAGCGTCAAGCTTCCACTGCTCCAACAGCATGTCCAGCATCCGCATTTGGCTGCCGAGATCGAACTGTTGGGTATTCAAGTATACCGACCGACGGCTCTTGCATCCGTCATCCATGAACCACGTCGCTAAGGCTAGCGGCGTAAGCTCAAGCTTTGGTGCGACCTTTCGGCCTCCCAGATAGAACGCCTCAAAATACGGCGTCAACACTGGTAGGCTTCTCGTCGTGAACCGATATGCTATTCGTCCACCATTCCCGTTGCGCGCCTTCGGCGGCGTCGCGACGAGGTCGGAAAGCACGTGGTATTTCCAATCCACGTACTCTCGCTGAGCGAATGAATGATTGATCTCAAGGAGCGCGTTGGTCTTGCAGCGCATCGCGCCATCGCCGAGCAAGCTGCCGACGATCACCGATCGCTGTATTTCCGTCAGACTTCCCACGGTATTGTCCTTGGCTCGTTCACGAGCCGGTCGGAGTTCACCGTTATAAGCCGGAACTTTAGATGATGTTTCCATCACCTCACCCCTAAATGTTTGAGGTGCCAAACCTCCCCGTCGATGTGAACTCTTGGGAGAGATAAGCCTGTTATCCCCGGAGTAGCTTTTATCCGATAAGCGACGGCCCTTCCATTCGGAACCGCCGGATCACTTAGCCCTGCTTTCGCACCTGCTCGACCTGTCCGTCTCGCAGTTAAGCTCCCTTATGCCTATGCACTCTGTACGAACGGTTTCTGACCGTCCTGAGGGAACCTTTGGGCGCCTCCGTTACTCTTTAGGAGGCGACCGCCCCAGTCAAACTGCCCACCTGACCATGTCCTACCACCGGATTACGGCGGTTAGTTAGAATTCCAAGATTATTAGGGTGGTATCCCAACGTTGTCTCCCCAACGACTAGCGTCGCTGGATCGTCGACTCCCACCTATCCTGTACGAACAATCTCAGAACCCAAGATCAGGATACAGTAAAGCTTCACGGGGTCTTTCCGTCCTGCTGCGGGTAACCAGCATCTTCACTGGTACTGCAATTTCGCCGGGTTCCCCATTGAGACAGTGTCCAAGTCGTTACTCCATTCGTGCAGGTCGGAACTTACCCGACAAGGAATTTCGCTACCTTAGGACGGTTATAGTTACCGCCGCCGTTTACTGGGGCTTCAGTTCGCCGCTTCGCTTGCGCTGACGACTCCCTTTAACCTTCCAGCACCGGGCAGGAGTCAGCCCCTATACGTCCGCTTTCGCGTTCGCAGAGACCTGTGTTTTTGTTAAACAGTCGCTTGGACCTATTTTGTGCCGCCTCCCTCAGCTTTCGTGGTAAACACTAGACCAAAGAAGGCACCCCTTCTCCCTAAGTTACGGGGTTAATTTGCCGAGTTCCTTAACAGGGATTCTCCCGTCGCCTTAGCATGCTCTGCCAGTCTACCTGTGTCGGTTTACGGTACGGGCACCTACGATCTACCTAGGGGCTTTTCTTGGCAGCGTGGAGTTGATCACTTCGGCTCCGAAGAGCCTCGCATTCGCTTCTCGGCATAACGTGTTGCGGATTTACCTACAACACAGCCTACCAGCTTGGACGCGCACATCCATCGGCGCGCTGACCTATCCTCCTGCGTCACCCCCTCGGCTCATGGGCCTGAGTTAACGATGCCGGCTCCGCGAGTCTTTTCGGCGATCGTGTCGCGCGAAAATACTTCGCGGCTTCGCTCTTAACGAAGCCGACAGTGTTCACCCAGGTCCAAACGGTCGTCGGTGGTAGCAGAATATGAACTGCTTGTGCATCGCCTACGCTTCTCAGCCTCGGCTTAGCTCCCGACTCACCCTGAGACGATTGACGTTGCTCAGGAAACCTTAGACTTCCGGCGTGCGGGGTTTTCACCCGCATTTGTCGCTACTTATACCTGCATTCGCACTTGTGGTTCGTCCACACGTCCTTACGGTCGTGCTTCAGCCTACGCCACAACGCTCCCCTACCGATTATTTTAGTAATCCCAAAGCTTCGGTTCGATGCTTGAGCCCCGTTGGATTTTCGGCGCCCCATCACTCGACTAGTGAGCTATTACGCACTCTTTCAAGGGTGGCTGCTTCTAAGCCAACCTCCTAGTTGTCTGAGCGACAGGACTTCCTTTGCCACTGAGCATCGATTAGGGACCTTAGCTGTTGATCTGGGCTGTTTCCCTTTTGACCATGGAGCTTATCCCCCACAGTCTGACTGCTGCACAGTTCGCCGCGGTATTCGGAGTTTGATTGGGTTCGGTAATCCGGTAAGACCCCTAGCCCTGTCAGTGCTCTACCCCCGCGGGTTAACGTGCAACGCTAGTCCTAAAACTATTTCGGGGAGAACCAGCTATCTCCGAGTTCGATTGGCTTTTCACCCCTATCCACAGCTCATCCAATGTTTTTTCAACAACAACAGGTTCGGGCCTCCACGTGAGGTTAATCACGCTTCACCCTGGCCATGGATAGATCACTCGGTTTCGGGTCTACTGCAACGGACAAAAACGCCCTATTCAGACTCGCTTTCGCTACGGCTCCGGCTCAACACCTTAACCAAGCCCGTTACAAGTAACTCGCAGGTTCATTCTTCAATAGGCACGCGATCAGCCTTGCTTGCGCATGGGCCTTTCACGGTTTGTAGGCATGCGGTTTCATGTTCTATTTCACTCCCCTTCAGGGGTTCTTTTCACCTTTCCCTCACGGTACTGGTACGCTATCGGTTTCCACAGAATATTTAGCCTTGGAAGATGGTCCTCCCAGTTTCAAACGGGGTTTCCCGTGCCCCGCCCTACTCACGAACAGCTCCGCGAGATCGAATGCTTTAATTTACGGGACTTTCACCCTCTGTGGTGCGGCTTTCCAGCCGGCTTCTACTAGCTATCGATTTTCTTACTCGCGCTCGGAGATTCGGCTCCGAGACGGCTGTCGTACAACCCCGTTCATGCAACGCCCGAACGCTTGCACATGAACGGTTTAGGCTCTTCCCTGTTCGCTCGCCACTACTAGGGGAATCTCGTTTGATGTCTTTTCCTCCGGCTACTTAGATGTTTCAGTTCACCGGGTACGCCCACTCACGACTATTGAATTCATCGTGGTGTCCATGCCCATGACGGCATGGGGGTTGCCCCATTCGGATATCGCCGGATCATCGCTTCTTAGCAGCTCCCCGACGCTTTTCGCAGCTTGGCACGTCCTTCATCGCCTGTGGAACCAAGGTATCCACCTGCATGCCCTTATTAACTTTGACTTTTTTGACTAACGCAAAATTGCACCATCAAGCACGGAAGCTTGATGGCCGCTCTCACGTGTTTTCGCAACACTTGAGAGTGTCTCGAAACACATGAAAGTTCTTCTCTATACAGTTTTCAAGGAACTTCCCACGGGGGCTCGCGTTGTCGCTCGCCGCCTCGAGTACCGTAGTACGCTTTGGCGGCTCGCTCCTTAGCGATCCATCCGTGGGCCTTTTCAGGAATGAACTCACCGGCGAACCGAAGGCGTTAGCGCCGGCACGCACGACGAGGGACGTTCCCTCAAAGCTGAACAGTACAGCGTTATAACGCGCAAACTTTCGCGCCGCCGGCCCCCACCGTGGCCCGCGTCGTCGCTCGCCGCCTCATGTACGTCGGTACACTTCGGCAGCTCGCTCCTAGCGATCCATCGGTAGTATTACGATCGAGGTGATCGATAGACTCCTTGGCGCGAAATAATCTGTGGTCGACTTAGTTTGTACGTCATCGCGACCGCGTGAAGCAATCCGATGACATGTACTCCTTAGAAAGGAGGTGATCCAGCCGCACCTTCCGATACGGCTACCTTGTTACGACTTCGTCCCCCTTACCTAGCATACCTTAGACGCCTTGCTCCTTGCGGTTGCACGGGCGGCTTCGGGTACACTAAACTCAGGTGACGTGACGGGCGGTGTGTACAAGGCCCGGGAACGTATTCACCGCAGCGTAGCTGATCTACGGTTACTAGCGATTCCGACTTCATGAAGGCGAGTTGCAGCCTTCAATCCGAACTGAGAAACGGTTTAGGAGATTAGCTTGCCCTCGCGGGTTCGCGACTCGTTGTCCGTTCCATTGTAGCACGTGTGTAGCCCGGGACGTAAGGGCCATGCTGACTTGACGTCATCCCCACCTTCCTCCGGCTTGTCACCGGCGGTCCCGCGTGAGAGATCTTGCGACCAACACACGGCAAGGGTTGCGCTCGTTGCGGGACTTAACCCAACACCTCACGGCACGAGCTGACGACAGCCATGCAGCACCTGTCTCTGCGTCCGGTTGCCCGGAAGTCTAGTCTCCTAGAATGTCGCAGGATGTCAAGCCCCGGTAAGGTTCTTCGCGTTGCGTCGAATTAAACCACATGCTCCACCGCTTGTGCGGGCCCCCGTCAATTCCTTTGAGTTTTAACCTTGCGGCCGTACTCCCCAGGCGGGACACTTATTGTGTTAACTGCGGCACAGATGGAGTCGATACCACCTACACCTAGTGTCCATCGTTTACGGCTAGGACTACCGGGGTATCTAATCCCGTTTGCTCCCCTAGCTTTCGCTCCTCAGTGTCAGGTTAGCCCCAGATGATCGCCTTCGCCACTGGTGTTCCTCCCGATATCTACGCATTTCACCGCTACACCGGGAATTCCATCATCCTCTGACTACCTCAAGGTTTGCAGTTTCCACACGGGTTCCCGAGTTGAGCCCGGGTCTTTCCTTGCAGACTTGCAAATCCACCTACGAGCGCTTTACGCCCAATAATTCCGGACAACGCTTGCCCCCTACGTCTTACCGCGGCTGCTGGCACGTAGTTAGCCGGGGCTTCCTCCAAGGGTACCGTCAATATCGTCCCCTTCGACAGTGGTTTACGACCCGAAGGCCTTCTTCCCACACGCGACGTCGCTCCGTCAGGCTTTCGCCCATTGCGGAAAATTCCTCACTGCTGCCTCCCGTAGGAGTCTGGACCGTGTCTCAGTTCCAGTGTGGCTGGTCGCTCTCTCAAGCCAGCTACCCATCGGAGTCTTGGTAGGCCATTACCCCACCAACTAACTAATGGGACGCAGTCCCCTCTTTATGCGGATTGCTCCTTTCATCGTCCAGAGATGCCTCAAAACGATCGTATGCGGTATTAGCTAACCTTTCGGCTAGTTATCCCCCACATAAAGGTAGGTTGACCACGTGTTACTCACCCGTCTGCCACTGGGTATTGCTACCCCGTTCGACTTGCATGTGTTAGGCACGCCGCCAGCGTTAGTCCTGAGCCAGGATCAAACTCTCCATAAAAAACTTTATGAAGCCTTTGATAAAGGCTCTATACTTATAAGTTATTGTACGAAATCTCGCGACCCAAAAGACATTGTCAGTTTGACGTTGTCTAAGACGTCGGAGACCCACAGACTTATGCGCTTGCTGTACTGTTCAGTTTTCAAGGAGCGTATGAAATCCCGCGGTAACCCCCAGAGCGTATCGACCGACCAGGTTGGCGCCGAACGCCTCTGAAGACCGCGGGGAACTGCCCCGGCCGACGAGAGTCGGTTTTGGGGCCGACGGCTATCATATCGCCGCCGTATCGGCGTGTCAAGGAAACACGCCATGTTACTTGCCCAAACCCCTCTGACGGCGGATTGGTTGCAGCTCGCACCAACTTTTTTTGCCGGCGTCACGACGCCGCCTCCCGGGCGCTATACTCTCGGACGCTACATAAGAGGAAAGGCGCCGATGCTCTTCGACCACGTTGACCTCAGAGTCTCCAGCCTCTCAAAGGCCCGCGTCCTCTACGACGCGCTGCTGCCCGCGATGGGATTCGCGCACATTTCCGAGGACCAGAACTCGGTCTGCTACTATCGTCGGGGCGAAGAACGCTCCAACGCGTTCTTCGGGATCATTGCCGATCCGGCGCACCGGGCCGACGGCAGCCGGATCGCCCTCTGGGGCTCCAGCCGCGAGGAGGTAGACCGCCTCGCCGCGATCGCGCAGACCGCCGGCGCCCAGGCATTCGAGCCCCCGCAGGTCTGTGAGGAGTACACTCCCTTTTACTACGCGACGTTCTTCGAGGACGCGGCCGGCAACAAGCTGGAGATCTGCTTCCGAGACCTCGGCTAGTCGCCTAGACCTTGCGCGAGATCGTCTTGCCCTGCATGAACAGTAGCAGGTAGTCGTTCCCGCCGGCCTTGCTGTCGGTGCCCGACATATTAAAGCCGCCGAAGGGATGGACCCCGACCAACGCGCCGGTGCTCTTCCGATTGAAATACAGGTTGCCGACGAAGAAATCGCCTCTGGCCCGCTCGATCTTCGCCTCGTCGCTCGTGTAGAGCGAGCCGGTCAATCCAAACTCGGTGTTGTTGGCGATGGCCATCGCATCGTCGAAGTCCTTTGCCTTGATCACCGCGAGCACCGGGCCGAAGATCTCCTCTTGGGCGATCGTTGCATCGGGGGCGACATCGGCGATCACCGTCGGCTCCAGGAAGTAGCCGTGCTCGCCGACTCGCTTGCCGCCCGAGATCAGCCGGCCTTCGCTCTGACCCTTCTCGATGTAGCGCATGATCGACCGCAGCGCCGCTTCATTGACGACCGGGCCCATGTAGTTCTCCGGATTCTCCGGATCCCCGACGGTAATCTCCGCCACGCGGCGCTTCAGGCGCGCCACGAACTCGTCGTAGATCGGCGCCTCGACGATCGCGCGCGAGCACGCCGAGCACTTCTGCCCCTGGAATCCAAACGCGGAGACGGCGACGGCCTCGACCGCGGCGTCGAGGTCGGCGTCGGCGCAAACGACGATCGAGTCCTTGCCGCCCATCTCGGCGACGACCCGTTTGATCCATTTCTGCCCGGCCTGGGGCTTTGCCGCGAGCTCGTTAATTCGCAGCCCGACCTCTTTCGATCCGGTAAAGGAGATGAAGCGGACCTGCGGATGCGTCACGATCAGGTCGCCGATCTCACTCCCCGACCCGGGAATGAAGTTCACGACGCCCGGCGGTACCCCGACCTCCGCCAAGAGATCGACGAACCAGGCGGCGATGATCGCCGAATCGCTTGACGGTTTGAGAACCACGGTATTCCCCGAAACGATCGCGGCTGCCGTCATGCCCATCATGATCGCACCCGCGAAGTTCCAGGGCGGGATCACGGCTCCGACGCCGAGTGGGATATAGACGAGCTCGTTGCGCTCACCCGCTAAGGGAACGACCGGCTGAGGTTCGCCGTAACGCAGGGCTTCGCGAGCGTAATACTCGAGAAAGTCGATCGCCTCGGCGATGTCGCCGTCGGCTTCGGGCCAGCTCTTGCCGACTTCGTAGACGAGCAGCGCGTCGTACTCAAGCCGGCGCCGGCGCAGCAGTTCTGCCGCCTTAAAAATGTACGCGGCGCGATCGGAAAGCGTGAGGCGCTTCCAGGAGTCAAAGGCTCGAGCCGCCGCCTCGATCGCCGCGTTGGCCTCCTCGCGAGACGCGGAGCTGACTACTCCGACGATCTGCGACGGATCGGCCGGATTGAGCGATCTGATCTTCTTCGCGGTCTCGATGCGCTCGCCGTTGATGACGAGGGGGTACTGCGCCCCGAGCCGTCTCTTCACGGCCCCCAGCGCGGCTTTCATCGCCTCGCGGTCGGCCGGGTCCTTGAAATCTTTGACGCGTTCGTTGGTAAAGGGGGCGACTTCCCCGAGCGGCTTATCTGCTGTAGTGGTCATACCGTTATACTACACGCCCGGTCTCGCCGGCCCTTGCTGCTTCTCGCCCACGCAGGGCGGCAACGAGTGCGCGCGGGTCGCCCGAGTGCATCAGCGCTTCGCCGATCAAAAACCCGCGGGCGCCGGCGCAGCGGAGTCGCGCCACGTCCGATGCGTCCCGCATGCCGCTCTCGCTGATCGCGAAAATCCCGGCAGGAACCTTCGGTAGCAAGTGCTCGCTGACGGCCAGATCGGTCTCGAGCGTACGCAGGTTCCGATTGTTGATGCCCAGCAGGCGCGCACCGGCGGCGACCGCCCGTTGCAAATCGCGCTCGTCGTGCACCTCGACGAGAACGTCGAGCGCGTACTCCTCCGCCTCGGCCATCGACTCCGCAAGCGCGGTGTCGTCGAGACCGGCGACGATCAGCAGCACGCAGTCGGCTCCGTATGCTGCCGACTGGGCGATCTGATAGCGCGTCCAGAGAAAATCCTTACGCAGCAGCGGACGGCTCGTCGCCGATCGGACCAAATCGAGATACGCGATATCCCCGAGAAAGTGATCGCGTTCCGTCAAGACGCTGATCGCGTCACTCCCCGCTCCGTCGTAGCCTCGCGCGATCGCGACCGGATCGAAGCTGCGCGCGATGAGGCCGGCCGAGGGCGAGGCGCGCTTTATCTCCGCAATGATTGCATCGCCGTCCGCGCGTCGCAGCGCCTCCAGGAATCCGCGTCGCTGCGGCATACGCTCGAGCGCCTTGGCGCGTACCGTCTCGTATGGCTCGCGCGCCCGCTCCTGCTCGAGCGAGGCGGCCTTAGCCGCAAAGATCTTGGCGAGCATGTCGGTCATCGATGAGTGAAGTATTCGAGGCCTCGCGCCGGCGGCTACGTGGGCGTCGGACTCGGCGACGTCGATGGCGTCGGCGTCGGCGCGACGGCAGGCCCAACCGTTACCGTCGACCCGACGGCGCCTTTGGCGATCGTCACGTTCTTTCCGCTGGCCCCGGCTGCAAAAACGATCCTGCGACTGTACTGACTGTTGCGATTCGCCTGCTGCTGCCTGGGATTCCAGTAGTCGTCGAGCGCATAGATCGTCTCCGACCGGCGGCTGATGTCGATCTCGGTAACGTGCGCTCCGATGAAGACGTTACCACCCGTTGATCTGTTCGCTCCTCCACCGAAGTCGACGGTCCCCGGAGGGACGGCGGCGATCGGCTTAAGCGAATCTTGGAAGGCGTATGCCGCGCGCAAAAACGACTGATTCGACGCGGTGATGTTGGCGCTGCCGTCGGTAGCGATGTCGGTAACCCTCGCGGAGATCGAGGCGTCCACGTCCGAGTGCGTGAGCAGGATCGTCGCGACGCCCGGACAGCTGCCGCTTCCACTGCCACTGCCGCTGCCGCTGCCGCTTCCGCTGCCACTACCGCTGCCGCTTCCACTACCGCTGCCACTGCCGCTCCCGCTGCAGCCTGAGCCCGAACCCGAACCGGATCCTGAACCGGAGCCCGAGGACGAGCTGGGAACCGAGAGCGCACCAATGCCGAAGAGATTGCCGCGGATCTGACACGAACTACACGTAATCGAGCCTCCGACCGTCAGAATGCCGCCGATGTTGGGCAGCGACGACACGATCCCGGCGCCGAACCCGGCATCCATACCGCTGACCGCGCCGAAGTCGTCGACCGAGACGTATGCCGCCGATCCGGGAATCTGTATACGCGCGGCGCCGACGTAGAGGTGCCCGATCGTGGCGGTTATGCCCGGAACGACATCCATCGTGGTGTACGCGCTGCGCGCCGGCCCGTTGAGAAGCTTTTCGTAGAGCGTATCCTCTCCGACTCCGTCGACGAAGGCGCCGCTGCGGGGATCGCCGGTGAAATTCGGACCCGAAAGCGTTACGGTGGTGGGGATGACGATCGGAAACTTCTCGCCGTTGGCGGCGTCGTAATCACCCCGCAGGAGATTGATCGTCACACCGGAGGACAGGTTCTTCGCCGAGGCGATCACCGCGACGGCCTTGGTCAGCGTCTTGTACGGTTTCACTTGACTCCCGTTACCGCTCGTATCGCTGCCGTTATTGGCGTCGACGTAGAGCGCCGAGATCGGCGCGAGCGTCGGCATTATCGGGCCGGGCTGACCCCAACGCGTGCAGCCCGTTCCGCTCAGCACGCCGCCCAGGGCGACGACCGCGACTGCTACAAAGAAGAGACGCGAAAACCAGGCACTCCGCATTCGTCTCCGCCCCTTTGCCGTATCGTCTGCCGGAACCTCGGGGAGACGCCCGCAAGACCCCTGAAGAGATGAAATGATGGTTAAGAGCCTGCCCGTGCGATCCATCGTCGACGCGATCGACGCGGCCGCGACCGCGTGGAGGAATCCGGCGCTCGAGGCGCGGCAACGCGCTCGCTCGGCGGTAAGCGAGCGCATGGAGTACTCTCTCCCGGTCGTCGATTACGCATTCGACCGCCTGTTTCATGCGATAACGGCCGACGGGCTGCGCTCGGTTATTGCTGGCGAGCTGGGCTGCCTCGACGTCCTCGACCGCTTCGTCGAGCGCGAACCCGGACTCGCTGCGAGAGCGCTTCCCGTCGGGCGCGTCTGCATCGTTTCAAGCCGCACCACGATCGGCGTCGCGATCGTGCCCGCGATCTTCGCGCTTTGCGCGAAGTGTGACGTGCTGGTGAAAGACCGCGACGACCATCTCGTCGCCGCCTTTTTTGCGACGCTCGGCGCAGCGTTGCCGCAGCTTGGTGCGGGCGCCGTCGCAATACCGTGGCGGGGCGAACGCGATCGCGTCGACCTCGCGGGGTACGACTGTGTGGTCGCCTTCGGAACCGACACGACGCTAAACGCCATCTCGAGCACCCTGCGCGTTCCCACGCGTTACATCGCATATCCGGCAAAAGCCAGCGCGGGATACCTCGCCAAGGAGGCACTCCAGCGCGAGAGCGACGTCGCAACGCTCGCGCAGGATGCCGCGCGCGACGTGCTGCTCTACGACGGCGAGGGCTGCCTGAGCCTTCACGTGCTCTTCGTCGAGCGCGGCGGCCGCATCTCGCCGGAAGCGTTCTGCGCGCTCCTTGCGCGTGCGATCGAAACGCTTGAAGCGCGTTATCCCGCCGTGCCGCGGGCCGAAGGCGCAGCGAGGCGCGCGATGGCGCGAGATCTCGCGACCTTTCGAATTGCCGTAGCCGTTGGCGATGCCGCCGAAACGAGCTCTCTCGTCCTCCAGGACGCACCCGCCGAAGAAGCACCGCTCTTTGCGCCGCGAGCGGTCAACGTCCGCTCCGTCGACGGACCGGCAGACGCGATCGCATATTTGCAGAGACATCAGATCAGCCTCGAGGCGCTCGCGATCGCGCCCGGCGGCGCCGCGTTCGATCTTGCCGCCGCCACCGGCGCGGCGCGGATCGCGCCATTCGGCTCGTTGCAGGCACCGCGCTTGGGAACGTTGCACGGCGGCCGTCCTCGCATCGCTGAGTTCGTCCGCTGGATCGTCGACGAAACGTGAGCGACACGCTCGAGTGCCTGGTCACGGAAGTTCCAGGCCCGCGCACCGCGCAGCTCGCCGCGCGCTTGCGCGCGCACGAATCGCGAAACGTAACGTTCATCGCCGAAGACTTTCCGGTGTTCTGGGAGTCGGCCGACGGCGCGACCGTTACCGACGTCGACGGCAACCGCTACCTCGATGCGACCGCGGCCTTCGGAGTAGCGAACGCGGGGCACTGTAATCCGCGCGTCGTCGACGCGGTTGCGCAGCAGGCGCGCCAACTCGTGCACGGCATGGGCGACGTGCACCCGTCGCAGATCCGCGTCGCGCTCTTCGAATGCTTGGCACGAGTTCTCCCGCGCGGCCTCGATAGGCTCTTTCTTGCGACGACCGGCTCGGAGGCGGTCGAAGCGGCGCTCAAGAGCGCGATGCTCCACACCGGCAAGAGCCGCTTTGCAGCCTATCACGGCGCCTATCACGGCCTTTCGTTCGGCGCATTGGCCGTCGGCGGAATCGAGCGCTTTCGCGAACCCTTCGCCGGCGCGCTCGGTGCCGCGCCGCTGCTCTTGGAGTATCCTTCGGAGAGTGCGACGAGCGCGCAGGCCGCCGGCGACGCTGCGCGCCGCGCGCTCTCCGTCCGAGACGATATTGCGGCGCTGATCATCGAACCGATTCAAGGGCGCGGGGGCGTCATCGTTCCGCCGCGCGGCTATTTGCAGGCGCTGCGCGGGTTGTGCGACGAGCGGCGCATCGTCATGATCGTCGACGAGATCTTCACCGGTTTCGGGCGAACGGGAGCGTGGTTCGCGGTCGAGCGCGAGAGCGTCGTTCCCGACATCCTCTGCATCGGCAAGGCGATGGGCTCCGGATTGCCGATCAGCGCCACGGCCGGCCGCGCGGAGATCATGAACGCGTGGCCGGAATCGAGCGGCGAGGCGCTGCACACCTCCACCTATCTTGGGAATCCGCTCGCGTGCGCCGCGGCGATTGCAACCATCGACGAACTCCAACGTCTCGACCTTCCCGCAAAGGCGAGCCGCGAAGGATTAACGCTCGGGCGGCGCTTGCAGCGGCTGCGCGTGCACCCGAGCGTCGTCGACGTTCGCGGCGCCGGGCTGCTGCACGGCATCGAGTTGCGCGACGCTGCCCGCGCAGCGTCGGTCGTCAAATCGGCGCTGCGCAAGGGATTGATCCTGTTGCAGTCCGGTCCGGCCGGCGACGTCATTACCCTCTCACCGCCGCTGGTCGTCACGCAACGGCAACTCGAGCGCATGCTCGAGATTTTCGAGAACGCCATCGTTGAAACGGAGAGATATACCGCATGACACCGTTACGGACTGGGATCGTCGGCGCCGGCTTCGGCGCAATCGCGCACCTCCCGGCGTTACGTTTGCACCCGCGCTTTGAGGTCGTCGCGATCGCGTCGCCAACCAAGGCGTCGGCCGTCGCCGAGCAAGAAGGAATCCCGCACGCCTTCCGCTCGTGCCAAGAGATGCTCGCGGGCTGCGAGCTCGACGTCGTCACCGTCGCCTCGCCGCCCTTCACTCACGCGCAAGACGTTCTCGCATCCCTTGCGGCGCGCAAGCACGTCCTCTGCGAAAAGCCCTTCGCAATGAGCGTAGAAGAGGCACGCGCGATGCGTGACGCAGCGATTGCCGCCGGGACGGCCTGCGGCATCTCGCACGAGTTTCGTTTCATCGCGCAGATTGCGGCCGTCAAGGAGCTCGTCGCCAACGGCCACCTTGGGGCACTGCGCAACATCGAAATCACGATGCTGCGGACCACGCTGCGGGCCGAGGAACGACGCCAACGCAGCTGGTGGTTCGAGCGCGAGCGCGGCGGAGGCCTGGCCGGCGCAATCCTCTCGCACCTCGTCGATCAAGCAAACTGGATCGCCGGCCGCGCGCCGCTTCGCAGCGCCGGCATCTCCCGAACGGCGAATCCACAACGTCGCGATGATGAAGGAGCCTTCACGTCGACGGTCGACGACGGCTCGGCGGCGATCGTCGAGTACGAAGACGCGGCGATTTCGCGGCTTTGCGCGGATGGAACCGCGGCCGTCGACGCGTACACGCTGGCCGTGCACGGAGAACGGCGCACCGCCGTCGCGAGCGGGACGGACCTCGACGATCTGACGCTCTATACCGTCGACGGAGAGAGCACCGACGAACTCACCTGCAAAACTTCACCCTACGAGGCGCACTCGAGCATCAGTTTCAACGTGCCGCTGCTCATGGAACTCTACGACGAGCTCGTCAAACGGATCGAAGGAGAACGCAACGACCTGCCGACCTTCGACGACGGCCTTGCGACCCAGGGCGTGCTCGCCTCGGCCGGCTACGGCTCCTGACCGTCGAGGTGACGCCACAATAGATTCAGCGCGACCATCGTCGCGCGGCGCACGACCGCGTCGCGATCTCCGTTGAGCGCAAAACGCCAAGCGCGCGCCCCGGAGCGCGCGTCGTCCAGCGCGATCCATACCAAGCCGACCGGTTTCTCCGGCGTTCCGCCGCTCGGACCGGCAACGCCGGTCGTCGCGAGCGCCACATCCGCTCCCAAACGAAGCCGCGCGCCCGCCGCCATCTCGCGCGCCGATTCTTCGCTGACCGCGCCGTAGCGTGCGAGCGTCTGCGGCGCAACGTTCAACTCGGAGATCTTGACGGCATTGTCGTACGCAATGATCGCGCCGACGAAGCTCTCCGAGGCTCCGGGAACGCTCGTCAGCGCCGCGGCGATGCGGCCGCCGGTGCACGACTCGGCCAGTGCCAGGTGCGCCGCGCGCGCGCGCAACGCGCGCAGGATCGCACCGGCGGGCGTCTCGTCATCGAGGCCGAAGACGCTCCCCGCAAGCCGCCGTTCGATCTCGCGCTCCAAGGGCTCGATCAAATCCTGAGCTCTCGGCGCCGAGGCGCTCTTGGCCATGATCTTGACGTCCGCGCGAAAGTCGTGCGCGAGCACCGCGATCTTCGGGTTTTCGCAAGAGCGAAAGAGATCGCCGATGCGGTGATCGATCTCCGACTCGCCCAAGCCGATCGTGTGAATGATGCGGGTCACGATCAGTTCGTTGCTGTGGAGGCGTTCGCGCAGAAAAGGCACGACGGCCTCCGTCAGCATCGGTCTCATCTCTCGCGGCACGCCAGGCATGCAAGCGACGAACTTTCCCTCGCGCGAAAATGCGATGAATCCCGGCGCGGTGCCATTGGGATTATCCAGCGGGAGACTGCCCTGCGGAAGCTCCGCCTGCTTGCGATTGTTCGCACGCATCGGCCGCCCGATCTTTGCGAAGAAGGACTCCATCTGGCGTAGCGCCGGCTCGTACAGCTCGACACCCAGGCCGAGTGCGTCGCAGACCGCCTCTTTCGTCAGGTCGTCGGTCGTGGGCCCGAGACCGCCCGTCGTGACGATGCCGTCGGCGCCCGCCAGCGCCGCGAGTATCGCGCGAGCGATTCGTTCGCGGTTGTCCCCCACGGCCCGCGTCCCGAGCACGTCGATCCCGGCGCTCGCCAGCGCTTGGGCGATGAACGGAGTGTTCGTATCGAGCAGTTGCCCGAGCAAAAGCTCGGTGCCGA
Organism: Candidatus Cybelea sp.; assembly: GCA_049285915.1. Classification (GTDB taxonomy): domain Bacteria; phylum Vulcanimicrobiota; class Vulcanimicrobiia; order Vulcanimicrobiales; family Vulcanimicrobiaceae; genus Cybelea. Next base: position 134,759 of record JBAQAW010000058.1, on the reverse strand, counting down.
CCGCGACGATCTCAACGTTGGGCATCGTCGTCCCGTTCAAACCACGGCGGGTAGACGAAACGCACCTCCGCCTGAAAACCGCGCGCGGCTTCGATCATCGCGTCGCGGCGGAGCTCCGATTCTTGCGGCGCGGGGTGCGCGGCGTGCGTGCGCTCGCGCTGTCGCGCCAAGCTCTCGATAAAGCGCACGAAGCGCGCGTCCATCGCCGCGGCCAAGGCATTTTTGAGGATCTTTCCGACGCGCGGCGCGAGGCCGGCGGTCGAGATTGCGACGCGAACCGGACCGGCCTTGACGATTGCCGCCATCGCCACGAAGCCGTAGCGCGGCTGATCGATGCAGCAAAGGAGGAAACGCTCGCGATCCGCCAGCGCTCGCAGGCGAGCCGAGAGCTGCGCGTCCTGCGGGGTCGAGATAACGAAGAACGCGTCGGCCAGATCCTCGTCGCGCAGCGCCGACGCGTCGTAGATCCGCTGCACCCGTGCGCCGCACTCCTCGAGCGAAGCGGCCTTCTCAACGGCCTCGCGATCGTTCGGAGCGCCGACGACGACGCATTTGCGGCCCTCGAGATTGAGGCTCACGGGAAAGAACGGCAGGCGCATCAGTAATCGACGGGGCGCAGGAAGAACTCGTTGATCGCCGTGTTGGTCAACATCGCCGTCGTCGGCAGGTGGCGCTTCCAATGCGTCGAGTCGACGCGGCGCCGGACGAGCTCGACGTCGCCGGGCACGAAACCTCGCTCGATCAGCTCGGCGTTCGTGTAGCCCCGGAGCAGCCGTTCCAAAATGGCGTCGGCACGAGCGTAGCTGATGCCGAGATCGGCTTCGTCGGTCTGATCCGCTTCGAGATCGGCGCTCGGGGCTTTGTCGATCAGAGGTCGCGGCACGCCGAGATAGCGGGCTAGCGCCCACACCTGCGTCTTGAAGAGATCGCCGAGCGGATTCAGCGGCGGCGTATCGTCGGCGTGCCAGGTGAAGTATCCCAACAGCCGTTCGGTTTTATTTCCGGTGCCGATCGGCAGCGCATCGTACTTTGCCGATTGATCGAAAAGCACGACCATGCGCGTTCGCGCCATGACGTTGCCGCGCCGTCGCGGATCGGCATCGGGCTCGTACTGCAGGTAGCCGTCGACGGCGGCGCTGATATCGATCGTCGCGCACGCAATCCCGAGCGCGTCGACGACGAGCGCCGCGTCCTCCAAGCTTGCGGCGCTCGAGCTCCGGTACGGCATCCGAATGGCGTGCACGTTCTGCGGCCCGAGCGCGCGCGCGCAGAGAAACGCGGTCACCGCAGAATCGACTCCGCCCGAAAGGCCGACAACCGCACGCGGAATGTTCCGCCGCGCGATCATCTCGTCGCGCAAGAAGGCTACGAGCCAATCGGCGGCGACCGCGGCGTCGATGCTGGGCGGCTCGAGGCGATCCGGGGGCGGTTCGACGACTCTAAGCATCGCTCTCGTCAGGAACTTGTCCACGCGGCAGCGGAAGCTCGCGGTCGAGCAAGAGGTCGGGCAGTACGCCGCCCAAATCGCCGAGCAACGGTAACGTGGCGCGCGCAACGTCGATTTCGCGCAGGTCGAGATCGGCGCGAAGGATGCAAGCTTCGAACGGCGGCCCCTCGACGAGAACTCGCCCTCGGGGATCGACCACGGACGACGAACCGCTCATGCCCTTGCCGCCCTCGAATCCGGTGAGTCCGGCGTAAATCACGTACACGCCGTGCTCGATCGCCGCGAGCCGCAGCGTGTCGCGCCACTGCGTGATGCTGGCGAGCTCGCCCGGAGCCTCGATTCCACGTCCGGGAGAGGCGCTCGGGACGATGATGATGCGCGCGCCTTTGACCGCCGCAAGCGTCGGCGTTATTGCATGGCAGGCATCTTCACAGACCAGCAGCGCCATCGTGCCAAACGGCGTGGCGAAGACGCCGAGTTTGCGTCCACGCGAGAGAAATCGTTCCTCGTCAAAGACGCCGTACGTCGGTAAGAACATTTTCCGATGGACGTGGACGATGCGCTCGCGCTGCGGCTCGACGTGCAGGTACAGTGCGCTGTTGTAGTACGTCCCGGCCTTGTTCTCATAGAATCCGCAGACGATGTCGACGCTCTGCCGGGGGCAGGCATCGCGCCAGGCCTTCGCGAGATCGGCCGCAAAGCGTTCCGCCGGCAGCGCGAGATCGTAGACCGCGCCTTCGAGGAAGTACCCGGTCAGCGCCGCCTCGGGGAGAACGATCAGCTCCGGCGGGTCGCTGCAGAGTTGAGCGAAGGCCTCGCCCGCCGATCGAAGGTTCGCGCCGTACTGTCCCTTCGCCGGCTTCATCTGCACGATGGCGACGCGCAGATGATCGCGGGGTTCAGACACCGCCGACGCTCGTCGCCAGTTCGACCTGCTCGTCACCGGGCCGCTTGCGGCCCAACTGCGCCGCGCACTCCTCGGCCGGATAGGTCCAGATCTCGGCCAGAGTCGGATGGAGATGAGGGATGCGCATGAACTGGTCGGCCGTCGCTCCATACGTCATCGCGACGATCACTTCGTGAATCAGCTCCGACGCTTGCGGGCCGATGATCGCCGCCCCCAGGAGCCGTCCCGTCTCGCGATCGGCCATCATCTTCACGAAGCCCTTGGTCTTGGCAAGGCACTGCGCCTTTCCATGCTCGGCGAAATCGTAGCGGCCGCTGACGTAGGGTATCTCTCTTCGCTTCAACTCTTTTTCGCTCGCCCCAACCGCCGCGACTTGCGGGTCGCAGAAGACGGTGTGAGCCGCCACGACGCGGTAGTCGGCCTTCTCGCCGAGCGCGAGACAGGCATTGCGCGCCGCGACCTCTCCCTGGTAGATCGCAACGTGCACGAGCATATACTCGCCGGTGACGTCGCCGACCGCGTAAACGTTCGGATTGCTCGTTCGCATCGTTTCGTCGACGACGATTCCGCCCACCGGGTCGTAGCGCACGTCGGCACGGCTCAGATCCAGGTCGTCGACGTCGGGCCTGCGCCCCAGCGCGTAGAAGATCTCGTCCGCCACGACCTCCCGTTCGCGGCCTTCGTGCAAAAAGCGAACGGCCTTGCCTTCGGGGCGCAGTTGTGCTTCGAGCAGCGTCGTCCGCGTGACGACGTCGATTCCTTCGTCGCGGAAGTACTCGGTGAGCGCGTTGCCGACGTCTTCGTCGCTTTGGGTGAGCAGATGGCCGCTGCGTATGAGGATCGTCGTCTGCGCGCCCATTCGCGCGAGAAACTGCCCGAGTTCGCAAGCGGTATAGCCGCCGCCCAGGACGATCGCCGATTTTGGGACCGTCTCCAGCTCGAGCATGCCGTCGCTGTCGAGATACCCCATCTCGCGCAAGCCGGGAAGATCCGGCGTGCTGATCCGGCTGCCGGTAGCAATGACGAACTTCTTGGCTTCGAGTACGGTGCCGTCGCCGACGGCGAGCTCGGTCGGCGAGAGAAAACGCGCCGCCCCGAGGTAGAGGGGGAATCGCTCGATCCCCTCGATGCGGTAGTCGGCAAACTCTTTGACGAGAACTCGCTTGCGCGCCGCGATGAACGGCATGTCGATCGATGCGCCGCCGATCGCGATGCCGAGTGCCGTCGCGTCGCGCGCATCCTGGAGCGCGTCGCTCGAGGCGAGCAGCGCTTTGCTCGGCATGCAGCCGCGTAGAATGCAGAGGCCGCCCAACGGCCCTCGATCGACCAAGGCCACGTTGCAGCCGACGTCGTGCGTCGTGCGGGCGGCGGCGTAACCGGCCGACCCCGCCCCGACGACGATCAGATCGTGACGACGCCGATCGACCACTGGGGAGGGGATCCTAACGTCCGGCCGGGCGAGCGCCGAGCCGATGCGTCGATTCGATGAATCGCACCGTGCCGCCGGAGTGCACCAAAATCGAATGCGTTCGCGCCTGATTGCCAAAGAAACGGACGCCGCGCACGAGGTCGCCGTCGGTGATGCCGGTCGCGCAGAAGATCACGTCGCTGCTCTTTACGAGATCGTCGAGTTCGAGCACGCGGTCGAGGTTACCGAACCCCATCGCTTCGGCTCGGGAGGCCTCCTCCTCGTTACGCGGCTCGAGACGGCCCATGAAGTTTCCGCCCAGGCACTTGATAGCCGCGGCCGCCAGCACACCCTCGGGAGCGCCGCCGGTGCCCATCGCGACGTGAATACCCGTCGACTCGATCGCCGTGGCGATGCAAGCGTCGACGTCTCCGTCGGAGATCAGGCGGATGCGCGCGCCCGCGGCGCGAACTTCTTTGATCAGTTCGGCGTGGCGCGGCCGGTCCAGGATGATCACGCAAACGTCGTTGATCGGTTTTTCGAGCGCGTTGGCCACGGCTTCGAGATTATCTCTTACCGGCGCATCGATGTGCACGTAGGCAGCCGCCTTCGGACCGACCGCGAGTTTGCGCATGTACGTATCCGGCGCGTGAAGCAGACCGCCCCGCTCCGCAATCGCCATGACCGCGATCGCATTGGGCAGGCCGTTGGCGACGAGGTTCGTTCCCTCGACCGGATCGACGGCGATGTCGACCTCGCGGCCGCCGCTGCCCACCTTTTCGCCGATGTACAGCATCGGTGCCTCGTCACGCTCCCCTTCGCCGATGACGATTCGGCCGGCGATCTCCATCTCGCCGAGCGACTCGCGCATCTTCGAGACCGCCGCACCGTCGGCGGCCTCGCGTTCGCCGCGGCCCATCCAGCGAGAAGCCGCCAGCGCGCCGTTCTCCGTTACCTTGACGAAGTCGAGCGTATCAACCGAGCTTTCCAACCTCGCTCGCATAATCGAGGGAGCCATTCTCGGTGGCTTGCAAGGGAAGCGCCTCATTTCCTGTTAAACACGTTCGGTCGTGTTCGCGGGTACCGATCTCTCACAGCCCGTACAGCGACGCTTCTCGCAGTTCGCTGACGTAATCAGTGCAGGTTGGCCGTCGCTCTGGGCGGTCGCGCTTGCGGGGCTCACCCTCGGGTTCTTCGCCTGGTACGCGGTCGTCGTTCCGCGTCACCACGGGGCGATCGGCGAGATCGGTCTGATCGCCGGAACCCTCGGCGGTCTGATCCTCGCCACGGTGCTCTGGGCCGGCTACTCCCAGTACTTCGCGCATCGCGCCGGGATCACGCTCGTACGCTCCCTGCGCTACGATGCGCTGACGTGGCTGCCGTTTCTATTGCTCTGGCTGACGTTCGTCTTCGCCTCCGAGCTGACGCACGGCGCCCGTCTCCTGCTGATCGCGCTGGCTCTCTTCTCAATGGCAAAGATCGTCATCGCCGCGCGCTTCAACCAGACGGTTCGCGAGGTGCTGATCGACTTCGCCGCAACGCGCCTCGCGATCATCGTCATCGCCGAGCTCGCGGCGGTAATTATCGGCCAGCGCGCCGGCACGCACGTCCAGGAGTCCTCACACGTGCTGCTCGCGGTCTGGGGACGCTGGGATGCCGTGCATTACCTGGATATCGCTACGCAGGGTTATCGCGGTACGGATATGGCGTTCTTCCCGCTCTACCCGCTGTTGATACGAATCTTCGGCGCGCTCGCCGGAAACCACCTGATCGCGGGCCTGTTGATCTCCAACGCCTCCTTCTTCTTCGGCCTGCTCTACCTCTATAAGCTTCTGGAACACGAGTACGACCGCGCGGTCGCGCGGCGCGCAATCTTCTACGTCTCGATCTTTCCGACGGCGGTCTACTTCGCCGCCGTGTACACCGAGTCGCTCTTCTTCATGCTCACCGTTGCATCGTTCTACTACATGCGCGCGCGAATGTGGTGGGTAGCCGGCGCACTCGGATTCTTTGCCGCGCTCACGCGCGTCGAAGGGGTCCTGCTCCTCGTCCCGTTCGTCATGGAATGGGCGGCCGCGTACGAGTCCGGTGCGAAGGCCACGATCGTCAATCTGCTCGCCGCTCTCCTGATCCCGCTCGGACTCACGGGCTACATGGCCTACCTTTGGGTGCTCCGCGCCGATCCGCTCTATTTCTCGCACGTCCAGATCCACTGGAACCGGCATTTCGCGCCGCCCTGGGTCAGCGTGATCAACGCCTTCGGCAAGATCTTCGCGCACGGCGCCGGCTCGCAGAACGTCGCGAATCAGTCTTTGGAGGTGGCCTTCACGGTGCTGATGATCGGCGTGCTCGTCGCAGGCTGGCACAGTTTACGGCCTTCGTACATCGCGTACATGGGGCTCTCGATCCTCGTCCCGATGTCCACCTCGAACCTGATGTCGATGCCGCGCTTCGCGCTGGTCCTCTTCCCGATGTTTGCGATTCTCGCGCGCTGGGGCGAGCGTCCGTGGGTGAACAACGTGATCCTCGCCTTCTCGCTGCCGCTCATGGGGCTCTTCACCGTCCTCTTCGCGGATTGGTACTGGGTTGCGTAGGCGCGGCGTGCGCCAATTCGTCAAGTTCGGCGTGGTCGGCGCCTCGGGCATGGTCGTCAACTTCGTCATCGCTCACGTATTGGAAAAGACGACCGCGTTGTCGTGGTTCGCCGACTTCGCCATCGGCTTCATGGTCGGCGGCGTCTCGAACTATATTTTCAATCGGATCTGGACGTTCGGGTCGCGCCGCAACCCGTTCGTCGAAGGGTTGCAGTTTCTGACCGTCTCCGCGATCGCCTTGATCTTCGGCCGGATCGTCTTTGCCTTGGCCGAGCATTTTAACGTTCGTCACTTTACCACGACCTGGCTCGTCGCGACGCTGGCAGGTACGTTCGTCAATTTCTTCATCAATAAATACTGGACGTTCCGGCACCTCAATTGAAACGCACCACGTACTGGTACGGCGGCCTGGCGGCACTCTTGCTGCTGGCGCTCGCCCTGCGACTCCCCGGCATCGGAAATCCGATCCTCGATCACCCCGGCTGGCGTCAAGGCGATACCGCGGCGATCGCGCGCAACTTCGCGCTGAGGAAATTCAACATCATGTATCCGCAGACGACGTACAACGGGCCGCCGCCCAACTACGTCGAGCTCGAACTGCAGATCGTGCCGTTCTTGGCGGCCTCGCTCTACAAGCTCTTCGGGGTTCACGAAATCTTCGGACGGCTGATCACCCTCGGATTCAGCCTGGCAACCGTGGCGATGGTGACGCTCTTCGGGCGCTGGCTCTTCGGCAGCACGATCGCGGGGCTTGCTGCCGGTTTCTTTTTCGCGGTCTTTCCGGGCAGCGTCTACTACGGGCGCACGTTTACGCCCGACTGCGCGATGGTCTTCTTTCTGACCGCCGCGTTATACGCGGCCGCGCGCACGCTGTTGGACCGGGACAGGGTCGAGTGGGGCGACGTCCTATGGACCACCGGGCTGCTGGCGCTCGCGTATTTGGCCAAACCGGTGGCCATGCTCGCAATTGCGCCGCTGATCGCGCTCGTATGGCAGCGCGCCCGTGCCGGCAAGCAAACGCCGGCGGTCCCGATCGCGCTCCTCGTCGTTGCGCCGGTGCTCGTCTTTTGGCTCTACGACCGGAGCGTCGCTTCGTATGCGGAGTGGCATTGGGCCAGCGGCATAACGACGCTCCACGTTCTCCCCGCGCTGAGCGCCGCGCTAAGCGGCTTCCCCGCGTTGGCCGAAAAGCTTACGAACTTTCGCATCGTGCTGGGAATGCTCCGCGATACGATGCTCGGAGGCGTCGCCTTCCTGCTCTCGATCGCAGCGTTCATCGCGCTTCCCTGGATTCCGGCGCGCAGTAAGGCGTTGCTCTGGGCGTGGCTCGCCGGGGGACTGCTCTACGTTTTCGTCGTCGTAACGGTCGAGCGCGTCGACTATTACATGTATCCGCTCCTGCCGCTCTGCGCGCTCTCGATCGGCGGACTGTTCGGGCGAGTAGTCAACCTGGTGCGTGGCGTCGACGCCGCCCCGACGGCACGCTACGCGTTGCTCGCGCTCGTGGCGCTCGTCGCCGCCGCGGCACTCGGGAGCCGGACACCGGTTGCAGCCTACTACGGCTATAACGCCGCCGCGCATCGCAACGCGCTCGCACTGCGAGACGCGCTCCCCCCGGACTCGCTCGTCGTCATCGGCCACTACGGACCCGACGTGCAGTATTATATGGACCGCTTCGGCTGGGAAGAGGACCCGATTGTGTGGACGCCGTTCGACGAAGAGAGCGCCATCCGCAAGGGCGCGCGCTACTTCATCTCGATCGAAGACCGGCGCCTGCGCCGCAACCTCGAGCTCTGCGCGTGGCTAGCGCGCTTCCCGGTCGTCGACTATGGCGGCTGGCGCGTGTATCAGACCTCTCCGGATCGGCTCGTACCCAATGCCGAGGCGTTCTGGCGTGCCTTTCGCACGGCCGAACGCGCCGGGCAGGGTCGCGCGTTTCTGGACTCCCACAACGTCTGCGTCATCCCCGCGAAGCCGGCCTGAAACTCCGGCGAGCAGCGTGCGCGCGGGGTAGGGCAGATTCGAAGCCACTCGTCGCTCCACATCCATGTTCCGCTCCTGCTGCTGCACTTTTTCGAGAAAACAAAGTTTTGAAGCAGCCATCCGTGGCTGGCTCGAAAAAGTTGCAGCCTTCTCATCTGCCCTACCCCGCGCACACGCTGCTCGCCGAGCCACCGCTCGGCTTTAGAGTCCCTCGCTCCAGCCTGCGAGCAACGCCCGGAATGCATCGGGCTGCACGGCGATTCCGCCGCGATACGGATAATCGAGGGCTAATACCAGAAAGAGTACGAGCCCGATGATGAGGCTCAAGCCCCCAATCATCAGCTGCTGCATGCTCGTTCGCTCGAAGCCGAAGAGATAGGTGAAGGCGACGGTGATATAGGCGCCGACGATCAGCACGAACCACATGATCCCGCTGATGCCGGTGAAGTCGACGGTCAGACGCGTCTGCCGATCCATCAGCGCCGTCTCCATCGCGGAGATCATCTCCGTATGGATGTCCGATTCGCCCGTCGATCTGACCGGCAACCCACGAACGTACTTCTCCACGATCTCCGGCAACCGGACCGAGAATCCGCCGTCCTCGCCTTTGCGCATCAGCGGCCATTCGACGTCGATGATCGAGCGGACGTACTGGCGCAACATCGCGCGCAGATGGCCGCCGGTCGGAAAAGAGTCCGAGCCGCGATAGACCGCCGCGATCGCTCCCGCCTCCTCGTAGCTTCGCACGTCGGCCCCTTGAAAGCGCTCCCAGACTCCGATCGCGACGAAGGCGAGCAGGACCGCATAGATGACGCCGATCACCGCAAGAATGAACCCGGCGCGGTCGTTGTGAGCCTCTCGCACCGTCAGCGATGAGAACTTGTTGACGAGATACCCCATCGCCAGACACGAGCCGACAAAGCCGCCGACGACGAGGACGCCGGCAAGCTCCGTTGGGAGCGATTCAAACCACTCGATCATCAATGCCTCGCTTTACGGCAGCGGCAGCAGGGACGCCGCGCCGAACGTCGTGGACTGCGACGGAACTTCGGGCAAGCCTGACGAGACGAGCTGCCGGAAGACGATCAGGCGATTCGTATTCTTGGCAACCTCGAGCTGCAGCGCATAGCTGCGCTTGATCGCCGCCGAGAGGTCGTCGGTGTCGAACGTATATCCGAAGCGGCGCAGGTCTCGCAAGAGCAGGGTATTCGCGACGTTGAGCTGCTGGTACGCGTGCTGCATCTCCGACGCCGCCATTCGATAGGTCGGATAGTTCGAAATGACGATCTCCCGCTTGAGCTTCGCCTGCTCGATCGTCACCTTCAATGCCGCCAGCGGCGCGCTCTGGGTATCGAAGGCAAGGCCGCTATTGACCGTTGCCAGCGCATCGTCGAAGTTGCCCTTGCTGAACTGCTGGCGCGCGAGGCTGGCCGCTGCTTCGACGTAGCCGGCACGCGCGCGCGCGTCGTTCGGGGCTACGCGCAGCGCCAACCCGTACGCCAGCTCCGCGTCGCGCGCGTCGCCGTGAGCCATCGAGATCTCTCCCTGATGGATGCGCGTATCGGCGATCCATCGCTCGATCGGACCGGCGCAGCCTGCGAGCGCCAACGCGCCGCAGAGCGCCGCTACGATTGCCAATCTAGATATGGACATGCGCTGCAAATCGGGCGACCACCTCGATGACGACTGCGGCCGGATACAGGATCGCCTGCGACAGCAGCGAGCCGATGATGGCCGTCAACGTCAGATAGAACACCATGGAGCGAACCTCCTGGACGGTTCGCTTCCCGTGGATCGCCTGGTCGGTGATCATGGCCGACGTTGGATCGACGAAGAGCGTAAAGGCGATCGTCCCGATTCCGTTGACGATTCCCGAGAGGGTGATCGCCGTGCGGGCCACGTTCACGTCGAGCACGGAGGCCAAGAACGACGCCTGGACGCCGACCGAATAGACGCACATTACGATTGCATTGAAGATCAGCAAGCGTCTGGGGAGGACTCGCCAGTCGAAACTTCGCACCTCCGCCACGCTCGGCAGGCGTTCGGATCGCACCACCTCGCGCAGAACCCTCGGGGAGGCCAATCGCGCGAGCGAATGCGGCACCGAGCCGCGCGCTTCGAACGAATGAACGCCGCGGCGAAACAGATAGGTGAACATCGGCAAGAGCGTCGCGAACGCGACCATGCCGACGGTGCCGGCCAAGACGATCCAGCGCAGCTGAAGCGTGAAGATCTGCTGCCAGGCTGCTGCGGTCGTGGGATGCGCCTGCAGCCGTCCGACGGCGTTCCCCGCGTCGTCGGAGAGCGGTCCGACGAAGAAGCCCATGAACAAGTTTGCGAGGCGCCCGGTAGTGACGAGCAGGTTGAAGAGCGAGATCGAGGTCGCAATACGCTTCGTCTGAACGCCGGCGAGCCGCGCCGAGTACGCGCCGATCGTCACCCCTTGGACGATGAACGTAATCACCATCGCCCCGACGAGCTTTCCGGACCATAACTGCGGAAGGGCCGCTACCGCGTGCTGCACCTATCGGCTAACCTTGCGTCCCGCCGAGGCACGCTACGCCGCATCGACGCGGAAATTGATATCGAGCTCGTCGACTGGACCGACGATCGCGAGCCCAAAGTTATCGTCCGTAAGAAGCTCGCGCGCGAGCTCCGCAACCTCTTGGGGGGTAACGGCGTCGATCCGCCGCTCGACCTCTTCGGTGCTCACGTACCGCCCCAGAGCCAGCTCGTTTCGCCCAAGGCGAATCATTCGGCTCGACGTCGACTCCAGCGACAACGTCAGATTCCCCTTGACGTGCTCCTGCGCGAGCCGAAACTCGTCTTGGCCGATCGGCTCGGCCTTGATGCGATCGAACTCGGCGACGACCAGATCGACGCACGATTGGACGTTCCCCGGCGACGTGCCCGCGTAGACTCCGAAGAGCCCCGCGCCGCGATACGCCGCTTGAAACGAATAAACGCTGTAGACCAGGCCGCGCTTCTCGCGGATCTCTTGGAAGAGGCGGCTCGACATGCCGCCCCCGAGCACGGTGTCCAACACCGAGAGCGCGTATCTCCGCTCGTCGCGCATCGTGACCCCGCGCGTCCCCACCACGACGTAAGCCTGTTCGCTCTCTTTTTCGCGAACGTGGCGGCCGGGCGTCGTTGCCGGCGCTTCGGGGGCCGGCGTGGCGCAGGTCCCCTCAAACTCCTTGAACTCCTCGCAGACGAGCTCCACGAAACGGTCGTGGTCCACATTTCCGGCCGCCGCTACGATAACCGAATTGGGTGCGTAGTGCGCTCGCATGTGCGCGCGCAGGTCGTCGGGCGTCACCGCGACCACCGTCTCGGCAAAGCCGATCGTCGGTTCGCCGAGATTCGAACCGCCCCACATGGTCTGCAGAAAGAGGTCGTGGATAAGCTCGTCCGGTGCGTCCTCGTACATCTTGATCTCCTCGAGGATGACCTTCTGCTCCTTATCGAGCTCCCCGGGATCGAACGTCGAGTGCAAAAACATATCGGCCAAGACGTCGAGCGCCAGCGGGAGGTGGCGATCGATGACCTTTGCGTAGTAGCAGGTCGTCTCTTTGTCGGTGAAGGCATTGAGGTTTCCGCCGACGCCGTCCATCGTCTCGGCGATCTGGCGCGCGCTGCGACGGGGCGTTCCTTTAAAAAGCATGTGTTCGACGAGGTGGGATATCCCGCGGCGCTCGTGCGGCTCCGACGCCGACCCAACGTCGGCCCAGATCCCTACCGTCGCAGATCGGAAGCCCGGCATCGTCTCGGTGAGAACGCGCATGCCGTTGGCGAGGGTCGTCTTTTTATGCATCGGCGGGCGTTACGCGGCCGGCCGAAGGGCGTCGTGGACCCACTCTTCGTCCCAGTAGACGCCGTCGCTGGTCCGCAGCGCTCGCTGCTGCAGCGACTGGTCGCTCTCCTCGCGCGGGACCGTCATCGCAAAGACCGTCTTCGTCGTCGGCCTGGCAAGATCGCCGTTCACCACGACGTCTTTACCGACGACGATCGGGACGCTCGCCCAAAAATCAACCTCTTCGGCGTTGGGCGCGGCGGCGAAGACGCGTTTAGTAATCGAGACGACCTCGTCGACGAACTCCTCGCGGCTCAGCGGCCGGTGAAACTTGACGCCCCAAATTCGGATGCCGACGATAAGGTGCCTGCCCATCTCGTTGGCGGAGACCTGACTGACCTCGGCCGACCACTGCGTGCTGAAGACGGAGACTCCGATGTGCTCCGCGATGTCTTTGCGGTTCCCCGCCGCCCGCGCTTCGGCGTCGAGATCGGCGACGCTCGGCTCGAAAGCGAGCGCGACGGCGCTCGCCGGCCCGCAGAGGATCGCGACCGCGAGCGTCCACCGTGCAAGCCGCTCAGTAAGACTGCGCAAAATAGGCTCTGGCCTTCGCGGGTTCGCCGCACGCGGTGCACGTGGTGTCGCCCGGCTTGAGGTCGTGCAGGACTCGCGTGGTCGCGGTCGTCGCGCGCTTTACGTCGGCTTCGCAATCCGGCCGTTCGCACCACGCAATCTCGACCATGCCGGCCTTCGTCGAGCAGAGTTCGAGAAACTCGGAACGATCTTTTGTCGCGAACGTGTGCGAGGTGAGAAAGGCTTTGGCTTGCTGGTAGAGCGAGGCTTGGATGTCGTCGAGCAGCGCCCGCACGACGGGAACGATCTCCTCCAGGGCGACGCTGCGCCGCTGATCGGGATCGCCCTTCTCGCGATCCCGGCGCGCGAGCACGGCCGTCCCTGCGTCGACGTCGCGGGGACCGATCTCGATTCGAACGGGTACGCCCCGCAGATCCCACTCGCTGTATTTCCAGCCGGGCTGAGCATCGCGCGCATCGACGCGCACCCGCAGCCCCGCCGCGGCCAACTTCTGGGCGAGCGCGTTGCACGCGGCAATCGCGCGGTCGTCCGACGAGCGGACGATCGGCACGAGCACCGCCTCGATCGGTGCCATCTTCGGCGGAAGGCGCAGCCCGCGGTCGTCCCCGTGCGCCATGATCAGCCCGCCGATCATCCGCCACGAAACGCCCCACGACGTCGTGTATGCGTAGTTGAAGGCCTGATCGGCGTCGACGAATTTGATGTCGTAGGCCTTGCCGAAGTTCTGTCCCAAATCGTGCGACGTGCCCGACTGCAGCGCCTTGCCGTCGGGCATCAGCGCCTCGATAGAGAACGTCTCGACCGCCCCCGGAAAGCGTTCGCTCGTGCTTTTCCTGCCGGCATAGACCGGCAACGCGACGACGTTCTCGGCGAAATCGCGATAGAGATCGAGAATGCGCAGCGTCTCCTCGCGCGCTTCCTGCGCGTTGGCGTGCGCCGTATGCCCCTCTTGCCAGAGAAACTCCATCGTGCGTAGGAACGGCCGCGTGGCTTTCTCCCAACGGACGACGTTGGCCCACTGATTGATGAGAATCGGCAGGTCTCGGTACGATTCGATCCACTGTGCGTACATCGTGCCGATCATCGCTTCGGAGGTTGGACGGATCGCAAGACGCTCGGTCAACGTTTCGCTGCCACCCTGCGTGACCCACGCGACCTCCGGAGCGAAGCCTTCGACGTGCTCGGCCTCCTTGATCAGGAGACTCTCGGGAATCAGCAGCGGGAAATAGGCGTTCTCGTGCCCGGTCGCCTTGAAGCGCGCGTCGAGTTCTCGTTGGAGGTTCTCCCAGAGGCCGAAACCGTAGGGACGCAGCACGACGCATCCGCGCACGGGTGAATAGGAGACCAGTTGTGCCTTGAGGCACACGGCCGTGTACCAGGCTGAAAGATCGGCGCTTTTCGGAGGAATCTCCTTAACGACGCCGGCAGCGAGCGCTTCGGACATGACCGGCCCCGTTTCGCTTGGAACGCTCAAACAGCCTTCGCGCGGGGATATCCGTCGCGCGGGCTCGCAATATCACCAAAATGCCAAAGCTCACCCGAATCTACACGCGCACCGGAGACGACGGCTCGACGGGCCTCGTCGGAGGCCAGCGGGTCAGCAAGCGCGCTCCTCGCATCGAGACGTACGGCACCGTCGACGAACTCTCGAGCGAAATCGGCGTCGCGCGTGCCGCCTTGCGCCCGCTGACGAAAAGCCACGAGCGGGCAATCGCGCTCGATGCCTGGCTCGCGTGGAGCCAAGACTTGCTCTTCAATCTGGGCTCCGAACTCGCCACGCTGCCCGGCGACCTGCGCGATTCGATGCCTCGGGTCGGGCCCGACGATTCGGCGGCGCTGGAGCGCGCGATCGATCGAGCGCAACGCGACCTTCCTCCGCTGGCAAACTTCATCTCTCCCGGCGGCGCACCGGCGGGCGCGCAACTTCACGTCGCGCGCACGATCTGTCGTCGCGCCGAGCGCCTCGTCGTCGCGCTCCTCGAGGAAGGCGAAGGAATCTCGCCCGACGCCCTGCGGTTTCTCAACCGTCTCTCCGACGCGCTCTTCGTCTGGGCACGCTGGATCAATGACGCGCTCGGCGAGCCCGAACATATCTGGAATCCCGCAAGCCGGCCGCCGGAGGCCTGAGCGCTAGGGGGGCGAACCGACCGCGGAATGTCGTTTTTCTCTGCGCTCTTCGCTACGACGGACGTGGAAAAGCTGCGCGAGCTCGGCACGCGCAAAATCCTGCGCCGCGCCCTGACGGCCAAAGACTTGATCTCGATCGGGCTTGGAACGATGATCGGCGGCGGCATATTCACGACGATCGGAACCGGCGTGAAAGGGGCGGGGCCGGCGGTCATTGTCTCGTACCTGCTGGCGGGCCTGACCTCGTTCTTCGCCGCGCTCTGTTACGCGGAGCTCGGCGCGATGGTCCCGGTTGCGGGCAGCGCGTACACCTATGCGTATGCGACGATGGGCAAGCTCTTCGCCTGGATCATCGGCTTTGCCCTGATCTTCGAATACGGCATCAGCGCGGCCCCGGTGGCGCAGCAGTTCTCCGCCGCGATTCAAGACGTGGCCAAGAGCGCCGGACTCTCGCTGCCGGCCTGGGCGCAGCAGTCGAACTTGATCGTCCACGGGGTGTGGTGGCTTCCTACGAACTGGGACATCTTTCACTCCCAGTTCGACGTGGTCGCGGCAATCTTCGTACTCGCGCTCTCCGCTCTGCTCTCCGTGGGGATTCGCGAATCGGCGACGATGAACAACATCTTCGTCGTCCTGAAGATCTCTGCGCTCGTCATCTTCGTGATCGCCGGATGCTTTCTCTTTCACGCCGCGAACCTGCACAACTTCAACCCGGTTGGGTGGGGCAGTCTGAAACCCTTCGGAGGAATGGCCGATTACTCGTCCTCCGCGCAACCCTATGGAATCATCGCGATCGGCGCCTACGTCTTCTTCAGCTACATCGGCTTCGATACGGCGACCACGACGGCCGAAGAATGCAAGAACCCGCAGTACGACGTTCCCGTCGGCGTCATCGGCGCGCTCGCGATCGGAACGTTGGTCTACTGCGCGACGGCGGTCGTCCTGGTCGGAGCGGTGCCGTGGAACCAGGTTCCGATCAAAAACCCGCTCGTCTACGCGCTCGCGCCGCTGCATATCCCGGTACTGAGCTGGGTCATCACGATCGGCGTTCTCGCCGGTACGACGAGCGTAGCGCTGGCCTCGCTGCTCGGACAGTCTCGCATTTTTTACGTAATGGCGCGCGACCGGATGCTGCCGCCGATCGTTGCGGCGGTCCACCCGCGCTTTAAGACGCCGCTCGTTACGACGGTCATCACCGGTGTGGCGGTCGCATTCCTGGCGCTGATCGTGCCTCTGAATAACCTGCTGAATCTCGTCAACATCGGCACGCTGATCGCGTTTTCGGTCGTTTGCGGCGGCGTGCTCTATCTACGCCACCGCCGTCCCGATCTGCCGCGAAGCTTCCGCGTTCCCTTCGTGCCGCTCTTTCCGATCCTCGGCATCGTCTTCTCGCTCTTCTTAGCGGTCTTCGGACTCTCGCGCGCGACCTGGACCTGGTTCGTTCTCGCGCTCGTCGTCGGCTTGGTCTTCTTCTTCTCGTACGGCTTCCGCAAATCGAATCCGAACGACGTCGTGCCCGTAGAAGAACCCGCCGGCCTCAGCGAATATGTATAAAAATCCAGCTTTCGAAAAGGTTCTGATTTAGCCCAAATCTAGGAGCCTGAGGCCGAAGCTTACTTATCGCGTAATCGAGGCCTCAGGCGACAACGAGTTGCGGTAGATTAGGAGACCCGCCGGCCTCAGCGAGTATGCGTAAAATACGTACCTGCAAAAAGGTTCTGATTTAGCCCAAATCTAGGAGCCTGAGGCCGAAGTTTACTATTGCGTAATCGAGGCCTCAGGCGACAACGAGTTGGGTTAAATCAGGACCTTTAAGGGACTTGGCCGATGCCGGGCGTCCGCACTTCAATGCGTGCGGTGCGAGGATCGTAGGTGGCGCGCACGTGCAGTGCGCGCGCGATCGCATCGATCGAGACCAGCACGCGACCGCGGACGCGGAAGGGCGCTCGTTTGAGCGTAAGCGGCATCCCGTTGAGTTTGGCGTGCGTATCGCCGACCCGCAGCCGCAGCGTCTGGTCGCCGAGCGTAACGGTGATCACTCCCGGCTTATCGACGACCGTCTCGGCGCCCAGCGCATCGGCGATCGAGCGCAGCGGCACGAAGGCGCGCTCGCTGGCCGTAGTGACCGGCGCGACGTCGCTGTCGACGCGCTCGCCGTCGACGAACATCGCGATCGGCGTCGAAAAAGCGAGCACGCACGAGATTGCCAACGCACAGAGCGCGACGATGGCCACGCTCTGCCATCGCAGCGCAGCGTATAGCTCGCTCGCGCGGTGTATCACACGGCCGCTCCCCGCGCTTCACCGATCTCTCCGGCATAAGCGGGATACTTCTCGACGATGACCTTCTCTATTTCGAGACGCAGCATGCCGAGCAGCTCGCTCTCGGGATAGGTCCCGACCAGCTCGCCCGCACGGTAGATCGCGCCTTTTCCCTTTCCGCCGGCGACGCCGACGTCGGCCATCTTCGACTCCCCCGGCCCGTTGACGACGCAGCCCATGACGGCCACTTTCACCGGGGCGCTATACGATTTCGCGATCGCCTCGACCGCACGCCCTAACTCCAGCACCGAGATCTCCGCGCGCCCGCACGAAGGGCAGGCCGTAATCTCGAAGCCCTTCTCGCGCAGGCCAAGCGACTTGAGGATGCCCCAGCAGACCGGCACCTCTTCGATCGGATCGTCGGCGAGCGAGACGCGGATCGTGTCCCCGATTCCCTCCCAGAGCAGAATGCCAAGGCCGATCGACGATTTGATCGTCCCGTCGCGCAGCAGTCCGGCCTCGGTGATTCCGAGGTGCAGCGCGTAGGGCGTTGCTCGTTCGCGCAGACGCGCGTCCATCATGCGATAGGCCACGACGGTCGTCGCCACATCGTGCGCCTTGAGCGAAATCGCGATCTCGCAATGCCCGTGCTCCTCGAGGATCTCGACGTGGCGCAACGCCGACAGAACCATCGCCTCCGCGGTGTGCCCGAGCGTCTTCTCGAGATCCGGCGCGAGCGATCCCATGTTGACGCCGACGCGGATCGGGATACCTCGGGCCTTCGCCGCGGTGACGACTTCGACGACCTTCTTCGGGTCGCGGATGTTGCCCGGATTCAGCCGAAGCTTTGCAACGCCCGCCTCGATCGCCGCGAGCGCCATCTTGTGATCGAAATGAATGTCGGCAACGATCGGCACCGGAGAGCGGTAGACGATCGCCGGAAGGCCGGCAGCGTCGGGCGGATCCTTTACCGTCACCCGCACGACTTCACAGCCCTCCATCGCGAGGCCGTAAATCTGTTCGAGCGTTTTGTCGGCGTCGGCGGTGTCGGTCGTCGTCATCGATTGCACGACGACGGGATGATCGCCGCCGATCCAGACGCTCTTGGCATCGGCTTTGCCGGTCTTGTTCTGGAGGAAGATCGGATTGCTCTTACGTCTCACCCGCAGCATCGAGGTTACATTACTCCCTGTCCGGAGACGATTCGTGCGATATCGTGAAAGGCCACGAGCATGATCAGCGCCATCAGCGCTGCAAACCCTGCCAGGTGAACCATCGCCTCCTTCTCGGGGTCGACCGGACGCCCCCGAATCAGCTCGGCGATGATGAAGGCCGCGCGGCCGCCGTCGAGCGCCGGAATAGGAAGCAGATTAAAGAGTCCCAATGCGAACGAGATCGTCGCCGCCAGCGTGAAGTACGGTCCCCAGCCCCAATCCTGAACCGTCACCGCGACCTGTCCCATGCCGATCGGCCCGGAGATCTGCGGCGCGTACTTTGAGAACTGCGTGACGAGCAACACGATGCTTTCCAGCGTTTGATCGGCGATGCCGGCGAACTCTTCGCCGCTGGCGCGCACGGCCTCAACGAAGCCGACGCGCTGGAGTTCGGGCACCGGCGAGAATCCGATGCACCCTTTGCCGCGGCCGACGACTTGTGCCGGACAGGGCTTCGGTTGGACGTAGACCTCCGTTCGCGCGCCGTTGCGCTGATAGACCAGATCGAGCCGTTTGCCCAGCGATGCATGAATCGTGTCGACGAGTTCTTTACCGCTGGTAACGGGCACGTCGCCGATCGAGACGATGCGGTCGCCCGCGCGGATGCCGGCGATCTCGGCGGGCGATCCGGCGTTTACTTCACCGACGATCGGTTGGACGGCCTGATTCGGTTTATCCGAGGTGACGCCGAACGCAAGCGCCCCGACGAGCAGGATCGCGTAGCAGAGGATAAAGTTTGCAAGCGGCCCCGCGAGGATGATCCCCAGGCGCACCCACGGCGACTTCGCCTGGAAGTTGGATTCGCCGCCCTGCGCACTACTGCGAAAGTTGCGCTGCTGCTCCGCCTCCGAGACGCGACCGTCCTCGCCTTCCATCGCGCAGAAACCCCCGATCGGGAAGGCCCGGAGCGAGTAGAGGGTTCCGCTGCGGGGGCTCGTCCAGGAGGCGAGCCGCGGACCGAAGCCCACCGCGAATTCGTTGACCCGTACGCCGCTGCGGCGGGCCATGACGAAGTGACCGAACTCGTGCAGCACGATGAGAACGGAAAGCATCAGAAGGAAGGTAACGACCTTCTCGAATCCGATCAAGCTGACGGCGGCGATGAGAATCAACGACTTACTGGCCTTTCGATACTATCTACGATTACTTGCGCGTTGGCCCGGGCCTCCCGATCGGCGCAACGGACCCCGTCGAGAGTGAGTTCTGCCGGTCCGGCCCGCTCCATGGTTGCCTCGATGACCTCCGAGATGCTCCCAAATGCAATCCTACCCTCAACAAACGCTCGCACTGCGACTTCGTTTGCAGCGGAGAGCACCGCCGGCATCGCTCCACCGCTGGCCAAGGCGTCGTAGGCCAAGGCCACGCAGGGGAATCGGACCGGGTCCGGCGCCTCGAATTCGTAGCGCAAGGTCCCCGTCTCTTGCTTTGCTCCCAGAGTCCGGAGCACGTTCGATTGCGCATCGAGCGGGGAAGCTGCCGCTTCGGCCGCGACCAGCCGATCGGGGTACGCGAGGGC
Source organism: Candidatus Cybelea sp. (assembly GCA_049285915.1). Lineage (GTDB taxonomy): Bacteria > Vulcanimicrobiota > Vulcanimicrobiia > Vulcanimicrobiales > Vulcanimicrobiaceae > Cybelea. The sequence continues at coordinate 114,915 of JBAQAW010000058.1, read as the reverse complement.
GTAGCCGATCGGCAGCCGCATATCGGGCGCGGCGAGCTGCGACTTTACGCTGCCGTCGGTGAATACGACGAAGCCGTGGGCGATCGACTGCGGGTGCACGACGATCAGTACGCGGTCGCCGCCAAAGCCGAAGAGGCGGCTCGCTTCGATGACCTCGAGACCTTTATTCATCATCGTTGCCGAATCGATCGTATTCTTGGTTCCCATACGCCAGGTCGGATGCGCGAGCGCCGCCTCGAGATCTGCGCGTTGCATTACCTCCCGCGGCGTTCGCCAGAACGGTCCGCCCGAGGCGGTGAGCACGATCGCGGCGACTCGCGAACCTTCCTCGCCGATGAGGCACTGAAAGATCGCGCTGTGTTCGCTGTCGACGGGCAACAGGCGTGCGCCGCTCTCGCGAGCCGCCGCAACGAAGAGCTCTCCCGCTGCGACGACCAGCTCTTTGTTAGCGACGGCGACGTCGGTGCCGCGCTGCACCGCTGCAAAGACCGCGTCGAACGCGACCGAACCATCCGTCGCCGCGAGCAGAATCTCGGGTTCGCTCTCGACGGCTACTCGCATGAGCCCCTCGGGGCCGTCCGCGGCAGTCGTTGCGATTTCGGCCCCAAAGCGCGCGGCCTGGGCCGTCAGCAACTCGAGGTTCCGCCCGGCGGCAAGACCCACCACTTCAAAGCGTTCGGGGTACGCGGCGATGACGTCGAGCGCTTGCGTCCCGATCGATCCCGTCGAGCCCAGAATCGCGACCCGTTTGCGTCCGCTCATTGCAGTTGCATGACGCCCACGAGATGCAGCAGCGCAAAAAACGTTACGCCGCCCAGGAGATAGGAGTCAAAGCGATCGAGCACGCCGCCGTGGCCGACGATCATCCCGCCCGCGTCCTTGACGCCGGCGTCACGTTTGAAGGCGGACTCGACCAGGTCGCCGACTTGCGCGGCAACGCTCGTCACCGCGCCGAGCGCCGCACCCTGCCACCATTGCAGGTGCAAAGGCACAAACCACGTCGCACCCGTTGCGAAGGCCGTGGCGAACAGCAGCGATCCGACGGAGCCTTCGATCGTTTTGTTCGGCGAGATCTTGCTCAGCCGGTGCCGCCCGATGAGCGAGCCCACGACCATCGCAAAGATATCGGTCAGCGCGATGATCGCGATGACGTAAAACGTGAGCCACATGCCGTTGCCGTCGATCTGCCGAATGAATACGAAATAGGTCAGCAGCTTGCCGATGTAGAGGACCGCGAGCAGCGTATAGGCAGTGCGCGCGAAGTATCCCTTTTCTTCGCCGTACATGCCGATCCAGAACGCCGCGACGATGATTCCGGCGAGCAGCACGCCTTCCCACTTGTGCAGCACGTTGAAGACGGCCATCGCGACGTACGCGACGACGCCGAGCAGCGCGACCGGGTACTCCAGCGGCTGTCCCTTGATCGCGCAGAGGTAGTTGAACTCGTAGATGCTCGCTAGGCCGATCGCCAGCAGCAGCAAGTAGAACGCCCAGGGGAAAATTACGCAGAAAAGTCCGATCGCCGCGACGATTAGGCCGACGACGATCCGCCGTGCGGTCAAGCTCCGCCGAAGCGCCGCTGGCGTCGTGCAAACTCCTCGATCGCCCGCGCGAGATCGTCCTTTGAGAACTCCGGCCAGTATACGTCGCACATCACGAGCTCGGCGTAGGCCGCTTGATAGAGCAGAAAGTTCGAAAGACGCCGCTCGCCGCCGGGCCGGATCAGGAGGTCGAGCTCGGGCAGTCCGGCCGTGTACAGATACGTGCGGATCAGGTTTCCGTCGACCGCATCGGGGTGCAGCGTTCCCTTCGCGACGTCGCGGGCAATGGCGGCGACCGCGCGCTCGAGCTCCGCGTGCGAGCTGTAGTTGACCGCCATATTGAGCAGCAAACCGGTGTTGTGCGCGGTCTCCGTCTGGAGATCGGCAAGCGCCGCGCGGGGCGCCCGTGGAAGCGACTCCCAATCCCCCATCACTTGCACGCGCACGTTGTTGCGCCGCAGCTCGATCAGCTCGGTGCGCGCAAAATGCACGCACAAATCGAAGAGCAGCGAGATCTCCTTGGCGGCGCGATTCCAGTTCTCCGTCGAAAAGCCGTAGACGGTGAGTACCGATATCCCCATGTCCGAGGCGGCGCGCGTGACGTGACGCAGCGCGACCATCCCGCGACGGTGGCCCTCGATGGCCGGGAGACCGCGCTCCTTCGCCCAGCGCCGGTTTCCATCCATGATGATCGCAACGTGGCGCGGCGGCGAGCCTCCGGAGAGCGATGGTGCGGCGGTGCGAGCGAGTGAAATCGTCATAGCTGGAGGTACGACTCGTAGCCGGCCGTCACGTCGGCGCAACCATCGTCGCGAACGTTTACGCGAAGCACGCGCAACGCACCGGCACCGATCCACGTTCCCGCGGGGGAGAGCACCTGCAACCGTACCTGCCGGGCATCCAGCGCGCGGCGAGCCTGCACCTCCGGCATCAATATCAGGTCCTGGCTCACACTTCCATGATCTCTTTTTCTTTGGCGACGACCAGCGCGTCGATCTCTTTCACGTACCGGTCGGTCAGCCGTTGCAGCGACTCTTGTAGCCGCTTGTTGTCGTCCTCGGTAATCGCAGAAGATTTAAGTTGCCCTTTCAGATCGTCGTGCGCGTGATGGCGCACGTTGCGAACCGACACCCGGCCGTCCTCCGCCTTCTTCTTAATGATCTTAGCCAGGTCTTTGCGCCGCTCTTCGTTGAGCGGCGGGATCACCAAGCGAATGGAGGTTCCGTCGATGTTGGGCGTCAGGCCGAGATCGCTCTTCTCGATCGCCTTGCGAATTTCGGGCACGACCCCTTTGTCCCAGGCGGAGATCAGCAGCGTGCGCGAATCGGGCGTGGAGACTCCGGCCACTTGTTTGAGCGGCGCGGGCTGTCCGTAGGCCTCTACGACGAGCCGGTCGAGCAGCGCCGGCGAGGCTCTGCCCGTGCGAATCGAGGCAAACTCACCTCGCGTCGCCTCGACGCATTTGTGCATCTTCTCTTCGACGTCTTTGAAGTACGGATCGGACATCGTCCTAACTCCTTCCAGCGACCTGGGCCGGTTGCCGCCCCACGTACGTGCCGATCGGCTCGCCGCAGATGGCGCGCCGGATATTCCCCGGCACCGCCATATCGAAGACGATGACCGGCAGCGCGTTGTCCATGCAGAGCGCCATCGAGGTCGAGTCCATCACTTCGAGACCGAGCTGGAGCACGTCCATATAATCGATGCGCTCGAAGCGCGTCGCTAGCGGATCCTTCTTCGGATCGGCCGAGTAGATGCCGTCCACTTTGGTGGCCTTGAGGATCGCGTCGGCGTTCACTTCCACGGCGCGCAACGCCGCGGCCGTGTCCGTCGTGAAGTACGGATTGCCCGTCCCTGCGGCGAAGATGACGACGCGGCCCTTCTCCAAGTGACGAATCGCGCGCCGCCGAATGTACGGCTCGGCGATTTGGTGCATGGCGATCGCGGTTTGCACGCGCGACGCGACGCCGATGCGCTCGAGGGCATCTTGCAGCGCCAGCGCATTGATGACGGTGGCGAGCATTCCCATGTAGTCGGCGGTCGCGCGCTCCATGCCGGCCTCTTCGTGCACCTTGCCGCGCCAGATGTTCCCGCCTCCGACGACGATAGCGATCGAGACGCCGTCGCGGCTGACCTCGCCGATCTGTTCGGCCATCGCGTGGGTCTTTTGGACGTCAACGCTGTTGGCCGGCCCGGTAAAGGCCTCACCCGAGATCTTGAGGAGGACGCGGGAGAATCGCGGCCGGTCGGCTTCAGTCACCGAGAGTATATCGGGTGAAGCGCCGAACTTTGATCTTTTCACCAAGCGAGCCGATCGTGCGATGCAGCAGATCGCCCACGCTCAGCGAGTCGTCCTTGACGAACGCCTGATCGAGCAGGCAGTGTTCCTCGAACCACTTGTTGAGCTTCCCCGCAACGATCTTCTCGCCGACCTCGGGAGGTTTGCCGGCGGGAATCGCGCCCTTGAACTCTTCGCGCAGCCGATCGACGACGTCGGCCGGCACGCTCTCACGATCGAGGTACTGCGGCGACATCGCCGCGACGTGCATCGCGATGTCGCGCGAGAGCTCGGCGAACTTGGGATTGCGCGCGACGAAGTCGGTTTCGCTGTTCACCTCGACGAGGACGCCGATCTTTCCACCGGGGTGAACGTAGCTCGTTATCATCCCTTCGTTGGCGACGCGCTCAGCCTTCTTAGCCGCCTGCGCGGCGCCGCGCTCGAGCAGTACCGCTTTCGCGCGCTCGAAGTCGCCGGCTGCGTCCACGAGCGCCTGGCGGCAATCCATCATCGGCGCGCTGGTCGCTTCGCGCAGCGATTTGATCTCGTCGGATTTCGGCTGATAGGAAATCAACGCCCCGCCTCCGCCATCGTCGCGTTCGCTTCGCCGCCGTACGAGGGCGCCGGCCCTTCATAGGCTCCCTGATCGTAGGCGCTCTCGCTCTCGGTCTTGCCCTCGATGATCGCGTCGGCGATCTTGCCGACCATCAGCTTGACGGCGCGAATCGCGTCGTCGTTACCGGGAATCGGATAATCGATCTCGTCGGGATCGCAGTTGGTGTCGATCACCGCAATGATCGGGATCTTCAGCTTGCGCGCCTCGAGCACGGCGATGCGCTCCTTCTTCGGATCGACGATGAAAATCGCGTCCGGCAGACGATGCATGTCTTTGATGCCGCCGAGGAAGCGTTCCAAGCGGTTCATCTCGTCCTGGAGGGTTGCGACCTCTTTCTTGGGCAGCCGTTCGAAGTCGCCCTGAAGCTTCATGTTTTCGAGCTCGCGCAGGCGGGAGATCCGCTTCTGAATCGTCGCGAAGTTGGTCAGCGTGCCCCCCAGCCAGCGCTGGTTGACGAAATAGGTGCCGGCGCGTTCGGCCTCTTCGCGAACGACGTCCTGTGCCTGCTTCTTGGTGCCGACGAAGAGGATGACTTTGCCGGCGCGCGCCAGATCCTTGACCGCTTCGTAGGTCTCCCGCAGCTTCTGGACGGTCAGCGCGAGATCGATGATATAGATGCCGTTGCGCTCTTGGAAGATGTACGGCTTCATCTTCGGGTTCCAGCGGCGGGTCTGGTGTCCGAAATGGACGCCCGCCTCTAGAAGCTCGCGCATGGTGACGACGCTCATTGGGGTAACCTTTCTGGCTCCCGACCTCCGGCCATCCTGGCTGGGGGTCCACTTTGGGGCCATAGACACCCAGCCTCCGTGCCGGGTGGAGTAAAGGACAACCGCGCGATTATAGCATGCGAATCGCGCGGCTCCTAGAGTGACCCGTAACCGGCCATCGTGGCCAATAGGCCGGCGCCGTCCGCCGGGCGGCCGCCCGCCGAGGCTTTACGGACGGGCTTCGTAGATGATATTGAACGGGGTCTCGGATGGCCCGCCGGAAGTGCGAAAAACCAGCCTCGGTGGCGACCTTGCGCATCGCCGGCTCGCCCGCCTGGGCGCCCATCGCCAGCCCCGACGTCCTGCGCGAGCGAGGCGGGGGTGCAGAGCATCGTGGAGGCTCCGTAAAAGATCCGGCCGACGGGCGTGAGGTTATCTTCGAGTGCGTCCCCGGCATAAGGCTCCACGATCATCAAGGTTCCGTTGGGCTTGAGGCCCCGGCGCACGTTGGCCAGCACACCGACCGGGTCTCCCATATCGTGCACGCAATCGAAAGCAGCAGATCAGGTCGAACTGCTCTGGCGGCATCGCCTCGGCGCTTGCGACTTCGAAGCTGACCCGGTCCGCGACGCCGGCACGCTTGGCGGCCTCGCGGGCCGATTCGATCGAGGCGGCGTGGTAATCGTAGCCGAGAAACCGGGACATCCGGTAGGCTTGCGCCATCAAGATCGTCGAGTTGCCGTACCCGCAGCCAAGGTCGGCGACGGTCGCGCCGAGCCGCAGCTTCGCCTGGGGAAGACCCGCCTTCTCGACGAGTTCGCGGTGCGGGCGGCGGCCGAGGGCGCGCGCGTCGCGCTGGGCACGTGCATCGAAGGTCTCTGCCCGCCTTTTGCGCCGTTGCGCGAGATCTTTTCCGGCCTCGACCTTCCGTCGCCGTTTGAGAACGGCGATGAACCCTCGCCGAGCGGAGCGGCATCGGAGGCACAGCGATATCGCGTTTTTCTTGCCGCCGCCGCAGCGCTTGCCTCGATGGAGGTCCGAACCTCGTGCTGCTCGACGACCTTCATTGGGCGGACTTTGCGACGCTGGAGTTTCTGGCTTTTTTCGCCCGCAAGCAAAACGCAGCGGTGCTCGCGATTGGGACCGTGCGCTCCGACGATCTCGAGCGCGACCACGGCGGCTCGAGGCGCTCAATAGACTGATGCGAAACGGGGCCCGCCGCGTCGACGTCGATCCCCTCGGCCGGGACGACATGCATCGGCTCGTCTCGTTCCTGTGGCCGGTCGAGTCACCGCAGCCTTCCGACCAAGTCGAGCGCGTCTGCGCACTCGCCGAAGGCAAACCCTATTTCGCCGAGGAGTTGGTCAGCAGCGCGCTAGCGCTTTCCGCTACGCCGGCGTTCGACGCACTTCCCTTGAGCATTCGCGCGGGAATCCTCGCGCGCTTCGAGCGCATCTCTGGCGACGAACGAGATATCTTGCTGCAAGCCTCGGTAATCGGCCAAACGTTCGTTCCGGCGCTGCTCGCCCAACTCGCGAAACGAGATGAGGGTTGCGTTCTCGCCGCGCTCGCCGCGGCGCGCGAACTCCTCTACCGCGAACTGCTGCAAGCGCAACGGCAAACGACGCATCGCGAGCTGGCTGCGATATTGGAGCGCGCCGATCGACCGGCGGATGCCGGCCAAGTCGCCTTTCACTGGAAGGCCGCGGGCGAACGCGCACGGTCAAGCCGTCCGGTTGCGCGAGGAGCCCGGCGCGGACGTCGCCGCGCTCTATGAGAAGTACTCTCGCGCGCTCTCGATCGGCGGCAGCCTCGCCGAGGCCTGCGTCTATCTCGAGCGATCCGTCGACGCCTACGGGGCGCCGCTCGCCATTGCCCGTTCGCTGCGACTCTGCGGCGGACGCGGCGCGGTCGCGTTCGACGCGCACGTGACGCTCGCGCACTTCGCGGCACTGCACGGACGTTTGGAGGAAGCCGACACGCAGCTGCTGGGAGCCGAACTTCTGCCCGGCCGGCCGCCGCCCTCGCAACGCCGCGACTTTCACATGGTCCGCGCACTCGTCCGGGCGATGACGGCGCGTTTGGGGCCTGCGTTTGAGGATTACGAACGCGCGGTGACGATCGCGCGCGATGCGGGCGACCTGGAGCAGCTAACGTGGGCTTTGAGCAACTACGCCAGCCGGGCGCTGGCGAGCGGTTATACGGAACGCGCGCTGGCAGCCTACCGTGAATCGCTCCAGCTCCTCCCGATCGACGAGTTCGGGAAAGTCGGCATGCTCGCGAACCAAGGATTGGCATCGGCGTACCTGATGAGCGGGGAGATCGACGCGGCGCGCGCCGCGCACGAGCGCGGGCGGCAGATGATCTCGGCGATGGTCCTCACGCAGACCGCGCAGATCGCCATGGATATCAGACTCGCCTATCTCGCCGACGAAGAGCTTCCGCCCGATCGAGGCGCAATCGACGACGTCGTCGCGGTCGCGTTCGAATCCGGCGAGACGCAAAACATCGGATTGTTGTCCGGCACGCTTGCCGCCGATCTCGACTCGACGGCGCGGACGAGCGAGGCGCAGGCACTGCGAACGCGCGCGATCGCCGCCATCTCTTCGGCGGATCTCTCACTCCTGCTGATCGGTCAGCTGGCTGCCGGTGAGAGCCGCGCACTCGGCTGCGCGCGCGCACCTCGCGCTCTTCGACGCGCGCGTTGCCCGGCGGCAACGGCAGTCCGCCCTCGCGAAGTCGATCGGCTCGCGGGCCGCCGAACAATTCGAAGCTATCGGCTGGCCGTGGGAGCGCGCCGCCGCGCTCGAGGTCGCGGGGCTTCACGCGCAAGCGCGGGAGATTCACCTGCGACACGGATATCGTCGCCAGCTCCGCGAGTTGGATTCCGCTCGGCGGCGTGCGCGCCACCGCGCCGGCCGCGACCGCCTCACGCCGCGCGAGATGGAGGTCGCGCAACTGGCGGCCTGAGCAATCGTGAGATCGCGGCGCGCCTCTTCATCGGCGAACGCACCGTGGAGACCCACATCGCCGCAATTTTCGACCGCTTCGACCTGACGTCGCGCCGCCAGTTCGCCGAGCTCGTCGCCGCCCAGCCGCGCTAGGGAAGCTTCCGGCGGGATACCGAATGCCGCGCGCAATGCGCTGGCTCGTCACCGGAGGCTTGGGCTTCATCGGATCGCACTTCGTTCGCCTCGTGCTGCGGGAGCGCCCCAACGTCGAGGTCGTCAATCTCGATGCGATGACGTACGCCGCCAATCCCGAGAACTTGCGAGACGTAGAAAGCGATCCGCGATATCGCTTCATCAAGGGCGACATCTGCGATCCCGCGGCGGTGCGCGAGGCGATCGGCCCCGGCGTAGAAGCGTTGGTGAACTTCGCAGCCGAGACGCACGTCGATCGTTCGATCGTCGACGCGGGGGCCTTCGTGCGCACCGACGCGCTCGGCACCCACGTTCTCCTCGAGGCGTTGCGCGCGCACCGGGTGCCGCGCATGCTGCAGGTGTCGACCGACGAAGTCTACGGCCACGTTCCCGAAGGTGCATCGCGCGAAAGCGATCCGTTGCGGCCGCGCAGCCCCTACGCCGCCAGCAAAGCGGCGGGCGATCTGCTCGCACTGGCCTATCACACGACGTACTCGGCGCCCGTCGTCATCACCCGCGGCAGCAACACCTACGGGCCGAATCAATTTCCGGAGAAGATCGTTCCGCTCTTCATCACCAACCTGCTCGACGGCCGGCGCGTGCCCGTCTACGGCGACGGCCTACAGATCCGCGACTGGCTCTACGTCGAGGATCACGCGCGCGGCATTCTCGAAGTCTTGGAGCGCGGCGAAACGGGAAGCGTTTACAACGTCGGCGGGGGAACTCCGATGACCAATATGGAGCTCACGCGGCTGCTCGTCGAAGGCTGCGGCCGTACGATGGAGCGTCACGTCGAATACGTCACCGACCGGCTCGGGCACGATCGCCGCTACGCGCTCGATAGCTCGCGGCTGCACTCACTGGGATGGAGACCGCGCGTTCACTTTGCCGAAGGTATCGCCGCAACGATCGACTGGTACCGGCGCAACGAAGCCTGGTGGCGCCCCTTGAAAGCGGCCCACGCATGAAGGGCGTAATCCTCGCGGGCGGCCTCGGCAGCCGCCTGCGCCCGCTCACCAAGGTGACGAACAAACATCTGCTGCCCGTCTACGACCGGCCGATGATCTACTATCCGCTGCACACGCTTTGTTCGGCGGGCATTCGCGACATCATGATCGTCACCGGCGGCAGCTCCGCCGGCGATTTCCTTCGCCTGCTGGGAAACGGAGCGGAGTTCGGCCTGCACGACATCTCCTACACCTATCAGGAAGGCGAAGGCGGGATTGCCGATGCGCTCCGGCTCGCCGAGCACTTCTCCGATGGGGAGCGCATCGTCGTCGTTCTCGGCGACAACCTCATCGGGGAGAGCATCGCGCCGTACGTGGAGCGCTTCCGCGCCCAGGCCTCCGGCGCGCGCATTCTGCTCAAGGCCGTCCCAGACCCCAGCCGTTTCGGCGTTCCCGTACTCGATGGAGAGCGGATCGTGGCGATCGAGGAGAAGCCGGCCGAACCCAAGAGTTCCTACGCCGTAACCGGAGTCTACATGTTCGATCGCCGCGTCTTCGAGTTCATCCGCACGCTCGTCCCTTCGAAGCGGGGCGAGCTCGAGATCGTCGACGTGCACAATCGCTACATCGCGCAGGGCGATCTCCAGTACGACGTTCTCGACGGGTGGTGGACCGACGCGGGAACCTTTGAGAGCCTCTACCGCGCGAACGAGCTCGTCGCGAAGGAGCGCGCGCTAACGAACGAGGGCCCCTAGGAGTGCGGAGCGCCGATCGGCAGGAGGAAGAGGGCGACGATGACGAGCACGCACGCCAGCGCCCCGCGGAACCACCGCTCCGGCAGCCGCGTGACGAAGTGCGATCCAACGAAGACGCCGGGGATCGAGCCAAGCAGTAACGACCCGGCAATCATCGGATTGACGTCGCCGATCTTCCAGTGACCGATCAGCGACGGCACGAGCACGACCACGGCAAAAGCGAGATCGGTTCCGACGAGGCGGCGCAACGCGACGACCGGCGCGGCCAACAGCAAGAGCGGAAGCGTGAGCGAGCCGGCTCCGATCGACGTAATGCTCACGGTGACGCCGACAAAGAACCCGATCAGCGCGAGCCGCAGGGTGGGTAGTTGGTTCGCGGCGGTATCGGACATATCGCTGGCGAGCTTACGGTTGAAGATGATGCCGGCGGCGGAGATCAGCAGCGCGGCCGCGACCGCGAGCCGCAGCGTGTGTTCGAGCTGCTTGATATCGAGGTGTTCGTGCAGCCAAACGCTGAGCGCAACGCCGATGATCGCGCCCGGAAGACCGCCGATCGAGAGCCGCCAAAGTACGGAGACCTGCACCGTCCGCTTCTGCACGTGCGCGATCATGGCCACGAGGCGCGTCCCGAGCGCAAAGAGCAAGTCGGAACCGATTGCCTTGTCCGTGCCGACCCCCAGGAAGATGAGCAGCGGCGTCGTGATGGCCCCGGCCCCGACGCCGCTGTACGCTGTGCAGGCTCCGACGACGAAGCCGACAATCACGTAGCTCCAATTCAAGGCTTCGTGTGCTCCTCGATGTACTCGATGAGGGTTGCCGCCGATTCGGGGATCGACTGACGTGTCGTATCGACCGACAGGTCGGGATTCTCGGGCGCCTCGTACGGCGATGAGATTCCGGTAAAGCGCGCGATCTCGCCGGCGCGAGCCCGCTTGTAGTGACCCTTGACGTCGCGGCCTTCGGCCGTTTGGAGATCGCAGGAAACGTAGATTTCGTGAAAGCCGCCGGGGTACGAGGCGCGCGCCTTGGTACGATCGTCGGCAAACGGTGAGATCAGCGCGCAGATAACCACGAAACCCCCATCGGCGAGCACCGCCGCCACGGCCGCCGTTCGCCGGACGTTTTCGGAGCGGTCCTCCTCAGAGAAACCTAGGTCAATATTCAACGAGGTCCGCAGGGTGTCCCCGTCCAGAACGTAGACGTGCCGGCCGCGATCGAAGAGCATCCGCTGCGCCGTCATTGCGAGCGTGGACTTGCCGGCGCTCGGTAGCCCGGTGAGCCAGAAGACACCGCCGGTGTGACCGTTGCGCCAGAATCGTTCGCTCGGCTGCACCGAGGAAGTCTGCGCGACGATGTCGGTCGCGCCCTCCGAGCGCGGGCGGCCGATGACCGAGCGTACCCGCCCTCCCGCTACGACGTTCGTTCCCGCAAGCAGCACGAAACGCCCGATGCTGGTAGTCTCTAACTCGTCATCGGCGGCGATTAGCTCGCGCGCCGCCAGCGTGATGACCGCGACGTCGCTCTTCGATACCACTTCGCCGGGCTTGCCGGCGAGCGTGTCGGGATCGATCACCTCGTCGATGCGTTGTAAGGTAACGGGCATCTCTCGTGTGCCGATGCGCAGACGCAGCGTCGCGCCCGGCATGACTGGATCGCTGCCCAGCCAAACGACGGTTGCTTGCAGCGCGTGTCCGAGCGCGGGGCCGTCTCCGGGATAACTCGCCACCGCGCCGCGGTCGACGAAGATTCGTTCGTCCAGTGCGATTGCCACCGCGTCGCCGGCCTTTGCATGCTCGACTTCGAGTGGCCAGCGATGGATCGAGCTGACGACCGCATCGGTTTGCAGCGGCCAGAAGACGACGCGTTCGCCCGCGCGCAGCGTTCCCGCCTCGACCAGCCCGGCGATGAGCCGGTTTCCGTCGCGGCGATAGACGTCTTGGACGACGAAACGCAGCGGACCGCCGGCCGGCGCCGTGTACGGATGAAGCTGAGCGAGCGACTCGAGCAGCGTCGGACCCTTCCACCAGGTGTAGCGCTGGCTGGCAACCGCAATGTTATCGCCGTCGCGCGCGGCCAGCGGAATGATCTCGATCGGCGTGATATTGAGCTGCTCCAAGAACGCGCGTATCTCCGCGCGGCGCTGGGCGAACGCCGTCTCGGGCTCGTCCGAGAGGTCGAGCTTGTTGACGACGACCAGCAGCTCTTTGAAGCCGAACCACTGCAAGAAGAGCGCCTGCCGCCGCGTCTGCAGCGTGATGCCTTCGTCGACGGCTACGACCATGATCGCGGCATCGACCTCCGACGCGCCGGTGAGCAGGTTTCGGATCAGCTCCCGATGACCGGGCGCGTCGACGAAGACGTAGTCGCGATCCGGCATGCGCAGCCAGATGCGCGAGATATCCAGCGTGATCGCTTGATCGCGCTCGAGTTGAAAGGCGTCGAGTAAAAACGAATACTCGATCGGGACTCCCCGCTTGGTGCTCGAGCTCTGCAGCTCTTCGAGCTTCTGCGGCGTTACCTGGCCGAGATCGACCAGCATTCTTCCGAGAATCGTCGACTTGCCTGCGTCGACGTCTCCGACCATGACTATCCGAACTTGTCTCACATGTACCCCGTAGTGCGGAGGCGTTCGAAAGCGTCTTCGCTCTCGCTATCCATCGTTCGCCCGGCGCGCTCCGGCTCGCGTGTCTTCTCCAGTTCGGAGATGACTGCGTCGAGCGTGTCCGCCGTGCTTGGAATCGGAATGGTGATGTTGCTCTCACCGAGAGAGCGAAAGCGCATGCCGTCTTTTGCCAGGTAGAGCGGCACGTAGGGGATTCCCTCGCGGCGCGTGTAGCGCCAGATGTCCAGCTCCGTCCAGTGTAAGAGCGGATGAATTCGGACGTGCGCGCCGTCGGGAACTTCGTATGGAAAGAAATCCCACAGCTCGGGCGGCTGCGTTCGCGGATCCCACGAGCCATCCGCGTTGCGCGGACTGAAGATGCGCTCTTTGGCACGAATCGCTTGTTCGTCGCGGCGGATTCCTAGAATGATTCCGCGGTAACCCTCTCGTGCGAGAAGGCCGCGCAGCCCCGCGGTTTTGCGGGCCGCGTGACGCGCCGCCGGCGGAAGCGTCTGGTCGACGGTGCTTTCGGGCGGGCAGAGCTCGTTGACGATCGGCAGCTGCCACTCTCGAACCAGTCGATCGCGAAACGCATAGACTTCGGGAAACTCCATCCCGGTATCGAGCAGCACCATCGGGAAAGGCACCTCGCCGAGGAAGGCCTTGCGCACCATCCAGAGCAGCGCGGTCGAGTCTTTTCCGATCGACCAAAGCATTGCAAGCGGTGAAACGCACGAGAACGCTTCACGCAAAATATAGATGGTCCGCGACTCGAGGACGTCGAGGTCGGTGTCGGTCTGTGTCGGCATCACGACGGTGTATCGGCCCCGGCGGAGCCTTTTCCTACCGCGGCGGGGCTTTCGGCCGCAGCGTCGGCGTCATTTTTTGCGTGCAGTTGATCGTAGACTTCCGACCGGTGGACCACGACGTCGCGCGGCGCCTCGATTCCGATCTTGACCTGATCTCCGTCGAGGCCGACGACGGTAATGCGAATCTCGCTACCGATCATAATGGATTGATTGGATTTCCTGGTCAGCACCAGCATGCACACCCTCCGTGATCGAGGCGCTTCGCGCGAGCGGCAGCGCGTGCCTTCGCGGCCCGCGAATCGAGGACAGGTAGCGCGGCGGCCGATCCGGAATTCTGCAATCCCCTTAGGCCCAGAGGAGGATCGCCGCATGGTCAAAGACATCGCCTTCATCGCCTACTCCGTTCGGGACGTCCCGCGGGCCCGCGACTTTTATCGCGATGTCCTCGGCCTCGAGGTCGGCGAAACGTTCGGCGATCACTGGGTCGAGTTCAACGTCGGCAACGCGACGTTCGGAATCGGCAACGGCGAGCCGTTAGGCTTCATGCCGGGTGCTTCGAACGGTGCCGCATTCGAGGTCGACGATATCGACGCGCTGCGCTTGCGCTTGCAGACGGCGGGCCTCGAGGTCAGCGAGCTGCATGAATTTCCGGCTTGCACGACCTGCTTTGCGAGCGATCCCGACGGCAACCGCTTCGCCCTCCACCAGCGCAAACCGCCGCAGCGAGAGGCCGCCTAAGAGGCCGATCGCGGCATGCCGGCCGCAAACTGGGCCGCATGCAAGCGAGCGTATGCGCCCCCGCGGGCGAGCAGCTGCTCGTGCGTCCCGATCTCGACGACGCGCCCGGCCTCGAGGTAGAGCACCTTGTGCGCCCGCCGCACAGTCGACAAACGGTGCGCGATAATCAGCGTCGTCCGCCCGGGCAGAAGCCGGTCGAGGGCCTCTTCGATCATCGCCTCGGAGTGACTATCCAGCGCGCTGGTGGCTTCGTCGAGAATCAGGATCCGCGGATCGCGCAGGACCGCGCGAGCGATCGCGATGCGCTGGCGCTGGCCCCCGGACAAGCGAACGCCGCGCTCTCCGACTTCGGTCGCATAGCCGTCGGGGAAGTTGCGGACGTACTCCTCGACGTTCGCGTCGCGCGCCGCGGCACGCACCTCCGCGTCGGTTGCCTCGAGCCGGCCGTACCGGATATTCTCCAAAACCGAGGCGCGAAAGAGCTGCACGTCCTGCGGCACGATCGCGATCGCGCGGCGAAGATCGGAGAGCTTGGCCTGCGCGACGTCGACGCCGTCGATTCGAACGCTGCCTTCTTGCGGTGAATAGAAGCGAGGTACGAGATTGACGAGCGTCGTCTTTCCCGCGCCCGACGGCCCGACCAATGCAACGATCTCGCCGGCTTCGATACGCGCGACGACGTCACGCAACGCCGGCGGTTCGTCCTGTCGATATCGAAACGTCACGCCGGCGTAGTCGATTCGCCCCGCGACCACCGGTAGCGCGACGGCACCCGGCGCGTCTTCAACCTCCGCCGGAAGATCGAGCAGCTCGAAGACTCGTCCCGCCCCCACCATCGCCTTGCTGATGTCGCCGAAGAAGGCCGCGACGCGATTCATCGGGTTCATGAGATTCACCAGCAGCCCCCAGTACATGAAGACGCGCCCGGTGTCGAGCCGTCCGACGAGCACTTCGCGCACCGACAGCCACATGATTGCGACGACGGCCGCGACCATGATCGTCGAGATCACCAGCGGCTGGGTCTGGATGAACTGCGTCAGTTTCATGTACGCGCCGAAGAAATCGTCGTTGCGCTGCTGGAAGCGCGCCACCTCGAACTGCTCGCGCCCAAACGACTTGACCACCCGCTGACCGCCGAGCACCTCGGAGAGCGTCGCCGTAAGGTCGGCGATGCGGCGTTGCGCGAGATGCGTGCTCGATGAAATGAGCCGCTGGAAGTTCGATACCGCAAACGAGACGATCGGCGCGACGAGCACGAGGGAGAGCGTGAGCAGCCAATCGAGATAGATCATCGTCACAAATGAGGAGATAAAGGTCGCCAGAGCTACGACGAGCTGCGGCACCGAGACGCTGACGGCGTCGATCATCATCTGCAGGTCGGTGGAGAAACGCGCGATGAGCTCGCCGGGACGCCACTTGTCGAACTCGTGCAACGGCAAATTTAGAAGGCGCTGGAAGAGGCGCACGCGCAGACGCGCAACCAGGTGCTGGCCGCTCCAAGCCGTGAGATACGTCTGGCCGTAGATCGCGGCGTTGGCCAGCACGAGCGCGATGGAGGTGAGCCCCAAAGAAAGGTAGAGGGCGCGAAGATCGGGTGCGTGTCCCGCCGGGGGGACGAGCACGTCATTGATGATGATCCGAAAGGCGAGCGGCGGGACGATCGAGAGAATGCCGGCGAGGACGCCGATGGCCATCGCGATCGAGAGACGGGAGTAGTAGGGGCGCGCCTCGCGGGCCAGGCGGTACAGGATCTCGCGGCGGCTCAATTGCGACACTACCGGTACCACGAGTTCAGGCTCTTGCCGCCACGCCGCCGTGAAACCTCCCGCGACATGCTCCGGTACGTGGGAATGAAAGACCGTGGAGGATATCAGGAACTAAATGGATTGCTATTTCCACTCGAACGTACCGTCAATCGCGCCGTGCATCGAATGCGGGAAGCGGATTTGTGCGACTTGTCGCGACGAACGCGGCGGCTGTCCGAGCTGCCGGCTCGCGGCTAAAGTCGAAGCCGCCACGGCGACCCGCCAGCAGATCCCCGGAGCGGTTCCCCCGCGACCCGCGCCGGCCAGCGTCCGCGGGACCGCCACGGTGGCAACCGTCGGAGACCCCGTCGAATCCCGCGCCCTCGTCTCCCTCGGATACCCCCTCTGGCCGCTCGCGCTCATCTCCCTTCTCGACCGCAAACAGTCGCGACAGCTTCGCAAACAGGCGTATCAGGCACTCGGATTCAACGCCGGATTCTTCGGGCTCTGGGCGCTTCTCTCGCTCGTCGGGCAGATACCGTTCGTCGGCTTTTCCGCGTGGATTCTCGTGCCGCTGCTCGCACCGATCTTCTTAGTCGCAAGCGTCTACTACGGAATAAAAACGTGGAACGGCGACGACGTTCGGGTACCGATCGTCACCAGCTGGCTCGAAGATCGCATGCCTCAAGGCGATACGAACGCCCGATAACGCGTAAGAAAGGCGCGCGCCGCAGCTTCGTGCTCGACGACCGGCGCGGGGTACGCGTTGCCGTCGAACAACGCCAGCGCCAGCTGGTTCGAATCTGCCGGCCGCCCCTGCCATACAGTGGCGGGTAGGTGCCGCAGCTCGGGAATCCAGCGGCGCACGTAAACGCCCGCCGGGTCGTAGCGGCGCCGCTGCCGCTCGGGGTTATAAATTCTCGGAAATTGCGCCATGTCGGCGCCGACCCCGGCGATCCACTGCCAGTTCCCCGTTGCAAGCGCCGGGTCGTCCTCGATGAGCAGCCCGTCCCAATAGTCGCGTCCGAGGCGCCAATCGACGCCCAGATCGAAGCAGAGGAACGACGCTGCGACCGCCCGGACCAGCGGATGCATCCAACCGGTCTGGCGAAGCTGCCGGATGCCCGCGTCGACCAGGGGTTGTCCCGTCGTCCCCTCGCGCCACGAGTCGAGCGCGGCATGAGCCTTCGAAAACGCAAACCCCTGCATCTTCTCTTGCAGCGCCTCGCCGCTCGTGCGCGGATGAAACCACGAAAGTTGCAAAAAGAAATCGCGCCGCGCAAGCGAGCGTAGATACAGCTTCAGGGAAGTCCGCTCCTCGGCAACTGCGAACGGATCGCCCAAACGCTCGCGCACCGCGCGCACGATGTTCCGCGCGGAGATCGTTCCGAACGAAAGATGGGTGGAGAGCTCCGACGTCCCGTCGTCCGCCGGGACTTTGCCCACGCTAGCGTACTGCCCGGCACGTCCGCTGAGAAAGCGTTCGAAGCGCCGGCGAGCCCGCACCGGACCGGAGGCCGCCGCTTCGTGCGCCGAGCCGAAGTCGCTCGGCCTCGGGAGCGGCTCCGACTCCCCCTTGTAGGCGGCGAAACGAAGCAGCAGCGGATGCTCGTAGGAGGCGACGCCCAGCGTCGACCAGCGGTCGAAGTAAGGAGCGAAGGCGCGATATCCCTGTCCGCGGGCATTTTGTGCCGAGAGGCCCTCTTCCGGCGGGATCGCCGGTGCGTCGTGCACCACCAGCGCGCTAAGTCCGGCTTCCTCCAGCTCCAATTGCAAGCGGCGGTCGCGCTCGATTCCCGCCGCGTCGTAGGAGGCGCCCCACGCGGCACCTTGCGCGCCGGCCTCGGCAGCCAGCGACTTTACGATTTTTGCGCGCGCTCCGCGGCGAACGATCAGCGTGCTGCCGCGATCTGCGAGTTCGCCTGCGAGCGCAGCGATCGCGCCGCAAAAAAACGCGGCTCTGCGCGGCGAGAGACGCATCCGCCGCTCCAAAGCGCCGTCGATGACGAGCACCGGCAGCACTTCACCGCGGGCGGCGGCCGCCGCCAAGCCGGCGTGATCTTCGAGCCGCAGATCGTTCGAAAAGCAATAAAGAAACGGCCGTTCCGCCATGAACGGCCGTTTTCGGGTGGCTCCTGCCCTTCCCTCGGCTCAGGCTGTTAGGAGCCTCTAACGGCCGCGCATCACCATGTCGCAGAGCGTTGCGACCAGCTTCTGACTGTTCGCGTGATGCACGCCCTTGCAGTGCGTCGGCTTGCCCGCGGCGTTGAAGCTCACCTTGACCGTAATCGTCTGTGCGGCATTTTCGCGCGCGCTAAAGGCCAACGATTCTGCGCGATGCTCGCGCTTTGGAACTGATTGGGTGCCGAGTGCAGCGATGACGCGCGCCTCTTGCTCCGCGGTCACGCTCGTTTTCGCCGGCGGCGTAACGCTGTTCACGACCACCGGATGGTTTTGGTAGCCCTGACGGGCGACGAACACGACCAACAGCGCGGCTACCACCGCTGCGCTCCAACGGAGAATCGGTGCGCGGCTCTTCGCACGTGAGAAAAGGCTGCGCGCCTGCGGCTGCCACTGCTCTTGTTCGCGAGCCTGGCCGATGACGCTCATTACCCGCTCGATCTCGCGCTCGCCGCCGATAGAGACGAGGCAGCGCCGGCAGACCGATAGGTGCTCGCGGTAGGCGTTCCGTTCGGCGTCACCGGCTTCGCCGAGCGCGATCGCGCCCGCTAGGATCTCTGCTTGTCCGCAATCAGCTCCAATTCTCATGAACCCTGTTCCTCGTTCATCACATGCCGCAACGTCTTCATGGCGCGACAGACCCGCTGGCGGACCGCATCCGCGGTCGTGCCGAGGATCTGCGCTGCCTCCGCGGAGGAGTAACCGGCGTAGCTCGTCATCAGCAAGGCCGCTGCCTGTTCCGACGGGAGTCGTCCCAGCGCCGCCTGCAAGTCGATCGAGGCTGCGCCCCTTTCGTCGATCCGCCAAGAGCTGCCGTCGAGGTCGCGGTCAAGCGACAGCACGTGAAGTATCTTTCGCCGGCGCATGAAAGAGATCGCCGCATTGGTCGCCGCCCGATAGAGCCAACCGACGCGCAGCTCGCGGCTGGGGTCGGCGCAGAGCATCCGGTAGGCGGAGAGAAAGACGTCCTGCGAGAGGTCCAACGCCGTCTCGGCATCCCCGACCATTCGGCGAAGATACCGCGCCAGTTTCGTCTGGTGCTCGATCACGAGCGCTTCGACTCGGCCCTGCGCGATCGCCGTGGGCCCCGCCGCCACGTAATCGTCCAAACCGGTTCTCGTACTGGTGCTCACGCGGCCTCCTCCACTAAAGAGCAACGGCCGGCCGCGACCGCCTGTGACAGAGCCCATTATCCGCCGAGCCCACTATCCGCCAATCTCCGAAAAGGCCCGCATCCGAGAGGAGGTCTCGCCGAGCTTGAGATGGTGCCTGGCCGGTTTGATCAGCATCGCCGAACGCATGAGGTCGGCCAGCTCCTCGCCGGCGGCGCCGGCGCGCAGCGGGGTTCGCAGGTCGAGCGCGTGATCGCCGAAGAGGCAGAGCCGCAGACGGCCGTCGGCGGTCAGACGGACGCGATTGCAGCGATCGCAGTAGTCGTGGGAGAGCGGGCTGATCACGCCGATTGCACCGGCCGCGCCCGGGAAGGCGAAATAACGCGCGGGCCCGTTGCCGGCCGGTCCGACGTGCGGCACCAGCTCCTCGATGGCGGCGATTCGCTCCAATACTTCGGTGGAGGAGACGTAGGTGTCGCGCTGCAGGCCGACGTTCTCGTGCACCGGCATGACCTCGATGAAGCGGATGAAGACCGGCCGGTCGCGGGTCAGCGCCGCGAACTCCGTGATCTCGTCGTCGTTCTGCCCGCGCATCACGACGCAGTTGATCTTCACCGGCATCAAGCCGGCCTCGATTGCGGCGTCGAGACCTTCGAGCACGAGTCCGAGGCCCGGACGGCGCGCGATCGCCTCAAAGCGTTCCGTGCGCAGCGTGTCGAGCGAGAGATTGATCCGCCGCAGACCTGCGGCCGCAAGTTCGCCGATCTGCTCTTTTAGCAGCAGACCGTTGGTTGAAAGCGCGACGTCGTCGATCCCGGGTATCGCGGCGATCGCCGCCACCAGACGGCTGAGATCGCGCCGAACGAGCGGCTCTCCGCCCGTAAGCCGAATGCTGCGCACGCCGACGGACGCCGCCGCCGTAACGATCTGCGCGATCTCCTCGTAGCTCAGGATCTCGTCGCGGCGCAGCCACGGCAGGCCCGACTCCGGCATGCAGTAGACGCACCGCAAATTGCACTTGTCGGTCACCGATACTCTCAAATAGGTTATCGGACGGCTGAAGCCGTCGATCAGCGCGTTCGTCATTGACCCGAAAAGAGATCGTCGGAAAGGTCTGGGTTAATTTTGTAGTCCCCGATCGTCGAGTTGATATCGGCGTCGTAACCGGGCTCGGTCACGTGACCGCTCTGCGATTCGACCACGACGTTGCCGGCCTGCGTTCCGTAGTGATTGGTCATCTCCGCATAGCCCCCGTTGGAGTAATTCCAGCGCATCGTCGTTACGGTCGCCGTGCGGTCTTCGACCGTCGCGTCGATGTGGTCGACGTTTCCCTGCTTGCGGGGTACGAGCCGGAAGAGCGTCGCCCCCCCGTTATCCGAAACGACCGCAACGGAATAAACGTCACGCCATCGCGCCGGCGGCTCGATGTGCGCGTAAAGGTTGTCGAACTGCTTGGCGACCAGCGGTACGCCGCCGGTGAAGACGACCTTGTTCTTGTCCGGCGACTTGTAATAGTACGTGCCCACGAGATCCGCGGCGAGGAACGGGAACGATTTCATCGCGACGTGCGCGTGCATCGTCGCGGTGAACGAGCGCAGGTGCGGGTTCAGCGCAGCCATGCGGTCGAGCAGGCCGGAATCCGCGACCCCGCGCCCCGCCGCGAGGGCGGCGGCGGCGAGCAGCAGCGGGAGAACGGTCAGTCGATTGGTCATATTGTCGCTATCCTCGAGCGTTCGGGCTGGAAGGGCCGCAACGCGGCCGTGATCTCCGCGCGAACCTCTCCCTCTCTTTCCACATCCAGCTGCCTCTGTAATGCCGAGATCGCTCTCGGCGACCCAATTCTTCCCAGCGCCCACGCCGCGTGACCCCTCACCATCGGATTTGCGTCCTCCGAGAGGCTTTCGATCAGCGGGCCGACGGTCGAGCGGTCGAGCGCATTGCCGAGCGCGACGGCAGCGTTGCGCCGCAGCACGGCGCCGCCTCGCCAGCCCATCGCCGTCGGACGGTATCGCTTCTTGAACGTCGAGCCGCGCAAGCGTAGAAGGTCGACGAGTGCGGGTTGCGCCGTTTCGAGGCCGAGCGGTTGCCAGTGCGCGCCGGCCGTGCTTCCCGCTTCGCGCGTGGGCGGGCAGACCGTCTGGCAGATGTCGCAGCCCCAGACCCAGTCGCCGATCAAGGCGCGCATCGCGACGGGGATCGAATCGGTACGCTGCGTGAGATCGGAGATGCAGCGATTTGCATCGATCGTATAATCGCCGCGCAGCGCTTGGGTGGGGCAGGCGTCGATGCAGCGCCGGCACGAACCGCAGTGTTTGCGCAGCGGCTCGTCTTGCGGGAGTTCGAGCGTGGTCACGATCTCGCCGAGAAAGACGAACGACCCGAGCGCGGGCACGATGAGGTTCGTGTGCTTTCCGACCCATCCGAGCCCCGCCCGTGCCGCCAGCGCGCGCTCGGCGAGTGGTTTGGTATCGCACGCAATGGCGGTCACCGATCCTCCCGCGGCGGCGTCGATCCGCGCCGCGACCGCCGCCAGCAGCGCGCGCAACCGCCGGTGATAATCGCCCGACCACGCGTAGTTCGAAACGCGCCCTCGCAGCGGCGCGCGCGAGCGCGTGCCGGGCGATGCGTACGGCAGCGCGATGCAGATGACGCTCCGGGCTCCGCGGCAGAGCTCGCTCGGATCGGTCGCGAGGCGCGCGTAGCGCGCATCGTAGCGCCAGCAGAGGAAATCTCCCCTTTCGAACGCCGCCTGCATCCGCGTGCGCGACTCTTCGTCGGTGCGCGCGCTCGTCACGCGAACCGCCCCCGCTCCCAAGGCAAGCGCGGTGCGTACCGCGAGGCCCTTGATCGTTTCGTTCACAACGTCGCCAGCGGACCGGGCCGCCCGCGCGCAAAGGCGCGGTCGATCGTCGCGAGATCCTCGCCATCGAGCGTTATCGAAGCCGCCTCCGCATTCTCTTGCACGTGCGCGAGGCTCGCCGCTTTCGGGATCACGAAGAGGTTCGGCTCTCGCGTCAAAAAGGCGAGCGCGACCTGGCGCGGCGTCGCGCCGTGCTTCTCGGCAATCGCCGCAAGCGTTTGGAGTTGCGAAGGTTTTCGAAGAAAGGCTCCGCGTCCGAACGGTGTGTACGCGACAATCGCGATGTTGCGTTCGCGGGCAGCCTCGATCAGCCGGTGCTCGATTCCGCGTTCGTTGAGATGGTAGAGCACTTGATTGCACGCCAGCGGCACGTTGCGCAGATAGGAGGCCGCCTCGAGCATCTCGTCGGTGTCGAAGTTGCTGACGCCGGCGAAGCGTACCGTGCCTTGCTCGACGAGCTCCTCGAGGCCGCGCATCGTCTCTTCCAACGGATGGGAGCCGGGCCAGTGCAACAGATAGAGATCGAGGTAACCGCAGCGCAGCCGTGCGATGCTGCGCCGCGCAGCGTCGAGCGTGCCTGCGTACGTGGCGTTCTCCGGCAAGACTTTGCTGGCGATGAAGAGGCGCTCGCGCACAATACCGCGGATCGCCTCACCGAGCATCTCCTCGACGGCCCCGGCGCCGTACATCTCGGCGGTGTCGAGGTGCGTCATTCCCAGCTCGATGCCGCGTCGTAGCGCGCGCACCGCTTCCTTGCGGCCGGGGCCGCTCTGCGGCATATTCCACGTGCCTTGTCCGATCGCCGGAAGCTCGATGCCGGTGGCGCCGAACGATTTGTGTTTCATCGCTAAAAGAACTCGAAGCCTTCCTGCCGCGCGGCATATGCGAGCAGCCCTCCATGCAGGTGGGCCAAACGCCCGAAGCCGGCCTCGCGCAGGCGGCGCAGCGCCCACAGCGACTTCACTCCAACCCGGCAGGCAACGATGTAGCGCACCGCCGTATCGAGCTCCGACATGCGCGCCTCGAGCTGAGATGCGGGGATGCACACGGCTCCATCGATCGTACCCAAAACGGCTTCGTGCGGCTCGCGCACGTCGAGCAGCGTGGCATCGTGCAGAGCCTCGCCCAGCGCACCGGCGTCGACTTCGACGATCGTTCGGTCAACCGCAGCTTCGGGCCGCGCGGCCGCGATGTCGAAGATCCGCGGAGCGGTGCCGCAGAGCGCGCAGGCAGGGTCGCGATCGAAGCGCAGCTCGCGAACCCGCGAACGCAGCGTATCGACGAGCAGAATGCGCCCGGCGAGCGGCTCGCCGATGTCGAGCAAGACCTTCAGCGCCTCCGCGGCCTGCCACGACCCCATCACGCCGGCGAGCGCGCCGAGCACGCCGCCTTCGGCGCAGGTTGGCGTCAGCTCGGCCGGCGGCGGCTCCGGAAAGAGGCATCGGTAACACGGCCCCTGGCCGGCGCACAGCACGCTGAGCTGGCCGTCGAAGCGAAAGATCGACGCGTAGACGTCGATCTTCTTTTCGAAGAAACACGCATCGTTGATCAGGTAACGGGTCGCGAAGCGGTCGGTGCAGTCGAGAATGACGTCGTAGGATCGAACGACCTCGCGCGCGTTGCGCTCGTCGAGCGCAAAAGGCAACGGTTCGACGGCAATGGCCGGATTGAGCCCCTGCAAGCGCCGCGCCGCGACGACCGCTTTTCCTCGCCCTATATCCGCCATCGAAAAGATCGTCTGCCGCTGCAAATTCGTCTCGTCGACGACGTCGTCGTCGATCACGCCGATCGTGCCGACTCCTGCCGCGGCCAGGTACTGCAGCGCGGGCGAACCAAGGCCGCCGGCGCCCACGACGAGCGCGCGCGACGCGCGCAGCCGCTCTTGTCCGTGCAGGCCGACCTCGGGAATGAGCAGGTGACGGCTGTATCGCCGCAGCTCGCTGGAGTTCACGGCGTCCGATGACGAGCGTCGAGCCACTGCAGCACGGCCGCGCGCGAATGCTCTGCCGCGTAGGTGTGGTCGCTCTCGATCGTCTCTAAGGTCTTCGGTTCCGGCGCGCGATCGAAGAGTTCGCGAACGCTGCGCGGGCTTACCATCGCGTCGCGGCTTGCGGCGATGTAGAGCGCCGGCCGCTGCGCCAAGTGCGAAAGAAGCTCGTCATAGCGGCCTTCGACGCCGGCGACGAGCTCCGGAAGCGTTACGCCGACGACGTACGAGGAACGAAAATCCGTTACGCCGACCTTGCGCAGCGCCTCGAGCGAGGTCGGGCGGCCGTAGCCGGTCGCGATCGCAATCGTTCCCGCGATCTGCGGATCGAGCGCGGCGGTAAAGAGCGCGGTCATTCCGCCCATGCTATGTCCCATCGTATAGATTGGGCTGGGCGAACGATCGCGCGCGAACGCGACGACGCCGCGCATCGCGTCGATGCAATCGTCGACTCCGCGAAGTTCACCGCCGCTCGAACCGAGCTTGTGACCCGGAAAATCCAGGCTGTACACGCCGAAGCCGTGGCTGGCCAGAAACGAACAGAGAAAATCGAGGTTTTGTTTGCTCGACGAATAGCCGTGCCCGGCGACGAGCGTCACCCCGCGCGAACGCCGGGGCTCGTAATACAGCAGGGCCACGGGATTGTGCCGCGCTTCAATGACGACGAGCTCGACTCTACTCATTGCTCTTCCAGCGTGCCTCGCCGCCGGCGTATCGCTCCTTCTTCCAAATCGGCGCCCGCCGTTTGAGCTCGTCGATCGCGTAGCGGCACGCGTCGAAAGCCGCGGCGCGATGCTCCGCCGCGGCGGCAACGGCTACGGCCACCGCGCCGACATCGAGCTCTCCGACGGCGTGGACGATGGTCAGCCGCACCTCACCGAAGCGTTCGCGCGCCTCGTTCGCAATCGTCTCGAACTCGCGCACCGCCGGCTCTTCGTACGCTTCGTACGAGAGACCCAGAACCGCGCGCCCGTCGTCGCTTCGATTACGCACCACGCCCAAGAACGTGACGACGCCGCCGAGGGCGTCGCTCGCGAGGCCCTCGAGACAGCTCGGGTCGACCGGTCCGCGAACGATCGAAAAGAGTTCGCTATCCACCGCCCACCGGTGGTAAGAGCGCGAGTTCGTCGCCCTCGTGCAGCGACTCGTCGGGGGAGACGATCCGTCCGTTGCGAGCGATCCGCACCGAGGCGCGATGCGCGCACAGCGCTGGGAACAATGCCTCCAAGGCAATCCAAGCTTCGCCCGCGTGCGCCCCTTCCGGCAGATCGAGGCTGCGCGGCGTGCTTTCGAGGATCTCGCGCACGTTTGCGAAGGCAACCACGCGAACGTTCATGACTCCCTCTTCGACGGGTACGGGCTCGACTCGTACCGTATTGATGAAAGCACGGCTCTTTCGATGAACAGACTTCTCCTGGCGACAATCGTCGCAGTCGCACTCCCGGGCGCAGCCGCCGCCGCGCCGGTTTGCACGTCCGAAACGCTCTCCGTCACCGGCACGCCGGTCTCCGTCGCCTACTGCGTCTCGGGCCCCGCACGCGTGACCTCGAGCCACGAGATCATCGTCCCGGTCACGGCGACCTTCTCGGCACCGGGCGGCGTCCTCCGTCGCACCTCCGAGCTCCACTTTCTCGCCGAAGAGTCGACCTCGCGGGTTCTGGAGAGCCTCGATCTGACGAAAGTAGGCTTGACCGGAACGCTACACCTGACGCTCGCCTACATCCAAGGAGCGGTTCGCGTCGAGGGGGCGCTGCTCACGCCGGGGGCAATTACGATCAAATGAGTGCAACCCAAGAGCCGGGCCGGGCGCTCTAAGGACTCGTATGCGACGACGCTACATCGCCTTTAGCCGCTCCAAGATTCCCGACGGCTGTCGATAGAGGAGACCGCTGACCCATATGCCTTGTACGGCAACCATTCCCAACCTCACGGCTCGCGAGCAAGCGCGCTACCTCTACGAAGCGATCCCTCCCGGCCTCTTTAGAGTCGAAGACGAAAACGACCGCATCGCATGGCGCGTCAGCCCCGAGCCGTTCGCATTATCGAAAGAACAGGTCGCCACGATCGAATCCTTAGGGCTCGATCTTCTTCGCTTCTACCGCGCCCTCAACAATCTGTATAACCGCAGCGTGCGCGGGACGGCGCCGAGTTTCATCGCCGACTACCTCGACCGCGGCAAGCCCGAACAGGTCGTCAAGCTTGCGCGCCAAAATCGCTTCAAACAAGAGCTTCCCGGCGTCATTCGCCCCGACCTGATCATCACGGCCGACGGATTTGCGGCGACCGAACTCGACAGCATCCCCGGCGGCATGGGCTTCCTCGGCGGGATGACCGAAGCGTATTGTCAACTTGGATTCGAGAGCATCGGCGGAGACGACGGAATTCCGAAAGGCTTCGCCGCCATGCTCCGCCATGCAACCGGTGTCGAAAAGCCGACCGTCGCGATCGTCGTCTCCGAGGAATCTGCCGACTACCGTAACGAGATGGACTGGCTCGCCGAGGCACTGCGCCGCCTAGACCTGGCCGAGGCGTGGCTGCGCAAGCCCCAGGAGATCACTTTTACCGAAGAAGGCCTCTTTATCGCCCTCGAAGACGGCCGGGAAGCGCGCCTCGACGCGATCTATCGCAACTTCGAGCTCTTCGATCTCTTCAACGTGCCCAAACAAGAGCTGATGCTCTACGCGGCGCGTCACAACCGCGTCAAGATGACGCCGCCGCCGAAGGCAACGCTCGAAGAGAAGCTGGGCTTCGCGCTGCTCCATCACTACGCGCTCGGGCCGCTTTGGCGCGGCGAACTCGGCAACGACGTCTTCCAACGGCTTCTCCAACTCTTCCCTAAGACGTGGGTCATCGATCCGCGACCGATCCCGCCGCAGGGTGCCATCGCCGGCCTGCAAGTCGCCGGAGCGCCGGTCTCCGAGTTTCGTGCGTTGACGGCCTTGCCGAAGAGCGAGCGCGCCTACGTCGTCAAGCCCTCGGGCTTCTCGCAGCTTGCGTGGGGATCGCGCGGCGTGAAGATCGGCGACGATCTAACGCGCGAGGAGTGGACCGAAGCGCTCGACAACGCACTCACCTCGTTCGACCGCACGCCCCACATTCTCCAGGATTTCCATAAAGGCAAGCGCATCCGGCAGAGCTACTTGGACCGCGAAATCGACGACATCCGCACCTACGACGGCCGCGTGCGGCTCTGCCCGTACTACTTCGTCACGGGTGAAGAGAGCGTGCAGCTGGGCGGGATTCTCGCGACGATCGCTCCCGCCGATAAGCGCCTCATTCACGGAATGACCGACGCGGTGATGACGTCCTCGATCCTTCGCGAGCCCACGGCCTCCTAGGCAACTAGCCCGGAGCGTGGGTGCGATCGTTCTCTGCCGCCATGGAGTGACCGACGGCAACGCCGCGGGGCAGTTTCTCTCGAGGACCGACCTTCATTTGAGCGAGGCCGGCGAGGCGCAGTGCCGCGCGCTGGCGCCGTTGCTATCGGAGTTCGCGTTCGAGCGTTGTCTGATCAGCCCGATGCGCCGCTGCGTTCGGACGCGAGAGCTGATCGCACCCGAGGTTCCGTTCGAGACCCTGGAAGCACTCCGCGAGGTCGACTTCGGCAGCTGGGAGGGCATGACGCTGGAGTGGGTGCAAGGCAACGACGCGGATCGGCTCTCGCATCGCCGGCGCGATCCCATAAACTTCCGTCCTCCGGCGGGCGAAAGTTTTGCCGACGTCGCGCGCCGGCTCTCGCCGGTCGTGGAAAGGCTGGAGGACGCGCCGTGTTCGCTCGTCATCGCGCATCGCGGAACCCTCGGCGTCTTAGAGCGTCTGTTGCGCGGCCTGCCGCTGCGCTCGCAGGAAGTTCGGCCGTTGGAACCCGCGGAGTTTCGTACGCTGGTCGTTTAGGGACTCGAGGCAACGCGCGTGAGCACCGCATTTTGCGACGGCACCGCGATCTGATCGGGAACGAGCGTCGCCGGATCGTACCAAATCGAGACCGCGATCGGCGAGGCAATCGAAAGCAGCACATCCGAGGCTGAAACGCGGGCGGGACGGGGCTGCGACGCCGCCGGCCCGGTCGTAAGAACCTGTGCCTGCGCGCTGGTCGGCGTAATCCAAGTTACCATCGGATCTTTCCACGACGCCAGCTGCGCGGGCAGCGCGAAGAGCCCGGCGACCAAGCCCGGTTCGATGACGACGAAGTGCCGCGTGCCCGCGCCAAGCGAGACTTGCTGCGCCTGGCTCGTCATGAGGCCAACGACCGTCGCCGAGGCCGGCGTGAGCGAAACGCTGACGTTCGGGCTTTGATTGGGCGTGCGATAGTGGCCGTCGTAGCGCATCGGCGAAAGATCCCCCGAGAGCGTCAGCACCGCTTGCGCGGCGAGTTGCATTCCCATCAGCGAGGCCGTCGAGCTTTCGTCGATCTCCGGGCCGGCTTGCGCGCGTTTTACGGTGAGCGACCACTTCCCGACCGGTTCGCCGTTGTACGAAGCCGTGTACGAATAACTTCCCGCGGGCGGAAATGCCGGAGGGCCGGAGGCGATCGCCGCCAACAGAAGGCTTGCCAACATCGCTATGAGACTCCCACGTCTGCGCGCCCAAGCCGCGCGACCGCGTTGACCATATCGTCGATCTCCTCTATCGTCGTGTACCCATGCGGCGAGACTCGAATACCGCCGGTTCGGTACGTCGTGAGGATACCTTCTCTTTCCAGCGCCTGACCGAGTGCGATGCTATCGCGGCCTCCAAGCGCGAAGGTGACGATGCCCGAGGAGCAACGCTCGCCTCGCTCCGTAGAGAAGGTGGCCCCAAGATCCGCAAGGCCGTCGTAGAGCCGATCGGTCAGCATCAACACGTGCTCGGCGATCCGTTGCGGACCGCTTGTGTTAAAGAGGTCGATCGCGCACGCAAGCGACAGCGTTCCGAGCAAGTTCGGCGTGCCGCCCTCGAAGCGCAAGGCTTCGCGCGTGAACGGCTGCTCGTAATTGTGGAAATCCCACATGTCTTCCAGAGAGCGCCATCCCGGGCTTGCGACCTCGAGCTCCTGCGCGATATGCGGGCTGACGTAGAGAAACGCCGCACCGTGCAAGCCGAGCATCCATTTTGCGGCGCCGCAATAGAGCGCGTCGAGGCCGAGCGTGCGCACGTCGATCGGCAGCGCGCCCAAACCTTGCATCGCGTCGACGCAGAGTAGTGCGCCGGCCTCGTGCGCAACCGTGGCCAGCCCGGCGAGATCGTGCCGGTACCCGTCGAAGTAGGAGACCCACGAACAGGTGACGACGCGCGTGCGCGGCGTGATCTCGCGCTGCAATCGTTGCGGCGTCAGGCGCCCCTGCGCCAACGGCAGCAGCCGCACGTCGACTCCGCGCCGGCGCAGCGCGAGCCACGCGACGACGTTGGCGGGAAATTCGTTATCGCAGAGCAGCACCTCGTCGCCCGGCTTCCAGTCGATGCCGAGCGCAATCGTTCCCGCGCCCGCGCTGGTATTGGGAATCGTCGCGATCTCCGCGCCGGACGCGCCGATGTAGCGTCCGATCTTTTCCCGGTACTCGGCCATTTTGAGGTCGTACGGAAAGGTTCCCAAGACGCCCGCAGCGGCGTGAGCGTGCGCAAACTCCTGCACCGCAGCGACGGTCGACGCCGGCAGAACGCCGGCCGCCGCGTGATTGAGATAGAGGTACCGCTGCGTTACTGCAAATTCGCTTCGTGGAAGCGGAGTCGTCACTCGGCGCCGATCATGTCCTTCGTGTGCCAGGCGATGTTGCCGGCACGGTCGCCCACGCGTTCGAGTGATGCGAGCACGAAGAGATAGCGCGTTCCGGGACGGATGATTTCGGGATCGGAGCGCATCTCGGATTGCAGCAGCTTGATGCTCCGTTTGTAGAGTTTGTCGACCTCGTCGTCGCGATCGATCACCGCGCTCGCCAGGTCGGCGGCCCGTTCGGTATAGGCGCGCATTGCGTCGAGCAGCATACCGTGAGCGACGCTCGCAATTCGGTCGATCTCGACTTTTTGCGGACGCATCGGCTGGTCGGAGAGCTTGATTGCGTTCTTCGAAATATCAACGGCGTAGTCGCCGATCCGTTCGAGGTCGGTCGCGATCTCGAGCATCGCCGCAATCTCGCGCAGTTCGCCGGCGACGGGCTGCTGTCGCCAGATCAGCTCGATGCAGTGTCCTTCGATTCGTCGCCGCAGATCGTCGACGACGTCGTCGCCGGCCACGACCCGAGCGCCCGCGGATGCGTCGCGATTGTCGAGCGCATCGACCGCCACGCGAATCGCGTCGCCGACGAGCGCGCCGAGCCGCACGACGTCCAGCCTCGTCGACTCCAGTGCTTCGTGATACGCCGTCCGGACCGCCACCGTCACCTCCTTAAATGTGCTTCCAGTATAAGTCGAAGGGGCTGTTCCCCGCAATCCGACGAGGGAACCTGCATCCTTTATGAAACCATAAGGCTCTCAGATGGCATTTGAAGATATTCTAGTCACGGTCGAGGAGCCGATCGGCTTCATCATTCTTAACCGTCCGAGCGTTCTCAATGCGCTGCGCACGCAGCTCCTGAACGAACTCTCGTCGGCGCTGGACGAGTTGGAACGCGACGAGCGCGTTGGCGCGATCGTCGTCACCGGCAGCGGCGAAAAGGCTTTCGCCGCGGGGGCCGATATCGGCGAGCTGAACGCGTTGGCCAGCGCCGGGGCGGGCACGCAGCAGTCTCGCAGAGGCCAGCGGCTCACGCGCAAAATCGAAGGCTTAAGCAAACCGGTCATCATGGCGATTAACGGTTTTGCGCTCGGCGGCGGCTGCGAGCTCGCGATGGCCGGAGACGTTCGCATTGCGAGCGAAAACGCGAAATTCGGCCAGCCCGAGGTCAATCTGGGCCTGATTCCCGGTTACGGCGGATCGCAGCGGTTAACGCGCCTCGCAGGCAAAGGCATCGCAATGCATCTCTGCCTCACCGGTGAAACGATCGACGCCAACGAGGCGCTGCGGATCGGGCTGGTAACGCGCGTCGTGCCGGCGGCGGAACTAATGAACGAGGCGAGACGCATCGCAATGCTGATCGCCGCAAAGGCGCCGCTTGCGACGGCTGCCTGCAAGCGTGCGATCAACAACGGCGCGCATCTCTCGCTCGACGACGCACTCGAACTCGAAGCGCTCGAGTTCGGCTCGCTGGTCGACACCGAAGATATCAAAGAAGGTACGGCCGCCTTCCTCGAAAAGCGCAAGCCCGCCTGGAAGGGACGTTAAGGCCCTACCTTTCTCACGGCGTTATCCATCGCCAGTGCGATCGCGGGATTGAGACCCTCCCATTTGGCGCGTACGTAACCGCGGCCGTCGACGACCACGACGGTCGGAAAGCCTTCAACGGCAAAGAGCGCACGCGCGCTGCTTTGCAGATCCAACGCGACGCCGTGCAAGCGGTAGCGCCGCGCGAACTCGGCCGCCGTCGCGCGCCCTTCACCAACGTCGACCGGCACGACCATCACGCTCGGATGGGCCGTCGCCCACCGCTCGACTAGCGGCAGTTCGAGTCTGCACGGCTCGCACCAACTCGCATAAAAATCGAGGAAAACGAGGTGTCCGCGCTGCTGCGCGAGT
Source organism: Candidatus Cybelea sp. (assembly GCA_049285915.1). Lineage (GTDB taxonomy): Bacteria > Vulcanimicrobiota > Vulcanimicrobiia > Vulcanimicrobiales > Vulcanimicrobiaceae > Cybelea. The sequence goes on along the minus strand of JBAQAW010000058.1, from coordinate 83,306 downwards.
CTAAAAGCGCCACCGTCGAGGCGTTCGTAGACTGCGGCCGGCGCCGGATGCGCTCTCGGCGTTTCGAGAAAACGCGGCGCGACGAAGATCTTCCAGATCGCAAATCCGATCGCCAGCAGTGCCAGCGCATCCCAGAGGCGGCCGGCCGTAAAGAACTTGCGCGCCGAGCCGCTAGTCCACACGAAGAAGGGCTGCGATCCCTTGCCCGCCTCCAATGCAAGCCGACGCGATGCCGTAGCCGCCGCCGCGAGCTTTCAGTTCGCGCAGCGTCGTGAGCGCGAGGCGCGCCCCCGAAGCCCCCAAGGGATGCCCCAACGCGATCGCGCCGCCGTGCGGATTGAGACGCGACTCTCCCGCGCCGTCCGTCTTCTCGCCCATCTCGCGCAGACACGCGAGCACTTGGGGGGCGAACGCTTCGTTGATCTCCAGGACCGCGATCTCGTCTTTGCTTACTCCCGCACGCTCGAGCGCCTTCGGAATCGCAAACGCCGGGCCGATTCCCATGATCGACGGGTCGACGCCCACGACGCCCGAGGAGACGAGGCGGCCCATCCACTGTAGACCGTCTTCGCGCGCCTGCTTCACCGTGGTAAGCACGACCGCCGACGCGCCGTCGGTGATTCCACTCGCGTTGCCGGGCGTAACGACTCCGTCCTTTACGAAACGCGCCGGCAGTCTGCCGAGCTTCTCCATATTCAATCCCGCACGCGGACCTTCGTCCCTCTCAACGCGTACCGTCGTGCCTTTCGGACCGGGGACGTCGACGGGCACGATCTCCTCGGCAAAATATCCGTTGCTTTGCGCCGCCAGCGCGCGCTCTTGACTCGCGAGCGCGAACTCGTCGCTCTCCGTGCGCGATATGCCGTATTTTTTTGCAAGATTCTCGGCGGTAATCGCCATCGGCGTATTACCGTAAGAATCGGTGAGTGCCGTCCAGAGAGAATCTTCGAACGCGACTTGTTGCCCGAGGTGAAAACCTTTGCGCGCCCCGCGCACGACGTGCGGCGCCTGGCTCATGTTCTCGGTTCCGCCCGCAAGCGCGTAGGTGGCGCTCCCCAGCGCCAACGATTGGGCCGCGGAGAGAATCGCCTGAAGGCCCGAGCCGCAGAGCCGGTTGACGACCAGCGCCGGGACCCCGATCGGCAGCCCGGCTCGCAGGCCGACGTGGCGGGCCAGATAGATGGCGTCGGCGCTGCTTTGGATGACGTTGCCGAAGACGACCTCGTCGATCTTCTCCTTTCGCACCCCGCTGCGCGCGATCGCCCCCTCCGCGGCCACGACGGCCAGATCGGTGGCGCTGAGGCTGGAGAGTTCGCCCCCAAGATTGCCAAACGGCGTGCGGGCACCGGCGAGAATTACGACGTCGTTATCACGGATGGAATTATTCATATCGCGCCGTCTATTCCGCGGCCCCCGGCGAGCGTCCCGGCAGGCGACGCCGCGGAGCGTCACTAAGAGCGCCCTGTATGCCCATCAACCGACCAGCCGCGATCGCGCTCGATGCCCGGTCGCTGCCGCCTGCGACAAAGACGGAGCAGATCCTCGAACAGTTCGACAAGCTGCAGATCGGCAGCGCACTGGAGATTACCGAGGAAGCCTATCCTCGGGCGCTGCGCAACGAGATGGCCCAGCTTCGGCCGGGACGCTTCTCCTGGGACGCTCGAAACCTGGGCGGGAACCGCTGGACCGTACGCCTCGAACGCATCGACGAGAACGCGGATAACGACACCTTCCTTACCTACGTTCCGGCCTTTACTTCGGCCAAGGCCGCAACCCTCAAAGAGCTGGCGAGCCAGGTAAGCGAGCGCGCCTACCGCGCCGGCGACACGATCTTCGACGAGGGCGAGGTCTGGCCGTACATGGGAATCGTCAAGAGCGGTAAGGTGATCTACACGTTGCTCTCTCCCGACGGCAAGACGCATACGATCGGCGAACGGCTGACGCACGATACCCTCAACGAGAGCGGCACGTTCGACGGCGGCGGCGCGACGACGCGCGCCGAGGCGCTCACCGACGCAACGATCGTGACGCTGCCGAGCGAAGCGCTGATCCACGCGGCCCGCAACGACGCCGAGCTCGCACTGGGATTTCTGATCGCGTCCTCGCAGGCACGCCGGCGTTCGATCGATACGATCGCGGATCTCGCCTTCGCGCACGTGCTGCAACGCGTGGCGAAATTTCTGCTGGGCTACGCGCGCACGTCGGTCGGGATGGCTCGCGGCCTACCCGGCGTCGAAAATCTCTCTCAGGCGCAGATCGCCGCCGCTGCAGGCACCGTGCGCGACATGGCGGCGCGCGCGTTGTTACGGCTCAAGAATGCAAACGCGCTCGAACTCGATCGAGGCCGCGTGCGTGCGATCGACCGCGCGTTGCTGGAGGCCTTCGCCGACAACGTCCAAGCGCCCCCAGTCTAGGAAGCGCAGATTGCGTCCAGTTCTTTGTCGCAGGGGGCCTCGATTACGAATTAGTAAACTTCGGCCCCCGGCTCCGCGACCTGAACGAAATCTGCGCTTCCATCCAGCTTCCAGCTAACCGGATCTAGGGCGGCTTTTTAACTAAAAGCCGACCCTGTTAAATTCGGTAGACGTCGGCGGTGGTGTTTGGGTCGACGAGGGCCGGATGCACGCGCGGGCCGCTGCACATGATCTGATCGTGACCCATCGTGATCTTCATGTGTGCGGTCTCGCCGCCCATCACGTCGTCAACGGCGCAGCCCTGGACCTTGTCCGGGAATCTCGCCATGACGATGTAGCGCCCCGGCTCCAGCGTGATGTCGCTGAAGTTGCCGCGGCTGTTCGTCGTCAGCTGCATGATGTGGTTCGGGCCGCCTTCGCGATAGGGACTGCGATAGTAATACAGCCGCGCGTTGGCGACCGGCTGCCCCGATTTTGCATCGACGACCGTACCGGAGATGCCGCCGAGTTCGTCGGCGAACGCCAGCGTCCAGAGCGAACCTCCGAGCGCGAGCATGACTGCTAAATACTTCATGCCCCCCTCTTGCCCGCTTCCGGGGGTTTTTAGACCGATTCCAGAGCAGCGGTCTCGTCGCTTGCGCTCTGCATGTCGAAGGCGGCGCGCTTACTCTTGGCCGCAGCCTCGGCGAGCGGCTGGTCGGCCACAGTGCTCTTTCGCTGGCCCTCGAGCACTTCGCGCCCTTTGCGCACCGCGCCCAAGGCACCGGCGAGGCGGGCCTCCATCTCGGCCAGGACGCCAGTCGCGTATTGATCGGCGCCTTCGCGTACCTTGCGTGCGTTCTCTTGAGCGTCGTTCAGCGCGGCATCGGCGGCCGCGCGAGCACGGCGCACGATCTCGTTATCGTCGAGGAGTTCCTCGTGTTTGGAGGCCGCCTCGTTGACGATCGCCTGCGCCTTCTCTTGCGCGGCTCGCATCATCCGCTCGTGATCCTTGGCGATCACTTTGGCGCGCCCGACTTCCTCCGGAAGCGAGGCTCGGATCTTTTCCAGCAGTTCGAGCAGGCGCTCCTCCGAAAGAACGCGATAACCGGCCGGCAGCCACGTTCCTTCGTGGACGTAGGCCTCGAGTTTGTCAAGGACGCGATAAACCGACATTACTACCTCCGTTGCAAGTTGCGCTTCGCCGCCATGACCGCAAGCACCGGCTTGGGGACCAGAGCGGCGACGTCGCCGCCCAAAAAGAAGACCTCTTTGACGAGGCTCGAGCTGACGAACGAATATTTTTGATCGGACATCAAGAAAAGCGTGTCGACGTCGGAGAGCGACCGGTTCATCATCGCCGCCGACATCTCGCTCTCGAAATCGGAGACGACGCGCAGACCCTTTACGATCACGTCGGCTTTCTCGGATTTGACGTAATCGGCTAAGAGACCGCGAAAATGCTCGACTCGCACGCTGGGAAAGGGTGCGCAGCTCTCCCCGAGCATCGACTCACGCTCTGCCAGCGAGAACATCGGGGCGCGTTTTTGTGGATTGACGACGACGGCGACGATTAACTCGCCGAAACAGCGCGCGGCGCGCTCGATAACGTCGAGGTGTCCGTTCGTCGGCGGATCGAACGAGCCTGGATAGATCGCGCGCGTCACCCGTTCGAGTTTGCCGTTACTCAATTTTCCGGTGAAAGGAAGGCGAGCCCGACATCGCCGTAGACTTCTTCGCGAACCGAGCGATACCCGGGTATCTGCGGCAAGATTCGCTTGGCCGGATGCTCGTAGACGACCAGCGCATCGGGTGCCAATAACTTGCGCTCGAGCAACAGGCGGAAGATCTGGAGCGGGACGGGATCCGCGTACGGCGGATCGAGATAGACGATGTCAAAGGGTCCTTCCAGGCGATAGAGCGCGCGCTCCGCCGGTGCGGGAAAGACCGTCAAGACGCCGGCGACGCCCATCTCTTTAGCGGCTTCTTCGATCGCCTGCGCGATCTCGCGCTGCGCCTCGACGGAGACGACCCGCGCCGCGCCGCGAGACGCCGCCTCAAATCCGATCGCGCCCGTGCCGGCAAAAAGGTCGAGCACGCGCGCCCCGTCGAGGCGATGGATCAGAATCGCAAAGAGCGACTCTTTGACGCGCCCCGGGGTCGGGCGGACCTGCGTACCCTTGGGCGAGCGCAGCTTTCGGCTTCCGAGCGATCCGCCCGTGATCTTCGGCACGCGCTAGAAGCTCTGGGGGCCGAGCGGGGTGAGCGCCGGGCGAAGCCACTCGTCGTCACCGAGCCACTCGTAGCGAATCGTCGAATACGGAACGGTGCCGTAAGAGAGCAGCCGGTCGTGGAAGGCCTGCAGGGTAAAGTTCGCGCCCTCGCGATCGTGCACCATACCGATCAACATCTCGATCTGCGTCTTTCCGGTGAGATAGTCGATCGCCTGGCCGGGATCCATCGCGAAGCGAGTCGCTTCACCGCGCGCCGTAACCTCATCGATGCCCGCGTTCTTCTCAAAGTAGGCAATCGCTTGCGGCAGCGTCATCGCCCCGGTCGCGAGGCCCACGTCGACGCCGATGCGCGTCGCTCGGTGACGCATCAAATGAATCACTTGCTGCCGCGCGCCGGGATCGTCGTCGTACAGCCCCTCTCGCATCAACATCTCTTCGCCGTAGAATGCCCAACCTTCGGCGAAGACGCCGTCCTGCTGAACGTGGCGGACGTAATCGGGATTGTGGTAGGCGTAGGTAAACTGCAGAAAGTGCCCGGGAATGCCTTCGTGCCCAAGCAGCGGCAGCACCGACTGGCGCGCCTGCTCGACGAAGAAGCTCTGATTGGCGGAGCTGAAGTCCGGAACGAAATAGAAGCCTTGCTGATCGTTAGAGAACATCTGCGGCGGGTTCATGAAGCCCCCCGGATACGTTGCCGCGAGCGCCTTTGGAACCTCGACGATATGGAACGGACCGATGTACGATGGGATCGTCACGATCTGGCGCGAGTTGATGAACGAGACGAGCCTCTGCAGACTGCGCTCGTAGTAGGCGAGAAACTCTTCCTTCGTTGCGAACGTCGGTGCGGGCGTCGCTTTTGGTTCGTGCGCGTCGCGGCTCTTCTCCCACGTCTCGAGCGCGCGGTCGCGCGCGAGCTCGAGCCGGCCGATCGTCGCCACCTCGCTCGAATCGAACGGCAGCATCAAAACGCGTCGCAGGAACCAATCGTACTGCTTGCGCCCCACGGCGAAACCGCCGGCCGGGAAGCTCGTCATGTGCGAATCGAGCCAGGAGCGATATCCGTGCAAGCCGTCCAAGGCGACCCTCTGCGCCGCGGCGAGCTGCTCGCGCGTCTGCGCGGACGTATCGCGAGCGACCTCGTCGAGACTCGTCGTATAGAGCGCGTCGCCGTCGCGAATATCGTCCGAGGCGATCTGCGCGAACTCGCGGACCGGCTGCGTCAGGTTCGCACGCCCTTCCTCTAAGACGCGCGGGCAGGCGCGCAGGCGAGCGATGGCGCTTCGGATGCGAACTTCGTCGCTGTCGTAGTGCCGCTTGATGATCGAGAAGATGGCGTTGCTGCACTCGCCCTCGTAGATGCTCGGATTGCGCTGTAGCCCGCGCAGCACCGTGCGACCCCACCAGTCGGCCTCGATGTTCGAGCGGATCAGCAAGTAGTCGACCCGATCGTGCGGACTCGTCCCGGCCGCCGGCTGCAGCGCAGCAAGCTCGTCGCGGAACTTACGCAGCTGCACCATTTGCGCGGCCTGCGTCCGCGCCGAGTAGTCGGCAAGACGCGAATCGTACGTGTGGATGCCGGCGTCGGTCGCCGACGAGGGATTCTGTTCGAACGACCACATCGTGTAACGGCGCTCGAGATCGATGAGCCGGGACTGATAGTCGGCGGGCGCGGCTAGCGCCGCGGTGGCCGTGAGGCAGAACGTAAGGGCGAGCAGCAGACGTAGCGTCATCGGGCCGGCGCCGCCTCCGGCACGAGCGCGAGCAGCTCCTCGAAGCGCGTAATCGTCTGCTCGGGCGGCCGCAGATCGGCCGGGTACTCCCGGCGCTCCCAGTTGATCCAGATGGCCTGCAGGCCGGCGCGCTGCGCGCCGGCAATGTCGCCGCGCGGGTCGTCACCGACGTACCATGTCTGCGCCGGCGGCGTTCCCAGCCTCTCCACGAGCAGTTCGAAGGCGGCGGCGTCGGGCTTACGCTCGCCGATCTCGCTGCTCACCAGTACGGGACCGGTGAACCCGGCGCGCTCCGCCTTGCGCAGCTGCAGCGGATTCCAGCCGTTGGTCAGCACGGCGATCCGGATCGAACGCTCGCGCAGCGTCCGGATCGTCGGCTTCACGTTGGGAAGCGGGACGACGAACTCCGGCACCATCGAGAGAACCTTCTCGCGAAACCAGTCGACGTAGGCAGGGGTGGGGCGCATCCCGCGTTGCGCGACGAACGACTCGACCGCTTCCGCGAGCGTCACCTCCGCACAACGCTGCCGGTGCAGCAGGTCGTCAATGGCATCGATCTCCTCGGCCAGCGTGCCGAGAGCGCGGCCGCCCTCGTCTTCGACGTGTTCCAAGAGGTGCAGAAAAGCGACCCGCTCGAGCCGATTATCGATCGCGAGCGTGTGGTCGAGGTCGAAACCGATTCCCCGTACCGCTTCCATGCCGAGCGCGTTCGACGCCGAGCTAGCTCGGTCCCGGACCGGTCACGACGCGCACGAATCCCTGCGGACGCACGTATTTTTCAATCGCCTCGCGTACGCTCTGCGCCGTCGCCGAGAGCTCGGCGCGCGCGTCGACCAGATTCTGATCGAGCGGAAGCCCGAGCGTGGCGTAGTCGAGCAGCTGCGCCGTCACCCCGTCGTAACTCGCCTCGCGAATCGGCACCTCACCCATCAGCAGTGCCTTCGAACGCAGCAGCCGGTCTTCCGCAATCGGCGCCTGCGTCAATTGCGTGAGGATGCCGGAGATCTGCGCCTGCGCCGGCGTGACGTTCTGCGGATCGCAGCCGTAGTCGAGTCCGAACGTCGCGCGCGTCTTACCGGCCGACACGCGGCTCTCGATGTCGTACACGTAACCGTGAATCTCGCGCAAGTCGTGATAGAGCAGCGACGAGTAAAAGCCGCCGGTCAGCACGGTGTTGGCCACCTGCAGCTGCGGCCAGGCCGGGTCGCTGCGAACGAGCCCCAGCGTTTCGACCAGACGAACCGACGACTGCACGCGCCCCGTCGCGGGAACGTGCACCTGCGCCGCAACGCTGGGCGGAACGGCGGGGAACTCGACGTTGGGCTTCGAGCCGGTTGCCTTCCAGCCGCCGAAATATCGCTCGAATAAGGCTCGCGCGGCCTCCGGCGTCGTATCGCCGATCACGACGACCGTCGTCATGTCGGGCCGGTAGGCCGTCGAATACCATTGCTTGGCGTCGGCGAGCGTCAGAGCCGAGACGCTCTTGGGCGTCGCGAAACGCTGAGCGGGGTCGCCTGCCGGATAGAGCGCCTTGTTGAGCGCGACTTGCGTCAGGTGGTCGGGTGAGGTCATCTCTCCGGTGAGCCCGCCAACCATCTGGCCCGTAACGATCTTGAAATCCGCGTCCCGCATCGCCGGATGCAGTTCCTCGTCCGCGAGCAGCTCGACGCCGCGCTCGAAGTGCGAGGAGAGCACGTTGACGCCGAAATCGGTGCCGGCCGTCGCCGTGGCCGCGATCTTATCGAGCTCCGTCTGAAGGCCGATGCGATCGTACGTGCTCGTTCCGTACGGGAAGAGGGAATCGGTAACGTCGCGGATGCCTTCCTGGCCGGCGGGCTCCTGCACCTGAGGGTTGCTGTCGATGCTGCCGGAGACGACGACCGTTCGGGTATTGCGTTCGGGTTGCACGATCAAGCGCATCCCGTTCGAAAGCGTCATATCCGAGGGTGAGATCGTCTGCTCGGGCACGGAGAGGCTTTGCAGGATGCGCTGCGCCCAGTCCGGCAGCGGTTCGTGCGTCGTCGGCGGAATCTGATTGTTCTCTTTGGCCATCTCGCCGCCGGAGTTCGTCGCGCCGCTGTTTTTGGGAACGGCATAAATGACGACGGCGTTGCGGTTATCTACGTACTTTCGAAGTACGTTGTCGACATCCGCCGGCGTGATCTTCTCGAACCGTGAGATCATGTCGTCGGGTGAAGAGAGCCCCTGAACGGCGATGGCCTGACTCCACTCGAAGGCTTGTCCCTCGATCGAGTTCCCGCTGAACTCGAGCTGTGAAATCTCGCGGAGTTTGGCGGCCTCGACCAAGTCCGCGGGAACGCCGGTCTTTTTGTAGTTCTCCAAGATCGTCCGCATCTCGTCGGCGATCGTCTGCGGGGGAACCGTTACCGGCACCGCTGCAAACGCGACGCCTACCGAGACTTTCGGGTAGTCTTGCGTGAAGAATTGCGTTCCGAGTGCCTTACCCGTAAAGGGCAGTCCGCCGAAGATGCTGCGCTGGCTCGTCAGCACGTCGCCGAGGATCTGGCCCGCGGCGTAATCCGGGCTGTTGGATCCCGGAAAGCGATAGCCGAACGCGACGCCCGTAAATGCTTGATCCGACGTATCGCGATAGAGCGCCGCATGCAGCGGCGCGAGGCGAACCGGGGCGCGCGGCGGCAGCTTCGCCGACGGCACGTCGCCGAACAGGGCGCGCACTCGTGCGATCGTCTGCGCCGGATCGACGTTGCCCGTGATGACGTAGACCGCATTGTTCGGGTGATACCACTCCTTATAGAACTTCAAAAGCTGCGAGCTGTTGACGTTGTGCGCAAAGTCGCCGACGGTGCCCAACGTATTCTTCGCGTACGGCGTCCCCCCGATAATGCGATTCTGCATCTTGACGAAGAGACGGTAGAATGCGTTGCCGTTGTCCTGCTGCACCTCTTGGGTAATTGCGCCGCGCTCTTGCTTCCAGAGCGCTTGCGACATCAACAGGCCGGTGGCGCGCGAGCGTTCGGCGCGCAACGCGATGTCGAGATAGGCCGACGGAACGGTAAAGAAGTACTGCGTCACCGTGCTGGTCGTGTCGGCGTCGAGATCGCCGCCGGTAATGCCGATCGACTCCATTAATGCCGACGACGAGAGCGTCTGGCTCCCGCGAAACATCATGTGCTCGGTGGCGTGCGCGAGTCCCGGTACCCACTGCTCGTCCGAGCCGGCTTCGTAGTTGAGCACCGCCGTAACGACCGGAGCCAGCGTGTTGCGCACGACGACCACGCGCAGGCCATTGGCGAGCGTCGCCCGCCCGACGTCGTTGGACTCGCAGCGCGCGCTCGTGCCCAGCGCCGCAAACAGACCGATGGCCGCGGCTGCGGCGAAAAAAAACCTTTGCCTGAAGGAACTCTGCATGGACGGCGCTATTCGCGCCGAGCCTGAGGAACCCTCACGAGGATACCAGCAGCGCGCGCGTGCTGGGTTGCGCTGCGAGCATCTCGCGCAGGCCCGCGTGCTCGGCGCGCGCGAGGGCGGGATCGCCCGCGACGATCTGCTGTGCTGCGGTTTTTGCCGCGCGGTAGACCTCGATATCGCGCAGGAGATCGCCGAACCGAAGGTCGGCGCCCCCCGATTGAATCGTGCCGGAGAGATGTCCCGGGCCGCGCAGCCGCAGATCTTCGTCCGCGATCTCAAATCCGTCGTTCGAGCCGGTGAGGATCTCAAGCCGCTCGCGCTCGCCGCTTTCGTCGGGATAGACGAGGATGCAGAACGACCGCGCCGCGCCCCGGCCGACGCGGCCGCGGAGCTGATGGAGCTGTGCGAGCCCGTAACGGTGCGCGTCGAGCACGACCATCGCCGTCGCATTGGCCACATCGACGCCGACCTCGACGACGGTCGTCGAGACCAGCACGTCGAGCTCTCCGCGAACGAAATGGCTCATGATCTCCTCCTTCTCACGCCCTGCCAGCCGCCCGTGGAGCAAGCCAAGGCGCAGATCCGGAAAGACGTCGCTGCGCAAGCGTTCCGACTCGGCGACGGCGCTCGTTAGCGCGCGCTCGCCCTCTTCGATCGCCGGCGCAACGATATAGGCCTGGTGTCCGGCGGAGACGTTCTCGCGCACGAACTCATAGACTCTGCCCAAGCGGCTCACGCGAACGGCAAACGTTTCAATCGGCGTGCGTCCCGGCGGAAGTTCGTCGAGCATCGAAAGGTCGAGGTCGGCATAGACGGATTGCGCGAGGGTCCGCGGGATCGGCGTCGCCGTCATGTGCAGCGTGTGCGGCGAGCTGCCCTTGCCGCGCAGACGCGCTCGCTGCTCGACGCCGAAGCGATGCTGTTCGTCGATGATCACAAGCCCCAGGCGATCGAAATCGACTCCCTCCGTCAGGAGTGCGTGCGTTCCGACCGCGAGGGCTGCCTCACCGCTGGCGAGCTTTTCCAGCGCCGCCTTGCGAGAGCGCGCATTCTGGCTGCCGAAGACGGCCTCCACGCCCAGGCCGAAGGGTAAGAGCAGCGGAGCGAGTTTGCTCGCATGTTGCCATGCCAGCAGCTCGGTCGGCGCCATCAACGCCGATTGCAGACCGTTTTCCGCTGCCGCCAGAATCGCTGCCGCCGCGACCAGCGTCTTGCCGCTGCCGACGTCGCCCTGCAAGAGGCGATTCATCGGCACGTCGCGCCGCAGGTCGTTCCAGATCTCTTCGATCACCCGTCGCTGCGCGCCGGTCAAGGCAAAGGGAAGCTGCCCCTCGAGGCGCGCGAGCAGATCGGCCGGCACGTCGAGCGCATGCGCGTCGTGATCGGTTTCCCGCTCGGCGCGGCGCAGCTGCGCGCCCGTCGCGAGCGCGAGAAACTCCGCAAAGATGAAGCGCTCGCGTGCGCCTGCTGCCTCTTCGGGCGTCTGCGGCGCGTGAATCGAGCGGTAGGCGTTACGAAGCGGACCATACCCTCGATGCTGCGCGATCTGCGGCGGAACGACGTCGGGGGGCGCGAGATCCAGCATCTTCGCGAGGTTCTTCTTCATCACCATCGCGATCTTTCGGCTTGCAAGATCCTTGCTTGCGCGGTAAACCGGTACGAGCTCGCCGCGATAGCGCTCGTCTTCGCCGAGCACGCCATGCTGCGAGACGTTGACGACCGGCCCCGAGAACGTCCGCTCGACGCGTCCGCGAACGAAGAGGCGCATCCCCTCGTGAAATCTTCCAACCACGTAGCGATTTCGCCCGATCCATTTTGCCGCGAAGGGATCGCCCGTATCGTCGCGCAGCTGTAGCTCGACGATTTCGAGGCCGCGCACGCGCTTCTCTTTGACGGCGACGACCCGCCCGACGGCGTTCTCCTCTCCCCAACCTTCACCCAGGCGAAGTGCCGGCGTCGGAAAGCGCAGATCCTCGTAACGAAACGGCAGATAATCCAAGAGCACCTGCGCCGTATCGACACCGAGCTCGCGCAGCAGCGCGGCGGTCTTCGGCCCGACGCCATCGAGCTCGCCAACGTCGAGACTGGTCGGAGGTTGCGAGATCATCGGCTCGCCGCCGTTAGCTCGACAAGCGCGGCATACGCACGCGCGATGTTCGGGGTCGCGACGCCGATGCGTTCGCCAAGCTCGCGAACGGCGCCGAGAATCGGATCGATTTCGAGCGGCCGGCGCTGCTCGAAATCCTGCAGCATCGACGTCTTGACGTTGTCGAGCCGCGCCGCGTACTCGATGCGTGCTTCGACGTCGACGTCGCCGACCACGCGCATGGCCTGTCCCACGCGCAGCGCCTCGGTCATCAAAAGGCGCACCTCTTCCCGCGTGTTAGGGTTCTCGAGCATCGGCTTGATCTTCATCCCCCGCAGGACACTGACCGCGTTGAGCCCGACGTTGTTGACGAGCTTAAGCCAAACGGTCTCGCGCACGTTCGTATCTGCTTCTGCGGCAAGACCCGCGCTTCGAAAGAGCTCCACGAGCCTGCCGGCGCCTGCCGTTCCCCCGTTTGGATCGCCGAAGATGTAGCGAAGACCGCCGCTCTGCCGGATACGTCCCGGCGCGACGATGTGGCCCGAGACGTGCACGACCGAGCCGATGACTTGCGAATCGGGAAAGAGCCGTCCGATCGCGCCGCCCGGATCGACGCTTTGCAGCGGCGGGTCTCGCACGAACCAAAACGGCACGCCGTTTTGCATCGTTGCCACCGACGTCGCCGTACCCGCGAACGGTGCGAGACGGTCGAGCAGTCCAGGCCATTGATGCGCCTTGAAGGTCAAGAGCAGAAAATCGAAAGGAGCGGCCGCTTTCAAATCTTCGCTGACGCCGAGGCGGACCGTAAAGCTGCCGAGGTCGCTCTCGACCTGAAGCCCGTGACGCTCGATTGCTTCGGCATGCGCGCCTCGCGCGACCACCTCTACCGAGACGCCGGATCTGGCGAGCGCGGCCGCCACGAATCCACCGATGGCGCCCGGGCCGACGACCGCTACGCGCACGCCGGGGTGCCCGCGCGCCCCTCGAAGGGGAGCGGAAGGAGGTTGGAGGCGACGGGCAGATTCGAACTGCCGAATGGGGCTTTTGCAGAGCCCTGCCTTACCACTTGGCTACGTCGCCGGGAGTAATGGCCTTTCGTTGGAGCGGGTAGTGGGAATCGAACCCACGCATCAACCTTGGGAAGGTCGCAGGCTGCCATTACATCATACCCGCACACCTGCGCGTCAGGCGACCCTTCCGGTTCGAGCATCGTGAGACGGCTCCTACAATCGGGCCCAACCCTTAGATTAGGCTGACGGACCGCGCCAGCACGATCGCCACGGTGACGAGGGAGATCAGCGCCTCCACCGCCATCAGCGCTTTGGCCCAGCGGCTGAGCGGCATCGTATCGGTCGGGCTGAACGCGGTCGAGTTCGTAAACGACAGGTAAAGGTAGTCGACGAACTGCGGCTTCCACAGTGGGTCGATGCACCTCGCGCTGTTGCTGCTGGCGATCGTCATCTGCATCTGTGGAAATAGAAAGTCCGCATTTTCGAATTCGGTTGCGGCGTTAGCGTGCGCGCGGCTATCCGGACCGTCTCCGTCGAGCTCCCAGTACCATAGCGCGAAGACGAGAATGTTGGTAACCCAGATTTGCGATCCCGTGCGCAGAATCTCGGCGGCCGAATGCATCCTGGCTTTCTCGGGGTGAAAGAAGCCGGCAATGAGCAGCAGCACCGACGCGAGGTTGAAAAAGTTTACCAGCGCAATCAGGATGATGCTCCCGAAGCGCAGCCCGCGCGTCTCCCGATGGCGGCGCGGCGCGAGGATCGAGAGCGGCAAAAGGACGAGCAGAATCAGCAGTGCGGCCACCCAACTCGGCCCGATGATCAGCCTCGGCGGAAGCGTAATATAGAGTGCTACGGCGGCGACTACCGCTACCGAAGCATGCCAGCGCGGCTCCGAGCGCGGAAGCGCCCTTGGGTCCTTCATGTGAAGGTCACCGTTCGCTCGGCCGCCGTACGCAACCCGCCGCACTCGGACCGCCTTATGGAGCGCATGCCTACCGATTTTAGAGACGGAATGACCTTTCCACGCCCCGGGCGCCTAGCGATGGGCGATGCCCTCTGGCTATTGCGCGCCGCCGATAAAGGCCGCGCCTACGCCGCCGGGACGATTCACGACTACATCTATCCTTGTCCCATGGATCAAGGCGTGATGGAGCGGTGGCGAGTTACGCCGAAAGAATTTAACGAAGCGCTCAGCAAGTACCCGACCGACGAAACGCTCTATGCGTGGTTTCGCGAGCGCGTAACTGCCGATGACATAAAGCGCGCCAACGACTGGCTCTTGCGCGAGCGAGTAGAAAACCTCGACCGTCAGGACTCCGAAGAGACGGCACCGGTAGAGCACCGCTAGATGGGTTCGATGATCGAGTTCCGCCGGCCCGACGGAAAGACGGGGCCCGGGTACTTCGCTGCGGCGAAAAAGGATGGCGCTCCCGGCGTCGTGCTTTTCGAGGAATGGTGGGGACTCGACGATCGGATCAAAGAGACGGCCGATCGTCTCGCGACGCATGGCTTTAACGTCGTCGTACCGGATCTCTATCGCGGGCGCTCCGCTGCAACCGGTGAGGAAGCGAACCACCTGATGGAGGGACTCGACTTCGGCGATGCCGCCACGCAGGACTCCGCCGGCGCGGCGAGTTTTCTGCGCGAACATGACGCAAAGCGCATCGGGGTAATGGGATTCTGCATGGGCGGCGCGTTAGCGCTGCTCGCCGTCATGCACGGTAACGAATTCGATTCGGCGAGCATCTGGTACGGCTATCCGCCGGCCGAGGCCGGCGACCCGGCTAAAATCAAGGTTCCGCTGCAGGGGCACTGGGCGCTACACGACGGCCACTTCACCCTCGACGGCGTCGAGGAGATCGAACGCAAACTCAAGGCGGGCGGCGTCGGGTACGAGTTTCACCGCTACGACGCGCAACACGGCTTCTTCAATACGGGCGAACCCGGCAAAGGCGGCCTCGGGCACTATCACCGCGAGCACGCGGAGACGGCCTGGCAACGGACCGTCGACTTTTTCAATCGCACGCTAAGTTCGTAGAGCCGAGTAGCTCGGGGATTGCAACGGGGCGGCCGCTAAGGCCGACCCCGTTTTTGCAACTTGGTGCCAAGGGCGCGAATCGAACGCGCGACACCGCACTTTTCAGGCGCGTGCTCTACCGACTGAGCTACCTTGGCACGCCATTTTGGCGAGCGCACCGCAGTCTTCGATTTCCTCGTTAACCACGATGCGCTCGGGACGCTGGCGACGCTGATGGGGCTCGAACCCACGACCTTCGCCGTGACAGGGCGACGCTCTAACCAACTGAGCTACAGCGCCAAAGACGCGGCCGCCAACTCCCGGAGACTTGGGCACGGTTGGGATTGAACCAACGACCCCCCGCGTGTGAAGCGGATGCTCTCCCACTGAGCTACGCGCCCGTGCCGGTGACGGCTCCTCTCCTTGGAGAAATAGATGACGTGACCCTTCCCAGCCTTATGATTGCCGTCGTGGTAGCGGCGGCTACCTCGGTTCACTTCCCGGTATCGACGAACGTCCCGGCCGCACAAGCCGCGATGGATCGGGGCCTCTTCCTTTATTACGCGTATAACGGCGACGAAGCGGCGCGGAGCTTTGAAGAGGCCGCTTCACGCGACGCGGGCCTCGCGATGGCCGGCTGGGGCGTCGCCCTCGCCGATGGGCCCGACCTCAACACTCCGCTGACCCCGACGCAGTTCGAGGCTGCGCAGCGCGCCATCCAGCGCGCCGTCGGCCTGGAAGCCAAAGCCTCGCCGGGCGAACGGAAGTACCTCGAAATCATGGCGACCCGCTACTCGGGAACCTTCGCGGACTGGGAACGCGACGACGCAGCGTACCGTGCCGCGATGCTTGCCCTCGCGGAATCCTCGAAGGACGAGAACGCGAAGCTGCTCGCGGCCGAAACGCTGCTGGAACATGGCGGCCTTACCTGGCAGAACGGTCAGCTGGCGAGCCGCGAATCCCGCACCGCGCTGGAGCTTGTAACGAGCGTCTTGCGGAGCGATCCACGCAACCCGATGGCAAACCACCTCTGCGTCCACCTCTACGACCTCGCTCCCGATCGCCTGCCGGCTCTTGCGTGCGCCCGGCGCCTCGACGCCGCCACCTTTCCTCCCGAAGCCGAACACCTCACGCACATGCCGGCGCACTATTGGATCGAGACCGGCGACTACCCCGCGGCGCTCGCATCGAGCGAACGTACCTATGACGCACTGCAGAAGCTCGAAGAAACGCCTGCCGGCACGCAGCACGCCAACCGATACGTAAAGCACGACCTTATGGTCGGATACTCGGCGGCGATGATGCTCGGAAGCTACGCGATCGCACGCCTATGGTCGCAACGTGTAAGCGGCGCGTACAGCTCGAGTTTCGACGCCCTGACGGCGCTGCGATTCGGCCGTTACCCAAGCGCCTACGCCGCACCCGAAGCGGCCTACGGGAATCCCAGCCTACACGGACTCTCCGCTCTGCATCTAAACCACGCGGCCGAAGCCACCGCGGCTGCCGCTCACCTTTCGCGGGATGTTAAGCACGGATACTTGCCGCAATTTCTCCTTTCCCGCATCGCCGAATCTGAAGGGAGATACGGCGAAGCGCAGCGTTTGATCGCGCAGGCCGGCGAAAATCAAGCCGGAAGCTACTCCGGCGAGTTGATCCCGTTGATCCCCGCCGGCGAAGCGCTGGGGTTTTTCCAGCTTCGCCGCGGCGACGGCGCGGCAGCGATCGCGACGTTTACTCAAACGCTCGCTGCATATCCGAATGATCCGCGCGCGCTCTACGGCCTCGCTACGGCGCTGACGACGGCCGGACAGAATGCGGCCGCACAGCACGCGCGATCGCGTTTCAACGGTCTGTGGAAGGGCGCCGACACAACGTTGGCCGGCGCCGACTTCCCCTGAGTTAGACGGTTTCACCGTTTCGCAGGCTGCGTGCCACCGCTGCCAGCACATCGCTCATCGCCTCGGCGACCTCGGCGACGCGGATGCGCGCCCTGAAACTTCGACCGTCCGCCGCGAGGCGTGCGAGCCGCGCACAGCGGGCGTTTTCCAGAGCATCGTCACGGCGAATCCGGATTTCACTTGGAATCCAAAGATCCATAATTCGCCTCATTTTATTGAAGAATTTGCAGTTAAAACGGGAAACGAAAAGGCCCCCGAATCTTGCGGAGGCCTTCGAAGATCTACGAAAACCGATGCCTAGATCGGTCCACTCTCCGAAGGTCCAACGCACAGCGACCCTACGCCGTGATTCGACGTAGTCCGGGGAAGCTGACGGTTAAATTGCATCGTGCCTCCTTTGCGGCGTGCGAGTGATATGCGCCACCTTATCACGCGCGCGCGGGCCCTGTCAAACGCGCGGAAGGTCCGAAACGCCAGGCTGCGAACCCTTCGCAGACGGCGCGCTTCGGCGCTGCGGGCGGTTAGCTCAGTGGGAGAGCGCTTCCTTGACACGGAAGAGGTCATAAGTTCAATCCTTATACCGCCCACCATGAAATACGGCTTTCCGAGGCCCTACTTTTTTGGCCGTCAATTTGGCTGCCACTTTCTGGCGGCAGGCATTACGGCAGGGGTCACGTTACGTTCGGTCCTCGCGCCGAGCGGTGTAGGCGATCCTCGCTTCGCTAAGTTCGAACAAGCCGGACAGCGCTGCGCTTTCCGTTTCATCGACTTTCTCGGCGTGTTCCATCGCGAGTGTTCGAGCGCATTGCAGGCGGCACGAACCGGAAGTTGATCCGACTGAAGAGCCCTCGTTCGAAGAGCGGTTCGAGCCGCTCAAGGCGGGAAATAATGGGCTCGATGCGAGTTTTGGTGACCGGGTCGACCGGCTACATCGGCGGACGCCTCGTTCCACGATTGCGCGATGCCGGCCTAGAGGTGCGTTGCCTGGCCCGCGCGGTGGGGCGTCTGCGTGGGCGGTTCGGTGAGCGCGTCGAGATCGTCGAGGGCAATCTTGACGATGCTGCGTCGTTAGTCACGGCGCTAAAAGGTTGCGATGTTGCCTATTATCTCGTTCACTCGATGGCCGCGACTGCGGACTATGCCGAGGTCGACCGGAAGACGGCGCGGCAGTTCGGCGCCGGTGCCCGCGAGGCGGGCGTCAAGGCGATCGTCTATCTCGGCGGCCTAGGCGAAGACGGCGATTCGCTTTCCGCGCACTTGCGCAGCCGCCACGAGGTTGGCGGGATGCTGCGTGGAAGCGGCGTGCCGGTGATCGAGTTTCGTGCCGCGCAAATTATCGGCAGCGGCTCGATCAGCTTCGAGATGATGCGCTACTTAACGGAACGCCTTCCGGTCATGATCGCGCCGCGCTGGGTGACGACACGTTGCCAGCCGGTCGGCATTCGCGATGTGCTCGCCTACCTAATCGCCGCGCTCTCGGTGCCGCGGGAGAACCGGATCTACGAGATCGGCGGCCGCGACGTGCTGACCTATCGCGAGATGATGCTGCGCTACGCTGCGATTCGCGGCTTGAAGCGATGGATCGTCGTCGTGCCGTTCTTTTCTCCGACGCTCTCGTCGTATTGGGTTCATCTGATCACACCGGTGCCGGCGAAGCTCGCACAGCCGCTGATCAAGGGGCTGTACAACGAGGTCGTCGTGCGCGACTCTGCCACAGCGCGCGACTTTCCGCAAATCGCGCCGATGGGCTTCGACGACGCCGTCCGCTTGGCGTTCGATCGCTCGCGCAGCGCTGATCGAGAGACTACGTGGTTCGACGCGTTTTCGGCCCGCGCCCCGCACGGCGATTTTGCCGGGCTTCAGGAGGGGATGCTGATCGACCGCCGCGTTGGCGAAGCCACTGCGTCACCCGCGCGCGTAGCAGCAATCTTTTCATCGCTGGGGGGAAAACGCGGCTGGTTCGGCTCACAGCAGCTCTGGCGCATTCGCGGCTGGATGGATCGCTGGGTCGGCGGCGTCGGCTTGCGGCTCGGGCGGCGTTCGGCTAACGATCTTCGCGTCGGCGACGCGGTCGATTTCTGGCGCGTGGAAGCCTACGAGCCGGGGCATCTGTTGCGCTTGCGCGCGGAAATGCGGCTACCGGGCCGAGCGTGGTTGCAGTTCGAAGCGGAACCGCGCGCCGGCAACGGCAGCACGTTCGTGCAGACGGCCTTCTTCGAGCCGCGCGGCCTTGGGGGCTACCTCTACTGGTATTCGGTCGCGCCGTTTCACGCCGCAATCTTCGGCAACATGGCCAAGCGCATCATCGAAGAGGCAGCCGCTCCGGCGTCGTAAACACACCAGAATCAACCTCACACGTCGCCGCCCTCCGCTTGACACACCGATTCTGGGGCGTATGCTTCCACCATGCAGAGTATCGCTCAGGAGCTAAGTGCTCGCTGCACGCAAGTTCCGCCATGCAATCTACGGCACCCGCGCTGCGAATGGTGTGAACTTGCATTTCCTATCACGTTTGCAGCCGCTGCCGTCAAAACCATAAAGCTCCTGCGTTCTAGGTGTTCGCAGGATCCGCGATGCGAGGCGGAGAGCCCACGCTGCAAATGGTGCGAGGGCGCCGATAAAACGCAAACAGAGTGGTCCGACGATATTATGATATATAACGAGGGGTGGACGGACCCGGACAAGGTATGGGTGCGTTTTAGCGACGCTAGTGGAGGCGCACGCCGAGCGTTACCTTCGGTCGGACGCCTGTTGCAGCGCCTGGACAAAGCCATAGAGGCGGACCAAGCGTGAGAGGCGCCGATTCCCCAGCGCCGCATCAAATATAGTATTGAATGGCGGCGTTTCGCCTCGGAGCAAATTCGGGGCGGAGGAGTTCCGTTACGCGCGACTCCGCTACCACACAGTAGTGAACCTGTCCGCCGTTGACGTTTCTCGCAGGGGACGCCTATAATCATCGCGATGGCGAAATTTCACTACCTTGTCAAATCCGTAGAGAGCAGCACGGAGCAGGGCCTCCAGGCGGCCCTGAACGAGGCCGCCGGAACCGGCTTCCGTTGCGTACACTTCCAGCTTGCCGCTAGCGGCAACTCGTGGACCCTGTTCTTCGAGAAGGAAACCCCGCACGCGTGGTAGATCCTGGAACATGTTCGGGATTTATGAGGGCGGATGACCAAAGGACTCCTCGCACAAGTCAGCCGCGGCGTTTGCGCCGGTTTAACCGTGTGTTCAATGCTCGGCTGCATCGACTCACGCGACTCACATAGGCAGGGAAGCTCGGCGCAGACACCTTTCGCCCAAGGCTATACAGCGCCCCCGCCGACACCTACGCCACTGATGTGGCCAAGCTTCTCGGCCGAAGGCTATCGTAGGTTTGAAGGGCGTAGGCTCAGCCCAGCCGACACCGCCCTCATCCGAAAAACCCTGGCGCGCGTGAAGCCTTGCCAACGCGCAACTCTGCGATTCGCCTTCACCTCGGATCCCAACCCTCAATTCGTTTTGTTCTTCGACAATCCGAAGCAGATCTGGCCTCACGCGCTCTGGAACCGCAACCTCTACTTTCACCGCGATGATGGGAGCGTGATCGCCGCACCACCAGATGACTCCGTTCTGCCTGGCAACAGCATACGCTACGATATCGAGCACCAACTCTGCTAGCGTGCCGGCAGAGCAATGCCTACGGCGACAAACCAAGGCCGCCGATTGAACCGCCCCCGGAGATCGTCGTCTCCAGCTTAAGCTTTTTCGGCGAGCACACGTAGATGAAAGACTCCGAGCCGACGTACAGCGTTCCATCGCCGGCAACGGTAAGGGCCGTTACGAGGTGGCCTCCGGGTATGCGGATGACGTGCTTCGATTTTGTGGGGTTAGGTGCGTAGATGTCGATCTTCCGGGTGCCGCCACCCACATAGATGTTCCCCGCTGCATCCGCCGCTGCGAGGACACCCGCTGTTCTCTTGAGGCCGACGTTAGTAAATTGCTGAGAACCGTACGCCAACCGCAAGACGGAGATATATTTTTTCGGCAGCGCTGCGACACCCACGAGGAGATTGCCGCTGGGATCGAAGGTCAAGCTCTCCGATCGAGAGAGCGCACGTTCCGTCGGGACCTGGAGCGTCTGCGGGCGTGTACGCGCCGGGCGGATAGACGTTGACGTACGACACCTCGTAGGACGACGCCAGGCCTGAGAGATAGACGTTGCCACTGTCGTCGACGGCGACGACGCCGAAATTCAAAACACCGCTGGTGATTTGGAAGAACGGCGAGAACGCTCCAGGCTTGTATTCCGAGAGACTCGCCTCACCCGAGTCGTTTGCGAGGTTGACGACGTACAGAATTCCATTCTCGTCGACCCAGACCCCGTAGGGGCGCGGAACGCCGTCGGTGATGGTCCGCAGCAATTGCGGCTTCTTGCCGACGCTGAAAACCGACACACTCCCATTGACGTCGGTAACGTAGAGCTTCTGTTGCGATTGGGTGGCCGGGCGCGTTTCCTGGTTCTGAAGGACAGGCGATTCAAACGCGGTGCCCGTGTTTGCGCCGGCGCATCCGGCAGAGAGAGTCGCGAGTGCGCCTAGCGAGAGTGCGAGCCAGGGCTTGGAGCTGGCATGATACTTCATGAACTCTTCATTACGCGGAGCCGCGAAAGCGCTCATGAAGCGTCGACCTCGATCCTCCAGCCGTCGAAGGCCGCGACACTGCCCTGACCAGCCTAGGGCGCCCGGGCCGTCCCAAGGTCCATCTCAGCGAGGAGCGCTACCGTTGAACGATGGACTCACGAGCGCCGCGAATCGTCGTGATCGACGACGAGGAGCCGATCCGCCGTTTGCTGACGTGGGAACTCGAAGCGGCCGGATTCGAGGTTCGCGGGGCCCGCGACGGGCTCGCGGGGCTCGACGTCGTGCGCGAGTTCGATCCGTCCCTGATCCTGCTCGACGTAATGATGCCCAAGATCGACGGCATCAGCGTGCTGCCGCGGTACCGCGCGCTGACTCAGGCACCGATCTTCATTCTCAGCGCCAAAGGCGAAACCGGGGATAAGGTGCTCGGCCTCGAGCGCGGCGCGGATCAATACCTCGCCAAACCCTTTGAGACGCCGGAACTGATCGCACGAATTCGTTCCGCATTGCGCCGCCCGCAGCTCGATGCACCCGAGATCCTCACGTACAACGACCTCGAGATGGACCTCCGCCGGCACAAAGTCCACCGCGGTGAGTCGGAGCTGGCACTGACCGGACGCGAGTTTCGGCTGCTGGAGACTTTCATGCGCGAACCGCACCGCGTCTTTAGCAAAGACGACCTGCTCGACCGCGTCTGGGGTTTCGAATCCGAGGTCTCGCAAAACTGCGTCGAGACCTACATCTCGTACCTGCGAGCAAAAGTCAACGCAGATGAGAACGAGCCCCCGCTGGTCGTGACGATACGAGGCGCCGGCTACACCCTGCACTCCTAAGGATCGCTTGCACCTTCCCTCACTCCGCAGCCGCCTGATCGCGTGGCACGTCACGAGCGGCGTATTGATCGTGCTCTGCTGCGCGGCGCTGGTTGGAATCGTCATGAGCGAAGCGCTCTCCTATCAAGCGCGCCAAGCAATAAACTCCGCAGCTCGGCAGATTCCGGCCTTGGCCGCTTCGTACGATTGGCAAAACAGCACCTCCACCGACATCGACGCGTATTTCGAAGCGCGACTGGCGCCGTTGCCGATTCGCACGCACACCGACCTCTTCCCCGGCGTCCCGCATCTCGCTCCGCCGCACGGACCGTTTCGGGAAAGCCTCATCGTGCGGATGCTAATGGAACACGTGCGTCCGCTCACGGTCGCTTACGGCACCGCACGCACCACGGTTTTCGTCAACTCGTCGTTCTACCAACGCTTCGTCGAATATTACTTGACGGCCATGGCCGTCGTCGCGATCGTCGTTATCGTCGCCGCCTGGAGGATCGCGCTCGTCGTCGCGTCAAACTCTCTCGATCCGCTGCTGCGCACGACCGCTGCGTTGAACCGCTTCGGCGACGGCGACTTCACCCCGGCAACGGTTTCAACCACCGACACCAGTGAGGTCGGCGAGCTGGTGCAGGCATACAATCGTGCCGTCGCGCAGATCACGCGCGCGCTCGACGAACGCGCGAAGGCCAGCGCCGAGATGCGGCAATTCGTGGCCGATGCGGGCCACCAGCTGCGCACGCCGCTGACGGTCATCATCGGCTACTTGAGCGCGATGGCGGCGCGCAGCAGCAACGGTTCGGAAGGAGAGGCCGTGCCGGCGATGCTCGGCCAGGGCCGCCGCATGAAGACGCTCATCGACGAGCTCATCCTGCTGGCCCGGCTCGAGCACGTCGCGCCGACCGCCGAAACGGTCTTCGACCTGAACGACGTCGTGCGTGACGTCCCGCGCGGGTTCTCACTCCAAGATCAGCAACGCCTCCATGTGGAGCTCGCAGATACGGCAACACCCATTCGCGCGGCCGCCTCCGAGCTTCGCGAAGCGGTGGCGGCCGTCGTCGACAACGCGCTAAAGTACGGCGGGCAGCGTCCCATCACCATCGGCGTCCGACGCTACGACGGCCTCTGCGAAATTACGGTGAGCGACGACGGCCCGGGGTTTTCGCACGCCGACCTCTCCTCGGCCTTCGATCGTTTCTACCGTGGAGCGGCCTCCGAGGGAATCGTCGGAACTGGGCTCGGTCTGTCGATCGCCGCAAAAGCGGTGGAGCGGGCCGGCGGCGCGATCGAACTGCATAACCGAGACGACGCCGGCGCAGCCTGCATCATTCGCATCCCCGTTGAAGGCCCGACACATTAGGGTAAACCACGTACGAACCACGAGCATCTATAGGAACGGAGAGAAAATGAGCGAGGTACCCACGCCCATCCCGAATCCCCAACCGGGCGAGCAACGCCCAAACCCAGGGCCGGATCCCATGCTCGATCCGGACGACGACGATGACGACGACGATGACGACGAAGACGCCTAAGAAGACGACTTCAGCTTCGCACGAAATGCAGCGTTAAAGCCTTCTGCCACGCCGAGCCGCTCTGCTGATCGAGTTCCCAGGTATAGGCATCGGCTCCAGTCTTCGTCACAACCACGCGATAGGTTTGCAGAGTCTTTGAGTCGCCGGCCTCTTTGAACTGCATCGAAAAGCCTTGTTGCCGCTGCCCCTCAACCGGCGCCTGGGTTATCGTGAAGTCGTCGTGCGCGTACCACACGATAACGTTTTGCGTGCCGGGGTCGAGGTAAAAATGGCCGTCATACTTGTTCTTCGACTGGCCGTTCGTAATGAACGTCGTCGTGAACTCAATGATCGCGCCGTTGGGCGACCACGAGTGCGTCGTCTTGACGGTCAATGGAACGCCATGGTCGATCGTCTGCCAGGAGCCCCCGATCAACCACCCCAAGTCGCGCAGCGGCGGCGGTCCCTGCGAATGGCCGGCGGCCCGCGCGCTCTGCAGCGATCCTCCTACGAACATTATAAAGGCTAATGCAAGAGTAACGGCACCTTTGCGCATGCGGGCCGCTTCCACGAAGGCAGAAGGCCGGCCGAACGTTTTATACGCCACTCTCCGTGGTATCTAAAGTAAACGATGCCGGACTTGACCGCGATAATCGAGATTTCCGACCAAAACGCCGGTGATATCGAGCCCAAACGCGCCGCGACATTGGTCGTTGATGCGCTGGGCTTTCGCGATCCCCAAGGCCTGGGCAAAGGCGGCCGAGAGTCCGACGTTCTTCCGCTCGCGGACGTGAATCAGCGATTGCTGTCACTCTTTACGCCCGAAGAGATCGCCGCAGTCCTCGATCAGATTCTGCGCCTGCGCTTCGCGCTCGGTGCGCACGCAAACTCCCCGCCGATCTGACCGGGGTTTTCTTCATTTGCTTTCTCGTGCCTCACGCTAGTGCTGTCGCGCGGTGCTTACCACGATCCCCACGACGTTGGTGCCGGCGCCGTCGATCGTCTGCAAGGGCTTTCCGCCGGCAGGATAGTTCCACCAGGAAATGTTCGAACCGCGAGAATCGACCGCAAGTCGCCTTTAGCGTAACGCGGCCCTTCAGCTTTCCTCGATAGTTTTTGAACTCTACGCGATTGTAGGTGAAGCTTTGCTCCGCCGGCACGCGATAGCCTCAAATTTGGAAAAGCGCCCGGCGGGGGGCGCTTTTCCCTCGTGCTTGAGGATTTTGTAAGCTACGCGTTTGCGTGCCGGCCCCGCCAACGCTGGAGCCAGCTGATCTAGCCTAAACGAGCTAAGGCGAATTGTCCATACCCCATGGGAAAAAGGTCCCAATGCTTGGTAAACCCAGCACGACGACCGGCGAGCCGGCCGCCGCGCTACTGCTCGTCCGGCGCGAAGTAGTCGTCCGGCAGTTGATGCATGAAGAATTTCGGTGGGAGCGGCGCCGCAATTTTCTTGAACGGCAGCGGTTTTTGCGTGAAGTCGAAGTTATCTTTGGCCGGTGAGGTCGCGCGCCGGTCGGCCGGCGCCATCTGAGGTAAGCCCCAGAGATCCTCGGCAAAGCGCAGCACGCTCGCGGTTTCGTACTGCACCTTTGAAATGTGGCCGCGCTTGACGTACGGCGAAAGCATGACGAGCGGCACGCGGAAACCGAGGCTGTCGCGATCGAGGTAGGGCGGTGCGACGTGATCGTAAAGGCCGCCCCAGTCGTCCCACTGGATGAAGATCGCCGTCGAGTTCCAAAACTTGCTCTGACCGACGGTGTTCACGAGCGCCGCCACCCAGGACGGCCCGTATCCGCCGGAGCAGTTCACGTGGTCGGAATCGTCGCAGACCGGCGTAATCCATGTGAAGTTCGCAAGCTTGCCGGCGCGCACGTCGGTGATGAACTTCCAGTTCGGTGAGATCACGTCTTTCTTCCAATCCGGTCCGTTGTAGATGTGATCGATCGCCTGATAGCTCGACCACGTCCCGCCTGCGCCGCTCGAGGCGCTGCCGTACTGGCTCGCATAGAATCGCCACGTGCGATGCGCCTTGTCGAGCTCGTCTCCCAACGTCGTGTAATCGAAGCACGCGGAGATCGGGGATCCTAACAGGCGTTGCTTCGAAATCGTTCGAACCGTAATGCTGCCTTCCTCACAGCCCCAGAAAAAGCTGTCCGGAAGGTCCACCGCCCACTGCGCCTGCGCCGCGATGATGTATTGATGCGCCACGAAGCTCTCGTCGATCTGCGATTGGAACATGCGGTCCGCCAGCGCCCCCTCGCGCGCCATCGCGAAGTACGGCTTCGATTCGCCGGCCGGCGTGTACGTGTACTGCGGATGTTTGAGGCCCTGCGGCACGTTGTAGTACTGCTCGAGATCGAAACCGTTCATCCGACAGTGCGTTCCCGGAAGGTCGCCCGGCGGAGCGTTGCACGCGGAGAACATCGCACCGGCGGAGTGATCGATGTCGTAGTGCGCGCTGAGGTGGACCGGCTGCAGTACGATCGTTTGGCCGTGCGAGTTTTTTCCGCTCGAGACGGTATCCGCGCCGGGATAATTGTGAAAGAGGTTGTCGAAGCTGCGATTCTCCTGAACGATGTAGACGATGTGGGTGATCTTCCCGGCGCCGGTATCGTTCAAGGCCCCCATCATCGTATCGCCGCGCATGTACGGCAGCGCGGGGCTGCCCATGCCGCATCCCCCCAGCAGCAACGCCGCCACCGGAAGAGCCGCCGGCCATCTTTTCCTCATGAAACGCTCCCTCCGAAATGCGAAACGAATGACCTCTCTGCTACGTTTCTAGGATGTCGCTAGGAAAACTAGCAAAGGTCTGGGTTGAATGGTCGCTCATTTCAGCACCTAGCGACAACAAAAAGGCCCGGCGGATCCAAACCTGGGTATCCGTCCGGGCCTTCTTGCGTTTGGCAGTCTGCTCGTTTGGGAATCACAACGGCAACGTCGCACCGAGGAGGTTGATCGCAACATGGGCATTCTAGCGTGGATCGTTTTTGGTTTAATCGTCGGCGCCATCGCGAAGTTTTTGGTGCCCGGGGAAGGCCCCGGCGGAGTCCTTGGGGACATCGTCGTCGGCATCGTCGGAGCCCTGATCGGTGGTTTCGTCTATGGGCTCTTCGGCCACGCGGGTGTCACCGGCTTCAATATCGGCAGCATAATCTGCGCGATCATCGGCGCAGTGCTTCTGCTCGCCATCATTCGCGCGTTTACTCGCACGCGTACGGTGTAGGAGTACGCACGCCATCATTACTTCCGTAGATCGAGGGAGCCTACGTCGTAGGTGATGTGATCGGCATCGTCGCAGGTCACGTCGGTAACGCCTTCGATGCCCGCCTTGAACCTCGACGGAATCGGCTTCGCGTTTGATTTTGCGATGCATGCGCTGACGTGCACGGTGAGCAGATCGAATCGGTTTGCGGGGATATAGAACGTGTGTTCCTGGCCGTAGCTACCTCCCGGTTCGAGTTCGGCGCCGTGGCCCGATTTCGGGTCCCCGAGCTGGGTTATGAAGCCTAAACCGTATACCGGCGTCGGTTTCGACAATCTGAAGTACGTGTGCTGGCTGTCGCGGATGTGCGGATCGTTGGTCGGCCGCGGCGAGAGCGTCATCTTCGAACCCATCACCGTTACGGCGTAACCGACGAAATAGAAGCGGACCGTTCCTGAGTTTCGGAACGCCGTCTTAACCCGCATTCCCCGGATGCATTCGCAAATCCGCTGCTGATGCACAGCGGTTCTGCTATACTACATATGAGGAATCGCGCTCATGATGTGAGGCTGGATTGACGAACCCGACGGGTGAAACCGAAAACGACGTTTTACGACTCGATTTCGACCGCCGCATCATGGTGCAGTTTCGCGGCTCGGTCGTCACCTCGGATGCAGGTTTGCTCGCATATCGCGAACTTGACGATGCACTTGGATTGACAACGTCGGCCGGGGATCTTCTCGCCGATGCGCGCACGGGCAAGAACGGTCGCCACGCCCTCGTCGGCATGTTGCGGCAATCACTCTTCGGCAGGCTTGCCGGATATGAAGACGTGAACGACGCGCTCCGTTTGCGGCACGACCCCGCCATACGCTACATCATCGGCGGTAAAGCAACGAAAGGGTCGGGCGCGTCACCGAGCCAGATGGGCCGATTCGAAACGAACTGTCTGGCAAGGCCGGAGAACCTCGCAACGCTCGCCGATCTCTCCGGTCACTGGATTGACCAGGTTGCGAAACGTCGTCCACGCGGTCGCGCCGTACTCGACATGGACTCGAGCGTCAGCCCAACGCATGGCGATCAAGAGAGCAGCGTTTGGAACGGACACTTCGGCTGTACGTGCTACCATCCGCTCTTCGTCTTCAATCAGGATGGCGATCTGGAACGATGCGCGCTTCGCCCTGGCAACGTCCATAGTGCTGACGGCTGGGAAGCGGTGCTCAAGCCGGTCGTTGCGCGCTACCAACAATCTGCCGAAAGCATCGCGTTTCGTGGCGACGCTGCCTTTGCGCAGCCGAGCATGTACGAGTACCTCGAATCGGAGGGCATCGAATACGCCATCCGCCTTCCCGCCAATCAGATACTCCAGGCGGAGATCGCTGACTTGCTCAAGCGGCCGGTCGGTCGGCCGGCGCACTACGTGCAGCGCTTCTACAGGAGCTTCCGCTATCAGGCTGCGAGTTGGTCGCGGCCGCGGCGGGTCATCGCTAAGGTAGAATGGCATTTCGGGGAGCTGTTTCCTCGCGTCGGATTCATCGTTACGAACCTGCGTCGCAAGTCGGAGCACGTCGTCGAGTTTTACAATCAGCGCGGAACGGCTGAGCAATGCATAAAAGAATGGAAAGGCGCACTAAAGGGGACGCGGCTCTCGTGCCAGTCGTTCGACGCAAACGCAGTCCGACTCCAGCTTCACGCGCTGGCGTACAATCTTGGCAACTTCCTTCGGACGTTGGCGATTCCCGAGGCGATTGCCGAGTGGTCGTTGACAACGCTGCGCGAGAAGCTGATCAAGATCGGCGCGAAGGTCGTCAGCCACGGCCGGTATGTCGCGTTTCAGATGGCGGAGGTCGCGATCCCGCGCAAGTTGTTCGGCGCCATCGTCGAGAGAATCGCTTCGCTTCGATCGCCGCCGTTGGCGGCGGTAACATGATCACCCCGGCCGACTACATGCGCCGGAAACCAATGGGAGAGGTGTGTCCCTATGACCGCGCTGCGAAGCTTTTGGCGCTACGTGGCCCGACGCAGGCTTCAACTCGGGCCGAACTGACAACTTGGCTTGCCAAACGCCCAGAAAATCGACGGAGTTGCCCGCCGTCGGCTCGAAAAGGACGGCCATATGGGGAATCCCGGCTTAGATGTATTTTCGTCAAATCGTCAAGTGAATCCGGGCTAAAATGAACGAAGGAGAAAAACCCATGTCGTGGATACCGTGCTCGGGGTCGGAGAGGGTCGACGGAATGGTTTGGGTGAAGCGCATGGCGCAAAAGGCCCGCCGCGCGCAGCAGAGCCGCGAATCGGGAAACGATTTGATGAACGGATATCTCTATGGTGATAACGACTTCATGGACGGCAGCGTACTACGTTTTCTCGGGATGAGCGACGCGGAGTTTTCCGCGGACATCTGCAGCGAGGCCGACGATGAAGCCGGCATACGCCGGGCCCTTGCCAACACCAGCCGCAGCGCCGCCGAGCGGCTCGAGTTTAGCACCAAGATGGAAAGGCAGCTGAAATCTTTCCCAATTATCGATGCAGACGAGGGACGTCTGCCGCCCGGTTTCCGGACGAGTGCGCTCAAGTTTTTCTATAACTCGCTCATGATGCCGATCGTGTATCCGGTCTTTCGCCGAGCCGAGCGAAAGCGAAGAGCCTAGCAAATCATCCGGCGAATCCGGCATCAAGACGATCTTGCCTCGAACCGCAACCCGCGCGCTGCCCAAACGCGCGTAATCGGCGTCGAGCCCACGCCCGGCTTCCACGAGTGGCGCACGAATGTCGCCGTTGCCGCTGCCGGCGTTGAAGGGTAGGCCGGCGCCGGGCCGCGAGCCGTCCGGATCGGCCGCGATCTTGCCGTCGTGCAAATCGAACGTGACCGGCGGCGACGTCAGCAACTGCAGCGCAAGACGGCTCGGCGTGTAGACCGTCGCGGTGAACGGCTCGATCCAGGCTTAAGAAGAACTCCCGTCGCGCCGTCGCGCTGGCTCGTCTTTTGCATCGTAGCGGAGACGTCCGTCTGCAGGTCGGTAAACGACGGTTTGATCCGGTTCTCGTAGATGAAGACGTAGAACGCCCAGGCGCCTGCCAAAACGATCGCGACGATCTCGACCACGTCGCGGACGATGTGGATGACGTGCGACCGGTGCTCGGGATCCCGGCTCGAGAAGAGTATGGCGGCGTGCTAGGGCGCGTGCCCGGCGGAGATCGTCATCCCTTCGATCCGCTCGAAGAAGCCGATGTACTGCGTGCGCGTTCCACCGCTGGGATATGGCCACACGTCGACGCGATCTCCTGCGGAGCCCGCAATCGAAACGACGCTTTCCGCGAACAGCGAAAAGATCGGCCGAGCGTACATCGCCGGATCGCGCGGCACCGTTTCGCCGGTAACTCTCCCGCTCGTACCCGAGATCTTCACCCGGTAGATCCGCGGCGCTCCCTTGAGCACGAAGCCGCCCGTCCCGACGGCCACCCGCGTTCCGTCCCAGGCAATGCTGCCCGGGACGCCGGTGCGCTTATCGAGCTTGATGTGCTCGAGTTCGCGAGCGCCCTTGGGCAACTCGCCCAGAACCAGCCACGGGTCGCTTCCTCCGGGGTAGCCTGCCGCAAAAATGTTCCCCTTATCGTCGTAGGTGACGTACTCGGGAACGAACGGCGCTTTGTGAACGGCCGGTTTGCCCGGACGCGCACCCGCCCAAACGTAGATCCGGCCGGCATACGGATTGCCGCTCCTCTCATTTGCGACCGCGAGATCGCCGCTGCCCGGATCGACGGCGCATCCGCGCGCGTACGTGTTCTTCGGCATCGTAATCTCGGCGATCGCGGTCGTACCGCCGTGCGAGTACTCGAGCAGCTCGGACGCGCCCGAAACGTATGCGATCACCCACACGTTGCCCGATGGATCGGCGCACATTCCCAGCGCGTCGATATGCCGGATTCTTGCGACCGGCATGCCGCCCGGATAGCTCAGGATTGAGATGACGCCGTGCTTAGTATAGTTGGAAACGCCCTCGTGGGCGATGTAGAGCAGGTCGCCGGCCGAGGTCTGCGCTCTCGCGCCGGAATTGGCCACCGTATGAAGAGGCGGCACGCCGGGCGCTTGCCCGCGCGATTCGCCGCATCCCGCAAAAAGCGCGGCCGCGGCCGATAGGCTCAGCAAGGAGCTGCTGAAATTCATGTTCTTCATCGCACCCTCCGTGAAGATTCAGCGTCTTGAAGAATTCGACAGGGCGGCGCGAAACCATCCCAACGAAATGAATCTCGCGTTACGCCCCGCGACCGCCGCCGACCGCCAGTTCGCCGAGTCCGTCTATTTCGAGTCGCATCGCTGGCTCATCGAGCGCCTCTTCGGCTGGCGCGGAGATGATCTCGAGCGCACGCGTTTCTCCCAGTCCTACAAGGAAGAGCAGACCGCGATCGTCACGATCGAAGGCGAAGCCGCCGGCTGGCTTTCGGTCGATCGCGCTCCCGGCGCGATCACCGTCGAGCAGATCTACATAGCGGCGAAGTGGCGCAGTCGCGGTATCGGAACGCAGCTGCTAACCGGCCTCATCGCCGAAGCCGCCGCAGCCGGCATACCGCTGCGCCTGAGCACCGCGAAGATTAACCCCGCCGTACGTCTCTACGAACGGCTCGGCTTTCGCGCGACCGATGAGAGTCCTCATAAGATATTCATGGAGCTGCTCCCCGGCGGTGCTAGCTCGTCGTAATGATGTACCGGCGGCGCTTCGGCTCGAGGACGAGGGAGTCGCCGATACGCCGGCCCCCGCATTTCTCGATCACCCGCGCCGACGGCCCGTTGTCCTCGCGGCACGTGACCAGCGCTTCACGCACGCCGCGTTCCGCCAAGAACCGCAGCGCCTCGCGCAGCGCGAACGTCGCGATGCCTTGCTTGCGGTACCCTGGGTGGACGTCGTACCCGATGTTGCCGCCGACCTTCCGCAGCCAGTCGTTGAGCGTCGGACGAATGTTGACCACGCCGGCGACGGCGCCGTCTTTGACGATCCAAAACTCATGCGACGGTACCCAGCCCTCGGGAAGTCGCTCGCCGCGCGCCCAGCTGCTCAGCAACTCAATGTATGCGGGTACGTCGCTGTGCGCGATTGCCGTGGCGCGCAGATTGTTTTGGGGCGACCACGGATCCTCGCCTGCCCGAACGTAGGCGTCGCGCATTGCGGCAAACGAATCCGCGAGTTCGGCACATGGTCGCCGCAGTTCGAGAGCCATCGCCTGCTTTTCTCCGGCGCGGCGTCCTTTCCGGCCATCGCGCGCAGGGAAAAGCCGCTGCTTTGGCAACGAAACCTCGATGAACTACGCTGTACCGCAAGCCGAAGAGCTCCCCGCGCTGACCGAACGGGCGCGCGACTCGCAAGTTCGAATCGCAACCAAGCACGGCGATATCGTCTTCACCCTGTTCCCGGACGACGCGCCGCTGCACGCGGCAGCATTCCTCAAACTCGCCGACGCGGGATTCTACGACGGCCTTTCGTTCCATCGCGTCGAGCCCGGTTTCGTCGTGCAGGGCGGCGATCCAAAGGGTGACGGCACCGGCGGCCCCGGCTATCGCCTGAAGGCCGAATTTAACTCGCGACCGCACCTGCGCGGAACGGTCGCGATGGCGCGCGCGACGCAGCCTGACTCCGCGGGCTCGCAGTTCTACATCTGCCTCGACGACGCGCGCTTTCTCGACAACCAATACACCGTCTTCGGCCAGATGAGCGACGGCTTCGAGGCGCTCGACGCGATCCGGCGCGGCGATGCGATGAACAGTGTGAAGGTCGAGCCGAAAGGCTCGCCCTAACTGCCGCTACCGATCGTCGTCGGGACTCTCGTAATCGATCGGCTGGTGCTCGAAGTACGCCGCCGAGTATTTCGAGGCGATCGGCTTGAATGGGCGCGGCGAGCCCTTGAAATTGAAGCAGTCGGAGAGATCGGTAGCGCGCACGTCCGTCGTGTTTAGCGACGCGACGTCGAACGTCTCTTCAATGAACTTGAGGATGCTGCCGAACTCGTACGGCACGTGCGAGACGTAATTCGGCTTCGCGTACGGGGAGATCACGATCATCGGCACGCGGAAGCCCAACTCGTACGAGTTGAATATCTTCGGCGGCACGTGATCGTACCAGCCGCCCCAGTCGTCCCAGATCACGATGATCGCGGTGCTGTTCCAGTATTGGCTCTCACCGATCCTATTGACGATCGATGCCACCCACGAAGGCCCGCTGCCGTTGTTTCTGCCGGAGTGATCCGATTCGGCTGCGTTTGGCGTAACGAACGAAACGTCCGCCAAGTAGCCGCGGTCGATATCCTCGAGCACCGCCGACGATGGCCACTCTACGTTCGTGTAGCTTGGGCCGTTGCGGATATTTTCGATGGCGTCGGGGGCGTGCCACTGGCCGGAACCTTTGAACTCTTGATAGTAGTGCCAGCTCACGGATTGCTCGTTCATCTCCTGCAGGATCGAGTTGCGGTCGAAGCAGGGAAAGACGAACGGCCCCTGCTTCCCTTGGGAGTCGATTGTCCGGACCGTCGTGCTGCGCACGGAGTCACAGCCGCCTTGATTCCCCTTTCCTACCGTATCGCCGGGGTTGTCCGACGCCAGGTACTTCGAGCCGTTCCCAATGCTAGAAGTTCCGCTAATCAGGTACTGGTGCGCGGGAAAGCTTGGACCTTGGTTCGTCTGGAACGATTCGTCGGCGAAGGTGTATTGCTCGGCCATATCCCAGTACGGCTGTACCTCCGCCTTCGGAACGTAGCCGTATGCCGCGACGTCCCTCGGCGGACACTGCCCGTGCTTGGCATAACAGTCGATGCTTTCGGTGCTAAAGCCGTTCATGTTTCCCTGGTTGTAGTCGAGCAGCCAACTGCCGTGCCGGTGGCCCATATCGTAAGGCGCCGCCAGCGATTCCGGCTTCAGAGAAACGGTCTGCCCGTAGATGTTCTGACCAGAAGTCACGGTGTCGGCGCCGGGAAATCCGTTAAACAGGTTGTCTACGCTCCGGTTCTCTTGAATGATGACGACGATATGCGAGATCGGACTGCCGGTAGCGGGCCTGGCCGAACTCCCCGCGGCGCCTGAAACGGCGACGTTGCCGGATCCCCGATCCGTCGGTAGCGAACAGCCAGAGGTTGTAAGAACGGCACCCGCAAGAAAAAAGACGCTGAGTCTACGTACCATCGATAAATCCGTCCAAAATCGGTGAAGTAGCTACGGGCTTACGCCGGCACTTCTTCCCTCAAATCAAGCGCCCTGCCCTTTCAGCTGAGGCAGGGCGCTTGGGTGAGGCGCGCTTCATCCCCGAGTGGATGATTTGCGTGCCTTGCTAGGTCCCGGTAGGAACGGCTACCCCATACGACTCAGAGCTCATGTCGCAGTCAAGAAATGGCACCAACGAGGACGTAACGTAACAGGACCCCACGCGTTCCCCCCAAGAGTGCTACTCCAACCGGATCCACACTTCAATTATGATGGGTCGACCGGACTACTTATTAACCGACACCCGGACAAGTAACCCGGACAACTCGAAAGGCGCCACCTTTTTTGCCTCTCGACTAGGTTTTTAGGCTCACGACGACGCCGTGCGGATCGCTCAGACCGGTGTAGCTTTTGAACGGAGCGCCGCCCCTTGGATAGTGCCACAGGCCGATTCCCCCCGACGACCCGCTGCAGGGAAGCACCCCGGCGACGACTCGGCCTCGCCGGCGGTTCGCGGGCGTGTTCTTAGCGCCGACTATGAATGGGTTCGCCGCCGGTGTATACGAGCCGCAATCGTCAGCCAGGATCGTCGTGCCGTGCTCGCTCAATGTCGTCCCGGAGAGGCTAGCCGCGATGGCGCTCGCTTCGATTTTTCCGGTTACTTCCTGGTCGCCGAGCGCGATGTACTTTCCGTCCCACATCGTGCTGCCGGGAAAGTCGATCTGAATCGGGCCGGTGCAGCAGCCAGAGAGCGTAATCATCGACTCCGATCCGGCGAGCAGCGCGCAGGCGACGATCGCACCGTGACCCTCCTCGCCGAGGCCGATGAGATTGCCCTTGGGATCGTAGCCCATCGTCCAGAGGAACTCGCACGGCCCGGTATAGGTCGTACCTTTCGTCGGATCGCCGCGGGCAAAGACGATCACCTCGCCCGGATTGAAGCTCGTCACGGCAAGATCGCCCTTTGCGTCGACCGAGCAGCCCATAGGCTCGCCGACGGAAGCATACGTTTTCAACGGGCTCGTCCCGCCGTGCGCGTACTCGACTTCGGTCCCGTTGTAAAAGTTCGAAATGTAGATATCGCCCTTTTTGTCGACGCACATCCCGTAGGGAGCGACGAAGCCGGTGAGCATGCCCACCTGTTTTCCGCTCGGATAGTCGTAGACGAAGACGTCGTTGGTCGCCCAATCGGCGGCGTACATCAGCGCGGACTTCTCCTTCGCATCCGGCGCCATATACGCCATATGCCGATCGCCGGGCAGGCCCGGCATCATCGCTACGCCGCCGGCCCCTCCGCCCAACGACTGGCTCCCGCCGCAAGCGGCGAGAAGCACCGAAAGCAGACACGAACCCAAGACAATCCTAAACGATTTCATGTTAACTCTCATTTCAAGCTTACGGCGACGACGGAGGATGCGATCGTGCCAATTTCCTTAAACGGTCCGCCGCCCGCGGGATAGTGCCATAGCCCGATCGCTCCCGAGTTGCACTTGCCATCCGCTCCGATGGCGATTTTCGCCTGGCGGTGATTGGCGGGCGTATTTTTCTTTCCCAGAATAAACGGACTGACGTCGTCGGCGTAGCTGCTCGGGCAGGCGTCCAGGGGCGTAGATCCTTTCATCGTGAGCGTCGTGCCGGAAAGCGTCGCCTGATACATGCCCGTTCCGAACGTTCCGGCGAACTCCTGATCGCCCAGCGCGATATACTTTCCATCCCACATCGTTCCGCCCGGGAAGTCGACCGTGATCGGCCCGGTGCAGCATCCCGAAAGCACCGTTATCGATTGCGATCCGGCCAGCAGCGCGCATGCGGAGATCGTGTCCGTCTGCTGCTCGCCGATACCGATAAGGTTCCCCTTCCCGTCGTAGCCCATCATCCACTGGAACTCGCAGGGGCCCGTATACGTCGTGCCTTTTGAAGGATCGCCGCCGGCAAAGACGGTCACTCCACCCGGGTTGAAGCTCGTAACCGCGACATCGCCCTTCGCGTCGACCGAACATCCAATCGGCTCTCCGACCTGCGTATAGGTTTTCAACGGACTCGTCCCACCGTGGGCGTACTCGACCGCGGTGCCGCCGTAGAAGTTTGCGATGTAGACGTCGCCCTTTGCGTCGACGCACATGCCGTAGGGTGCGTCGAACCCGGTAAGCGTCCCGACGCTCTTGCCGCTGGGGTAGTCGTAGACCAGCACGTCGTTGGTCGCCCAATCGCCGGCGTAGAGCAGCGCGCCCTTCTTCTTTGCGTCAGGCGACATGTTCGACGGATGCCGATCGGACGTCACCGCCGCCGGCACGTAGTGCGGCATCGTCAGAGAGAGTCGCCCGGCGGTATCCTGCGGCGACGCGCCGCCAACACCCGTCGACTGGCCTCCGCCGCAGCCGCCGATCGCCGCCGCCAAAAACGCAACCCCAAAAACAGAATTGAGTTTTTTCAATTTTCGTCTCCTTCGAAGCTCCGTCGCTTTCACTTCAGGCTGACGGCCGCGCCGTAGGGTTCTGCCGGCATGTGCTCCAGCGTTTTGAATGGATCTCCACCCGCCGGGTAATGCCACAAGCTGACGCCGGAGCTGCCCTTGTCGTTGCACCAGAGATTAACGCCGATGGCGACCTTGCCTTGCTGCCGGTTGACCGGCGTGTTTTTCTTCCCAACGATGAATGGAAAGACGACGTCGGCGTAGCTGCCAAAGCAGGTATCGCTGAGTTTGGTGAAGCCGCGTTGCGTTAACGTCGTTCCGGAAAGGGTCGCTTGAATCAGGCCGCTCTCGAATTTGCTGTTTATGCTTTGTGCGCCGATCACGAGGTATTTGCCGTCCCACATCGTGCCGCCGGGAAAATCGATCTCTATCGGCCCGTTACAGCAGCCCGAGAGCGTGATCATCGAGCTCGAACCCGCAAGCAGCGCACAGGCTGCAATTGTGCTGCCGGCTTCCTCGCCGATGCCGACGAGGTTGCCCTTATCATCGTATCCCATCGTCCACAGGAACTCGCAGGGTCCGCTATACGTTGTGCCTCGCGACGGATCGCCGCCGGCAAAGACGATCGCCTCGCCGGGATTGAAGCTCGTAACGGCGAGATCGCCTTTTCGGTCGACGCTGCACCCGATCGGCTCACCAACCGACGTATAGGTGTTGAGCGGGTTTGTCCCCCCGTGCGCGTATTCGACGACGTTTCCGCTGTAGAAGTTCGCGATGTACACGTCGCCCTTCTTGTCGACGCACATGCCGTACGGCGCATCGAAACCGCTCAGCGTGCCGACGCTGTCGCCGCTGGGATATTCGTAGACGAAAACGTCGTTCGTCGCCCAATCGCCCACGTACATCAGTCTGGACTTCTTCTTCGCGTCCGGCGCCATGTATGACGGGCGCCGATCCGGCGCAGCGCCTCGGGCGGCTTCCAGCGGGGGTGCCGCTCCGGAGCCCGTTGCTTGGACGCCGGCGCAACCCGCGACGGCAACGCCTGCCAGCGCACCCAGAAGCGACCAGCCCGCGCCTCTCGTCATTTCGCGAAGCTTACCGCGGCGCCGTACGGCTCGCCGAGCGAGGCTCCGATCTGTCGAAACACCGGCCCCCCGGCCGGGTAGTGCCACAGATTGATTCCTCCTCCACTGCCGGCGTCGTTACACCAGAGGTTGGACCCGAGAATGACCTTGCCTTGCCGCCGATTGGCCGGCGTATTCTTCTTCCCGACGACAAACGGATTCACGACGTCGGTGTAGTTGCTAAAGCAGTTGTCCGTAAGGTCCGTTTGACCGTACACCTTCAGCGTCGTCCCGGAGACCTTGGCCTGATAAACACCGCTTTCGAACGAACCGCCTACCTCCTGATTGCCGACCGCCAGATACTTACCGTCCCACATCGTGCCGCCCGCAAAATCGATCTGCATCGGTCCGGTGCAACACCCCGAGAGCACGATGATCGATTTCGAACCCGCGAGCAAGGCGCAGGCCACGATCGCGCCGGTCGACTCCTCGCCAACGCCGACCAGATTTCGCTTATCGTCGTATCCCATCGTCCACTGAAACTCGCATGGCCCCGCATACGTCGTTCCCTTCGTTGGATCGCCGCCGGCAAAGACCATCACCTCGCCGGGATTGAAGCTCGTAACCGAGACATCGCCCTTGGCGTCGACGCTGCACCCCATCGGCTGACCAACCACCGAATAGGTCTTCAGCGGCATATCGCCGCCGTGCGCGTACTCGACGAGCGTGTTGCCGTAGAAGTTTCCGATGTAGATATCGCCCTGCGCGTCGACGCACATGCCGTACGGCGCATCCAACCCGGTGAGAACTCCGACCTGCTTTCCGCTTGGGTAGTCGAAGACGTATACCGCGTTGGTCGCCCAGTCGTCGGCGTAGAGGAGTCCGCCTCGCTTCGACGCGCCCACGGCCATCGACGAAGCGAGCCGATCCGGACGAATCGGCATCTGCACCGGATGGGCCATCGACAAGACCGCCGTACCGGTCGGAACCGCCGGCTGAAAGCCTCCCTGCGACTGCGTGCTCGAACAACCGACGCTGCTCGCAGCCACGAGAATCGAAGCAATGATAAAGGCGAGCTGTTTCATTCTAATCTCCGATGCTGACGGCCATCGCGCCGCCGACGTTTGCGTTGAAGGCTACACCTCCAAATCGCCACTCCAAGACACCGAGGACCGCCCGTGGCCGCTGTGCTCCGTGTACAGCGTCCGTCCGCGTCGTAGCCGGGACGCCGAAAGCGGGCGGTCCTGATGCTCCACCGCCGCGAGGCGGCGAAGGCCGCGCGGGCGGCGACGCCACTCCACACCACCCCTTCAGCCTATCGCCGTCGTGCCCGGCCGCCTATCCGTGAAGCTACGGAGAGCCCGATGCCCCGGTACGCATTCTCGGGCCGCGGCGGGTACGTACCCACGCAGGAGCGGTACGGAGGCGGCCCGGAAGCATCGTTCCACCGTGACCGACACCGGCTTCGAGCATTTCGTTGGACGCGAGCCCGAGCTCGCGCGGCTGCTCGCGGCCTTTCGCAAGACCAAGGCCGAGGGGACGGGCGGCGCGCTGATGATCGGCGGCGACGCCGGCGTCGGCAAGTCGCGCCTGCTGCGGGAGTTTGAGAATCGGGTCCGCCGCGAGCGCTGCCTCGTCTTGCACGGTACCTGCGTCGAGTACGTTTCGACGCCGTACGAGCCGCTGATCGAAGCGCTGATCTCCGGCGATCGCGCCTCCCCGCTCGAACGCGAGCTGCGCGGCCTCGCAGAGCGCGTCGTTGCCCCCGAGACCGAACGGCTGCGCCGTTTCCGCCTCGTCGAAGAGCACCTCCGCCGCCGCTGTGCCGAAGACGGCGCCGTGCTCGTCGTCGTCGAGGACCTGCAGTGGAGCGACGCGGCGACGCTCGACCTCTGGCGTCACCTCGCGCGCCGCCTCAGCGACGCTCCGGTACTGATTCTCGGAACCTATCGCAGCGAAGAGATCTCACGCGACGCCTCGCGCGCCGCGCAGCTCTCGCGCGCGGTGCGCGAAGGCGTGGCCAACCTTCGCTTGGAGCCGCTCTCCGACACCAATATCGGCTCGCTGCTTTCGGGCGCGGACACGTCGCGGCCGCTCGATTCGCATCAGCGCGATCGGATCGTCGCTCTCTCCGAAGGCAACCCGCTGGTCGCCGAAGAGTTGCTGCGCAGCGCGCTCGACGGGGACCGCGCCGAAGCCGGCGGCATTCCCGGCTCTATCGCGGCCAGCATCATCCAACGTTTGCGAGCGATGGCGCCCAACGAACAGGAGGCGATGCTCGCTGCCGCGGTGATCGGCCGCGACTTCGATGCCGAGCTCCTCGCCGCGCTCATGGATGCAAAGGAAGACGATATTCTTGCCGCGCTGCATCGCGCGCGCAACGTGCAGCTCGTCGTCGAGCGCACCGCGCATCCGCCCTTCCGTTTCCGCCACGCGATCACGCGTGAGACGATCTATCGCGAGCTGCTGCACTCGCAGGCGCGGCGCCTTCACGGCCGCATCGCGGCGCTGCTGGAAAACGATCCCGCCGCCAACGAAGACGAGATCGCGTACCACCTCTGGGCGGCCGGCGATGTGTCGCGCGCGATCCTCGCCAACGAAGCCGCCGGCGACCGCTTCGCCGCGATGTACGCGTACGGCGATGCGTCGCGCTCGTACGAGCGTGCGCTGGATTTCGCGCACGATTACGATCGGGCGCGGCTCGTCGGCAAGGTCTCCTTCGCGCTCAACGTTGTCGGCGAGTTTCAGCGCGCGCGGACGTGGTGCCAGCTCGGCGCACAGGAGCTTCGCCGCTCCGGCGACGAGCATGCCGCCTTCACGCTGATGCTGCGCCTGGCGCGCCAGCTTTACGAATCCGGCGACGTCGATCGCGCGCTCGAGACGACCGAGTTGGTGCGCGCCGAACTCAAAGGTCAGCGCACTGCGGCGATTCACTATCACGCTGCGACCACGCTGGCTGGGATGCTCTCGACGCTCGGCCGCGCTCGCGAGTCCCTGGCCGTGCTGGACGAAGCCGAGCGCGACACCGGGCCAAAAGACGACGCCGATCGCGGACGCGCCCACACCGCCCGCGGGAACGCCTTCGCGTCGCTCGGCATGTACTCCACCGCGCGCGACGAGCACCGCGCGGCGCTGGCGGTCGCCGAACGCATCGACAACACGCTCTACCAGGTGCACGCGCTCGGTAATGTCTCGAACGTCTTGGTGCTGGGCGGCTCGCTGGCCGAGGCGCAGTCGATGTACGCCTACGCCCTGGGCCTGGCCGAACGCTACGGGCTGCAGCGCAACGCTGCGATGCTGCGCTGCGACTCCGGCCTCGCCGCGATGTACGCCGGCAGACTCCAATCTGCGCTGCAAAGCTTCCGCGACTGCACGTCGACCCACTCGATGTCGCCGATGTCGGCCGGATTCTCCTGGGTGCTGGGACTGCGGCTGCGCGGCCTGCTCGACGCCGGCGAGCTCGATGCCATCGATATCGAGAGCGCCGTTGCGTCGGTGCTTCAGCTGCGCGAATCGCAGCTCGTCGCCGCCGTCACCGGAGCGGCGGCGCGCACCCTGCTCGAGTGCGGGGAACGCGAGCGTGCCCGCGCAATCGTCGAGAAGGCGCTCGAAGTCGTCAAGGTCCCCGACCAAACCTACTGGCTCTGCGACGTGGCCGCCGAGTTGCTTGACGATGATCGCGCCGCCGGAGCCCGCGCGCTGGTCGCGCAGATCGCACAAGATTCGAAGAATCCGCTCGCTGCGGCGTTTCTGCGGCTCTTCGACGCGCGCCGCGCCGGCGATACGCGAGCCTGCCTCGACGCCGCCGATGCCTTTCACGCGTTGGGCTGGCGCGTTGAAGAAGCGCTCGCCGCTGAAGCCGGCGGAGACCTCGAACGCGCCGCAACGATCTACGAGAGCGTCGGCGCGACGCGAGCGCTGCGCCGCATTCGTACCGGCAGCGTCCACAAGCCCGAACGCTCGAACGCGCTCGATCTCACGCCGCGCGAGCGCCAGATCGTCGAGCTTGCCGCCCGCGGCTATACGAACAGAGCGATCGCCTCGGAGACGGCGATCGGCGAACGAACGGTGGAGACCCACCTCGCGTCGGCCTATCGTAAACTCGGCGTCCGCTCACGCACCGAACTCGTGACCCTCGCATCCCTCGCGTCCCCCGCGTCCCCCGTGTCCCCCGTGTCACCCTGAGCTTGTCGAAGGGCTGTCGAAGGGCTGTCGAAGGGTTAGCGCACCCCGAACGCGAGCGAACGCGGCGGCCCATGCTTGCCGCCCCGAATCGTCTTAATCAATGCCCCGTCGCTCGGCTCGTAGACGCTGACCCAGCTGTCGCCGTAGTTGCCGAGATTGGCGACGTACAGGTTCTCTTTGCTGTCGAGCACCATCGAAACGGGGTATTGGACGTTGTTCTCGATCTCGTACCTCGGCGTCGTGCTGCCGGGAGAATACACCGATATCCAGCCGGTTCCGCTGGGCGGCCAGTTCGCGACGTAGAGGCGCCCGTAACGCCCGAACTGTAACGCCTTCGGGGCCCGAATGCCGTCTCGGATCGTCCGCAAAATCCGATCTGACGCGGGCGCGTACTCCAGGACCCGCTGCTGCCCGTCGGCTACGTAGAAATTACCGGCGCGATCGAAGCCGAGCGCTCCCGGGCTCGTAATCTCCTTCGTGATCGTCAGCATCGGCGACGTCGAACCCGGCGCGTAAATCGTGACCGAAGGCGAATGATGGCGCGCGCCGGCGTTGGAGACGTAGAGATTCTGGCTTCGATCGAAAGCCAGCGCCTGCGGCTCGTAGATGCCGTCCGTGATCGTCTCGACGAGCTGCGTTCCCTTCGTCTGATAGATCGTGACCGAGTCCGACGGCTTCGCCTGCGGGCGCGCGCTCGAGTACGTACACGTATTGCAGTTTGCGACGTAAACCTTCGCCTTGCGGTCGAGGGCGAAGGTCGTTGCCCAGTAAAAATAGCCGATGCGCCGCGAGCGTTGCGGGCTGCCGCGATCGTACTCGGTAATCGCGATCCCTTGCGGGCCGAGATTCGACTCATTGAGGACGTAGAGCGTTCCCGAATCGTCGGTCGCGATCTGCAACGGGAAGTGCGCGCCGTTGACGTAGCGATGCGCAATGCCCTCTTCGCTGGGCCCGTAGCGCACGACGTCGCCCGTGTTGAGCACGCCGCAGCACTCCGCCACGTAAAGCCGTTGCGGACCGCTCGACGTCAAGGGCTGCCCGGCACGTTCGCTAGGTTTTGCCGGGCCCAGAGTAAGCCCAGGCGGTGCGGAGCAGCTCGCGAGCAGCACCGCGCTCGCAAAGCAAAAGATCGAGCGTTTCATCTCGCACCCCTACTGCACTCCGAACGCGAACGCGATCGGATCGCCGTACTGATTGCCGGCAAGTAGCCGCGCCGGCCGGCGCGCGCCGGGTTTGAATACCTCGAGGTCGCCGTTGCCCGTACCGCCGTCGTTGGCGACGTACAGCCTGCCGTCGCCATCGATCGCAAGTGCTACCGGATCGTTGACGTCGGGTTTGATACGGTACTTCGCATGCGTGGCGCCGGGCGGGTAAACCGAGATCCCATAGGTCGCGGGGAAGCCGGCGTCGTTGGCGACGTAGAGGTTATCCGACGGATCAACCGCCAGCGCACGCGGACCTTCAACTTCGTCGCGGATGCGGCGCAGCACGGGGTGCAGGCCCGGCCCGAACTCGATGACCTCATCGCGATTGGTTACGTAAAGATTCCCCTGTGAGTCGAGCGTCATGTACTTCAAATCACGATGAATGCTTAGCTTCACCTCGCGCAAGAGCGCCGTCGATCCGGGCGCGTAGACGGTGATGGACGGCCGGGCCTTCGGAGTTCCGCCGTTGGCAACGTAGATGTATCCTCGCGAGTCGACCGCGAGCGACTGCGGCGTATGGATTCCCTGCTCGATCGTGCGCAGCGGTTTCGTCTGCTTCGGCCCGTAAACCGTCACCGTATCGGACACGTTGTTCCGCAAGGGCGCGCCGTAGATGACGCACGAGTTGCAGTTGGCCAAATAAAGGTTATTCGAAACGTCCGTCGTCAGCATGACGCCCCAGTAAAGGTTATCGATCCTGCGCGACGGCTTATGACTGCCGGCGTCGTACTCGGTTACGCGGATGCCGCCGGCATAACCGGAAGACTCGTTGAGCACGTAGAGCGTTCCGTCCCCGCCGACGGCAATCGACATCGGATTGAACGCCCCTCGAGCGATACTCCTCACGGCGCGCCGCAGGCCGGGATCGTAGACGGTGACGCCGCCGTAGTTCAGTGTGCCGCCGTCGTCGGCGACGTA
Source organism: Candidatus Cybelea sp. (assembly GCA_049285915.1). Classification (GTDB taxonomy): domain Bacteria; phylum Vulcanimicrobiota; class Vulcanimicrobiia; order Vulcanimicrobiales; family Vulcanimicrobiaceae; genus Cybelea. The sequence continues at coordinate 39,418 of JBAQAW010000058.1, read as the reverse complement.
AAGGTAGGCGCTCGGTGTCGCCGGTCGAACGGCCGCCCGCGCAAGCGGGACCGCGCGGCTGCCGAAAGCGCTCGGCATCGCGCAACCGCTAAGAATGATTGTGGCTATGAGCAGAACGGATCTCATACTTGACGCCCCCCCGTGCGTCCGCCTCGAAGGGGGAGGCTTCGGCTTTGCTCGCGCTCTCCCTAGCGCAACCACAGCCGTCAGACGCGGGTCAAATCGGCTGATATGAGGATACTCGTCGTAGGAGGAAACGGAACGATCGGCAAGGCCGTCGTCGCCGAACTGCAGGGGCGCCACGAAATCGTAACCGCCGGCCGCTCCGCTGGGAACTTTCGCGTCAACATCGCCGATCCCAAGAGCGTTGCCGAGCTTTACGCCCAGGCGGGCGACCTCGACGCAGTCGCCTGCGCGGCCGGCAACGTGAAATTTGGTCCGCTCGAAAGCATGACGGCCGAAGATTTCGACGTCGGCTTGCGCGATAAACTCATGGGCCAGGTGAACCTCGTCCTCGCGGGCCGCGAAGCCCTCAAACGCGGCGGCTCATTCACGCTGATCAGCGGGATCCTCGCAGAGGATCCGATCCGCTTCGGATCGTCGGCTTCAATGGCAAACGGTGCGCTCGAAAGCTTCGTCCGCGCCGCGGCCATCGAACTGCCGGATCACCGCATCAACGCCGTGAGCCCGACGGTCCTGGAGGAATCGATGGAAGGCTACGGTCCGTACTTCCGCGGCTACGAACCGGTCCCGGTCAAACGCGTCGGACTCGCGTTCTCGAAAAGCATCGAAGGCCACCAAACCGGCCAAATCTACCACGTGTACTAGCGCGGCGCCGCGCGGCGCCCCGCCTGTCATCTTGAGCGGAACGAAGCGGAGTCGAAGGACCGCCGGCAAAAAGCACGCACGCAAGATGATGAGAAGACTTCTTCCCGCCCTACTAGCCGCCGCGTCGACGGCCTGCAGCGCATCGCAGCCCGCCAACCCGCCCGCCGCGCAGTCGGACGTTGGGACCGTCCAACGCGCGAAGCTAAACTACAGTGGGAACATTACGTGGAATAAGAACGCCGTGCGTCTCCGCTATCCTTCGACAAAACACGCGCGCGCCGAACTATCGTACTTCGGGCCAGACGGCTACTACACGCTGCCGGTCTACTGCAAAAACGCCGGCGAGATAGCTACGACACCGCACCGGCAGTGGGGCAACCCAAAGAAGTATGTCCACGTCGAGTACTGGTTCCAAGCGCAGAGCGCCGGCCCAGACGATTGCAGCTTCACCGCGATCCTCAACAACACGGGAAGCCCGCCGATCGCGATCTTGAAAATTCACATCACCGGAAAATAACGACGCGTCGTATCGTTATAAGTGAGCGCCGCTGCGCTGGCTCTCCTGTTTAACGCTCAGCGTCGCGCTCCACGGATTGATGACCGCGTAGTATTGCTGCTTGGCCTTTCCTCCGGCGGGATACCGATAGACGCCGACGCTCCCGAGGCTGTTCTCATAAACCGGCGCGTAGACCCTCGCTCCGGAAATCCAAAAACCGAGGACGCTTGTCGAATTTCCAAGCTGGGTCGAACCGGTCTCGATCCCTTTGTCTCCCTGGATTGCGTATTCGTAGATCGTCCTGGTGCCAATGCCAATCGCGAGGTGCTTACCATCCCATTGCATCGCGCCTTCGGCTTCGCCGTTACCATGATCGAGATTGAGCCTAACGAACGTCTTCGCTGCCCTCGGCAACTCTGCGAGCAATACCGGAGTGGCCGCATTGAAGTAGAGGTTTCCCAGCGTGTCGTACGCGCAGAAACCGTATTCCTTGATACTCTTGTCGGAATAGTACCTCGGTGCGCCTTTTGCTTTTTTGTAGATCGCCACGTTCCCCGCCCCTGACCGATTCCGGTTGCCGGTCGAATTCGTAACGGCGAGGTTTCCGGAGACGGGATCGACCGAGCACCCCAATGGAGTATAGCCGCTGTCGTTCAGCACGTTGGACGGCTCTTTCGCTCCGTGGTGAAACTCACGAATACTCCCGTCTTGCGAGTCTGCGACGAACACGTTCCCCTGCCCGTCGACGCAGTCGCCAGTGGGGCGGTTGAAGCCTGTGAGCTTCCCAACCAGCTTTCCAGTTGGAAGCGAGAGCACGTAGACGTCGCCGTCGAGCACATCCGTGACGTAGAGAAGCCTAGCTCGGCTGACGGCGTCGTGATCCATCCACGACGCGCCGCGATCGCGATGCACGGCTCGCGTTACTGCGCCGAAAGGACCGTCGGGTACGACGCCTCCCGCGGACCCGCCGCAGCCGGTCGCCACGGCCAGTGAAATTCCGGCCGCGAAGATTCGAAATCCGGTCACGTTGGCTCCCCTACTTCGATGGAATCTGCTCGAACGGCCGCGGCGACTGATTGAAGTCGAACATGTCCTTCATGCTGTTCGACGTCTCGTCGGTCGTCCCCAGCGGTTTGAGGCCGAACGTCTCCTCGACGAAGCGAATGATGCTGCCGAAGCCATAGACCGTGTGCGAGACGTAGCCTTGCGGCGTATAGGGCGAGACCACGAGCATCGGCACCCGGAACCCGGGGCCGCCTTGGTCGTCGCGATTCGGCGGCGGAACGGGGTCGTAGAAGCCGCCCCAGTCGTCCCAAACGATAACGATCGCCGTCGAGTCCCAATACTTGCTCTGCCCGACGGCGTTGACGACCGCGGCGATCCAACTCGGGCCACCGGAGGCGTGCGGATAGTTCGGAAGATCGGAGTTTGGCGCGGAGGGGATCACCCACGATACGGCCGGCAGCTCGCCATTGGCGATATCGCTCAGTACGTTGGTCTCCGGTGACGAGATGTGCGCGTTCCACTCGCGCTTATTATCGGCCACGGCCTTGATCGCAGCGAAGGCGTTCCAAGATAAGGATACATCGGAACGCCACGATGGTACGTAATATTTCCATGCAATTGATTTTCGATCGAACCGCGTCTGCAAGGTATCGTAAGTAAAGCATGGGAACGGACCGCCGCGCGCCTCGTATCGCCCACTGGTTGTAATGAGATTCGTCGTTATACCGGGCGGGGCGTCGCAGCCCCAGGGCACACCGCTCGGAATGTCGATGACGCTTGCCTTCGAGCTAATCTCGGTTCCGCCGCGAATAAGATCTTGATGGGCGGTGAAGTCGCCGCTCCCCTGCGTCTCGAACATGCGGTCGGCCACGGCGTAGTCGGACGAAATCGCCGAATAGGGTCGAATCACGGCGGGGTCGAGGTACTCGTAGGCGACGCGGCCGTTCTCCTCATAGAATCCGTCCATCTTGCCGTTGCCCAGATCGCGAAGGTACGCATCGTGCAATGTTTTCGACGGTCCCTTCGCGTTGAAGCCGACTTTCCGCAGCCTAATGGTGATCGTGTGTGAATGCTTGCCTTTGCCGGCTCGCGCCTTCGCAATCTTAGTCGTTCCAAAGATCGCGTTAAAGCTGCGCGCCTCTTGCACCATGATCACGACGTGCTGAATCGGACTTCCCGAGCTCGTCGCTCGCGAAACGCCGAAGCCACTGCCCCCAGGGAGGGCGCTGCCCGGCGCGCCGCCCGATCCTTGCATCCCGCCGCAACCGCAAAGTACCGCGGCCAGCACCATCGCCGTTAAACCGAAAAGGGAGCGCTCCATCGCTCCACCCCCTTCTTAGATTATGTTACTGCTCCAGTTCGTGGAGCTCGTTGCTGTTCGTGTCCGTATAGTAGATGGCCGTATTGCTATCGCTCTTGCCGATCGCGAAGAGGCCCCATATCCCCGGCGTCTTGCTCTTGTCCACGACCTTCGTGGCCAATACCTTGCCGCTCGGCATCAATTCGACCAGCGTGTTGTTCCCGCTGTTGGCAACTACCATGTTGCCGTTGGGCAGGATAGCCGCAGCGAAGGGTTTGTTCAATGGAGAGCCCGCCTTCACGAGCCTGCCGCAGGTCGTGCTTGAATAGAGGCAGGTGAAGCGCTTGCAGCCGGCACCAACCGTGATCTCGTCTTTGACGAGCAGGCTGCTGGCGTGGTCGATCGCCACGATTGCGTTACAATCGCCGTCGGCGACGTACAACGTATCGGCCGTACCTTTATGTGTAGCGCATCGCAACTCGCCGGGAAGCGATCCGCACCAATAGGCAAACCCCGACGGACCTTGCGCCTTCCAGCCGGAGCCCTTGTTCACCGGAAACCCGTTGATGATCTCCGTCGGATGGCCCGTCCCGTACCCGCCGAGGCTGAAGCTATCGACCGCTCCCGTGTCGCCGTTGCCGACGAAGATGTATTCCGACGAATAGTCGTAGAGTTGCGGGGCTTCCGAATCCGCGATCGGCATCGTGATCGGCTTACCGAAGGTCTTCTTCAGCTTCCCGTTCTGGTTGATCCACACCACCAGCCCACTGGTCATCCCTGCCGCATAGACCGATTCGCCTGCAGTGATCGCGTCACCGTCGCAGCCCTCGATTTTCGAGCTTTGAAAGAACCTCGTCGGCTTGGAGTTTGGGGTCGGCGAGAACTGTTCGATCGTCGTCCCGCCGCCGGCGTTGCCTTTGGAGTCGTCGAAGTTGCAGACGAGAATCTGATTCTTCTTCAGCCTCCCGTTGTTCCCCATGACGACGCTGATCGCGCGCGGGCCCTTGTCTCCGTTTTTCGAATCCACCGTCGAACCGATCGTTACGTCCTTCGTCAGCTTCTTGAGGATCGACGTCGAATCAAAAGGCCTCGCATCGGCAGATGCTGAGGCCCCTTGAGAAGTCGGGAGGGCGGAGAGCGCCGGCCCGTTCGGCGCGACGCCGCCTCCGCCGCACGCGGAGAACGTAACGAGAGAGGCGGCTAAAGCGAACCGGCCGGCGTTACGAAGCTCCATGACACGCCCTTTCTTCGAGTGCTACTGCTCCAGTTCGTGGAGTTCGTCGCTATTCGTATCGGTGTAGTAGATGGCCGTGCTGCTATCGCTCTTGCCGATCGCGAAGAGGCCCCATATACCTGGCGTCTTACTCTTGTCGACGACCTTCGTGGCCAACACCTTACCGCTGGGCATCAGCTCGACCAGCGTGTTGTTTGCGGTGTTGGCAACCACCATGTTGCCGTTGGGTAGGATCGTTGCCGCGAACGGCTTGTTCAGCGGCGAGCCGGCCTTCACCAGTTTGCCGCAGGTCGTGCTGGGATACTTGCACTTGAACGTCTTGCAGCCGGCACCGACCGTGATCTCGTCTTTCACGAGCAGACTGCTGGCGTGGTCGATCGACACGATCGCATTGCAATCGCCGTCGGCCAAGTACATCACATCCGCCTTGTTCTTGCACTGCAGCGCTCCGGGAAGCGAGCCGCACCAGTACGCGAAGCCCGACGGCCCCTGTGCGTCCCAGCCCGAGCCTTTGTTGACCGGGAAGCCGTCGATCACTTCCTTCACGTTGCCCGTGCCATAGCCGCCAAGGCTAAGGGTATCGACGGTCCCGGTATCGCCGTTGCCGACGAAGATATAGATGGGCGAGTAGAGGTAGAGCTGCGGCGTTTCCACATCCGCGAGCGGCATCGTAATCGGCTTGCCGTACGTCTTCTTGATCTGGCCGGATTGGTTGATCCAGACCATGACCTTGCTGGTCATGCCGGTGGCATAGACTTGCTCGCCGGAAGTAATCGCCGTGCCGTTGCATCCTGCGAGCTTGGAGCTCTGCACGAACGTCGTCGGCTTAGAATTCGGGGTCGGCGAGAACTGCTCGATGGTCGTACCCTGACCGGCGTTGCCTTTCGAGTCCTCGAAGTTGCAAACGAGAATCTGATTCCTCTTCAGCTTCCCGTTGTTACCCATGACGACGCTGATCGCTCGCGGGCCCTTGTCTCCGTTTTTCGGATCCACGGTCGAGCCGATGGTTACGTCCTTCTTCAGTTTCTTTAGGATGGATGTCGAGTCGGCGGGCATGACGCCGCCGGAATCAAGGAAGTGCTGGGCATTACCCATTAACGGTTGGCTTGCGGGAATGCTGGTCATTCCGGCGCCGCCGCAGGCGGTCATCACCATGGACGCGATGGCTAAGGCCACTAACGCGCGACTATTTCTAAACGACATTATCGACCTCAATAAAGTAGGTGTAGCTGTAGCCACCCCCTTTAGGAGGCGGCGCACACGTAACCTTCCCAGGTTAAATTAAGTCACCTTATTTACGGCGGGCAGACCCAGCCGCTTGCACCGCTCCATACGTGTCACTGTAAGCGAAACGAGCGCAGCGAGCGAAGTCGTAGGACGAAAGATGAGCTAGGTTGCTATCTAGAGCAGCGAACGCGGCACGTCGGAGCCACGTCAACTTGCTCGCGCGCCGGCGTGCTCGCCTGGCTCGCCGAGGGAGCCGGATCACGAATTCTTTCGCGCCGCGCAACATGTCGCTGACTTCTTTCTCGTGGTAGGTCCGTCCCCGCTCGAACAATGTGGCCAGCCACTTCAAAACGATCATGCGCTTCTTCTTGGCCGCCGGAATCGTCTTCAACCGACCGTCGAAGACAAATCGCGCAAGAATCTCCGCATCGCTGGCCCTTTGCGCCCTAACTCGTCTTGCACAGCGCCTGCACTCGCGGGCGGATCAAGCCCTCCAGTTCCACACCGGTGAGCTTCCCGGTCTGCGCGAGCGAATACGTCTTGCCGAGATCGCTCGCGACCAAATATCCGATGAGGTAGCCTCCGCGAGGGGGGAGATTCGCCGGATGCTTACCTCCATCCAAAAACAACTCCATGTCGCCGCCTTCTTGCGAATCCCACTTCGCCGAAATCGCGCAGGCCAATGCGCTGACCGTGGTGGGATCCGTATTCGAGAGCGCCGGACTCATCAGCGCCTCAGCCTCCGTCGCGCCTGGGGTGAGGACCTGACTCGCATAAGTCGCCGAACCTTCCACCCAGACGGCCTGCCACAGCTTCGTGGTGTTTCGGTTAAGGTTCGGCTGCATCTGAAACTGATAGAGATGAAAGAGCTCGTGCGAGACGTCGACGCCGACGTTCGCATCGACTCCGTCGAAACGTACGATGCCGTCGATCCCCAGGAGCAGCCCGATCTTCTTGCCGATGTCGTGCGTCTGCGCGTTGAAATGAAAGAACGACGGAAGCATATAGATGACGATGTTGTCCGTCTTGAAGTCCGGCAGCGATTTCTGAAAAGCGTCGATGATCGGTGGCAGCTGCTGCGCCAGCCGCCGGCTGACGGTTCGCATCTGGGGAACGATCGGCTCGAGTCGCTCGAGATACGCGCCGATCGTGGCGTCGTCGAGCAGGTCGTGGCCGAACTCGCCGTCGGCGTAAACGGCGAGATTCGGCATCACGATCTCTTCCTTGAAGGCGCGCACCCGCTTTGCCGGCTGCCCCTCGGTGGAGGCCCACAGCCGCCAGAAGACGGGCATCGCGTCGCTGAGCGGCAGCATCTCTGCCTACACCCTATTCGTAGTCGGGGGCGAAGTAGTCGTTGGGGAACTGGTGCATGAAGAACTTCGGCGGCAGCGGAGCCTTGATATGGATGAACTTGCGCGGTGCTTGGTTGAAGTTGAAGGCATCCGCCGGCGAGTTCGCGCGCCGGTCCGCCGGGGCGAGCTGCTTGAGCCCCCACAGATCCTCGGCAAATCGCAGCACGCTCGCCGTTTCGTAGTGCGTGTGCGAAACGGTGCCCGCGATCGCGTACGGCGACATCACGATCAGCGGAACCCGGAAGCCGAGGCTATCGCGATCGAGATAGGCGGGCGCGACGTGATCGTAGAGCCCGCCCCAGTCGTCCCACTGAATGAATATCGCCGTCGAGTTCCAGAACTTGCTCTTACCGACCGTATTGACCAACGCCGCGACCCACGACGGACCGTACCCACCGTAGCAGTTGACGTGGTCGGAGTCGTCGCAGACCGGCGTAATCCAGGTAAAGTTCGCCAGCTTTCCCGCCTTGACGTCGGTGATGAACTTCCAATTCGGCGAGATGACGTCTCTCTTCCAGTCCGGCCCGTCGTAAATATGGCGCACGGCCTCATAGCTCGACCACGTGCCGCCGTCGCCGCTCGACGCGCTGCCGTACTGGCTAGCGTAGAAGCGCCACGACAGGTGCGCTTTATCGAGCTCGTCACCCAGGGTTTGATAGTCGAAGCAGACGGGCTCGGAGGGCCCGTAGGTCCGCTGCTTGGTGATCGTCTGAATCTTCACCCCCGGCTGCTCGCAACCCCATAGTCCGTACGGCAGATCGACGGACCACTTGGCCTGCGCCGCGATGATATATTGGTGCGCGACGAAGCTCTCGTCGAGCTGCGACTGGAACATACGGTCGGCCAGCACCCCTTGGCGCGCCATGTCGAAATACGGAGCAGACTCGTTGTGCGGGACGTACACGTACTCCGGATACTCCACGCCGCGCGGCCCGTCTTCGTGTTCCTCCTTGTTGAAGCCGTTCATGCGGCAGTGCGTGCCCGGCAGCTCGCCCGATGGCGCGTTGCATGCGGCGAACATCGCGTCGGCCGAGTGATCGATCACGTAGAACGCCTCGAGGCCGACTGGCTTCAGCTTCACCTTCTTATTGCCCGAGGTGTAGCCGTACTTCGCGGTGTCCGCGCCCGGATAGCCGTAGAACATGTTGTCGAAGCTGCGGTTCTCTTGAACGATATAGACGATGTGGGTGATCTTGCCCGCGCCCGTCGAGTTAAGACGCATAAGGCTGGCGTTGCTCTGCATGTAAGGTAAGGAAGAAGACGGCGCGCCGAACGCGCAGCCCGAAAGTGCCAACGCCAGCACCGCCGGGACCAATGAAATCCGGAAACTGGTCAATCGCATAGCAATGTAGTGCTCCTCTCTAACGAGAACGCGCCGCCCGGCCAATGCGTTCGACGATTCCAGTCAGCGTCGGGCTACTTCACCGCGGCCCCTCTCGGGTCATCGCGTGGCAACCGGTCGCTCTCCTTCCAGCGGAGCCATGGAAGCCGGCTTACCGGAACGAACGACCCTCGCAGGATGAGAAAGCTAGTCTTCGCATTGATCGTTGGCCTCGCGCTGGCCGGTTGCGGAGGGGCAAACGGGATATCTCTCGCCCCGACCGCGCTGCTTCCGCAGACCGGCTCCTCGCACTCACCGATCCAGCACGTCGTGATCGTGATCCAAGAGAACCGTAGCTTCGATAACCTGTTCGACTGCTTTAAGGGCACCGCGTGCGTCACATACGGCAAAGAGCGTGTGCTCGAGAATGGCCGCTGGATCGACAAACGCGTCAATCTGGCCGAGCAAGATCTGGTGCGCAAGCAGAGCAACACCGACATCGGGCACTGCTTCTACTCGTTCATGCGCGCTTACGATAAGGGCAAGATGGACGGCTTCAACCGCGAGCCCTACGGCGTCTGCCCGCGGAACTGGCCCAAGAACGTCAAGCAGATCAATGCGCTCGCGTACGCCTACGTCAATCCTTCGGAGATCGCGCCCTACTGGGACATCGCCTCCCAGTACGTGCTTGCCGATCGCACGTTCCAGACACAGGGCAGCGGCAGTTTCACGGCACACCAAGATTTGATTCGCGGGGGCACTGCCCTTGGGGGACAGTACGGTTCCTCATCGAGCATGATCGATACGCCCGACGGCGATCCGTGGGGTTGCGACGCGCTCAGCAACGTCGTCACCGATCTCATCAGTACTTCGCTGACCTGGGGCGAGAATAACGGCCCGCAGCCCTGCACCAAGGACTTCGGGTACTCCGGCTACTCCAACTACCAGACGATGCGCGATCTGCTCGATGCCGCCGGCGTGAGTTGGAAGTACTACTCGCCCTGCTTCAAAGATAGCGGCACCTCGGGCTGCCAAGGCGAGACCTGCACGACGTGCATCGGCGGGCTCCTCAACGCCTTCGACGTCATCGCGCCGGTCCGCTACGGACCCGAATGGGGCACGAACGTATCGATGCCCCAGACGAACATCCTCACCGACATCCAGAATAACGCGCTGCCCGCCGTTTCCTGGCTTATTCCCTCGGAGAACGACTCCGATCATCTCGGCGATAGCGTCGACAACGGCCCCGAATGGGTTGCAAGCGTCGTCAACGCGATCGGGCAGAGCAGCTACTGGAACAGCAGCGCGATCGTCGTCCTCTGGGACGATTGGGGCGGCCTGTACGATCACGTGAAGCCGCCGGGCAAACGCGACGACCAGGGAGGCTTAGGTTTCCGGGTGCCGATGATGATCGTCTCGCCGTACGTCGGGCAAGGCGTCGTTTCGCACACGCAGTACGAGTTCGGCAGCATCCTGAAGTACGTCGAGCAGAACTGGAAGCTCGGCTCGCTGGGTACGACCGATCGGCGCGCAAACAGCATCGGCAACGTCTTCAACTACGACCAGCAGCCACGAACGTTTACCAGCATCCCCTCGAGCAAAACCAAGGACTACTTCCTGCACGAGCCGCCTTCAGGCCCCGGCGACCCGGAGTAGTCCTGAGCTTCGCGTTCGGCGTTTTTGCGGGGCCACGTTTGCCTACTCCGTGTCCGGCGCTTTACCCGACTGTGCCTGATGCAGGAAGAAGTCCAGCGACGTTTCCGACGGTATCGCGCTGAACTTCCGCGGCTTCTGCGTAAAGTCGAAAGAGTCTCCGATGCTCGTCGCGCGCTGATCCGGCAGCTGCATCGGGGTTAAATTCCAGTTCTGCTCGACGAACTTCAGGATGCTGGCCGTCTCGTATTGCGTGTGGGAGATGTACCCGGGCTCCCTGGAGGACGTCTCGCGCGCGTACGGCGAGATGATCATCATCGGGACGCGAAAACCGAGGCCGCCCTGATCGTCGAAAAAGACCGGCGGCTCGTGATCGTAAAAGCCGCCCCAGTCATCCCAGAGAACGATGATCGCGCTGCTCTTCCAGAAACGGCTCCGGCCGACCGCATTGACGATCGAGGCGACCCACGACGGCCCGAAATCGACGTCTTTGCCCCCTTGAAGCTCTTGCGGGTGGTCGGAGTTGACGGCGTTGGGCGTAATCCAGGAGACGGACGGCAGTAAGCCGGCTTTTATGTCCTTAAAGAACTGCAGGTCGCTCGTCGTAACCTTGTGACCCCACTCTTTGCCGTAGCGCACCGCCGAGATCGCATCGAACCCGTTCCAGAGGCCGGCGCTGTCACCGCTGACCTTCTGCGTGTAGTACTTCCACGGGAGGTGCGCGCCGTCGAGGAGATCGCGCATCGTTTGATACTGCGTGAAGCACGGGAACGGGCCGCTGAAAATATACTTTCCGGAGGTCGTGAGCTGCGGCACCGTCGTTCCCGGCGGCGAGTCGCAGCCCCACGGAAAACCCGTCGGGTCGTCGATGACGCTATCGCTCGAGTCGATCGCCGTTCCCCCGGCAATCAAATCCTGATGCGCGGTAAAGCTCCCGCTGGCTTGCGTCTGATACATGTGATCGGCGAGCACATACTGCTGCGCCATCTGCCAGTATGGCCCGATCTGCTGCGGATCGACGTACTGGTACGGATGCAGGCACGCGAGCTGCCCGCCGCCGGCGGGAATCGGATCGACATCGAAGCCGTCCATCTTCCCGTTGTCGAAATCGATCTGAAAGTCCGAATACCGATGTCCGAAGTCGTCGCCGACCGCGAGATTTCCCTTCGCCAATGGAACCGTTCCCGCCTGATATATCGGGCACTTCGGGCCCTGCATCGAAACGGGAACCGCCGCGACTCTTCCCGTCGTCGTTCCGTCGGCGCCCGGGAAAGTGGCAAAGAGATTATCGAAGCTGCGATTCTCTTGCACGACGACGATCACGTGTTTGATCGGCGTCGTGCCCTTCGCTTCTCCGATTTCCGCCGGTGCAGCCGGCGTCAGGCTCGACGAGCCGCCGCCGCACGACGCCAGCACGAAGGCCGCAATCGAGGCAAACGGCACACGCGCAATGCGGAAGAGCATCCAGATCCGAGTTCGAAACGCATTTCTTTCTTCCTACGGCCGTCACCCCAGTCGTGTCATCCTGAGCCTGTCGGTGTCATCCTGAGCTTGTCGAAGGATTGTCGAAGGATTGCCGAAGGATGACTTGCGTCACACTATCTTAGCGGGAACGCATCGCAGCGTCAGCCAAGCAATTACGCCGGGATCGCGCTTTTCTTTGACGGAGGGACCTCGTGTCTCCATCACTACGTGCCGGCCTCATCGCGTCGTTCCTCAGCGGCCTTCTAGCCGCCGGCGGCTGCGCCGGCGGATCCACGCCGTCACTTCCGATGGCCCCGTTCGCGCCGTCGGTGCACAACCGCTCAGGAACCGGAAGCTCGCCCATCCAGCACGTAATACTCATCATCCAGGAGAACCGCAGCTTCGATGATCTTTTCGACTGCTTCAAAGGCACGGCGTGCGTGAAGCACGGCGAGGAACGCGTGAAGCAGGGCGGCACATACGTCGACAAGCCGGTTAAGCTGGCCGAGCGAAAACTGGTTCCACCGAAGGGAACCAACCACGACATCGGTCACTGCTATTACGCCTTTTCGCAAGCGTGGAATCACGGCTCTATGGACGGCTTTAACCAGGAGCCGCTGGACTACTGTCCTCGAAGCTGGGGCGGCGGAACGGGAGGTCCGCCGGCAGGTACTTTTCCCTACCAATACGTCAACCACCGGGAGATCGCTCCGTATTGGGATATGGCCCAGGAGTACGTTTTGGCCGACGCAATGTTCCAGACGCAAGGCAGTTCGAGTTTCACCGCGCACCAGGACCTCATTCGCGGGGGTACGGCCATCGGCGGCGCGTACGGTTCGAGCGCGAGTCTGATCGACACGCCGACGGGAACCACCTGGGGCTGCGACGCGCAAGACCCCAAAGAAGAGACAAACCTGATTACAACCTCACTGAAATGGGAGGAAGACGCGGGGCCGTTTCCCTGCACGAGTGCCTTCCCGGGCTCGGGCAGCAACTACACTACCCTCCGAGACCTACTCGATGCGCAGGGCATCAGTTGGAAATACTATTCGCCGTGCTATCCCCAAAGCAAAACGCCCAGGTGCGCCCGAAATAAATGTACGCAATGCGACGGAGCTCAGCTCAATGCATTTGACGTCATCGCCCCGGTACGTAACGGCCCCGAGTGGGGCACGAACGTATCGATGCCCTCACAGAACATCCTCGGCGACGTCAAGAAAAATCAGCTCCCCGCCGTCTCCTGGGTGATCCCCGATCAGCAGAACTCCGATCACCCCGGCGATACCGTCGACCACGGCCCGCAATGGGTCGCCAGCATCGTAAATGCGATCGGCAAGAGTGCATACTGGAATTCGTCGGCGATCGTCGTGGTGTGGGACGACTGGGGCGGCTTGTACGATCACGTCGCACCCCCGGCGGTCGTGAAAAGCGGGAGCGGCCGGGACGACCAGGGTGGCCTCGGCTTCCGCGTCCCGATGATCGTGATCTCACCCTACGCCCCGCAAGGCGTCGTGAGCCACACGCAGTACGAGTTCGGCAGCATCGTGAAATACATCGAGCAGAACTGGAACCTTGGCACGCTCAACACGACCGACCAGCGAGCCAACAGCATCGAAGACGCCTTGAACTACAATCAGCAGCCGCGCTCGTTCACGCCAATACCGAGCGCCCTTTCCGCCGGCTATTTCGAGCACCAGCCTCCGTCGGATCTACCCGCCGATAACGAGTGATCGCCCGCGTCTCGCTACGCGCGGCGAACGCGCCAGATCTGCTCCGCCGGCCAGCAACGCGCCCAGTCGAGGCTCACGTAATCGGAGTACGTCGTCGTAGCGCCCTCCGGCGGCCGGAGTTCCACCAACGATTCTATCTCGAAGCCGCTCTTTCGGAACAGCGCGATCCACTCGCCGTACGGCCGCGAAAAACAGACGCTGGATTCGTCGTAGGCCGACCGCTCCTCGAAATAGTTCTGTTTCAGCGTCGAACCGACCGCGTCGGCATCGTCGTCCCAGCAGATGAAGTGGAGCGGCGTCTCCGCCGAAAACGCCAGGATGCCGCCGGAACGCAAGAGTCGAGCCGCCTCGGGAAGCGTGTGCGCCGGATCGACGAACGACATCGCACCGTGATCGCAAAAGACGATATCGAACGAGCGATCGGGTAACGGAACGTTTTCAGCAGAGCCGTGAACGAGCGGAAACCCGACGCCCGCACTCCGCTGATTCGCTCGAGCGTACTCCAGCTGGCGCTCGGAGTTGTCGAGTCCGACGCAACGTGCGCCAAGCTTCGTCAGCGCGATCGACCACTGCGCCCCACCGCACCCGAACTCCAGCACGTCCTTCCCGGCGACGTCTCCGAGAATCTGCAGGTCGGCCTCCGGAATCGACCAGACCCCCCACGCCATCGGATGTCGCGCCAGCTGTTCGCCATGTGCCGCCTGGTATTCGTCGCTCGTTCGATCCCAGTGCGCCCGATTTAACGCGCTATCCTGAGGCATTGCGGGCCAACAGATCGACGCCGACGCGCCGTGCAACGAAGATTCCAAGAGCGAACAGGGAGCCGGCAAATAAGACGGAACCGGCGAGGTCGACCGTCCGCGTGTACGCGTTGATCGCCGGATAAGCAAGAATCACGAGAACCGCCAAGAGGCAGAGGCCGCTCAGCAGGCGCTTCAGCCAAACTGGCAGCGTACTCTCCCGTAGGATGAGAAGCCAACCGCCGTAAGCGATTAAACCGACGACCGCGGCCACGTTCGGGTACGTGTGGATCATTCCATCCGGGGACCTCCGCGCAAAGAAATGGGCCCCGTCGGCAGCTAACTCGTACGCCGTGAATATCATCGCGGCGCTCCACAGCGTGCGATCGCTCCGGCGTGGACTCAAAAATGCTATCCAAAGCATCACGAGACCGCTCAGCGCCGGAACCCAATAGGTAAGCGTGGTGAATGCTGCGTCCACGGACGTGGCTCTCGCGTAACTGGGGATAGGTGTCTCCCACCTCGCCAACAGCGCGAATCTTCGCGCGGGCTCGTGCACCGACTGCGAAGAGACGCCGAGTGCCGCAAAGGCGACCAAAAATGCGATGCTAACCCAGATCGCCGGCGGTACTATTCGCCACGGTATCTCGCGACGATTTGGAATCAGCCCTTCGTCTTCCACAGCGCTTCAGCATTCGCGGCATCCTGCCGCCATTACTACTTTGGCTATCGATCAATCCAGCGCTGCGGGTCGGCTCGGCATTGCGGCGAATTCGAGCAGCATCGTGATCGAGCTCTACGACCTTATCTATTCCGCTCTGCCCCACAGCGACGCATACCGCGCCGTCGTTGCCGAAACAAAGACCGACCTCCCCGATTGGGTGATCCCGCTCAGCTCGGTCGATCGGCCGCTGCTCGAACGGATCGGCGAAGCGATGCACCTGCGCGCCGGCGATACCTTCGCCGATCTCGGATGCGGACTCGGCGGCCCCGCGCTGTGGATCGCGCAACGGACCGGCGCGTCCCTCATCGGCATCGACTCTTCGCCGGTCGCCGTCTCCCATGCGAACGCGCTCTCAACCGAACTCAACCTCACGCAACGAACACGCTTGTACGCGCGAGACGCAACGCGTACCGAATTGCCCGACGACTCGGTTGGCGCCGTGATGAGCATCGACTCGCTGCAGTTTATCGAGCCGGAAGCCGTCGCCAAGGAGATCGCGCGCATCCTGCGGCCCGGCGGTCGCGCCGCAATCGTTTCCTGGGAGGCATTGACCGAACTCGAGCTGCCCACCGTCGTCCGCGACTACCGCCCCTTCTTCGAAGCTGCAGGCCTCACCATTCTCACCCACGACACGATGGAAGGCGCTCGTGCGCGCGAGCTCGCGCAGTACCGGCTCCTTATAAAGCACGCTGAGGCACTCCGCGCCCAGATGGGCGAAGCCGCCGAACCACTGCTGCACGAGGCCGAAAGCGGCCTGGCCCGCGAACACGCCCCGGCCCGCGTGCAGAAGGTCTTCATCGCCGCGTCGAAGCCAGCCAAATGACGCTGGCGAGCTTCGGTCGTCGTGCTTGACGCGTACGCGATCTGGCTTCACGCTCGTGCTGCCGTTACCAGCGCGCAGTACCCTTCGCGCCTCGACTACACGATCGCCGTTACCGGTCTCGATGGCCAAACCCCAACCTCCGATCACTATCGCGCGAGCTCCGATACCAGCGATGGATTGGTTCGCGTCTTCCCGATCAGCGATGAGGAACTCGCGAAGCCGCCGCCGGTTCCGCACGGCATCAACGTAAGCATCAACGCCGCCATTTGCATCGGCTTATGCTGGATAATCCACCAACCGATCGGCCATCCCGCACCGTACCAGGACCTCATCGGCGAACCACTCTTGGAGCCGACGTACATGTTCGGTCTCCGCTACGCGCTTCCGCAAAAGGAGCCCCAGCAACAAGACGGAGAGACGACGCTTCGCACGATTGCCGTCGTCTCGAGCGGCGCCCCGATCTACCGCGTCGAGCTGATCGACCAGCCCCAGCTCGACGGCACACAGACGTACCACCTACGCCTCACGCCGTTACGTAAACCCAAAGAGAACCGGTTGCGCGAACTCTGGATCGGCGCGAACGATTACCTGCCGCGGCGCGCCGTCACTGCCGGCAACTTCACGATCAGCCCGCTCACCGACGTCCCCTGGAACGTCGATTTCGCGCTCGTCGACGGGGCTCCGGTAATCTCCAAAGAGAGCGCCGCAGCCGACCTTTACCTCGGGCACCGCCGGGTCGTTCGCGACGCGACGATCGCCTTTGAAGATATCCGCGAACCGAGCGGCTCGATCTACGACCGTCCGCTGCTTCGTCCCGAAACGACCGACGGCGCGCTGGTTGAACCCAACAGCCAATAACCGATTACTCGTAATCCGGAGCCCAGTAGTCCGAAGGAAAGTACTTCTCGAAGAATTTCGGCGGTAGGGGCGCCTTGATGTGCCGGAACTTCTGCGGGCTCTGTGTGAAGTCGAACGCATCGTTGGCCGGCGAGTTCGCGCGCCGATCGGCGGGCGCCATCTGCGGTAAGCCCCAGAGATCCTCTGCGAAGCGCAGCACGCTTGCGGTTTCGTATGGAACGTGCGAAACCTTGTTCTCGATCGCATACGGCGAGAGGATGAGTAGCGGTACGCGGAAGCCGAGGCTGTCGCGATCGAGATGCTTAGGCGCAACGTGATCGTAGAGGCCGCCCCAATCGTCCCATTGGATAAAGATCGCGGTCGAGTTCCAGAACTTACTCTCGCCAACCGTATTGACGAGCGCCGCCACCCACGAGGGTCCGTAGCCGCCCGGACAGTTCACGTGATCGGAATCCATGCAGACCGGCGTAACCCACGTGAAGTTCGCCAGCGTCCCGGCCTTGACGTCTTTGAGGAACTGCCAGTTTGGCGAGATGACGTCTTTCTTCCAATCGGGTCCGTTGTAGATGTGTTTGATCGCTTGATAGCTCGACCATTCGGCGCCGTCCGTGCCGCTGCCGTACTTGACCGCGTAGAACCGCCACGTCAGCCCGGCGGTATCGAGCTCGTCACCGAGGGTCGTATAGTCGTAACACGGCGGCTGCCCGTTCTCGTCGACCGTCCGGTCTTGGTTGATGATCGCCACTTCGTCGTAGCTGCCGCCCTCGCAACCCCACGCGCCGTACGGCAAGTTGACGCTCCACGCCGCCTGCGCGGCGATCACGTACTGATGCGCAACGAAACTCTCGTCGAGCTGCGATTGGAACATCCGGTCGGCCAGCACCCCTTCGTGCGCCATGTCGAAGTACGGCTTGCTGTCGTGGTGCGGCACGTAGACGTACTCGGGATTCGTAGGGCCGCCGCCGGAGTACTCCTGATCGAAGCCGTCCATGCGGCAGTGCGTACCGGGCAGATCGCCCGCCGGCGCGTCGCACGCCGAAAACATCGCCTCGGCCGAGTGATCGATTTCATATTGGCGCGAAAGCGGTATCGGCTGCAGCTTGATCGTTTCGCCATGGGAGTTCTTGCCGCTCGAAACCGTATCCGCACCGGGATAGCCCTGGAATAAATTGTCGAAGCTGCGGTTCTCTTGCACGATATAGACGATGTGAGTGATCTTGCCGGCGCCGGTTCCGCCAAGTGCCCGCATCGCCGCAGAGCTCTGCATGAAGGGTAAGGATGATTGCGTTCCCGACGAACAGCCCGCGACTGCCGATATCAGCATCGCGATGCTTAAAGAAGATAGTATCCTCATAATGCTCCTCCGGCGGCAGCCCGCAGTCGCTGCGGGCGCCGCCGGTTAAAAAGATTTAATCTTGATAGAAGTATGGATCGAGAACGGAGACCTGCGTCACGCTATCGACCGGGATCCCGTTTTTCGTCGCGGACTCGCGAATCGCCGCTTCGTTGGGGCCGTCGTAGATGCAGAACGTCTTCTTCTTATCGGTCGACACGTACGAATGCACCCAGGTCACGCCGCTCTCGGCGTTCCGGCCGACGACCGCCAGGCAGGCATCCGCCCCGTCGGGGTTCGTCGGAACGTGAAGACCATCGGGGAAACTTCGCTCGACCATATATCTAGGCATTACTATCCTCTTTCTTATAGATTTCGCAACTGCTCTCTGAACCGGGCGTAACCACTTGAACGCCGCAGGGCCGCAACCCCTCTCGCTTACTTGACCGCCGCTGAATAGACCGCCTCGACCGCCCGCGGATCGACGGGCAGCGAGCTATTCTGATAACCGGCGACGATCGCCGCCTGCGACGACGTGTCCGGCGCGTATTTCAGAACGTGATTCATGCCTTTGATGACGACCAGCATCGCCGAGGGATCGCCTCCCTTGAGCGCCTCCGCGTCGACCATTCGGACCTGTACGTCGGCCGTGCCCTGGACGATTGTCGCCGGAATACGAACCTTACCGATCTCGACCGCCGGATCGTATTTGAACCACGAGATCAAATACGGTTGCACCGATGGGCGAAACAACGCGGCGAAGTCGGGGGGCGTATCCGCAACCGTTCGCCCTTGCTGCAGTTGCGTGATGATGCCGTCCGCGGTCGCGTAATCTTGTGGCGAGAGCTTGCCCTTGAGTTGTTCGCGCAGAACCGCGGGCGCCGGACGCCCGGCACCTTCGAGGCTTACGAACGCAGCCGCCGGCGCCTGCGTCACCGCGATCATCCCGATCAGCGATCCCTCACTGTGACCGGCGACCGCGACGCGCGAGAAACGCGCCTCGCTCCCAAGCAGCTTCAGCCACGCGATGGCGTCGGAGACGAAGGTATCGAAGCGCAGGTCGCGAGATCCTCCGCCAGCAGACGATAGCTCTCCGGCGCGATCCCCATCCGGGAGTTGCCATTGCGATCGGTCGGGCCGGAGCCGGCGATGATCAAGACGATCGGCGCCGGGCGCTTCCCGGGCAAGGCGAGCGTACCGTAAATCGTTCCGGTCGACGTCGATAAGTTGAAGTCGCTCTCCGCCGGCGCAGCCGTACCCGTGAGCGCCGCCGCGCCCACGACCGCCCCGGCGGTGCGAATGAATGCATCGCGTTTCACCCGTGAAGAGTTGGGCGGCGCCGCGCCCGCACCCGCTCCCGGCAAGCCCTTGGAATGAGCGCGGCGAACGCGGGCCGAACCTAGGCCGCCGACCCGCCCGCTTGTGGAGAGAGATTAGATGACCGCGCGCTACGTACTTCTGCCCGCCGCCCTCGGGAGCGCGCTCCTCGTGCTCGCTGCCTGCAACGGAGCACAGCCTGCAGACTCGCCGCTCGCGCCCCCGAACTCGAGCGCAACGCAACGCACGCCGCAGCAAGCCGCGAACCGATCGCGCCTCCTCGCTCTTTTCGCACGGGTCCGGGGCCCCCGCCGGCACAACGGTCACGGCGTGACCCGGGCCTCAGGCATTGCCAAGAGGACGAAGAACCTTCTCTACGTTACCGACGGCGGCGCCGGCAACGTGTTGATGTACGCCTACCCCAGCCTTAGACCGGTGGGCTCCCTCGAGGATACGGGCGACGCACAAGGCGTCTGCGCCGATGCCCACGGTTACGTTTGGGTCATCCCGTCCGTCTCGCCGAGAATCCTCAGATACGCGCACGGCGTCCCCAAGTCCAAGGTATCGCTCAGCGACGCGGGTGCGCAGTACCCGCTGGCCTGTGCGGTCGACCCGACGACCGGTAATCTCGCGATGACGAATCTCGGCGGCCCGAGCGGCGGCGGGAACGTGTATATCTGGGCCGGCGCCAAGGGAACCGCCAACAAGATCAGCGATTCCGCGATGAGCTTCGTGTACTTCTGCGCTTACGACGCGAGCGGAAATCTGTGGGTCGACGGGCTCGACGCCAAGTACAACTTCGTCTTCGCCGAACTCCCCGCCGGAGGCCAAAACCTGCAAACGATCGCACTCGGCGGAGTCAGCTTCCCGGGCGGAATCGAATGGGACGGTACCGCAATCGCCGTCGGCGACCAGCAATCTTCGGTGATCGACCAAATCTCGGTCTCAGGATCTTCCGCGACGATCGTGGGAACGACGCCGCTAGACGGAAGCTGCGACGTCGGGCAGTTTGCCATCCTCAACGGCAAGGTCTTCGCACCGGACATCTGCACCGGCGACGGCAACCTTTACCTCTATCCCGCCGGCGGCGCCTCGCAACGGGCGGTGAGCGGCCTGCAATACCCAATGGCGGCAGCGATAAGCTCCCTCGCTGCCGCCAGGTAACTCCGAAGCGTAGCCGCTTTAGATATCGTCGACCGGCATTCGCGACGGCTTCTGATGCACGAAGTACTCGCGCGAATACTTTGAGCCGACGGTCTGAAACTGGCGTGGATACTGATAGAAGTCGAACATGTCGTCGATGCTGTTCGTCGTGCCGTCGGTCGTGCCCAGACGCCCGAGGTTGAACGTGTCTTCGACGAAGCGCACGATGCTGCCGAACTCATAGGTGGTCTGCGAGATATAGCCCGGCTGGCTCGCCGACGTTTCGCGCGCGTACGGCGAGACCAGGATCATCGGTACGCGGAACCCGGGACCGCCTTGATTGTCGCGCGGCGGCGGGGGAACCGGGTCGTAGAATCCGCCCCAATCGTCCCAGGTGATGATGATCGCCGTCGAGGACCAATATTGGCTCTCGCCGACCGCGTTGACGACGCTGGCCACCCACGACGGTCCGGTATCGGAGCCCTCGCCGGGATGATCGGAGTTTTGAGCGTTGGGAATCACCCACGACATCGCCGGAAGCTGGCCGTTATCGATGTCGTTGAGGATGTTCGTCTCGGGCCACGAGACGTTCGTGCCCCACTCCGAGCCGAACCGGACCGAAGAGATCACGTCGAACGCGCTCCAGATGCCTCCCGCCGTGCCGATCTGCGGCGCGTAGTACTTCCACGATACGCCGGCGCCGTCCATGAGATCGCGCAGCGTCGGATAGTTCGAACCCGAGCCCGGGAAATCGGACGTGCACGGGAACGGACCCTTCCCCTTCTTCACCGCGAGTTGCGTCGTGATCAGCGAGGTCTTCGATCCCGAGGGCGAGTCGCAGCCCCATGCGTCGTTCGTATACCGCAGGTTATCGATGAGGCTATCGTTCGCATCAATCATCGTGCCGCCGCGAATCAGCGCTTGGTGCGCGGTGAAGCTCGCGCTGCCCTGCGTGGTGAACATCGCATTGGCGAGCCCCCACTCGCGCGCGAGATCCCAATACGGCGCGATCGCCGACGGGTTGACGTATTGGTACGGCGCGGCCTCTTCAAGATGCACTCCCGACGTGCGCTTGATGTTGTTGAAGTTGTCCATCTTGCCATTATCCCAACCCGTAATAAAGCCGGAATATTCGTGATTGAGGTTCGATTTTACGAAAAGATTGGTCTCTTTGAGTTTGATGTTTCTGAGCGTTTGCTTCCCGCTGACGTTAACGAGACGCTTCCCGGTCGTCGTGCCCGTCACGCCGGGGAACGTCGCGAAGAGATTATTCATCGTCCGGTTCTCTTGCACGATGACGACGATGTGCTGGATCGGCGTAAACGATCCTGAATCGTGAGTTGCGACCGAGTGAGAACGGTTCGGACTCGATGCAATCGAGCTTGCTGGAATCGAATTGGTCGTCGAACCGCCGCTGCATGATGCAAGGCTGAAGGCGACCACGGCACATCCCCAAAGGGTTGCTGCACTTGGCTTCACTGGAATGCTCCTTTCCTGCGTGGCCTTTTGGAGATGAGCTATTCGCCGTCCCGGGGCTCAACCATCGTCGGCGCGTACGCTCGCTCCCACGACAAACGAGCTTTTGCCGCGCGCGAACGCGCCGCTATTGCGTGTCGACCGGCAGCCCCGAGGGCTTCTGATGAAGGAAGTACTCGCGCGAATACTTGGAGCCGATCGGCCTGAACGCGCGCGGTTTCTGATTGTAGTTTAACATGTCTGAAATGCTGTTCGAGGTCGCATCGGTCGTTCCCAGACGCCCGAGGTTGAACGTATCCTCGATGAAACGCACGACGCTGCCGAAACCGTAGACCGTCTGCGAGATGTCACCAGAAATAGCGTACGGCGAGATCACGATCGCCGGCACGCGAAAGCCCGGGCCGCCCTGTTTGTCGTGCTTGGGCGGCGCGACCGGATCGTAGAAGCCACCCCAATCGTCCCAAAGTACGACGACCACGGTCGAGTCCCAGTACGCGCTCTCGCCGACGGCGTTGACGACGCTCGAGACCCACGATGGCCCGGTGTCGTTGGCGTAACCCGGGTGATCGGAGTTCGACTCGTCGGGAATCACCCACGCGACGGCCGGCAGGTGCCCATTCGGAATATCTTTGAGCACGTTCTTCTCCGGCCAGTCAACGTTCGTTCCCCATTCCGAACCGTACCGCACCGGTGAGATCACGTCGAATGCATTCCAAATGGCACCCGGCTGATAGTACGCCAGCTGCGGCACGTAGTATTTCCACGATACGCTTTTGGTGTCGAGAAGGTCGCGCAGCGTCAGGTAGTCCGTTCCCGAGGCCTGGAAGCTCTTCGTGCACGGGAACGGCCCAAGATTCCGTTTGAACTTCGTGCCGTTGATCAGCGACGTCACCGTGCCCATCGGGGAATCGCATCCCCACGCCTTCGAGTTATCCGGATCGTCGATCAAGCTGTCGCCCTGCGTATCGATCACGGTTCCGCCGCGAATCAGGTCCTGGTGGGCGGTAAAGCTGCCGCTGCCTTGCGTCTGGAACATATTGTTCGCCAGCGCGTACTGCGACGCCAAATCCCAGTACGGCGCGATGTCGGACTGCCTCACATACTGATACGGCTTGCTGCCTTCCATCAGGCCGTTCGCCTCGAAGATGATCTGATTGAAGGCGTCCATCTTGCCGTCGTCATAGGCGATCTTGTAGGACTTGTAGAGGTGGTTGAGGTTCTGCTTGTCCTCGAGCGGCACTTGTGTCAAGGCGATCGATTTAACCTTGGCGTTCTTGCCCTTCCCGATCTTCTCTTTACCGGTGATCGTTCCGGTCGCGCCGGGAAACTGCGCGAAGAGATCGTTGAAACTACGGTTCTCTTGCACGATCACGACGATGTGCTGAATCGGCGAAGTACCGGAGCCTCCGATCGGAATGTTCGCGTTCTGCGGCAGCGCATTGCCGCCGTTCGTCGCTCCGCCGCACGCTGTCACGGCGATAAAAGTAAGCGCACAAAAGGCCAAGCGGCCAGCCGATCTCTTCAAAGAAAAGCCCCTCTTCTACGATCTGCTCGTTGCCCAACGTTTTCGGCGGCGTTCCCCCCCTGTCATCCTGAGGGGAGCGAACGCAATCGAAGGACCAGTAGTGCGTCATGCTGAGCCTGTCGAAGCATGAGCGCACTCGAAGCACGGCTCAAGGAGCTAAATTGATGACCAAACTCATTCAATCGTTGGCCGCCGGCGCGCTCGCGCTGGCGGCGTGCTCACACCCGCAGCACGCCTTGCGGCCGGCGCAACGCGCCGTGCAGCCCGCAGGGCCGGAAATTCCATCCGCGGATGTTATTCGCTCGCAAACGCAATTGAATACCTACCTGCGCCTCACCCCAAAGAACGCCTCGCCGCTGCGCTACCTCACGCCCGATGCGAGAGAACGATTTCTCGCCAGCCTGCGCTTTAACGAGCGCGGCGTGACGACGTTTCGCTACGCAGAGCTTCAGGCCGAACTCTCAGCCCGGCAAATCCGCGAAGTTCTCGCGCTCTTCGGCCTGCAGCGAGACACCTCGATGATCGCCCTAAAACTCTGAATCTTCCGCGCCGAACGCGCACAAACGCTCGTACTCGGCATCGCTTAAAGTGAGCGATGTCGCCGCGACGTTCTCCTCCAGGTGCTCCCCCGACGACGTGCCCGGAATCGGCAGCGTCGCCGGAGAGTGCTGCAACAACCACGCGAGGCCCACCTGCCAGATCGAGGAGCCGTGCGCTTTCGCGATCTCTTCCAGCGCGCCGCGCGCCACCAAGTCGCCGCCATCCAGCGGAAAGTACGGGATAAAAACGAGGCCGTTGGCCTCGCAATATGCGAGTATCGTTTCGCTCTCTCGATCGCTGACGTTGTAACTGTTCTGCACCGAGGTGATTTCGACGATCTGCTCCGCCCGCTGAAGCTGATCGAGGTCGACGTTCGAAAGCCCGACGCAACGGATCTTTCCTTCGTCACGCAGCTCGCGCAGCGTACCGATCTGTTCCTCCAACGGAACGCGCGGATCGACCGCGTGCAGCTGATAGAGATCGATACGATCGACGCGCAGCCGGCGCAGGCTCGCCTCGCAGGCCTCGCGCAGATGCGCTCGGCTTCCGTCGCGTCCCCACACGCCCGGGCCGTCGCGGGTGCAGCCGCCCTTGGTCGCGATCGTCACGTCGTCCGAATACGGCGCCAGCGCTTCGGCGATCTGCTCTTCGTTGACTCCCGGGCCGTACGCATCGGCGGTGTCGATGAACTCGACGCCGATTTCGAGCGCGCGCCGCAACACGCGCGTCGCGTTTTCGCCGTCCTTCGGCCGCCCCCAGACGCCCGGCCCGCACAAGCGCATGCCGCCAAAGCCCAAACGCTTGACGCGCAGTTCGCTACCGATCGCGATCGTTGAAGCTTCGTTCATACGCCTGCCTTCCACGATGAAAAAGAAAGACCGCCCGGCATGAAGCCGGGCGGCGAAGGGACCCCCAGAACGACTTTACTTTTTTACTTGATGGGCTGCTTGTTGATCGGCGTGGCCGAGTTCGGCATCGGAGCCGAGTTCGGCATCGGAGCCGAGGTCGCGGCGTTGACGTTCGCCTGAGCATTCTTCTGCGTCTCGGCGATCATCTCGGCGATCTTCATCGTGTAGTTCTTGCGAATCTCGAGCAGCTGGCTGGCGAAGCCGAACGACATCTCCACCCACTGGGTCGGGCTCGGCAGGTTCTCGAAGGTCGGAATCGTGCCCGGCTTCTCGCTGAACTCTTTGGTGAACTCACCGAAGGAGCGGATCGCCTTGAGGCTGGCCTCTTGCGACTGCTTGATCGCGTCGAGACCCTCTTCCTGAAACTTGGTCATGTACTCTTTGACGTTGACGGCCATGTGGTTGCTTGTATCTCCTTAGCTTTTGTCGAGGTGTGCTAAGTATACCAAGCAGATGCTGTGTTTGTCAACTAGCCCCCGCCGACAAAACTGCGATAGATCCGCATCAGGGCTTCCTTCTGATCGACGCTCAGCCTGGGGTCGATCTTTATCGCATGCTCGACCCCGTGGTGGCTATTCTCCCGGGTCGTCGAGCTGTCGAGCAGGCCGGCCTGCGAATACATCGTCTCCGCCGAGATCTGCAGCGCGTTGGCGATGCTCTTGAGCACCTCGGCCGAGGGCTTATAGAGGCCTCGCTCGACCTGGCTCAAGTAGGGGTTGGAGATCTTGGCGATCTCCGCGAGTTGGCGCATCGAGAGGTTGGCCAGCTCCCGCTGGCCGCGGATGAAGTCCCCGAGGCTGCGCCAGGCGCCGCTGGCGGCGGTTTTGTCGTCGTCGGTCATGAATGTGCCTTTACCTTTGGAGTAAACGGTGGCCCCTCTTCGTTGAGAACGTACAGACCGGGAGCCCGTTCACCGTCAGGTAACGAATAGGGCTCGCGCATCGTTCCGCCGTGCGCCTCGGCCCATGGTGCCCAATCCTCCCACCACGAGCCGTTGTGCCGATCGGCGGTCTCGAGCCACGCGTCGGCGCTCTCGCCGCGTAATGCCTGCGGCTTGGTGTAGTGCCACGTCTTTTTGCCGCCCGGCGGATTGACGATTCCGGCAATATGCCCGGAGTTGGTCAGCACGTACTTCGATGGCCCGGAGACGCACTGCGTCGTCTGATACGTCGCCCGCCACGGCGCGATGTGATCGTTCTCCGCGCCGAGGACGTATAGCGGCGTCGTAACCTTCCCCAAGTCGATGGGCGTGTCGCCGATGACGAAGGCGTTCGGCTTCACGATCGAGTTGTGCAGGTAGCACGCGCGCAGGTACTGCGAGTGCATCGCGACCGGCATGCGCGTGGAGTCGTTATTCCAGGAGAGAATGTCGAACGCCGGCGGCTTCTTCCCTTTGAACCAGTTATTGATGACGTAGCTCCAGATCAGGTCGCTGGAGCGCATCCAGTCAAAAGTACGCGCCATCTCGGCCGACTCGAGGTAGCCGCGCTCGTGCATCTTCTTCTCGAGCCGCGAGATCGTGTCTTCATCGGTAAAGATGCCGAGGTCGCCCGGGCTGCCGAAGTCGACGAGCGTGTTCGTCAGCGTCGTCGACGCCACCCGATCGCCCTGGTCGTGCGCCGCGAGATACGCGAGCATGATCATCGCGAGCGTACCACCGAGGCAGAGTGCCGCAACGTTGACCTTCGGCGCGCCGGTAATCTCTTGCACTGCGTCGAGCGCCGCGAGGACGCCGTCGCGCAGATAGTCGTCCATCGTGAGGTGCGAAAGCTTCACGTCGGGGTTGCGGTAGGAGATCATGAAGGTCTGATGGCCGTGCTTGACGGCCCACTCCACGAACGAACGCCCCGGCGCCAGATCCATGATGTAATACTTGTTGATCCACGGCGGACTGCAAAGCAGCGGCAGCTCGTGGACCCGCGGTGTCTGCGGATCGTACGCGATCAGCTCGATCAGCTCGTTGCGCATGACCACGCGTCCCGGCGTCGCCGCAAGATTGCGCCCGAGCTCGAAGCCCGAACGGTCGACCTGCCGCGGGTAGCCGTTGTTGTTGGCGAGATCGTCGAGGAAGTTTTCCATCCCGCGAACCAGGCTCTGGCCCTGCGTCTCGGTCGCCTCTTTGACGACGCCGGGATTGAGCCAAGGAATGTTGCTCGGCGCGTAGGCGTCGTTCATCAGTTGCATCGCAAAACGCGCCTTGCGCCGCGTCGCTTCCGGCAGACGCGCCGAATCGATCAACGACATCGCGGCGTCGGTGCGTGCTTTATAATCCTCCAGGACGCCGGCAAGCATCGGGTTCTCCCGCCACTCGGCTTCGGCAAAGCGCTTGTCGCCCGGGAACGGCGAACCGTCCGGGCTCTCGCCGCCGAGCCGGCGCAGCATGTTGAGTCCGACGTTTTGCTCGGCGAGCACGAAGCCGGTCAGCCACGTGCTCATCCGGACGGGATCCATCATCACGTCGGCGACGACGGCGCGTACCGCGTCGCTGAGCGATGCCGGGTCGAGCCCGGTGATGTCGATGCCGTATTTCAGCTCTTCGGGCGCTATCTTTTCATCTTGCATCTTTGTCATCCTGAGCTTGTCGTTTGTCATCCTGAGCTTGTCGAAGGATCACATGTACCAGCCGCCGTTGATGTTGTAGACCGCTCCGGTGATATAGCCCGCCTTCTCGTCTAAAAGGAAGCGTACCAGCCGCGCGACCTCTTCCGGCTGGCCTAGCTGGCGAACGGGCGTCTGCGCGATCGCGTTTTCGATCGCTTCGGCCGGCATCGCCTTGGTCATATCCGTCTCGATGAAGCCCGGCGCGACGGCGTTGACCGTGATGCCGCGCTTGGCGACTTCCAGCGCGACGGTCTTGGTCAGGCCGATGAGCCCGGCTTTAGCCGCCGCGTAGTTCGCCTGCCCGAAGTTGCCGGCCTCGCCTACCACAGAGCTGACGTTGACGATCCGCCCGAAGCCCTGCTCGAGCATCGTGTCCAAGACGGCTTTGATCATAAAAAAAGGCCCCGAGAGATTGACCTGCAGGACCGCTTCCCACTCTTCGACGGTCATCTTCCGGACCGTGTGGTCGCGGGTTATGCCCGCGTTGTTGACTAGGAAATCGATACGGCCGTGCTCGCGCAGCACCGACTCGACTGCCTCGTGACATTGATCGTAGGCGCTGACGTCGCCCTGATAAAAATGAATGCGCGAAGCCGCGCCGTTGAGCCGGGCGGCAAGAGAGTGAGCCCGGTCACGATCCTCCGGCAACCCAAGCACGGCGACGGTTGCACCGTCGGTCGCGAGCAGTGTGCTGATCGCGCCGCCGATGCCGCGCGCTCCGCCGGTCACGATGCCGACCCGTCCGCTGAGAGATAAACTATCCACGCGCTAGATTTACCCAACTTACATGCGGTTCCCCTCCTGCTTGCCGACGTTGCTTTGAAAGCGGCTATGCCCGGTGTCGCGCTGAGCTTGTCGAAGCACGAGCCCATGAACGACGACGCAACCACGAAGATCGCCGCATTGCTGACGCAAGTCGGTGACGTGCATCACATGGTCTTCGCCGACACGGACGGAAACGACGACGACTGGGCAACGTTCTATTCCGATTGGCTGTTGGCTCACTCGGAGCTGCCGGCGCTTCTCGGACACCGCCCCGTGCGCAGCCACCTTACCCGCGACCTCGTGGAGTTCGACGAGCAATACGCCAGCCAGAATCGCTCCGAGCCGTGGCCGCAATGGTACGCGCAGCGGCTCGTCGCGAAGTATTAGACGCTAGAAGCGCTGTGCGTTGCTCAGCGCCATCCCCTCGACGCCTGAGTAGCGAAAGGTGAGCTTGCGGTGGAGCAGCCGGTACAGCGCGCCATCGCCGTTCTTCAACGGGTAGCGCGTGTCGTAGATAGGCTCGTAGGTCGAGAGAAAGATCCTGTGCTCGGCCGTGTTGAGAACGAGTTCCGTCGGCGTTGCAAACACCTTGAGCTCGTGCGGAGGGCCGAACTCCTGGCCGTGCTTGGGAAGACCCGGCGGAAAGATGTACAGGCCGTCGGCGTAGCCGGTCTGCACGGCGAGCATCTGCCCTGCGTGCGAGATCACGAGCCCCTGCGGCTGTATGAGCGAGATCGGCAGAATCTCGCCCTTCGTCGCCCCCGGCGCGTAGCGCACGATTCCGCCGGCGTAGAGGCCATCGCGGTAGGTCACGTACAAGTTGCCGGCCGCATCGAAAGCCACGCCGTCCGATTCCGTTCCGGGCGGATGAAGTATGGCGTGCGGCGTCACCTGATGTGCGAGGTACTCGACCACGCGACTGTCGCCCGAATTCGTAACGAAGAGATTGCCCTCGTGATCCACGATCGGATACATCGGGCCGTTAAGGCTACTCGAATAGGTTGCCACCGGCGTGACCGAACCGTACGGATAGACGGTAACGGTGTTCGCACTGCGATTGGCGACGTAGAGCTTTCCTTCGCGGTCGACGCATAAGCCCCACGCGCCGTCAACGCCATCGACGATGCTGCCCACCTGCGGCGGATTGTGCCCCCGCTCGCGATAGACGCTCACTCCGCCGCCGCCGGCGAGGTAGATCAGCGACTCGCCGTACCGGACCTCGGGCGCCATCCACCCCTTGGCTCGCGGCCCGTGGGGCGCTGCCATCCGCAGCGGCGTCGCGAAAACCCTCGGCGCTGCACCGCTCGATTCGATTGCGCTACCCGCGACCGGCGGCGCGTCGAAGGGAGCGGCGCACCCCGCAAGCAGAGCGACCGCAAAAAGACCGAGTAATCTCGAACGCATAACCCACACCCTCCCGCTAGCTACGTTCTTATCTTTACGCTTTTTTCATCTCTCGCTGATACAACGATTAGGCTCGATCACCGGACGGCCGAGTGCGCTCGCGCTCTGCCTCGCCGCCGCCTTTAGTGGCCGGATGCGTGGGCTGCGCTTGGCCTCCGGCGACCGGCGTATGAATCCTACTGCGCCGATCGTGTTTGGCGAAGCTGACCGTAACCCCGTTGATGTACGCGCCGACGTCGACGGATGCGCTCATCGCCTTGCCCTGAGGATACGGCCACATGCCGAGTCGATCGGTCCGTCGAGAATAGGGCTGAACGACCATCTCTCCAGCGATCGCCGTCTGTCCGTCGAAACGCTTGGTGGGGCTCGAAAGTTTCGTCGTCCCCACGACCGTTGCGGAAGATCCCGTCGTCTGCAGACGATAGATGCGCGCCGTTCCCTGCCGGAACGGCATCCGCGCAATCGTCATATACTCTCAGTACCCGGCAATATCCGAGTCGCGAAAAAACTTCGGCGTTTCCTTCAAGCCGTGGTAGATCGCGATGTCCGCGGCGTAACCTGGCTCCTCGTTTGCCAACGCGAGGTCTCCGCTGGACGGGTCGACTGCGCACGACAGCGGCTCATACGTATCGGAGATCGAAGCGATCGGCGTCGTTCCCCCGTGCTCGAACTCGAGTACCTCGCCGCTGCCGCCGTTTTGCACCGGAACGAAGACGTGCCCCTTCGCATCGCTGCAGAGGTTAACGGTATTTGCACCGAGCGCCGCCAGCTCTCCAACGAACGTCAACGCCGGGAGCGTATAAACGTAGACGTTCCCCTCGAAGTCCGAAGTGTAGATGAGATCTGCAGATTTCGCCTTTGCACGCATCCACGTTCGCGCGTGCGGACCGCGCGCGCCGGCAGCACCCGCTGCCGGCACCGCCGCATTATTAGGGGCTGCCTCTTGAGCGCCGCATCCGGCAAGCGCAACGAAGATCGTGGCAATGACTGCAACCCGCATTCAGTCGCGTCTCCTTTCTTACATGTCCAATCCGCCATTGATCGAGTACACGGCGCCGGTGATGTAGCTCGACTCGTCTTCCAACAGGAATCTCACGACGCGCGCCACCTCTTCGGGGCGCCCCAAGCGCCGCTGTGGAATCTTCTCGAGTACTTTTGCGAGCGCGGCTTCGGGAATCGCCGCCACCATCTCCGTGCCGATGAAGCCCGGCGCGACGCAGTTGACCGTGATGCCGCGCTGCGCCATCTCGAGCGCCAAGCTCTTCGTGAAGCCGAACAGGCCCGCTTTCGAGGCCGCGTAGTTGGCTTGTCCGACGTTGCCGGTCTCGCCGATGACCGAGCTGATGTTGACGATCCGTCCAGAGCCGCGCTCGATCATGTGCTCGAGCACGCCTTTGGTCATCTGAAACGCCCCGGAGAGATTGACGTCGAGCACCTGGCGCCAATCGTCGACGCTCATCTTGCGCACCGTCTTGTCTACGGTGATGCCGGCGTTGTTGACGAGGTAGTCGATCCGCCCGTGCTCGTCCATGACTTCTTTAATGACGCGGTTGACGTCATCGGCCGAATCGACGCGTCCCTGATGCACCGATACTTTGGCGCCCTTCTCTCGCATCTGATTCCGAAACTTCTCGGCGCCCTCTCGATCGCGGCTATAGCCCGCGGCGACCGCGGCGCCGCTGGTCGCCAGCATCTCGGTGATCGCCGCACCGATGCCTCGCGCTCCGCCGGTTACCAAAGCTACTCTGCCCTCAAACACGTTGGCCTCCTTTTGCTCTGCTTACGACCGTCCCCAACGGAACGTAGAGTCCGCCGATCGTTTTGGTCGGCGCGCCGCCGGCGGGGTACTTCCAAATCCCGACGGTTCCCAGGCCGGAGTTCGGCCCGACGATCTTCGAGCCGTCAATCCAAAACTGCACGACCGCGCTCCCGCCGCTCAAAGCCGCGGTGCCCGCAGTCGTCCCCTTCTTCCCGCTGATCGAGAAGCGGTAGATCGTGTCGGATGCCTCGTCGCCGACGGCAACGTACTTGCCGTCCCACTGCACGCCGCCCGCGGCGACGATGTTTTGGTCGAGCGTGATGTCGACAAGCTTCTTGCCGCCCTTGGGCAGCTCGGCGAAACCGGTCGTGCTCGCCTGCGTCAAGCCGTCGACGAATAGGTTGCCCTTGTCGTCGTATCCGCAGAGCAGCATGCCGCCGATCGCTGCGTCACCGTAGCGTTTCTTCGGCTTGCCCTTTGCGCGTTCGTAGATAACCACGTTCCCCGAACCGCTGCCGCTGGCGGTCGAAAAGTTCGTGACCGCGAGATTCCCCGTCGTCGGGTCGACCGAACACCCGAACGGAAAGTATCCCGGGTCGTTGAGCGTCGCCGCCGGGGTCGAAGCGCCATGGGCGTACTCGACGATATCCAAACCGCCGGTATTGGTGACGAACACGTTCCCTTTTGCGTCGACGCACTCGCCGCCCGGATCGATGAATCCGCCCAGCGTCTGTTTGAGCACGCCGCCGGGATACGTATAGACGTACACGTTGCTCGTCTCGGTATCGGAAACGTACAGCAACGCGCCTGCCTTGGCATTCGGCAGGGCCGGCCCGGCCTCGCGCCCCGCGCTCACCGGAGGCAGCCCCGCGGGGCCTGAGGGGACGGCGCAACCGCCCACGATCAGAGCGGCGACGGCAAGCCCCGTCGCTGGAAAGAGACGTCTCACGTAATCTTGCTCCTTATCGGAGAGTTCGCTTTCACGCGAAAGGTCGTCCCGCCCTCCGGGCGCCGTAGGCGTCGGTCCACGGTTCGGTCGAATAGGCCGTTTGGAAAGAGATGAGCGTCAAGGTATCAGGCGCCGAATTTCGTCATGTACTGATCGGCCGCCGAGGCGAGCTTGAGCAGCTTGCCGCGCATCGCCGTCGTGCGGCCGAGGGCCGCGGCGGCATCGTATTGATCGGCGGCGACGCGGGCATTGGCAAGTCGGAACTGCTCCGGCGTTTCGCGGCGCATATTGCGAGCGGTCGCACGATGCTGGCTTCTGCGCGCTGCGTGGAGTTCGTGCAGACTCCGCTTGCACCGCTGCGCGATCTGCTCCGGCAGCTCGCGGGGAGGGGCAACGCCGCTGCCGACCCGGCGACGCGCGCACTCGTCGAGCGGCTAGCGTTCGAGCGCGATTTCGAAACGAAGACCAGCTGGATACCCGAGGGTTCGCTTTTCGACTCGATCGACGCCGCCTTTGCCCGCTGCGCCCTTCGCGGCGCCGTGGTCCTGACGATCGAGGACGTTCACTGGGCCGACCGCTCGACGCTGGCGTTCCTGGGTTATTTCGCGGACCAGCTCGAACGGCGGCGCATTCTTCTCCTCGCAACCTATCGATCGGAGGAAGTAGGATCGCGACATCCTCACCTTTCGGAGTTTTCGGCACTGCTTTCGAAGCGCGCCGTTTCGGGGATGTCGCTGCCGCCCCTCGACGAAGGGGCGATTCGCGAACTCATCGGCGAGGTGGCCGATCGATCGCGACCGCTCTCGACGGTGACGATCTCCGAGATCGTTAAGCGAAGCCAGGGCAACGCTTTTTTCGCCGAAGAACTCACCAAAAGCGCGCAAGATATGGGCGGTGCGAATAATGCTAGGGACCTGCCTCTCTCCATTCGCGCGGCCGTTCTCGCGCGGGCGGCCCGGCTGCAGGGCGACGTCCGCGACGTCATCTCACTCGCAGCCGTGCTCGGCGAGCGGTTTGCCATAAATCAGCTCGTTGCGCTCTCCTGCGGCGAACGAGAAGTCGTCCTGCGTGCGCTAGAGCAAGCGCGGGCGCTCGGCCTGCTCTCCGACGAGTCGACGTCGCCCGGCGACGTCGCCTTCCGCCACGGGCTCACGCAGACCGTGTTTTACCGCGAGCTGCTGGCGGAGCGCGTGCGCCCGCTGCACGAAGCGATCGCCGCGGAACTAGAGGCGCGGGCCAATCCGAAGGCGTTTAGCATCGAACTCGCTCACCATTGGAAAGGAGCCGGCGATTTTCAGCGGGCGGCGGCCTATGAGGAGATGGCCGGCGACAACGCTTTCGCCATCGGCGCGTTTGCCGACGCGATTCTTTACTACGGTCGCGCGCTTGCCGTGCGCGCAGACTCCGCGGTACTGGAGCATAAGCTCGGGGTTGCCTTTGGCGCGATCAACGACCTGGATGCCGGCATCGAGCGGCTCCGGCGAGCCGGCGACCTCTACTGGAGAGAGGGCGACCACGAGGGTTTCGCCGAGAATGCGTCGGCCTTAGTCGCGCAGCTCTACAACTGCGGCGACGCGCTTGCGGCCACGACGCTCTGCCAGGAAGCGATCGCGACGCTCAGTGAAACGCTGGCGCCCGAGAAGCTGGATTTATTTCGTGCTAGGCTCGCCTTCCATTGCATTGCGGCACTCGACGATAACTCGGCGGCGAAGTTTCTCAACGAGATTGCGGAGCCGATGCTCGATCCGCGCGTAGCGATGCATGCATCGTGGAATTGGTTCCGCGTTGCGGCGATGCGTGGTGACCTTGAGATGTGGCGCCGCTTCAGCGCGCGCGCGCTCGATGCGGCCGCCCAGCTTGACGACGGCGGCTCTTGGGTTCGCCATCTGCACTGCCAGATTGGTCTCGACGCCGTCGGCCTCGGCGACGTACCGGCCGCGCGCGAGCACTTTCGCGCCGCGACTCCGCCCAAGCGCGAGCCACAATCGGTGCAAACGACGATGCGCGCCGCAGCATCGGCCTTCGAGCACACCCTTCGCGGCGATTTCGCCACTGCCGGGACGCTGCTTCGCGAAGTCGACAACGTCACGGTGCAGAGTTACCCGATCCTCGTGCACGTCAAGAGCGCCAACTTCGCGCTGGGAATCTGTTCGGGCGACGAAGCGCGTCTGCGCCGCGACGACACCGAATCGTTTCTGCGTTACGGTATCGAACGCGGGATGAAGGTAGCGATCGGCCTTCTCGGCGGCCCTTACTCGTGGACGCTTGGAATTCGCGGCGAGCACGACGCCGCCGCCGCCTGGATCGAACGGATCGCCCGGGCCTTGCCGGGGCCGCATCGGTTCTTGTTTGCCTATCTGGCTGCCGCCCAGTTTGGCCGCCGCGCGGACGCCCTTACGATGCGCGAGCAGCTGGTCGTTGCGGCCGCGCGCCCGGCGGACCGAGTTAACAAAGCGGCCTTGGACCTTTTTGACGCCTTCGCCGCACAGCGCGGCTTCGTCGCCGCGCAAACCGTCGCTGCCGCGCTTCGAGCCGCCCAAGAGTTCGATGCGATCGGGTGGCCGTGGCTGGCAGCGCGCGCCTACGAGTTGGGCGGCGAGCGGCGGCGATCGCTGGAGACCTATCGATCGTTGGGATCGCGACACGATTTGCAGCGCTTAGAAATCGAGACGTCCGGTGCCGCGGCTTCGCTGGTATCGTCGCTATCGTCGCGCGAGCTCGAGGCTGCGCGACTGGTAGCAAACGGCCATTCGAACGAAGATATCTCACAGATCTTGCACATCAGCCCTCGTACCGCCGAAAAACACGTCTCTTCGGCGCTGAGAAAGTTGAAGCTGCGATCGCGTTTGCAGCTCGGGCAACTGCTCGCGCGATCGCAGACCGATGAAGGCTAATGCTACTGCGGCACGGCGTACACGGTGCCGTAGCCGCTTTTGGCGGAATTGCCCGTCGTCCCGTAGAGCGTCCCATTGAGGCTCGTGACGGGCTCCCCGCCCGGCGTCAGGTTCAGGCCGCGTTCCATACGAATGCTCCTTCAAGCAGAAAGGTCTGCTCGAAGAATGCCTTCGTTTGGCTCAGGCGTCGATGCGTGGAATTACCACTCTTTCGCCCGTAAAAGAGGGCCGGGGCTCCGGCAAATCGGCGCCCCGGCCACGAGCGGCGCTTGCCCACCCCCGCATCCTGTCAGTAGCGCCGCTGCCGCGAAAAAGTCCGAGGTCGCGCACCTTCCAGAAACACGAGCCGCTCCGCTCTTGCCCCTTCTCAGGGACCCAGGTCATTTATTTCCCCATCTCTGCAGGGAATCATGCGACCCTGGTTATTTTTTCGGTCGCCGCCCACACCCGACGGCCAGGGCTCTCCTATTTGCCTAAGGCGGCGTCGGGACTCACCGCGAGCGGCCAAAGCCCCGCGTTGGTCGAGAGTTTGTTGCTCAATGACGTACCGTTCGGATAGGCGACCTTTTGCACGACGAACGGCGTGCCGGCCTCTACGCTTACGTATAGCGCGTGTTCGCGGCCGCTGAGCGAGAGCGCGAACGGATTGCCGGCCGTAACGGGGATCTCTTTCGACGGCTGAGTCGTGCCCTTCGGGAAGTATTCGATTTCCGCACCGTAGAGCACGATCAGATTGCCTTTTTTATCGACTTCGACCGCACCCGGATACGAAGGGAGGCCCAGATTCGTCCCGGTCGTTGACCCGGGAGCATATTGGATTATGCCGGGTCCCTCGGAGGCGTAGAGATTATCTTGCGAATCCGTCGCAAGGTACTCGGGGCTCGTTGCCGGGATCGTCAGCGAAGGAGACGTCTCTCCTTTTGGATAGACCGTGATCGTGTCGTTGCCGACGTTGGCGCAGTAAACCGTGCCGGCCGCGTCCACGGTGAGGCCGGTCGGCGAGTTCACGCCGTTGCTGATCGTTAAGAACGGCGTCGTCTGCCCCGGCTTATACGCGGTGATCGTATTGTTGCCGATGTTCGTAGCATAGACGCTGCCTTTTGCGTCGACGAAGAGACGCTCGGGGTTCGAAAGCCCCGTCGTGATTTGGCCTTCTTCCTTGCCGTTGACGCCTTTGGCCGAGTAGATCGTGATCGTATTGGTATCGTAATTGCCCCAGTAGATCAGACCCTTGCCCTTCCCGGCATCGGGAGACATCCAACCGCTCCCTTTTGTCTGGGGTCGAAGCGAGCGTATGCCGTGACCGTTCGCAATCGAGCGATAATCGCTCGTTGAGCTTGCGCTCGGCATGCCGGCGCTCGAGCAGCCTGCGGCGAGGACGCCAAATATGGATATCGCCGCCGCACGCTGAAATAGCAAAGCGTTATTACGCAACAGGTTTCCTCCTTGGGGTAAAATGGGGATGCGTGAGGTTCCCGGACGCTTTGCGTTAAGCCTTTTAGATCGGCTCGGACGGCGCTCTTAGCCGAAGCGGCCGGTGATGTAATCTTCGGTCTTCGGATTGCTCGGCTTGGTGAAGAGTTTGCTCGTTTCGTCGACTTCGATGAGCCGGCCCGTCCCGCTCTCGTCGGCCAATATGAACGCGGTAACGTCGGAGACGCGCGCGGCCTGCTGCATGTTGTGAGTAACCGCAACGATCGTAAACGAGTCGGAGAGCTTGGCCATCAGTTCTTCGATCACCGACGTCGCGATCGGATCGAGCGATGCCGTCGCTTCGTCCATCAAGAGAACGTCGGGCTGCGCGGCGACCGCGCGTGCGATGCACATCCGCTGTTGCTGTCCACCGGAGAGCCTCAGCGGGCTCGACTTCAGCTTGTCCTTCACTTCGTCCCAGAGCGCCGCCGAACGCAACGCGCGTTCGGCGATCTCCAGCTTCTCGCCGCGCCGCATTCCGCGACGGCCCGCACAGGCGAGCGTGTTATCTAAGATCGAAAGCGTCGGAAACGGGTTAGGACGCTGAAATACCATGCCGATTCGCCGCCGAATCGCCATCGGATCGACGCTGCCGTCGTAGATGTCGGTGCCGTCGAGCAACACGCGTCCCTCGACGCGCCCATCGGCGCTGACTTCATGAATGCGATTGAGGCACCGCAGCAGCGTCGTCTTCCCGCACCCGGACGGACCGATCAATGCCGTAATCGCGTTGTTGGGAAAGGATAACGAGAGATCTCCGACGGCTTTCCGGTCGCCGTAATACGCGCTCAGCCGATCGATGGAGAGCAGGTCCTCCGCGGGCGCGGCGACGGCGCTCACGCTTCGAGGCCTTTCATCGAACGGCGCAGCATTAAGCGCGCGCCGAGGCTCAGCACGAAGACCGCGCCGACCAGCAGCAGCGAACCGCCCCACGCCTGCTGCTGCCAAGTCGCATAGGGAGAGATCGCATAGTTGAAGACCTGAAGTGCGAGCACGGCCATCGGATTGCCCGGGTTCGTCTCCCAGAACTGCGTCCCGAACGCAGTGAAGAGCAGCGGCGCCGTCTCGCCGATCACGCGCGCGATCGCCAGCAGCAGCGCGGTGATGATCGCCGGCCGCGCGGTCGGCAGCACGATGCCCACGGTCGCGCGGAAGTTCGACATCCCCAGCGCCAGCGCGCCCTCGCGCACCGACTGCGGCACCGAACGAATCGCCTGTTCGGAGGTCCGCACGAGCAGCGGCAGCATCAGCATCATGAACGCAAACGAGGCCGAGAAACCTGAGAAGTGCCTCAACGGTGCGACGAGCACCGCATAGGCGAAGAGGCCGATCGCGATGCTCGGGACGCCCGAAAGCACGTCGGAGAGAAAGCGCAGCGCCTCAGGAATCGGTCCCCGCCCAAAGAGCGAGAGATAGATTCCGGTCAGCAATCCGATCGGCACCGCCATCAGCGTCGCGATGCCTAAGATGATGAAGGTACCGAGAATACCGTTACCGACGCCGCCGCCGGGCACGCCGATCGGATGCGGCAGCTGCGTGAAAAAATCGAAGTTGATCGCACCGACGCCTTGCACGACGACGTAGCCGAGGATGACCAGCAGGGCTGCCGCGGCGATCGCCGCGCAACAGAACGCGAGCGCGATGCCGAGCCAACTCGCGACGCGCCGGCGCCTCAGTCCTTTATACTTAAACGCGTTCTGAGCCACGCACGCTCCAGATCATCAAGCGCGCGAGCGCGTTGACGACGATGCTGACGGCAAAGAGGATCAAACCGAGTTCGATGAGCGCGCTGACGTAGATGCTGGTCGTGGCCTCGGTGAACTCGTTGGCGATCACGCTGGCCAGCGTGTAGGACGGTGCGAAGAGCGAGGCCGAAATCTCGGGCCGGTTGCCGATCACCATCGTCACCGCGATGGTCTCGCCGAGCGCGCGCCCGAGCGCAAGCACGCACGCGCCGAAGATGCCGACGCGCGCCGCCGGCAGCACCACGCGGATTGCGGTCTCCCACTTCGTCGTGCCGAGCGCCATCGAAGCCTCGCGCAGGTCGCGCGGGATCGCAGCGATGACGTCGCGCGAAATCGCCGTAACCGTCGGAACGATCATCAACGCAAGGATCATGCCGGCGGTCAGCAGACCGACCCCGTAGATCGTTCCGGAAAAGATCGGCGTCCAGCCGAGTATTTTCTGCAGCGCCGGTCCGAGCGCTGTGCGCACGAACGGCGAGAGCACGAAGAGGCCCCATAAGCCGTAGACGACGCTAGGCACCGCCGCGAGCAGCTCGATAAGAAACGAAAGCGGCGTCGCCAGCCATCGGGGCGCGAAGTCGGCCAAGAAAACTGCGCCCATGATGCCCACGAACGCGGCTAGCACGATCGCGATCAATGAGGTCACGACCGTGCCGTAGATCATCGGCAGTGCGCCGAACTTACTGTTGATCGGATCCCAGCCGCTGTGATAGATGAACCCAGGACCGAACCTGACGATTGACGGCCACGAGCCGAGCACGAGTTCGACGAACAGCCCGATGATGAGCAGCGCGAATAGAATGCTCCCGCCATAGACGACCGCGGCAAAGC
>JBAQAW010000057.1:0-8408 GCA_049285915.1 Candidatus Cybelea sp. | reverse complement strand
AGCGTGATCGCCCTGCTGCTCGGCTGCGCGGCCGCCGCCGCGCTGCTGCCGGCGCTGCGCGCGACGCGCGTCGACCCGGCGCTGGCCCTGCGTTACGAGTAGCTCATTCGTGCCGTAGAACGGCGACGGGATCGATCTTCATTGCGCGCACCGCGGGCACGAGCGCCGCGCCGAAGGCGGTGAACGCGAGCGTTACCGCGACCGCGATGAACGTGGGTGGATCGAACGGCGAGACGCGGTAAAGGAGCGTCGAGATGGCAGTTGCCCCAGCCGCCGAGAGCACGAATCCAAGCAGCGTTCCGGCGAACAACAGGGTCGCGACCTGCACGAAGACGCTCGAGGCGATCGTCCACGCCTTCGCGCCGAGCGCGCGCCGAATCCCGAACTCTCGAGCGCGCCGTCCCACGGTATAGGTAATGACACCGTAGGTTCCGAGGCCGGCGAGCAGCAGTCCGATCAGCGCCATGAAGCCGAGCATCAACGCCGCCGTCGACGCGCTCGAACGCTGTTGCGAGATGAAGGCCGCGTACGATCCGGCGCGCCGTCCCGGAATCTCGCGATCGACCGAGCCGATCGCCTGCGAGATCTCCGCCGAGACTTGCGTAGCGTCACCGCGCGTGCGTCCCACGACTTGGAACATCGGCATCACGTCTTGATAGAAGGGAACGATCACCTGCGCCATCGGTGCCTCCGTCAACGACTCCATCTTGAAGTCGTCGACGACGCCTACGATCTTGCGTCCCCACGGCGGGTTCGCGCCGTACGCGATTACGATACGCTGCCCGATCGGATTACCGTTCGGAAAGTTCTGATGCACGAACGCCTTGGTGACGACCGCGACGGGCGCGGAACGCTCCGTATCGCCGTCGTCGATCAGGCGGCCCTGCAAGAGGTGGAGACCCAGCGAGTGCAGCGCGCCCGGCGTCACGGCATTATACTCGACGGTCTGTTTGTGCTTAGGATCGACTCGACGCCCGGTGATGCGATAATCTTCGGCATTGTAGTTTTCACCCGAGAGCGGAGTCGAGACCATCAGCCCGGGCGACTGCAGATCGGGCAACGCCCGCAACCGTGCAACCAGCTCGTGGGCGAACGCGAGCTGCGACGCCGGCGCCGGATAGCGCCGTAGCGGGAGCATCACTTCGTTGGTTGCGACGACGCCGTCGTAGTTGAAGCCGACGTCGACCGCCGAGAGCGCGATGAAGCTGCGCACGAGGAGGCCCGATCCCGTGACGAGCGCAAGCGCGAGCGCGAGTTCGAGCACCACCGCAACCGAACGCGTGAGCCTTCCGCCCGAACCCGCGAAACGCGGACGCGTCAGGGTGAGCGCCGGCAGCGTGCCGATCCCGATCGCGCACGCGCAGGTGACCCCGAGCGTAAAGAGCACGACGAGCGGGCTGACGTGCACGTCGACGATGCGCGGCAGGTTCAAGTTGAATGCCGGCACGACGCGGACGAACAGCGCGCAGAGAAGGAGCCCGACGGCGCCGCCGACCGCCGCGAGCACCGTGCTCTCGACGAAAAGCTGGCCGATCAGCCGTCTGCGCGAGGCGCCCACGGCGAAGCGTATCGAAAGCTCGCGTTCGCGGTCGGCGATCCGCCCGAGCAGAATGTTCGAGACGTTTAGGCATGCGATCAGCACGATGCCGGCGACGGCCGCAAGCGCGATGCCGAGCATCATGCGCGCCGGGCCGAAGAGCTGCTCGCTCATCGGGATCACGTGCTGCGCGAGATTTGCATTGGCGACCGGATAGCGCGCGCGCAGCAGCGCGGCGACCCGATCCATGTCGACCGCGGCCGCTTGCGCCGAGACGCCGGGGCGCAGCCGTGCGATCGTGATCAGGTAGTGCGACTCCCGAGGCGAGGCGTTATTCGCAAGCGCCCGATAGACGTCGCTGCCGTAACCGCCCAGCGACGAGGTACGCGGCATCACGAAATCGCCCGGCAAGACGCCGACGACGCGGTACGATAAGTCGTTGAGCGAGAGGCGCGTTCCGAGAGCGTTCGGAGAGGCGCCGAGCGCGCTGCGCCAATACGATTCCGAGATCACGATCGTACGCGGCGCGCCCGGCCGCGCATCGGATTCGTCCAAGAGACGCCCAAAGCGCGGGCGAACGCCGAGCGTTGCGAAAAAATCGCCGGTAACGACTTGCCCGGGAATCGCCTGCGGCAGCGCGACTCCGGTGCGCGTCGGCGTCCAGTTGGCATACGAACCGACCGAGCCCAGCGACTGCGCGAGGCTCGGCCAGTCCAGCGTGTTTGGCAGGCTCGTCTCGGAGCCGTGCTGCGCCGGCTGGTCGTGGGGACGATCGAAGATGAAGACCAGTTGCGAGGGATTGTCGTACGGAAGCGGCGCGAGCAGCACGGCCTCGATCGCACTGAAGACCGTGGCGCCGATGCCGATCGCGAGTGCGAGCGTGGAAATGACGATCGCCGACGAGAGCCACGATTTCGCCATCAGCCGCAGCGCGAACGCAATGTCGCGCCCGACGATCGCGGCGTGCTCGCGAAGCGCCGTCACGACGATGTCGAGGTAGGCGGCGAGGGCGAAGCTCCATGCTTTCGTTGGATCGCGCTCGTCGTGCAGGCGCGCGATCTCCTCGGCGAACGTCGCGGCCGCTTCCTCTCCGTAGCTGCGGCGAAACTCTCGCGGACAGAGCCGCAGGAGCAGGCGATAGAATTCGAGGCTGTGCGTCATTCGGCTATGCGTCGCCGGCCAAAAGCCGGTTCTTTCGCACGAGCTTCACCATGCTTTCGAGCCGCGCGACTTCGACGGCGAGCGCCTTGCGACCACCGGGCGTCAGCCGGTAGTAGCGCCGGCGCGGGTCGTCGCTCGGCGCGCCGCGCACCTCGACGATCCACCTATCGCGGCAAAGCTGGCCGATCAGCCGGTAGAGCGTCCCGGGCAGCAACGCGACTTCGCCCGCGGTGAAGTCTTGAATTTCTTTGATGATCGCGTAGCCGTGCCGGTCGCCTTGGGCCAGCGTGACGAGAATGTAAAAGCTGGCGGCGCTCAACGCAAACTATTCTCGTTGCGACTATATTCCACAAGAGCATAGTAGGGCGCAACGCGCGCGCCGTCAAGCGCGCGACGGTGTTAGGCCGGGACGCGCCACCGGAGATCGGGTTGGCGGGCAGCCCGAGTCTCGTCTACCCGTCCCACGACCGTCGTGACCGGCGCGTCGAGCAGCGCCTGCGGGTTCGTCTTCGCCTGCTCGACGATGCGCCGCAGCGCGTCGACGAACTCGTCGAGCGTCTCTTTCGATTCGGTCTCCGCCGGCTCGATCATTAGGCATTCGGGCACGATGAGCGGAAAGTACATCGTCGGCGCCATGTAGCCGTAGTCGAGCAGCGCCTTCGCGATATCGAGCGCGCGCACGCCGTGATCTTTTTTGAGCTCCTGCGCCGAGGCGACGAACTCGTGCCGGCAGATCTCGGGATACGGCGTCTCGAGAAACTCCGCGATCTTCACCCGCAGGTAGTTGGCGTTGAGCACCGCGAGCTGCGAGACGCGTTTGAGCCCCTCTTCGCCGTTGGCATAGAGGTAGGCCAGCGCGCGCGCGGCGTGCGCGAAGTTCGACCAGAAACTGCGCAACGGCCCGATCGATTTTGGGCGGTCGAAATCGAGATGGAAGGTCAGCCGGTCGCTCGCGGCCGAGCCGCTCTCGCCGTTAGGGCGCGCGCTCGCCGTAACGACCGGCGTCGGAAGATAGTCGACCAGGTGCGGCGCGACCCCCAGCGGCCCGTGCCCGGCACCGCCGCCGCCGTGCGGAATCGTAAAGGTCTTGTGCGTGTTGAGGTGCATGAGGTCGAAGCCCATGTCGCCCGGGCGCGTGTAGCCCATGATCGCGTTGGCGTTGGCCCCATCGTAGTACATCAAACCGCCGGCTTCGTGCACGGCGGCTGCGATCTGCGCGATCTCGTCTTCGAAGAGCCCGAGCGTATTGGGATTGGTCATCATGCAGACGGCGGTATCCGGCCCGAGGACCGCGCGAATCTCGCTGACCCCGACGCGCCCGCGTTCGCTGCTCGGCAGCGAGATCACCTTGAAGCCGCACATCGCAGCCGACGCGGGATTCGTGCCGTGCGCGGTGTCGGGAACGATCACCTTGTCGCGCTGCGTCTCACCGCGTTCTTTAAAGTACTTCTTCGCGATCAGGAGTGCGCCGAGCTCGGCATGCGCGCCGGCCGACGGATTGAGTGAGAACGCCGCCATGCCGAAGAGCGAGCTGAGCGAACGCTCGAGCTCGTACATAATCTGCAGCGCGCCCTGCGCGAGCGCATCGGGAACGAACGGGTGCAGCTGCGCGAACTCGCGCTTGGCGACGATCGCATCGTTCACGCGCGGGTTGTACTTCATCGTGCACGAGCCGAGCGGATAGAAACCGAGATCGATGCCGAACGTGCGCTGGGAGAGCCGCGTGTAGTGGCGCACGACGTCAAGCTCGCTGTTGTCGGGCAGCGGCACATCCTCGCGCACGAGCGATTTCGGCAGAAACGTATCGAGCGCTTTGCCTTCCTCGAGGTAGCGGTTCGCGCGCCCCTCTTGGCCGAGCTCGAAGATCAGCGGCTCGGCGGATTTGTTAGATGTGAGCGTGGACATTGAGGGCTCCGTCGAGGGCGGCGGCGAGGGCGTTGATATCGGCGGTGGTCGTCAGCTCGGTCGCGGTCATCAAGATGCACGAGGCAAGCTCGGGATAGAAGCGTCCGAGGTCGACCCCGCCGAGGATGCCGAGCTCCTCGAGCGATTCGAGGACGTCGGCAGCCGGCCGGCCGACGTCGGCGACAAACTCGTTGAAGAACGGCGTCGCGTATTTGAGCGTGACGCCGTCTACGTTGGCTACCGCGCTCGCGAGCTCGCGCGAACGCGCGAGATTGAGCGCAGCGGCATCGCGCAGACCGGTCTTGCCCAGCAGCGCAAGATAGATCGTCGCGATCAGCGCACAGTGCGCCTGATTCGTGCAGATGTTTGAGGTCGCGCGTTCGCGGCGAATGTGCTGCTCTCGCGCCTGCAGCGTAAGAACGTAGGCGGTGCGATCGGCGTTGTCGACCGTCTTGCCGGCGAGGCGGCCTGGGATCCGGCGCATGTGCTCTTTGGTGGAGG
Source organism: Candidatus Cybelea sp. (assembly GCA_049285915.1). Taxonomy (GTDB): domain Bacteria; phylum Vulcanimicrobiota; class Vulcanimicrobiia; order Vulcanimicrobiales; family Vulcanimicrobiaceae; genus Cybelea. The sequence continues at coordinate 3,304 of JBAQAW010000057.1, read as the reverse complement.
CGATGAAGCCGGCATAGGGGCCGCCGTAGGCCTGCGCGACTCCGAAGCTCTGCGCTTCCCCGGCGACGATCTGCGCGCCCCAGGCGGCCGGCGGTTCGAGCGCGGCCAGCGAGAGCGCTTCGGCAACCACGGCGATCGGCACCGTGCCGCTGCCGGCGATCGCTGCTTGCGCCTCCGTCGTCAGGGTATCGACGCAGCCGAAGAAGTTCGGCGACTGCAGCGCGACCGCGGCATAGTCTTTTCCGGCGACCGCGGTTGCAAGGCCCTCGAGATCGGTCGCGCCGTCTTCGGTAAAGGGGACCTCATCGACCGCGACGTCGAGCCCATCGCAATACGTGCGCAGCACCGCGCGATAGTTCGGATGGACCGCGCGCGAGACGAGAATCTTGCGGCGTCCCGTCGCGCCCAGCGCCATGATCGCCGCTTCGGCAAGCGCCGTCGCGCCATCGTAGACCGAGGCGTTGGCCAGCTCCATCCCGGTGAGCAGGCAGATGTACGTCTGCCACTCGTAGATCGCTTGCAGGTAACCCTGCGACACTTCGGCTTGATATGGCGTGTACGCGGTGAGAAACTCGCCCCGCATCGCCAGCGCGGCGATCGCCGGCGGCGCGTAATGATTGTAAGAGCCGGCCCCGAGGAAGGACCGATAGCCGACGCCGGCATTCTTCTCGGCGAAGCGCTCGAAGCGGCGCTGAATTTGATACTCGGGCAGCGCCGGAACGACATCGAGCGTTGCCTTGAGTGCGATCTCTTCGGGAACTCGCAGCAGCGCATCGAGCGACTCGACGCCGACCGCTGCGAGCATCTCGTCGATGTCGCGTTGCGTGTGGGGTGCGTACATTCGAGTACGGTGGTTGCGTCGCGAGGCCGTCGGGTCCTTCGTAAAGAAAGCGAGCAGCGTGGCGCGGCTCGGCATCGCACTGGTAGCGGCGGGCGTATTGCTTCGGGCGGCGCTCTATTTTCCTCTCGCGCTCTTTCAGATCGATTCCGACGGCACGCTGGCGGGCCTCTGCGCGTTCCGCGTCGCGGCGGGAGCCCATCCGCTCTTCTTCCCCGGCGGCACGCGGCTGAGCGCCGCGAGCTGTTACGTGGCAGCCGGCTACTTCCACCTGTTGGGCGACGGGCGCGTCGGCTTGGCGCTGACCGGCCTGACCTGGGGTGCGCTCTATCTCGTCTTTTCGTGGCTCTTCCTGCGCGCGCTTTTGGGCGACCGGCTCGGCTGCGTCGCGATGATCTTCGTCGTCGTGCCGCCCGAACAGTTCATGACGGTCACGTACGTCCCGTGGGCGTACGGCGAGATCATGGCGTCGTGCGCTGCCACGCTCTGGCTCGCGACGCTCTGGCGCAACGAAGGACCCGTGTGGCAGCGCATTGCCTTCGGACTGAGCGCCGGCTTCGGCATTTGGATATCGCTCCAGACGTTGATGATCGCGCTGCCGGTCCTGATTTGGATCGCCTGGCGCCGGCGCGGCGTGATGCTACGCGAAGCGGGCGCCGCGGCGATCGGCTTTCTCGTAGGCGCGGTGCCGTTCATCATCGGCAATGCGACCAACGGCGCGGCGTCGCTCACGCACAACTGGGCCTCACAAGCGGCCCCCAACGGCGCAGTGGTCGTCGACAACGTCGTTTGGTTCTTCGCGACGCAAGTTCCGAAGCTGCTCTTCCACGAGCCGGCCGGCTGGTGGTCGCTTTCGACGCCGTTGATCCTCGGGTACGCGATCCTCGCCGTGGGTGCATTCATCACGCTGAACCGGAACCGGAAGTTTGCGGAGGCCCGGCAGCTTATCTGGCTCGTCTTCGCGGGAGTCTTCCTACTTTACGTCGCTTCACAAGCGGGGTCGATGCGCGGCTGGACGGTGCGTTATATTGCACCGCTCTATCTGATCGTCCCGATCGGGTGCGCGATCGGCGTGACGACGTTATGGAGTCTCCGGAGGTGGCTTGCGGTCGCAGCGATCGTGCTCGTGACGCTGCCGAACTTTTGGCTCTATAGCCTGCCGGGAACCAAGACGCGCACCGAACTCACCCGAGGGCTCCAAGACGACGAGCACTTGCGGGCGTTCCTCGCACAACGCGGAGTCCGAATGATCTACGGCGACTATTTTTGGGTCTACCACATCAACTTCGATAGCCGCGAGCGCATCGCCGGGATTCCGTCTTGGGCGGGCGGCGACTACTTCCGCTACGACGAGCAACTCGGCAACGACGACGTTCGCTGGGCACTGCTCGGCGGTCACGACGAAGTGCAAAACTGGGCGCGAGCGGTCGGCGCCCGAGGAACGCTAATGCCTGACGGAGATCTCTGGGCGTTCGTCGCCGATCGCCCCGCGCGTGCCGGCTCGCTGATCGGCTCGCTGCGCCGCCTGTTCCACTAGCCTCTTTTCGCGTGTCGGGGGCTATTCGGCGGCGAGCAACTCGTATTCGGCGGGGCTGAGAAGATTGGCCGTCTCGCCGTTGTCGCGCAGGCGCACCTTTATCAGCCAGCCGGCGCCGTAGGGCTCGCGGTTGACGGCTGCGGGATCGTCGTCGAGCGTACCATTGATCTCGATGACCTCACCGGAGATTGGAGTGAAGAGATCCGAGACGGCTTTGACCGATTCGACGACGCCGACGTTCCCGAACTGCTCGATCGTCGCGCCGACTTTGGGCAGCTCGACGTAGACGATATCGCCGAGCGAGCCTTGCGCGTAGTCGGTGATGCCGATCGTCGCAGTGTCGCCGTCGAGGCGCACCCATTCGTGTTCTTTACTGAAGAGCAGGTCCTCGGGCTGCTGCGCCACGTTCTCTCCTTATCTTTATCGTTACTTGGGACGTTTGTAAAAGGGCAACGGTACGACAGTCGCGTTGTGCACCGTGCCGCGGATCTCGACGCCCAGCTCCGTGTGCGGGACGGCGGAATCTCGCTCGACGAGCGCGGTTGCGATGTTCTTGTTCCCGACCGACGGCGCGATCGAGCCGCTGCGAATCTCGCCGACTCGGCGGCCGTCACGTACGACCGGGTATCCCTCGCGGGCGGGTGCGCGGCCGTTCATTACGAGGCCGATGATTCTCGGATAGTCGTCGCGATCGATCTGCGCTTTGAGCGCCTCTTTGCCGATAAAGTTCGGCTTGTTCAGCTTGAGCGCCCAGAGCTGACCGGCTTGAACTGGGGTGATCTCCGCGGTGAGCTCGTGGCCATAGAGCGGCATGCCGGCTTCGAGCCGCAGCACATCGCGCGCGCCCAGGCCGCACGGCTCGAGGCCTTCGCCCGCGTGCGCTTCGAGCAGCTCTTGCCAGAGCTGCGAGGCGCGATCCCCGGCAACGA
>JBAQAW010000056.1:0-75201 GCA_049285915.1 Candidatus Cybelea sp. | reverse complement strand
GCCCTGAGCAAGGCGCGTAGCGCCGAGTCGAAGGGTCAGGATGACATTTCCCAAGCGCCTGCGCGAAGCGCAGCCCTGAGCAAGGCGCGTAGCGCCGAGTCGAAGGGTCAGGATGACATTTCCTTCGACAACTCAGATTGAGAGGGGCTGGATCAGTTCGATTTGGTTGCCGGAGGGATCGCGTATGTACAGGCAGAGGCTGCGGCCTTCGAGGCCCTCTTCGCTGCGTTCTTCGATGATGGTGACTTGGCGCGAAGCGAGGTGTTCGCGAAGCGCGCTTTCGTTGCAGGGGCCGAGACGTAACGCGATGTGATCGACGTTTCGGCCGCCTGCGCCGTCTGGGCGTGCCCACCGCCCTTGAGGTGAGGTCGTGTCGACCAGGTCGATGTGCGAGCGGCCGACGCGCAGCTCCGCCATTGCGTAATTCGCCAGGCGCGATTCGAGCACCGCGCCCAGGACGCCCTCGTAGAACGCCACGGATTCATCCATGCCCTGCACCAGCAGCAGAACGTGGTCGATCGCGTCGATGGCAAAGGGCGGCCGAGTCATTTTGGAAGCCAACCGGCGGGTGAACTTCCGAAGCAAGCGCGAAAGCACCTGGCGTGGTCAACGCGCCAAACGAGGGCGATCGTCTCGCCGCGCTCGGCTACCGGCAAGAGCTTTCGAGAGTACTCTCACTCTTCGACAACTTCTCCGTAGCCTTCAGCTACCTGAGCCCGATGGTGGGGATCTATTCGCTCTACACGCTCGGGTTGGGCACCGGAGGCCCACGCTACATCTGGACGATTCCGGTCGTCGTCGGGCTGATGACGCTCGTCGCGCTGGTCTTCGGGGAACTCGCGAGCGAGTATCCGCTCTCGGGTGCACTCTACCAATACGGTAAGTACAACGTCGGGCCGCGCTACGGATGGTTCATCGGCTGGATCTACGGTTTTGCCCTGCTCGCAACCGTGGCGTCGGTCGATTCGGGGGCGGTCGCGTACGTGACCTCGCTCTCGAACATCTGGTTCGGCACGCACTTCGACCCCGCAAATCACCTCGCCATCTTTACGATTGCGGGCGGCATCATCGTTCTTTCGGCGATTTTAAACTGGGTCGGTGCAAAGATCATGGGACGAGTCGCGCGATTCGGCGTCTACGTCGAGACGATCGGAACCTTCGGTGTCTTTATTGCGCTCGCGATCTACGGATTTCACCAGCATCCCGGATTCCTTTTTTCGACGCAAGGCGTCGAGCATCTCAAGAGCAATCCGCTGGGGCTCAACTTCGGCGGAGACTGGTGGACCGGCGCGGCGCTCGTCGCAGTCCTCGCCAACGTCTACATTTTTTACGGGTTCGAATCGGCGGGCGACATCTCCGAAGAGACGATCGAGGCGTCGCGCCAGGTTCCCAAGTCGATGCGGACTGCGCTGCTCTACGGCGGCATCGCGTCGTTCGTGCTCGTCGCGGGGCTGCTGCTCGCAACGCCCAATGCAGGTATCGGCGGCGTCGTCAGCGGCGGCATCAACAGCATCCTCGGGGTGCTGCCGAAATGGCTGCAAGACTTCTTCCTCGTGATGGTGATCGTCGCGTTCTTCAGCTGCGGCACCGCCGTGCAGGGTGCGGGCGCTCGCGTCGCCTTCGCGCTGGCACGCGACGGCGCGCTTCCGTTGAGCGGCAAGATCAAGCAGATCTCCGCGCGCCACCGCACGCCCGGCAACGCGATCCTGGTTGGCACGATCGTCCCGTTTCTCTTCCTTCTGCTCGTGCTGGTCAATCCGAGCAAACCGGTGCACGTGCTCTGGTTCGACTACCCCGCGAACGTCAACGCGCTCTACGCGCTCGTTTCGTTTGCCACGTCGGGAATCTACCTGGCATTTTTTCTCACCGTCTTTGGAGCGCTCATCGCGCGGATGCGCGGCTGGCGGCCGAACGGAGTCTTCACGCTCGGGCGGTGGGGACTTCCGGTGACGATCGGCGGCGCGCTCTACCTGATTCTAATGCTGCTCGACATCGTCTGGCCCGGCCCGTTATCGGGCGGCCGGGCCGTCTTCAACTACGGCTGGATCACGCTGCTCGTGATGGCGCTGATCGTCGGCGCGGGCGCCCTCTACGAAGCGATCGCGCGCCCGGACCGGCGTTAGATCAGTTGCTCAGCCGCAGTTGTAAGGTCGTCGACGTGCTCTGCGAGGTAGAGGGATCGGTGGCCGTGATTCGCACGCGCACGGATTGCTGGCCCATCAGCGTCGTGAGCGTTACTTTGATTCGGAAGTTCCCTTGGCCGCCGGCGGTCGTCGTACCGGCAAACTGACCGTTGAGCGACGGCGTCGCACCGGCGGTGACGCTGACCCGTGCGTAAGGCGCGGTGATTCCCGCAACGACGAACGTGCGGCCGACCGCGGTGTCGGGGGCGGGCTGGTTGATCGTCAACCCGATCGGTGCCGGACCCGAGCGCCGTACGCTAAACGTCCACGCGCGATCGAAGGGTGCGCCCGCGACGTCGCGCCCGTCGACGCGGACGGTGTGCGAGCCGAAGTCCAATGGCGCCGGAGGCTTATACGAAAATCCGGTCTGCGAGACTCCGCTGCGATTGGTAATGTTGTTGCCGTCGAGCCGCACGCGAACGCTGCCGGCGGCGACGCGATGGGTGAACTCTGCGGCGATCACGATGAAACGGTCGTTCACGAGTGAGTCGGGAGCGGGTTGGCGCGCGCGCAGATTCACGACGCTGTTCGGCGGCGGATTCGGCCGGGGCGGCGGCGCCGGCGGATAGGGCCGCGGGGGAACCTGGCCCGGGCCCGAGGCGGTGACGATCGCGACCACGCGCGTCGACCCGTCGTAACCGACGTTGGCGCCGAGGGACTGCGCGACGAAGCGCAGCGGCACGTAGGTGCTAGCTCCGACGATGAAGGGCGCAACGTCGAGGATCTGCGCTTGGCCGTTTATCGTTGCTTGCGTGGAACCGATCCGCAGCGAGACCGTCGTGCTCCCTTTCGTCGCATTGATCGTGCCCGAAACGTAAACGACGGCGGCGCCGAGACGCTCGAAGATTCCGCGTAACGGAACGAAGACGCGACCGCTGCGTTCGATCGGCCCCGGATTGAGATACATCGCCTGGCCGTTGACCGTCACGGTAACGCTCTGCGCGACGACGGCCGTCGGGCCGCTTGCGAAGAGCGCGGCTAAAAGAACGACTACTTGAGTCCGACGAAATAGCAGCATGCTCGGAGGTTCCCGCTCACTTGCTCAAAGCCTCGTACTTGGCGACCTCGCGGCCGAAGTGCCGCGCGAGACCGCAGGACTGCATGCCGCAGTGTTGCATGACGGCGATCGAGGCTCGATTCTCCGGAAACGCAACCGCCACGATCCGCGTTAGCGCGTGGCGTTCAAATCCGTCGGCCAGAAATGCGCGCGCAGCCTCCGTCGCCAAACCGCAGCCCCAGTACGGCACGTCCAGGATGTAGGCGACCTCGATCTCATCGCCGCCTTCGAGACGTCCCAGGCCGGCATGGCCGGCCAGCTTGCCGCTCTCCTTATGCACGAGCGGATAGAAGCCGAATCCTTGCCGTTCCTCGAGCTCGCGCATCCTCAAGAGGATCGCGCGCGTGCGCTCGAGATCCCAGACGCCTCCGGGAATGAAACGCATCACTTCGGGTTTTGCGTAGATGGCGGCGGCAACGGCGGCGTCGCCGTCTTCCCAACGGCGAACGATCAGCCGCTGGGTTTCAAGAACGATGCTCACGGCGCTCGTGCGCGTCGACCACAAGCCGTGCGGCCGCAATGTCTTCGACCGCGAGTCCCACGGATTTGAAGATCGTCGTCTCCGTCGGAGTGGGCGCTTTCGTGCCCGCGAAGATCTCCCCGATCTCGGCATAGATGCGCGCATGCGGGATGATGACGTCGCCTGCTTCGGCTCGCGCCGCCTCCCGCGAGTCGACGACGACCGTGTTGCCCATCGCTTCGTCGTCGAGTTCGCGCCAGTCGGGCTGCGACGAACCCACCGCATTGACGTGCGCACCGCGTTTGAGCCAGGCACCGCGCAGGATCGGCTCGTGCGCGGCGGTCGCGCTAACGACGACGTCGGCATCGCGAACCGCCGCTTCGGGGCTTGAAACGGCGATCGCGCCGCGTTCGCGCGCGAAGGCTTCGGCGTGCTCGGGCGTACGGCTCCAGACACGCACCTCCGCAAAGTCGCAAATGTGCCGCAGCGCCTCGAAATGCGCGCCGCCCTGGACGCCGCCGCCGAGAATTGCCAGCACGCGGCTGCGCGGCGGAGCGAGATACTTCGTGATCGCCGCCGAGACGGCGGCGGTGCGCATCTCCGTAATCAGGCGGCCGTCCATCACCGCAAGCGGTTGTCCGTTATCGGTCCGATAGAGCACGATCGTCGCCTGGTGCGTCGGGAATTCCGTGCCCGCGTTGACCGGGTAGAACGAGACGAACTTCAGACCCATCACGTCGCCGGCGACGGCGGGCATCAGGCCGAGGTAACGTTGCCGCTCCTCGAGCGTCAGCACCGTACGAACCGGCTGCAACACGGCGCCTCGCGAGAAATCCGCCAGCGCGCGCTCCATCGCGGGGATGAGCTCTTCCCAACGCAGCAGATCGCGTACGGCGGATTCATCTAGGAAGAGCACCATTCGTCCTTCGACAAGCTCAGGATGACACTTCCTGAGCGCCTGCGCGAAGCGCAGTCCCGAGCAAGGCGCGTAGCGCCGAGTCGAAGGGTCAGGATGACACAGCCATGGAGAAGATTTCGTTCGAGCGATTGCGCCGTCCCTTCAAGCGATTCTATCGAACACTGATACAACTCGCTTCATTTCCTAGTAACCAGTTTTGCTACGTTCGCCGCAGCCGCTGCCGTAGCGAGACCCGGGACCTCACGCCCAGCGTCGAATACCGTCTAGGCGTACAGTCTGAGGAGAAAAAGGTATGCAGCGTCATCTTTCTTACAGCGCGTTAAGTATCGCGCTAATCGCATTGGCCGGGTGCGGCGGCGGAACCTCAACGGTGCCGCAGACTGCAGCGCTTCCACAAGCGAAGCACGCTAAAGCCTGGATGTTGCCGGAAGCGAAGGGCGAGGTATTGCTTTACGCGACATTTGGGTGCGCTGGAACTTGCGTTATTTCGTATCCAGCACTACAGGTAGTAGGTTCACTGCCGCTAGCCGCGGCGGGGGTCTGCTCCGATGCGCAAGGCAACGTCTTCTTTCCAGGTCTTGACAAGGTTACGGAATATGCGCATGGCGGCACACAACCTATCGCCACTCTCAATCTTCCGGGCGACGGCGCTCATGCTTGCGCGGTCGACCCCAAGAGTAACGACCTCGCTGTCGTTTATGAAGGAAACGGCGGCGACGTAGCAGTCTTCGCTGATGAGCACGGTACACGGGCAAATTTCATCTCTCATCTTGCTTCGCGCTCTTGCGGGTACGACAACAACGGCAACTTATTTGTCGACGGATACGACGGATTTGGTTACGGCATATCGGAACTTCCCAAGAGTGCAAGCACGTTTAGAACTTTCGCTCTCCCGGACACAGTCGGGAATCCCGGTCGGGTTCAGTGGGATGGTACGTATATCGCTTATCAAGGCGGCTACCCGGTAAACGCGATTTCGCGAATTGCGATTTCGGGCTCAACGGCAACCGTTGTCGAAACCGTAAACGTAAAAGTGCCTCGTCGTGTGGCTCCCTCCTGGTTCTACGATGGTAAGGTTATCGTCCCATATAACATCCACAACGTGCATCCGACTGTTATAGGCGTTTTTAAATACCCCAAAGGCGGAGCGCCGACGAAGACCATCCGGAACTACCCGCCCTACAAGAAGGCCACAATCGACTTTAATGGAGTTACCGTCTCCGTGGCGCCCTCTAACTAATCCCCTCTCTCGGACTAAAGGCGCTTCTTCAGCCAGTCGAGGATGACGTGCAGACGTTCGACTCGATGGATCGGCGCGCCGGTGCGCGAGAGATCGTGAGTCTCGTTCGGCACCGCAACGTATTGAACCGTGCGCCCCAGGATCTTTAAAGACGTGAACTCTTGGAGCGTCTGGTCGATCGGCGTTCGCGTGTCGTCTTCGGAGTGAAGGATCATCAGCGGCGTATGCACGTTTGCCACGTACGTCAGGGGTGAGAACTTCGCATAGAGCGTGCTGGCGGGATCCCACGGCGGCCCCATCGCGTAGTAGCCGCCGGCCAAGCCGTTCTTCCCGGCGAAGTCGGCCGCGAGATTCTCGCTCTGCATGTTGCTGACGACCCGTTCGGCGACGGCGGTCTTGTAGCGATCGGTGTGCGAAACGACCCAGAGCGTCGCGTATCCGCCGTAGGAACCGCCGAGCACCGCCAGGCGAGAGGCGTCGACCTCGGGCCGGCGAACCGCCGCGTCCATCACGGCCTGGGTGTCGGCGAACATCGCATCGCCGTAGTTCTTTTCGAGCGACTCTTCGAACGCGTAGCCGTGTCCCGTGCTTCCGGCGGGGTCGCAGAAGACTACGTTATATCCCATCGCCGCGTAGAGCTGAAACTCTTGGAAGAACGTGTCGCCGAACTGCGTCTCCGGGCCGCCATGAATGTCGAGCAGCGTCGGATGCTTCTCGCCGGGAGAACCGCTCGTCGCCGGCATGAACCACGCTTGCACGGTAAAGCCGGAGGGATCTTGCACCGTGAATGCTTGCGGCGTCGAAAGGGTTACCGAGGCGAGGTATCCGGCGTTGACGCTCGTGATCTGCCGCGGGCTTCCGCTGCTCGTCGAGGCCACGTACACGTCGGCGGGATGCAAGAAATCGCTGTAGAGATAGGCGGCGCGGCTTCCGTCGTGCGAGACGGTGCAGCCCCACGCTTCGCCTTGCGGCGGCGTGACGTTGGTAAGCGCCCCGCTCGTGAGATCGAGCGTACGCAGGTTCGAGTAACCGGGACCGTCGACGTTGAGCAGCGCGAGTTTGCCCCCGGGGAGCGGTGAGGCACAGAGTCCCCCGCCCTCTTTCATATCGGCCAGCAGTGAATCGCCCCACGAAACCGTGTTCTTTTCGACGACGACCCGGCGATCGGAGCCGTCGCGATTCGCGGAGACGAAGGCGGGCAGCTCGGCGGGGTCCTTAACGTCGTTGCTGAGATAGTATATGCGGCTTGAGTCGTTCCCGAAGGCAACGCCGAAGTTTGCGGGCAGCGGAGACGCGACTTTCTCCATCGTGCCGCCGGTCGACGGGATCGTGTAGACGTCGTTTGGTCCGCTGTCGACCGACTCGTAACGCAAGGAGTCGAAGAGAATCGTGCCGTCGTCGGGCGACCACGCATCGAAGCCCTCCGAGTACTTGCCGGAGGTCAGCGCTTTGGGATGGGAACCGTCGGCGTCGACGATCCAAATGTGGGTTTGCGTATCGTAGATATAGCCTTGGCCGTTGGCTTCAAAGAAGAGCTGATCGATGAAGCGGATGTCGCTCTTCTTCTGAGAGTCCTTCGGCACAAAGCCGGCCTTCGCGAAATCGATCTGCGCCGCGGGCGCAGGAGCCGTGTCGCTGACGGCGAGCGCAATGCGATCGCCGCGATGCGAAACGACCGGGCTCGAGACGCCCTGCTTGATGCTGGTGAGCGCGACGACCTTTCCGCTGGCAAGCGTGTAACGGTAGAGCTGCGGCTTCTTCTTCTCGACGCGGCGCACGAAGACGAAACTTCGGCTATCCGGCATCCAGGCAAAATCGCCGTCTCCGACGTGTTTGGTGACGTTGTGCCTGAGTTTCCCCGACGCCACGTCGACGAGCTCGATCGTGCGATCGTAGGTGTCTTCCGGGCCGTTCATCCGCGATGCTTCGACCAGCACGCGCGTGCCGTCGGGCGAGATCGCGGGCGAACTCAAGAACGTGAACTTGAAGAGATCCTCGGGCGCGATGGGCGCGGCCGAAACGGCCACCGGATAGAGGATCAGAGCGAGGAGCAAAACGGCTAGGCGCATGCCCTTTATACAGCAAACGCCCGGTCGTGGTTTCCTAAAATGTGGGGCCCCAGCCCGGGAAGATGCGGCTCGACATCATCTCGGGGACCCGAACCCGGGTGCGGGCCTCGCGGGGCAGCTCTTTGGTCGTGGGATTGGTCTGGTAGTTCACGGTGCCTCCATAAGCAGAACTCTTAAAGATTTAGTTGTATAGTACTGCAAGCCTTGGGGGGTTGTCAACTAAATCTTTAAGAGTCGCTCGCCCTCAGTTCGGGACGGCAAGCACCGTGACGAGGGTGGGGTTGGAGGAAGGGCAGGCACTGCTGACCAGCTCGCATGCCTGGCCGGCGATCTCGCCGCGGTCGTTGATGCCGCCGACACTCACCAACCGCAGCTGCGGATATGCCGGAGCGAGCAGCTTTGTGAGGTCGGTGAACGATCCGTTCTGCCAGAGGTAGACATCCGAGCTGGGAAACGAGACGCCGAGGACGTCGCCGCGATTATCGATCGACGTCGGCTCGCTTAGCGAATCGCCGGGGAGCGTTCCGATCTGCGTCGGCGGCGAGTTCGAGTTCGTCCAAATAACGGAGATAAAGTCCGCCTGGCCGTGACGGTCGGCCTTACCGCGGCGATTGAGGAAGCCGGCGATTTGGCCGCGGTCGTTGATCGCCGTCGGCGTGTTCCAGGAGATCCCGCCGATCGTTTTAAGTTCGCGAGGCTTGTTGTGGTGCCAGAATACTGCGTGGCGCGCGGTGAAGCGCCCGACGGCCTGATCGCAGATTCCCGAGATTCCAACGACGTCGCCCGAGTGGTTAACCGCGGTCGCGGCACCATCGGGATCGGTCTTTCCGCGAACGGTTAGCGTGGGAAGCACCGTTGCCTTGCGCGTCTTCACGCTCCACGCGGCAGGAAGAAACTGCAGTACCTGCGGCGCGATGCAGGTTGAGTCGTGGCTTTCCGTTTCGGCCCAGCCGACGACTTCGTCCTGATTCATGCCTGCGCCGTATCCGTTGTTGCCGCCCAGCGCCGGCAGCGAGAGCATCTTGCCCTCGTGCCAAATAAAACCGAGGCATGTATCGCCCGAGCTTCCGCCGTCAGGAAGAAAAGCGTGACAGCTCCAACCTGTGCTTTCGCCCAGCGGATCTTGCGTCGACGTCTCCGCGATGCCCGAAACGTAGCCGGCGTCGTTTTCGACCGGCCACTCAACCGCGCTGTTGGGTCCGCCCAGCGTCCCAAGATCGATGACGCCGCTGCTGCGCCAGAGCGCAGCGTGCATCGTCGTGTTGCCCGAGAGAAACGAGGTTCCCATCGCCTGCCCGCGCGAGTTAATCGTATTGGCGGCGCTGCTCGTGCCGCCGAGCGAAGGTAAAACGGTGACGGTAAATCCGGTTCCCGAGCCTGCCGAAACGATCCGGCTGGGCCCCATGCCCTGCCCGATATCTCCGGTGCTGCCGGTGCCGCCCGCCGAGCACCCGCTCGCCACCAGCACAAGAATCGCTGCGCTACTGATCGCCTGTTTCACGTTGCCCTCCAGTTGTAGTTTGGGGCAAGCGTAGCGAGGCGAGGGCGGCCTCGTCGCTCACGTTCGAGCGGTGTAGAACACAAACCGATGAGTGTCGCTGCGCTCCGCCGAAGACCGTTCATCTCCACCATGGACGTGCGATCGGAACAAGGCCATTGGCTCGATCGGCCGCTCGAGGTGCTCTCGCGCGTCTCCAGCGCCGATCGTGGTTGGGCGGGGGTTTCGGCATCGCTCATTCGCGTCGCGGGCGGAACGAGCCGGCCGACAACGCTCGCGCGGCACAACGTTACGATGCTCGTCGGGCCGCCGCTGCGTACCGTGGCTCGCTGCGACGAGACGATGGACCAGCGCCTGCAGCGTCCGGGAGAGTTCGATATCTTGCCCGCGCGCTCGTCGGTCGAATGGGTCGACCAGGGAAGCTCGCTCTTTCTCGCCGTCGGGCTAGAGCACGATCTCATTACGAGGACGGCGCTTGAGATGGGACTCGACCCCGATCGCGTTGGATTTATCCCGCGGCTGACGTGCCGGGATCCGCAGATCGAGCATCTACTCTGGGCGCTCAAGGCCGAGTTGGAGTCGGAGGCGCCGCATGGCCGCATCTACGCCGATAGCCTCGGCGTCGCCCTCGCGTCGCAACTGCTGCGCCGTTGGAGCCGCACAGCGCGCGAACCGCTCGCGAACGGGTTGCCGCAGCGCGAGCTCAAGCGAGTGCTCTCCTACGTTCACGAGCGGATCGGTGCGGAGTTGACCGTCGCGATGATCGCAGAAGTTGCCGGCATCAGCCCTTCACACCTCAATCTGCGTTTCAAACAGTCGATGGGGACCTCAGTGCATCAGTACGTTTTGCGTAAGCGGGTCGAACGCGCCGCGGAGCTGCTCGCGCGCACGCAGCTACCGATCTGCGACATCGCGCTGCAGTCGGGTTTTGCAAATCAAAGTCACATGGCGCTGCGGATGCGCCGCGCCATTGGCGTGACGCCGGGCAGGTTGCGCGCCGCGCGCTAAGCTTGGGAGCCTAGCATTTCGGAATCCGGCTCGTCCTCGGCGGCTTGTAAGGGTCCCTCGGCGTGTAGATCGAGCCTTCGGGCTGCGAACCGTCGACGCGAACCTCATAGGTCGGCTCGCGCCCGCACCAGGCGTTGAAATCGAAGGTGTCGCCCTGACGGCTCAGCTTGGTGACGACGAGGCGGCCGGAGAGAAACGGCAGGCCGGGGACGATCTGCTTTGCCGGGCCGCCGCGAATCAAGAACGCGGATCCGCCGATGCCCTGTAAGAGCAGCGTTCCGATCCCGCGTTTGTCGATTACGATGCCCGCGGCTTCGTCCACGCCCGCGCCGAGCACGTCCGCCGACGGCGGTGCTCGACCGTCTGCGATCTGTCGCGCCATGAAGACTGCGGTGCGCCCGAAGCGATTGCGCGTGACGAAGTGCTGATCGGTGATGACGCGCCGAAGCGCCGGAAAACGAAAGAAACCGTAAGTAAAGCTGATGATCCGTTCCCACGGATGGCGCACGGCATTCGAGGTCTTCGTGTTTCGGTCGCCCTCGCCCACCGCGTTAAAGACGTACTGGCCGAGAATCGCCTCGCCCGCGCTCGTGCCGCCGACGACGCCACCGCGCGCGTATACGTGCTCGACGGCTTGCCGGACCGGCGTGTGCTTCCAGATAACGTAGTCGGCTTGATTGCCGCCGGCGAACCAAACGGCTCCGGAACGCTCGACGATCGCCGCGGCAGCTCGCAGCGTCTGCGCGTTCGCACACGTCGGGATCAGCAGCGTTCGCACGGAGTGGTACGGCGCGAGCCGGTAGATATAGCGGTCGTAGTCGTTATTGCCCGTCGACCGGAGCACGACGAGATCGCCGGCGCGTTTCGTTGCGTCGCCGGCGAGGGTCGCGTGAATCCAGACGAACTCGCCATTGACGTCGAGACCGCCGCCGCCCAAGACGAGCCCCGGCCCGTGCAACGCTCTGCGCTCCGGCTTCGCCGCGCCGCGTGGCTTGTAGAAGATCGGGCGGCAGCGGGCCGCCGCCTCGCGGACCGCCCCCGGTGCGAGCGGCGGCAACGGCGCGAAAACTGCCGCGCGGCAGCCGGTCGCGGCCACAACCGCAATCAGGAGCCCAAATCGAACCGCTATCCATTTCACGTCAGTGCCGTGCTCGGGAATCGGGTTCGCAAGATCCCCGGCGCCTCTTGCATCCCCCCTTTACTTTGTGGTACAAAGTATTTGACTTTGCAATGCTAAGGACGCGCACCGCGCTCGAGGAGAGGGCATGCTCAAACGCCTGATTGCCATCGTTTTCATCTTCTGCTCGGCCGCCGTTGCCTGGATGATTCTCGGCGGAACGCTCGTCGCGCGAACCTCCGAGTCCGATTTTAGGCAGCGCGAGAAGCTTACCGCACAGTGGGGAAGCGCGCAGACACAGATCGCTCCGCAGGTGAGCGCGCGGATCGCGGTCGACGCCTACAACAAAGATAAGAAGCGCGTGGAGCGCGGCTACGAAAATGTCGGGGTGCCGTTGAGCGGAAGCCTCGTCACGGTCAATCTGCACCTGGAGCAGCGAAGAGACGGCCTGCTCTGGTACAACCTCTACGGCGTCGGCTTCAACGCGCGCTACCGGATCCGCAACGTTACCACGAGCCGTCAGCTCTCGGTTCACTTTCCCTTTCCCTCGACCGACGGCACGTACGCGAACTTTTACTGCACGATCGGCGGCCGGCGCGTGAACAATGCAACGGCGCTCGACCAGGGCTACGTTGCATTCGATCTCGCTCCCGGAGCCGAAACGACGATGGACGTCGGCTACACGTCGCGCGGCATGGGAACGTGGCTCTACCGATTCGGAAACGACGTGACCGCGGTCAACGACTTCACGCTAGCAATGACGACGGATTTTGGCGCGATCGATTTTCCGCCGCAGACGCTGCTTCCCGATCCGCCCGAGGAACGCGATGGCAAAGGCTGGCGCCTCCATTGGCACTACGCAACGCTGGTCACGGGCAACGGCGTCGGCATGGCGTTTCCCTATCCGCTTCAGCCCGGACCACTCGCGCAGCGGATTACCTTTTGGGCTCCCGTCGCGCTCTTCTTCTACTTCTTCGTCATGCTCGTCATCACGACGCTGCGCGGCATCGATCTGCACCCGGTCAACTATTTCTTTCTCGCAGCCTCGTTCTTCGCATTCCATCTGCTCTTCGCGTACCTCGTCGATCGCATTCCGGTCGAGGCCGCGTTCGCCATCTGCTCCGCCGTCACGCTCTTCCTGACGATCTCGTACCTGCGGCTCGCCGTCGGTTGGCAGTTCGCCGCGGTCGAGAGCGGCCTCGCGCAGCTCGTCTACCTGATCCTCTTCTCGTACGCCCTCTTTAACGAAGGCTGGAGCGGTCTCACGATCACGATCGGCGCGATCGTCACCCTGTTCGTCGTCATGCAGCTCACCGGGCGAATTCGTTGGAGCGAGCGTCTGGCGACTCCCCTCGTTAAACCGTTAACGGGCCGTTTGTTACCTGACGTTCCACCGTGTTAACGTTGACAATCTCTCTCGCAGGCGCTATCACAAGAACAGAATGCTTTTATCCGGGACCATGAAGCCTCGGCTCTTTTGCGCCGCGGGACTTCTTACATCCAGCGCACTGCTGGCCGCGTGCAGCGCACCGGGCTCGATGCCGGCCGTATCGAGCATGCCCGCGTCGCCGGCACGTGCGGCGCGAGCGGCGCAAGACGACCCCGATGCCGTGAAGTATACGTTCGCAACGCTCGACGACCCGAACGACTCGCGCTTCAATCGGCTGCTGGGATTGAACGATCTCGGCAAGATCGTCGGCTACTTCGGCAGCGGGAAGACGAGCGATCCGGATCAAGGCCTCGAAGTGCAATCGCCGTACAAGCCTGCGAACTTTCAGACCGTCGACTTTCCCGATGCGGCACAGACGCAAGTCACGACGATGACCAATGGGGCATCGTTCGGCGGTTTCTACACCGACTACAAGCACGACGTGTACGGTTTCATGGAGTGGAAGAACCTCTGGTTTGCCTATTCCGCACCGCTCGCGCGGCGCGGGGATCCGGTCACCGAGATCGTGAGCATGAACGAATCGAGCCAGGCGGTGGGCTTCTGGCTGAACTCTTCCGGGCACGACGTGCCGTTTTTGCTGGATCTCGAGACCGGGATTTTCCAAAAGGTCAATACCCCGGATGGAACGCAGTCGGCGGTCGCGACCGGAATCAACGCGCGCGGGGACATCTGCGGCTACTATACTGCCTCCGGCGTGACGCAGGGCTTCCTTCGCGCGGTTGGCAAAACGGCGGTTCAGTTTTCGTATCCTGGAGCGACGAGCACCAAGCCTCTGGGACTGTCGCCCTTCGACCACGTCGTCGGCTCGTACGTCGACGCATCCGGCGACACGCATGGATTTCTCGTGCGCAGCCCCGGAACGCAGCGCGCGGTCTGGCAGACGATCGACGACCCGCAGTCCTCAAAGGCCACCGTCGTCACCGGGATCAACTTGCACGGGAGTATCGCCGGCTACTATATCGACCGCTCGGGCCGAAATCACGGATTTCTCGGCACGGAGAAAGCCTCGCACTAGCAGCCTAGCAGTGCGGCGAGGGGCGCCTCGGCGGCGGGGAGAAGCCCCGCGCATGCAAACAATTGAATCGCCGACTTTCAAGGAGCAGGTGCATCGCGCTATCGAACGGCGCCCTTTGCTCACGCACCCGTTCTACGTCGCCTGGACGAAAGGTGAGCTCTCGCGCGAGCAGTTGCGGCAGTATGCGGCTCAATACTTTCACCACGTGCTGGCAGAGCCAACCTACCTGAGCAACGTCCACTCGAACACTCCCCACTTCGCTTCGGACGGCACGCCGGATCTGGCCGCGCGCCAGACGATTCTCGCCAATCTGATGGACGAAGAGTTCGGACCGAAGAATCATCCTGCACTCTGGAAGCGTTTCGCGACGTCTCTGGGCCTCTCCGAGGCGCAGCTTGCCGCAACGCCGCCGCTGCCTGCGACTCAACGCCTCATCGAGACCTTCACCGAGATCTGTCGCAACCGCCCGTACTATGCGGGTCTTGCCGCGCTGCACGCCTTCGAATCGCAAGTACCGGCGATCGCCGCGGTCAAAATCGAGGGTCTGCGGAAATTCTACGGGTTTGAAGATCCCGCCGGTTTCGAGTTCTTCACCGTACACGAAGAGGCCGACGTCGAGCACTCGGCGGCCGAGTGGGCGCTGATCGAGCGCGCCGCCGATTCGTCCGAAAAGCGAGCGGAGGTGCTCGCAGCAACTAACGAGGCTTGCGAGGCCCTCTGGAACTTCCTCGGCGGCACTTACGAGGTCGCGTAGACCTCTTTTCCGCCAAAATACGTCGCGAGGATGGCCGTGCCCATAATCTCCTCGGGGGGCACCGCCATCCAGTCGCGATCCATCACGACGAAATCGGCGTACTTGCCGGCCGTTATCGATCCGATGACCTCTTCCTGAAAGTTCGCGTAGGCTGCCCAGATCGTCATCGATTTGAGCGCTTCGTTGCGCGTCATACGCTGCTGCGGATACCACCCTCCGGGCGGCTCGTTCTTTTCGTTCTGGCGAGCGATCGACGCATGAAAAGTTCGCAGCGTGCTGACGCGCTCGACGGGGGCGTCGGTGCCGTTGGCGACGATGGTGCCCGTATCGAGCAGCGAACGCCACGCATAGGCGCCCTCGAGCCGGGCGGGTCCTAAACGCTGGGCCGCCCAGGCCATATCGCTCGTCTGATGCGTCGCCTGCATCGAGGCAATCAGCTGCAGCTCTTTGAAGCGCGGGATATCGGTGGGGCTAAGCACTTGCGCGTGCTCGACGCGAAAACGATGACCCTGGGCCGGCACTCTCCGCAGCGCGGACTCATAGGCATCGAGGGCGACGCGGTTTCCACGATCGCCGATCGCATGAACGCTCACCTGAAAACCGCCGCGCAGCGCGCGCTCGGAGACTTCTTCGATGTGCGCTTGCGTCGTACGCAGCAGTCCCACATTTCCCGGATCGTCGTCGTAGGGCGCGAGCAGCGCCGCACCGCGCGAGCCCAAAGCACCGTCGGCGAAGAGTTTGATGCCTCGAACCCAGAGTTGCCCGTCGTACGCCCCAGAGATGGGGCCTTCGCTCAAAACCGCCGATATGAGCGCGGCATCGTCCTCGACGCGCGTGTAGTTGCGCAAGCGCAGCGCTCCCGTAGAGGCGAGCTCGCGATAGATCCGAAGGTCGGCCGCGGTCGTGCGCGCCTCACCGATCGCCGTGACGCCCCAGCGGTGGCACTCCGCGGCGCCCGAGAGCGCGGCCCGGCGCAGCTGCGCCTCCGAGGGAGGCGGGATGACCCGATAGACGAGCGAGGCGGCGTTATCGATGAAGACGCCGGTTGGATTGCCCCTCGCATCGCGCTGGATGCGGCCGCCGGGCGGATCGGGTGTCGCCTGCGTTACGCCGGCCAACCGCATCGCCGCGGCGTTGACGAACAGCGCGTGCCCGTCGACGCGCTCGAGCGCGACGGGCCGGTCCGGCAGAGCGGCACTCAGTGCGTCGTGCGTTGGGAACGCCTCGCCGGCCCAGAGATTCTGATCCCAACCGTCGCCGGCGATCCATCGATCGGGCGACGTTTTGGCAAACGCGACCGTTGCCCGGATCACGTCGTCGAGCGACCGTACGCCGAAGAGCCGCAACTCATGCAGGGAGAGACCGAGCTGCGTAAGATGCAGATGGGCGTCGATCAGGCCCGGCAGTACGGTCTTTCCGGAGAGGTCGAGCACGCCGGTTTCCGCCCCCTTAAGCTGCATGACGGCGCCAGCGCTGCCCACGAGAACGAAGCGGCCGCCACGCACCGCGAAGGCCTCCGGCGATGGGTTCGCATCGTCGACGCTGTGAATCGTCGCGCCGGTGACGATCAGATCCGCGGGCGCTCCCTGGGCATCGGCCGGCTCCGCCGAGAGCCACGGCGCACCGAAAAGCGCGAGCAGCGAACGAAGGAACCCAGGCCTCTGCACGAATCACTCCTTGCTTACGCTCCCAGAGATACCCTATCTCCGCCGCCGCCGCGTCAAACCTGAAGGAGTCTGTGTTATGAAAGAATCCGCGGGCGATCGATTTTATTTGGATCGCGCCGCTTTTCTTGCGGGATCGCTGGCCGCAATCGGGGCCGGATTTTGCGACACCGCCTTTGCGGCTGAGCCCGCAACCTCGTCGGTGCCGCCGGAGCAGTTGCTCAAACGCCTGATGGCCGGAAATAGGCGGTTCGTCAACAACGATCTTCCGAAGCTCACCGAAGTCACCGAAAAGCGGGAGCTGCTCGTCAACAGCCAGGCACCGTTCGCCACGATCCTCACCTGTGCCGACTCCCGCGTCATACCGAACTTCGTCTTCGTTCAAGGGGTCGGCGACCTGTTCGTCGCGCGCGTCGCCGGTAATTTTCCCGACGATCTCGTCACCGGTTCGATCGAGTACGCATTGGAGCACCTCGGAACGCATTTGATCATGGTGCTCGGACACCAGAACTGCGGGGCGGTCACCGCCGTCTACTCTGCAATCGAGACGCACGAGACTCTGCCCCCCCACCTCACGGAGATTCAAGAATTGATCGCGCCGGGCATCGCCGGCGTCGTAAAGCGCAAAGGCAGCCTCGATGAGGCGATCTCGGCGAACGTCCGCGCGGCGGTCGCCAACCTCAAGAGTACGTCACCCGCGATCTCCAAAGGCATCGCGGACGGCAAGGTGCTCGTCGTCGGCGGCGTCTATCGGCTCGCCAGCGGCGAGGTAACACTCATCTCCTGACGTAGAAGCCGACCGATCTAAGGCATCGGGCTCCGCGCACGACAAACTGCGAATCTCGGGATATCTGCTCGAGCGGCTCGGCGTTGGTGAGGACGAGTTGCGCGACGCCGTGCGGGACGCGGCGACCGAAGCGGACGTGGCGCTCTGGCTGCGCGAGCGGACCGACCCTACGGCGTATTCCGCCATCAACCAGACGCTGCGCCGCATCCGGCCGAAGCACGCGCAAGACGAGGCGTATTTTCGCAGCGTGTATGCGGAGACGCTCGCGCAAGACCCGGAGCTTCAGTTCATCGTCGACATCATCGAGGCGGACGATCGGCGGCTCTTTTCGACGTGAGCCCGGCCTGACGGGCGAAGAGGCGCTGCAAAACGACCGCCTCGTTGTGCTCGCGGTCCTTTGCGCCGTAGAGCAGCGTGATCGTTTTCGAGCGCTTGGCCGATGCGAGCAAGGCGGCGACGGCGCCGGCCGCCCCCGATTGCCTCAACTCCGCGCGGTAGCGTTTGACGAACTCCGCCCAGCGCGCGGGATCGTGCGCAAACCACTTGCGCAGCTCCGTGCTCGGCGCCAGGTCCTTCGCCCATGCATCCAACTGCAGACGCTCTTTACTGATGCCGCGCGGCCATAATCGGTCGACGAGAACCCGGAATCCGTCTCCCCCGGCCGGCTCGTCGTACGCGCGCTTGAGCGTGATTTCGATCATCGCATCAATGCGTAGGCCGGTCTCCCGGCGGGTACGTTACTTCGCATGAGAGCGACCTGGAAACCTCACGAAAAGCACGGCCGGCTTACGATGCGCAGCGACCTGCCGGTGAGCGTCTTCGCATTTCCCAAGCAGCGCAAAGAGCCGATGACCGACGCCCGGCACGTCCGCAACGCGGTCGCGCGTTTCGACCAAGTCACCGACGCCTCCGCCGAAGACCGCGAACTTGCCTTTGCCAATATCAAAAAAGCCGCCCGGCACTACGGCGTCGACCTTGGCGAAAGCTCGTGGCAAGAGCTCGGCGTACATCCGCAGCCCAATCGCGCAGCAGCGGTGCGCAAAGCCTCGGCAACGCGCAAGCGTTCCGGCAGCGCCAAGAAGTCGGCGAAGAAAGCCGCCGCGACGCGGAAGAGACGGAAGTCCGGCTAGGACTCTAACGGAAAGCGCGCTCGTCCTCGGCCTCGATCACATCGAGAATCTTCGATAGGTCGGAGCGGTCCGCCGTTACCGGGTGGCGGCTTCGAACCAGAGCCTGATTCTCGGGCGACATCCGCTCGATGACGAAGCTCTCGAGTTTTTCGTTCAGCGCGGGAGCCGTGCTCGGATCGACGCGCGTCGCCAGCCACTCCACGACTGCCGCCTCGTCGGGCGCGCCGGCAACCACCGATCTGAACTCGTCCATATCGAGCCCGAGACGGCGAACGAGCCAGGCGCTAAATCCGGTGTCGTGATTGAGATAGGCGCCGAGGCTTCCCCCGGGAAGCTCGGCGCGCAGCTTGTCGATCGTTCGGGCGAGAAAGAAAAAGCCGAACAGCTTCTCCCGCACCCCTCGCGGCGGCTCCTTTCGCAGATCGAGCGGCGTCATCGGGGCGCTTCTCCTCTAATGAAACGGCGTCGGCCGGGGCCGCTTCGCGCGAATCCCCGGCCGAACGATTTGGTTACTGCGGCGGCGCTTGTGGGGGAGCGCCTCCGCCCTGCTGCTTGGCGGCCGTCTTTTGCTTCTGCTTCGGGCAGCCTTTTTGTTTGCACTTGCCTTTTTTGTTTTGTTGCTTGGCCTGGCTCGACGTCGCCGGCTGACCGGGCGGCGGCGCATTCTGAGCGATGGCGGCGCTCGTCCCCATAAATGCGGCGATGAGTACGAAAACGAGGATGCGTGAGACGTTCAACATGAAGTTACTCCCCCTTGGCTCACCATCTTAGCAAACTTCTGCTGTACGCGACCATCTAGCGAAAGGGATTGCTGTGAACAGTCAGACTACGGCTTACTCGCTTGCGATCCACCGTCAGTCCCGGCTCTATGCCGCGCTCGCCGTTCTCGCGCTGCCGGTGATTTTAGCGCTATTGCCGGGACGCTATCAGTTGATGCCGCGCTGGGTACCGTTCGCGGCGGCTGCGGCGCTGGCCATACCGATGGTCGCCGCCGGCATCGCTCCGGCCAGCCTCCTTTGGCGGCGCGCGGAGCGCTGGACGGCCGCGGTGATCTTGCCCTTCGGCGCGATAATGGAGCTCGTGCTGCTCGCGCTTCTGCTGCGCGATATGGCGAAGGTGCATTCGGGCATCAGCGGCCTGACGCTGTTGACGACCTCCATCGCGATCTGGACGCAGAACATCCTGATCTTCGCTCTTACGTACTGGCAGATCGACCGCGGCGGCCCTGCCGGACGAAGGTGGGGCTGGAACGGACGCACGGATTTCACCTTTCCGCGCGGCGACCCCGACGACAACGTTCCCGCCGACTGGGTGCCCGTCTTCGCCGACTATCTTTCGCTTGCGTTCAACACGTCGGCCGCGTTCAGCCCAACGGATGTACTTCCGCTGCGCCCGCGCGCGAAGATGCTGATGATGGTACAGAGCATCATCGCGCTGATCACGGTGATCGCGGTCGGCGCTCGCGCGATCAACATCCTCGGAAGCTGAGGCCGGCGGCGGAGCCCGCGCAGCGCAGTTAGAGTATTTCGCGGACCGCAGGGCAAAGAGCGCACAAATGAGAGATACGGCGGCGGTGGACGACATGGTGCGCATCGAGGGCGGCGAGTTCGCGATGGGCTCGAACGATTTCTATCCGGAAGAGCGCCCGGTGCGACGCGCCGAAGTCGGCGCCTTCTTCATCGATCGCCACCCGGTAACCAACGAGGAGTTCTCGCGTTTTGCCGGTGAGAGCGGCTACGTCACGCTCGCGGAACGCCCGATCGATCCCGCACAATATCCCGGTGCGATTCCTGAGATGTGCGTTCCGGGATCGCTCGTCTTCCGGCCGACGCGCGGACCCGTCGACCTGCGCGACTGGTCGCAGTGGTGGGCCTGGACGCCGGGCGCGTCGTGGCGCCATCCGCTCGGTCCCGATTCAACGATTGACGACGCCGCCTCGCACCCGGTCGTGCACGTCGCGTTTGAAGATGTCGAAGCCTACGCAACGTGGGCCGGAAAGTCGCTGCCGACCGAGGCGGAGTGGGAGTTTGCCGCGCGCGGCGGTTTGGACCGCGCCATCTACACCTGGGGCGACGAGATGATCCCCGGCGGCAAGTACATGGCAAACACTTGGCAGGGTGAGTTTCCCTGGCAGGCCCTGAACCTCGACGGCTTCATCCGCACCTCACCCGTCGGCAGTTTTCCCGCCAACGAATACGGCCTGTTCGATATGGCGGGAAACGTTTGGGAGTGGACGACCGACTGGTATTCGACGCAGCCCGCCACCATCGAAGTAAAGCCGTGCTGCGGCGGCGCACAAGCTCGCCTTGCGAACGTCCGCGAAAGCTACGATCCCAATCAGCCGAACGTTCGCATTCCGCGCAAGGTGCTCAAAGGCGGCTCGCACCTCTGCGCGCCGAACTACTGCCTTCGTTTCCGTCCCGCCGCGCGATCGCCGCAGATGATCGACACGTCGATGAGCCATCTCGGCTTTCGCTGTGTCCTGCGCGACGCGTAGGAACTCTCGCTAGGGAAACGCCTTCGCGATTCCCGCTGCAACTTCGTCCGGCGTCATAACCGGCGTCAGCTCGATGCTTGCGCCGAGCTCGGTGAAGAACGGTTCGCAGATCGCCGGGATGTCGCTGGGATCCTTGAGATCGAAGACGAGAAAGCCGCCGCGATCTCCGCCGACCGCCGTAAAATACGCGGCCTCGGGCTTCCAACGATCGAGCGTCTCTCCGATTACTTTTGAAAGCCGGCCGTCAGCGACGGCCGCGTTCCCCGCATCCACCGGAATCTGGATGGTCATCATCGTGCGCAATTGAGTAAACCTCCCTCGACTTATGAGTAAGCGAATGGTGGGCCGCACGTTCAGGGGGAGAGGAGCAGATTCCTTGGCCGCAGTGACGGGGCGCGGTTTACTGTGAGACCGCCTCCGGAAGGCTTCCATTACCGGTGAGGCCGGCCGGCCGGCGCACGACGCCGCGTTCCATATCGAGCCACGCTTGCGTCAGAATCGAGCGGAGCGAGTAGAGCGAGTGCGTTCCGTCGGACTGCGAATAGAAGGTGACGGCGAGCCCCGAATCGCGGAGAAAGATCGCCGTGTCGATCGCGAAGTTGGTTGCGACGATCGGGTCCTGCGCGCCGGTCAGGACGTAGAACCTGGCCCGAGGCATCGTCGAGAGCACGCGCGGCGCGCGCGAGTTCAATAAGGCTCCGGCAATCGACATCACCGCCGACCAATCGTTGGGGTGCAGCGGCGCGATCTTGAAGACGGAGAATCCCCCCATCGAATAGCCGGCGAGATAGCGCCGTCGAACGTCGACGTTGAAAGCGATGCTTGCCGCGTCGAGCGCGTCGTAGACGTCGCCCTCCGAACCATTGTAGTCGTAGTAGCCGCGCCCGTAGGGGGCGATGACGATCGTGCCGGACTGCTCCGCGAGATCCGCGATGTACTCCGGCGAGAGCAGATGCGACTCGGCCTGAAGGCGTCCGTGCAAGAAAATCAGCAGCGGCGCGCGCCGTGAGGGCGAGTACGAGCGCGGCACGTAGACGGCGACGGGCTGCATCGTTCCGTCTTTCGAAGAGCGCACGAAGCTCTCGCCGAGCCCACGGACCGAAGCCATCGGCTGGTAGGCGCTCTCGAGCAACTGCGTCGCGAGGCTCGAGTCCAGCCGTGCAAAGTTTTGTCTCAGCTCGTCCCAAGACGCGGCGCTCACGCCGGGTGGGGCCGCCGATTCGAACATCGCGGCGTCGTCGATCAGACGCTGATAGTAATCCATCGTCGAGTCGCGACCGGTCGCAACCGAGATCCGCGCCGCTTGCGCGTAGTATCGCGCGGCGAGCGCGTCGAGTTGCCGCGCGAGGTTCGCCGGCTGCGCGCCGAGCAGCGCGACGCACGCCACGCAGGCGGCAAGCGCGCGAAGGGCCATTACCTGAGGTTTAACGTGCCGGGAGGAACTCCGGTGACAGGCGTGCCGCTTCGAGCTCGTTCCAGAACCCGGCGACCGCGTCGAGCATCGCCTCTCCGGCCGCCAAAAAGCGTTCGGACGAAAAGCTCGGCTTGGCAAATGCCTCGCGCAGCTCGTCGTCGGTGTGGGCGGCGTGCCTCTCCTCGAGTGCGTCGTGCCAAGTCCAGAAGCCCAGCGGCAACGACGGAATACGAGTCTGCTTCACGACCCGAAGGCCGGCGATCAGCTGCTTCCAGAAGCCCGCGGCCGCCCAGTGCTCGATCGCGTAGGAGGCGCCGGCCGCGGTAGATTCATCCTCGGAGCTGTACTGGGCCATCAGCGCCTCGCAGAACGCAAGCGTCGAGGCTCGTCCGCAGCGGCGCTTTCCGATCTCGCCCCATTTCAGGCCGAGCGATTGCGCAAAGTGCGCCAGCCACTCGAAGTGGCCGGCGTCGAAGCGGAACGTCCCGCCTTCGATGCTGCCCGACCTCGCAAAGACGACCCCGAGCTCGTTCATCAGGATCTCCTTGCCCGCGCGGTAACTCTGCAGGTCGACCGCGTTGATGCACTTGCGCAGCTGCGCCTCGATGAAGAGATGACTGAAGACGGAGAACTGCACCGTGAAGTCGCGCAGCTCATCGAGGGTAGCTTCGCCCCGTGAGAACCAGCCGGTATAGGCGTTGCCTGCGACGATCGGATGGCGGTCGATCGTAACGGCAACGGCGCGTTCGAACTCTTCAAGCTCCATCGTGGACAAGCACAGGACATTCATTTTGGCTTTCGACTCCTCGTAATAAAAAAAGCCGCCTCGCGTCGGCGAGGCGGCCCTGCATTTTGACGAAACTCGTTCGTTAAAGCAATGGCGACCTATGCCGACTCCGGTTGGAGTAGCCATAATAGTAATAATAGGAAGCCGTTGCGATGCGTACGAGCATGTTGGGCGTCACTATATCACAGGCTCTGCCGCGCTTGCAATACTTCCCCTTTCCTTCGATCCTTCGACAAGCTCAGGATGACAAAAGCTCAGGATGACAAAAGCTCAGGATGACAAAGCTGGCGGCGACGAAGATACGGCGGGGGGATGCTTGGCGGCTGCGGAATGCGAGCGCACCATGCTGAGAGTATCGCTCGTCGCATTCTCGCTCGTACTGGCGGCTTGCTCAAGCTCTTCGAGCGGGCGCGGGGCCTACGGCTCGGGTGATCCGAACCTCGCCGCCGCAAATCCCGGCGGCGGCCCGATCGATCCGTTCTTGACCAACGGGCAGGCCGTGCTGCGGGCCCTCGACGCAATCGCCGCGCGCTCGGGCACGCCGCTGCGCGTTACGTCGATCAATGCCGACCAGATGAACGGATTGAGCGCCGACGTGCAGGAGCCCAAGCATCACATCAATGTCGACCGCTAGGTCGTCGCGCCCGACGGAACGCTCACAGGGCCGACGCCGGTCAAGCTGATGTCGATCGGTGGCGGTCCGATAACCGCAGGCTCAGTCGACGCACGCGCGTTCAGCCCAAAGGCAATCGCCTTTGCACGGCTGACGCGGACGGCGCGCGAGGCGATCGCAAAGTCGAACTACCCCGACGCGCGCGTCATCGAATGGGAGTTCGGCGGCATCGGCCCCGACGACCGGCAGTACATCTACCTCGAATCCGCGCGGGCTCGTCCGGTCGCGGTCGTCAACTCACGTTTAACAATTCTGCGGATGCAGTTTTAGGGTCCCTCGTCGAGTCGAGGGCAGCGCTCAGGTCGGCGAGCAAGTCGTCGCTCTCCTCGATCCCAACCGATAGCCGGAGCAGATCGTCGCCGATATCCAGCTCCGCTCGCTGCGCCGGCGTCAGCGAGCCATGCGTCATTGCGGCC
Source organism: Candidatus Cybelea sp. (assembly GCA_049285915.1). Taxonomy (GTDB): domain Bacteria; phylum Vulcanimicrobiota; class Vulcanimicrobiia; order Vulcanimicrobiales; family Vulcanimicrobiaceae; genus Cybelea. Next base: position 51,063 of record JBAQAW010000056.1, on the reverse strand, counting down.
GGACTGCAGATCAGCGATTCGACGCCTCCGAGCGAGACCGCCAGCGTAAAGATCGACGTCGATTGGGCAATCGCATGCGCGCGTCCGACGCCGCCCTCTGGGCGAAAGGAGACGATGCCGCCGAAGCCGCTCATCTGGCGCGCGGCCAGCTCGTGCTGCGGATGCCTCGCGAGGCCGGGATAGTAGACCTCGGCCACGTCGTCGCGAGCTTCTAGAAACTCCGCGACGCGCTGCGCGTTTTGCACGTGCGCCCTCATTCGCAGCGCTAGCGTCTTCGTCCCGCGCAGCGTGAGATAGGCATCCCACGGCCCCGGCACCGCGCCGACGCAGTTCTGATGGTAGGCGATCTGCTCCGCAATCTCGCGCTCGCAGCTGATGACGACGCCGCCCACTACGTCGCTGTGGCCGCCGATGTACTTCGTCGTCGAATGCACGACGAGATCGGCGCCGAGCGCGAGCGGCTGTTGCAAAAAAGGCGAGGCGAAAGTGTTGTCGACCGCGAGCAGTACGCCCGATGGCCGGGATCGCGAAAGCTCCGCAATGTCGCAAAGGCGCAGAAGCGGATTGCTCGGCGTTTCGAGCCAGAGCAGCCGCGTGTCGGCACGGGCGGCCGCCCAGGTCTTGCGCACGTCGCCCGTATCGACGAAGGTGACGTCGATGCCGTAGCGCGACAGTACGGTCGTAAAAAGCCGGTGCGTGCCGCCGTAGATGTCCCGCGTAGCGAGGATGTGGTCGCCGCTTCGCAACAGCGAGAGCGCCCCCCAAACCGCCGCCATGCCCGACGCGAAGGCCGAGGCGAAAGATCCGCCCTCGAGCGCGGCGAGTTGGCGCTCCATCGCGCTGCGCGTCGGGTTGACGGTGCGCGAGTAGTCGAAGCCTTTCGTCACGCCGATCTGCGGGAGCGTAAAGGTTGCCGTCTGATAGACGGGAACGATCGTCGCGCCGGTCGCCGAACAGGGATCCTGTCCGCTCCAGATCGCGCGCGTCGAGAAACCATGGTTCAACACGAAATGCTCCCAACGGCGGCCGCCGGCGGCCGCGCAATGCGCGGTTTCAAAAGCGCCGCTAGATCGTTCGACTCGGCCAGAAACGCGTCGTGCCCATGATCGGAAGGCAGCTCGAGATAGGCTGAGTCGAAACCGGCGCGCGCGAAGCGTTCGGCTGCCGCGCGTACGTCCTTGGCGCGGAAGAGCCAGTCGGAGGTGATGCCGACGAAGGTCAGCGCGGGCCCGCGCTCCAACGCGTGCCATATCGCCGAGCGCACGTCGAAGGAATCCATCGCATGCGTCAACGTCGCATAGCTGTCGGCGTTCATCCGCCGCTCGAACAGATCTGCCTGATGGTCGAGGTAGCCCTCGACGTCGAAGAAGGGACGCCCGAGCCGGTCGGAGCGCCGGTCGTGACGGCGCGCGAGCAGTTCGTCGCTCTTGTACGAGAGCATCGCGAGTTTACGCGCCAAACGCAAGCCCCCAACGGGATCGAGTTCGAGCGCTTCACGCTGCAGCGCATTGAGGGCGATCCCCATCGCACTGTGGTGGTCGTGCGCGCCGACGACGATCGCGCCGCCGACGCATTGCGGTGCGCACAGCGCCCATTGCAGCGCGCGCATGCCGCCGAGCGATCCGCCGATCGTGAACGCGAGATGCTCGAGTCCGACTCTTTGCAGCGCGCGACGCTCCGCGCGAACGATATCGCGGACGGTAACGCGCGGAAACGGCTTGCCCGCCGGGCCGGTGGATCCATAGCAGCTCCCGAGCGCGTTGATGCCGACGATGCACCACTCGCGGGAATCGAAGAGCGCGCCGTACCCGGCGATTGCGGGCCACCAATCGACAACCCGGCTCGATCCCGTAAGCGCGTGCTCGACCAGCACGACGTTCGATCCGTCAGCGGCGGGCGTCCCGTAGAAGGTTACCAACTGGTCGACTGCGGGTAGGATCTCCCCGCAATCCAGCGGCAGCGCACCGATGGCGACGTTCTCTTCGCGCATCACGCATTCACCAGGGCTTGCGACGGAAGGTTCGCCAGCTCGTCGTCCCACACCGGATATCCGGGCAGTTCCGCGGCGTGTGCGAACCGGCTGAAGAGCGGATCGACGCGGATCGCCGCTTCGAGCGAGTTCGTACGCGCCCGAAGGTCGAAACCGCGTCCTTGTCCGAGCGCGCGCAACACGCTGACGACGTCGCCCAAGACGGCCGAAGCGGTCGCCACGCCGCCGGCGCCGGTGCCTCGCAGGACGAGCGCACCCGCGTCGCGCGCGAGGACTTGGACGACGTTCTCCGCGTCGGCCGTGCGCGCGAACTCGTGCTCTTCGGGTACGAGAACGGGTGCGACGTCGGCCAGAATTCCCTGCGGCGTACGCAGAGCTCCCGCGACGAGCCGAATCCGTAAACCGAGCATCCGCGCGCGTGCCACGTCGCGCTGCGTCACTTCGGCGATACCGGTTCGCCGGATGCGCGGCGAGACTACCGAGAGGCCAAAGGCCACCTGGGCGACGATCGCGAGCTTGTGCGCGGCGTCGACGCCGCCGACGTCGTTGGAGGGATCCGCCTCGGCGTAACCGCAGCGCTGCGCTTGCGCGAGCGCGTGGCCGAACGCGGCGCCGCGCTCCATCGCGGAGAGAATCGCCGTACAGGTGCCGTTGACGACGCCGGCGACACCGAAGACTTCGTCGCCTGCAAGCGCCTCATCGAGCGTCCGCAGAATCGGTATCGCGCCGCCGACCGCCGCTTCGAATCGCAGCGCGGCGCGGCGCGACGCCGCAAGCGCCGACAAGCGCGGTCCCTGTTCGCCGATCAGATCTTTGTTCGCGGTGACGACGTGCCGCCCGCGTTCCAGCGCGTGCTCGACCAGCTCCGCAGCCTCCGACGTTCCACCGATGACCTCGATGATCAAGTCGACCTGCGGATCGTCGACGACCGAACGGGCGTCACGCGTGAAGAGCCGCCGCTCGAGTGAGTTCGAGCGCTCTTTGAGCGAATCGGCGATCGCGATGGCGCGAAGCTCGTAACGAACGCCGCTCCGGCGTTCGATTGCATCGCGCTCCCGGTGCAGACGGTCGGCTACGTTCGAGCCGACCGTTCCGCATCCGAGGAGCCCGACCCCCACAGTCGTTTTCATGTTTCCAGGCCTCCTGTTTCGATGGGAAAGCGAGGACAAAGACGCGCCCCCCGCCGTTTTGCGGCGAGGGGCGTGTGAAGCTTTCGGTTTTCCGGACTTACTCTATGCGCTTCACGACGACCCCGCCCCATGCATCGGCATGCAGCACATCCAGCACATCGTCCAGCTATACGCAGAGAAAGACATTGCAGGAACCTTAACACCGGCGACCCGGAGTGTCAAGTTAAGGACCACCCTGTTATCCGAGTGGCTCGCCGGTGAGAAACGCCAGCGCCACGAACGCGGCGGTAACTCCAAAGCGCAGCGTGCCGTAAATCCGGCGCTCGCGGCCGCCAAAACGCTCGACGATTGAAGGCAGCGCCGCCTGAAGGAGTACGAAGCCGCCGGTCGCGGCCCAGCCCTCCCAGCTCTTGGGGCTCCAGCCCAGGCCGAACCGGCGCCGCTTGAACCAATATCGCTTGTCGCTCATGCCCTCTCCGTACCCTAGATACCGTCTAATCCGACTCCGTGCGTTTTTCGGATAGCGCAGCGCCATCTTGCTTGGTACGCTAAACCCCCAAGACAACACATGTAGGAGAGCCTATAGAAATGCCTGACAAAAAGCCTAATATCCTGATCCTCTGGGGTGACGATATCGGCATCTGGAACATCAGCAAGTTCAGCAATGGGATGATGGGGTACCGCACCCCGAACATCGACCGCGTCGCCAACGAGGGGGGCCTCTTCACCGATTATTACTCGCAGCAGAGCTGCACGGCCGGGCGCGCCTGCTTCATCACCGGACAGAACCCGATCCGAACCGGTCTGACAAAAGTCGGAATGCCCGGGGCCACCGTCGGCCTTCAGCCGGAGGACCCGACGATCGCCGAACTGCTCAAGCCGCTTGGCTATGCTACGGGCCAGTTCGGAAAGAACCACCTCGGCGACCGCAACGAGTTTCTGCCGACCGTTCACGGGTTCGATGAGTTCTTTGGCAACCTGTACCACCTCAACGCCGAGGAGGAACCCGAGCTGCCGGATTACCCGAAGGATCCGAAGTTCAAAGAAATGTTCGGTCCGCGCGGGGTGATGCATTGCTGGGCCACCGACACCGATGACTCGACGGTGGACCCGCGCTGGGGGCGCGTCGGAAAGCAGAAGATCACCGACACCGGGCCGCTCACCAAAAAGCGGATGGAGACCGTCGACGAAGAGATCACCAGTGCCGCACTCGGTTGGATGGAGAAACAAGCAAAGGCCGACCAACCCTTCTTCCTCTGGTACAACTCGACCGCGATGCACTTCCGCACGCACGTCGCGGAAAAGAATATCGGCAAGAGCGGCCAGGATCCGTACAGCGACCGAATGGTCGTGCACGACGAGCAGATCGGCATGATGCTCGACAAGCTCGACGAGCTCGGCATCGCCGACAACACGATCGTGATGTACTCCACCGACAACGGCCCTGAGAACGACACGTGGCCTGACGGAGCAAACACGCCGTTCCGAGGCCAAAAGGATTCAAACTGGGAAGGCGGCTGGCGCGTGCCCTGTTTCATCCGCTGGCCGGGACTCATCAAACCCGGCTCCGTCTACAACGAGATCGTCTCGCACATCGACATGTTCCCGACGCTGCTCGCGGCCGCGGGAAATCCGGACGTCACGCAGCAACTCCTCGACGGCTGTACGGTCGGCGGCAAGAAGTTCAACGTCCACCTCGACGGCTACAACCAGATCCCGTATTTCAGCGGCGAGAGCAAGGAGAGTCCGCGACAAGCGCTCGTCTACTTCAGCGACGATGGCGACGTCATTGCGGTGCGCGTCGGCGATTGGAAGTTCAACTTGTCGGTGCAACGCGCCAATACGATGCAACAGTGGGCCGAGCCGTTCATCAAGCTTCGGTTGCCGCACATCGTGAGCTTGCGCCGCGACCCGTTCGAGCGGGGCGACTTCAACTCGAACACGTACTTCGACTGGATGGTCGATCACGTTCCCCAGATGTATATGATGCAAGCGGTGATCGCGGGACAGATCGAAGACTTCAAAAAGTTCCCTCCGCGTCAGAAGCCGGCCTCGTTCAATCTCGACTCGGTGTTGGCGGAGGCGCAAAAGCCGCACGGATAGCCCCTCGCGATTCGAGGAAAACGCAACGGTCGTGCGACGGGTGGGTGACTTCTACGAGCGTCACCCCTACCCGCCGCCGGCCGACGATCTCGACAACTACCGGCGCGCCTGGGACGACGATCGCAGGCGCGCCGATTCCCATCTGTTCTGGCCGCACGAACCGTATCGCGACGATCGCAGCATTCTCGTCGCCGGCTGCGGCACGTCGCAGGCGGCGCACTACGCCGTTCGCTGGCCGCGGGCACGCGTCGTCGGAATCGACCTCAGCGAGAACAGCATCGCGTACGAGCTGGAGCTCAAGCGCAAACACAATCTCGACAATCTCGAGGTTCGACAACTCGCCGTCGAACGCGCCGGCGAGCTTGGAGAGCCTTTCGACTACGTCGTTTGCACCGGCGTGCTGCACCACCTGGCCGGCCCCGACGCAGGGCTGCGAGCGCTTCGAGAGGTCCTAACGCCCCACGGCGCGCTGCATCTCATGGTTTATGCGCCCTACGGCCGCGCCGGAGTCTACATGCTCCAAGACTACTGCCGCCATTTAGGGATTGGCTGGAGCGAGCGAGAGATCAACGATCTTGCAGCCACGCTCAAAACACTGCCGCCCGATCATCCGCTCGTGCCGTTGTTGCGCGACTCGCCCGATTTTGGCAGCGCCGGCGGTCTCGCCGACGCACTCCTTCATCCGCAAGATCGCGCCTACACCGTTGCCGAGTTTCTCGGCCTTATGGATCGCACCGGCTTGAAGTTCGGGCGCTGGCTGCGCCAGGCGCCCTATCTGCCCGACTGTGGGGCGATCGCAAACGCGCCGCACGCGGCGTTGCTGCGAAAGCTCGCATTAACGGAGCAATTTGCGGCGCTGGAGCTGCTGCGCGGCACCATGGTCCGCCACGCTGCCGTCGCCTATCGCGACGACGCACCGGCGCGCCGCGAAGTCGAGTTCGATAACGATTCTTGGGTCGAGTACGTTCCGATTCGCTTACCCGGAACGATCGCGGTGCGCGAACGCCTTCCGGCCGGTGCGGCGGCGGTGCTGATCAACCGCAACCACACCTATACGGACCTTTACTTGCCGATCGACGCGCCCCGCCTGCGGTTGTGGGAAGCGATCGACGGAACACGCACGATCGCCGAGATTATCGGTGATCGTGAAGACCGCGACGTCGCTTGCGATTTCTTCGAGCAGCTCTGGAACTGGGACCAGACCGTGTTCGCTTTAGACGCGCAGCCCTAGGTTCCGTAACGCCGCCGGCGCAGCGCAAAATCCGCCAACGCGGCTTGCAGCTCTTCTTCGCCGAAGTCGGGCCAGTAGGTCCGCGTCGCCCAAAACTCGGCGTAGGCCGCTTGAAACAGCATGAAGTTCGAGAGGCGAAACTCCCCGCCGGTACGGATGACGAGGTCGGGATCGGGAAGGCCGGCGGTATAGAGGCGGCTCTCGACGGCGCGCTCGTCGATCGAGTCGACGGAGCGAAGCCCCTCGTTGACCTCGCGCGCGAGCGCGCGAACGGCGTCGCCGATCTCGCGGCGAGCGCCGTAATCGATGGCAAGATTCAAGGTCACGTCGTCGTTGCGCGCCGTAGCCTCAACCAGACCTTGCAACGCCCGGCGCGTCGCGGTTGGCAAGCGGTCAGCGCGGCCGCAGAGGCGCACGCGCACGCCTTCGTGGCGCAGGGCGCGCAGTTCGTTGGTCGCCGCCTTGAGGCAGAGCGCCATGAGCAGGTCGACCTCGGCGGTCGGGCGATTCCAGTTCTCCTCCGAGAACGCGTATGCGGTGACGACGCGAATCTGCGCGCGCCGCGCGGCCCGCAGCGTTGCGCGCAGGGCAGTGACGCCGCGCCGGTATCCCAACGCGATCGGCAGCTTTCGCTCGCGCGCCCAGCGCCGATTGCCGTCCATGATGATTGCGACGTGGCGAGGAATCACGTCGTGGCCAGCTTCGAGCGAGGCACCGAGTCCCGTCGCTCGTGCACGTCGCGAACGACGCTTTCGAGTTCGTCAACGTAGGCGAGGAAGCGTTGACGGCCACGCTTGGTGATGCGGTACGTTGAGAGCGCGCGGCCCGCGCCGCGCTGCTTGTCGGTCGCGACGATGCCGACCTCGGCCAAAGCGTGCAGGTGACGGTTGAGGTTTCCGTCGGTGAGATCGCACGCGCTTTGCAGTTCGGTGAAGCTCAACCCGTTGGGATGCGCGATGAGGCACGTGCAGATCGCGAGCCGCCCGCGCTCGTGAAAGATCCGCTCGAGCCGCGGATAGGCAAAAGGCGCGGTTTGCGGTTCGCTCACGGCCGGCGGTCCACCCAGATGAAGTACCCGATGACGAGCTGCCCGGCCCCGAATCCCAACGGCATTACCCACCACGCGAGCGCGACGGCAACGAGCGGCGTAATCAAAAACGCGAGCGCAAGCAGCGCGAAGAATGCCGTGACGACGATCGTCGAAGTTGGAATCGAGCCGCGCGAGGCAAAGAGCCCAATTGCGTAAAAGGCGAACCAAGTTCCCGGCAGAAGCGAATGCGCGCCGTGATCGATGAGCGCGATGCTCAGCGCGCCCCCTAAAACGATGCTCGGCGCAATCGAGATCGCGGCGGTCCGAAAGCGGCTGCGCGCGCCCGGCGCGCGATGTTTGATCAGCCACGCCGTCACGGCGCCGTAGTTGAGTAGCAAGGCAACTGCGAGACACGAGAACCAGATCAGCAGATAGGTGTGCTGCGATTCGGGCGCCAGCGGCATCGGCGCAAGTTTCCGCTGAACGAGTGAAGCGACGATCGCTACGATGCCGCTCGCGGCGGCGGCCGGAGCCGAATAGCCTTCAAAGCGCTGGAGTTGGGCGAGGCGGTCGCGAACCTCCGCAAGATCCGAAAGCGCCTGCTGGAGTTCCATTAGCTACTTTGTATCACAAAGTCATATATCCAGCAAGCCTCCCGGCCCCTTTTAAGGCTGGGCTCGGCAGCAGCCGGCGAGAACGCTAGAAAAGCGAGGCTACGGAGAGACGACGAGGGCGACGGGATCGCTGATGCCCTTGGTAATCGTTCGCTGCAGGCTGAGGTCGGAGGCAGAGTAGGCCGTGACGCTGCTCGGACAGGTGCTGGCAACGTAAATCAGACCGTTTTGGCTCATCGTCATCGTGCTCGGGCAAGCAATCCCCGTCGAGGTAAATGCGACGCGTTTGAGCGTCTGCACGTCGTAGGCGCCCAGCACGTTGGTCGTGTAGTTCAGCACGTAGAGCGTCGTGCCGTCAGTGCGAATCGCGATCGGCCGGTGAATCCCGGCCTTGAGGCGGCGCGGCGGCGCCTTCCTTTTGTCGGCCGCATAGATCGTGATCGAGCCTCCGCGCTCGTTGGCCACGTACAGGTTGTTGGCGGCATCGATCGCGATCGACGACGGGCCGGCCATGCGGGCTTTGATGATGGACGACGGTCCGTTCTTCGTAGGCGGGTAGACGGTGACGTCGTTGGCGGCAAAGTTTGAGACGTAAAGATTCCCTTTGCCGTCAAACGCAAGGCCCTGCGGGTTGCGGATACCTCTCGATAGCGTCCGTACCGGGGTCCCGCCGCTTTTGTTGTACGCCGTGACGGTGTCGTGCCCGTTGTTTGCGACGTAAAGCCGGCCTGTGTTATCGACCGCCATCGTATAAGGACCAAAGATGCCGTTGGTGATAGTCCTCGACGGATTGCCGCCTCCGTGCGGGTAAGCGGTAACCGTGCTCGTGAAGCTTCCGCTCGGCGCTCCGTAGTTGCCGGCGTAGAGCGTTCCGGATTTATCCTCGGCGAGCGAATCGGGATAGCTGACGCCGCTTGAGATCGTGCGCGTGGGCGCGTCGGCGCCGGGCGGCACCACCGAAATCGTGCTCAAGTAGTAGTTGGCAACGAAGAGCGTGCCGTGACCGGTCGCATCCGGGACGACCTTCCCAGGCAGCCCGATGGGCGCGAGCGGAGTCGCCGGCGGGATGCTTCCATTGTTGCCCGCAGAGCAAGCAACGAGGAAAACGAGGAACGATCCCCGCCAAACAGAGGCGCAACGCCGCATTCAGACCCTTTCTTAGCACATGAAAAAAACGTTGCTCTCCGCTTCGAGTTTGCGGTCCCGAGGCCTCTGCATCGGGCTGGGAGTCCGATTAGACCAATGCGACCACTGCGACGGATGCGAGGATCGCCACGACGTCCTCGAGCAGTGCGGCGGGGATGCGCCCGGTGCGCTCGATCGCGATCTTCCGAGCGGCCAATCCGGCAAATGCCCCTCCGACCGCGGCGAACGCACCGAGCAGCACGCCGGCAAGCACCGGGGCGCCGCTCTGCGAGGTCACCGTCCAGCCGCAAAACGCGCCGCTGCAGGCCCGCGCGATCAAGCCGACCGGCTGAGTACGGGCCGGCGCCCCCGGATGCAGATCGCCCGCATCCTCGAGCAGCGCAAGCACGCCGAGAACGTAGGCAAGCGGGCCGGGCCGCCGCATCAGCCAGAGGACTGCCGGGGTCGTGAAGCTCCGCAACCCCGCCAAGAAACCGAGCAGGATCGCCGCAACGAGCGCCATCGGCTTACGGCTTCTCGATCAGCAAAGTTCGGGGTGACTCGATGCAGTTGGTGAGCGTGGCGCACAGCCTCCGATCGAAATAGCTCGCGTGAAGTGTGGGCCGTTTCGAGGCAAATTTCGCCGAAGCCTCGTAAAGGTCCATATGCGCGCGCGATACGTTTCCAGGCTCGCCGCGGCAATTGGATGCGCCGCGGCACTCGTCTCCTACGGTTGTTCGAACTCCGCTACCTCGCAGCTCCCCTCACGAGCGGCGGCTGGGGCTCGCGCGAATCCCAACCAGTTGCTGCTCTGGTACAACGGCGGCCCGGTGCTAACCGCGCCGAAGCTCTATTTGATCTTCTGGGGCTACAAGAAGTACGGCGACCCGAACAAAGTGCAGAGCCTGCTCGAATCGTACGCAAAGAACATGGGCGGCAGCGCGCATAACAGCATCTACACGCAGTACTACGAAACGATCAAGAGCAAGAGCGTCTACATTACGAATCCGAAAAATCAGTACGGCGGAACGTGGAGCGACGAATCGGCGGTGCCGAAGAGCCCGACCGATCAACAGGTAGCAGCCGAGGCCGTCAAGGCGCTGGCGCACCTAAAGTACGACCCGGAGGGCGTCTACCTCGTCGCTACGCCGCACGGTCACAGCACGCAAGGCTTTCCGGCGAACTGGTGCGCCTACCACAGCTACACCTATTACAAGAAGAGCAGTCTGCTGCCGTATGTCAACTTCCCGTACACGCCCGACTCCGACGGCTGCGGCAAGAACAGCATCAAGGCGCCCTCCGACGAGAGCGGCGCCGATGAGGGCGTCACGATCATGGCGGGCGACGAATACGGTGAAGCGGTCACCGATCCGCAGCCGTTCAGCGGCTGGCGCGGCGTCGACGGTGAGATCGGCGACGACTGCGCCTGGCACAACCTGGCCAACGATCGCTTCGGCTCCAAACATTACACGACGCAGCCGGAGCTAAGCGACGCCACGCACTCCTGCGTACAGACGCTCAAGTAAAGTACGGCGCTGCCGTGTGCAGCGCATTGGTTCCGGCGCGCCAGAGCGCGTACTGCAGTGGCATCTTCGCATTCATCGAGGCGGCGCCGATCTGGCCGCGTGTATCGATCGCGATGACGCAGTACTCGCCGCCGTGGAGGTCCGGCGCGCTCTTGGCCATGAAGCGCATCAGATCGTTACAGGCTTCCTGCGGATGGACGCCCGCCGCCATCCGGGAGACGATGTATGCCGACGTGCAATAGTTGCTCATCACGTCGCCGTTGCCGGTCGCCGAGGCCGCGCCCGCCGACGCATCGGCGTAGTAGCCGCAGCCCACGATCGGCGAGTCGGCGACGCGTCCCGGAATCTTCCACTCGAGTCCGCTCGTCGAACAGCCGGCTACGACCTGTCCTTTACCGTCGATCGCCACCATGCCGATCGTATCGTGATGCTCCGCGTCGACCCAGAACGTCTTGTGATTCGGCGTATTTTTCCATTGCAACCACGCTTCGAGACTCTTGGGAGTCAACAGCTGCATCGGTTTGAAGCCCATCTCGATCGCGAACTGCAGCGCGCCCTCGCCGGCCATCGTCGTGTGGCGCGTCTTCTCCATCACCAGACGCGCCACCGAGATCGGATTCTTGATCTTGTGGAGATTGCAAACGGATCCCGCACGATGCGTCGTGCCGTCCATGATGCCGGCGTCGAGCTCGACCTCTCCCTGCGCGTTGGGCAGGCCGCCGTATCCGACGCTGTCCACGTTGGGGTCGTCTTCGACCAGGTTGATGCCTTTCTCGAGCGCGTCGAGCACCGATCCGCCGGCCGAAAAGACTTGCGCCGCCCGCGCGTTCGCCTCGATGCCCCATTGCCACGTAGAGAGAAAGACGGGCCCGCTGCCGCCTTGAGCCGCCGCCGGCGACGTAGCCGCCAGGGTAGCGGCCGCGCCGGCAGCGAGGAGAAAGTCGCGTCGATCGATTCCTTCCATCGGCGCTCCTTTACGGGCTCACGGCGTCGGCGATGGGATCGACGAATCCGTCGCTGTAGGTTTTCACCGGGTAGCCTCCGGCCGGATATTTCCAGATCTTGACAGCAGACGCGCTGCGTCCGTGATCGGGGGCGATCAGTCGCGAACCGTTAAGCCAGAAATCGGCGACCTCGCTCGAGCCGAGCAGTGCAACCTTCGAAACGGTCGTCCCGGAACTTCCGGAGATGGCGAACCGGTAAACGTCCGAGCCGCGATAGCCGGCGCCTTGATCGCCGACCGCGAGATACTTACCGTCCCAGTGCACGCCGCCGGGAACCGTGATGCTCTCGTCGAGCTCGATCGGAACGAACGTCTTGCTTTTTGCGGGAAGCTCGGTAAGGCGGAAATACCCCATCGTATCCTGTCCGTCGAGGAAAAGATCGCCGTTGCCGTCGTACGCACAGTGGCTCGGAAGGTAGACGCCCGAGGCATCGAGGTTCTTCGCCTTCCCTTTGGCTTGCGCAAAGATCACCACGCCGCCGGGGCTGCTGTTGCGCGGCTGCGTTGCGACCGCGAGATTTCCCGTCACCGGATCGATCGCGCAGCCTTCCAAATAGAAGTCCAAATCCTTGAGCTTGCGCACTATCTTGGTGCCGCCGTGCGCGAACTCGTCGACCTCGTAGTTGCCACCATCGGGGATGAAGACGTCACCCTTTGCATCGACGCATGCGCCGTTGACGGAGCCGAACCCCGTGAGCGCTCCCGCCTTCTTCATTTTCGGATACGAATAGTATGAAACCGTGGCCGCGCCGTCATCGACGACGTAGAGCAGAGCGCCGGATGCCGCCCGATACGCCGCGGGTGCGACGCCGGCGGCCGCGGGGAGCGTCTGATTTCCGGCTGCACCGCAGCCGGCGAGGAGCGCGAGAGTAACGAAGACGCCGCTCGCGCGAAGACCGAGAGAGGTTCTCATTCGTTAACTACCTCCTGACGTAGTGGTCGAACCAATCGAGCCAGCGGCGGTAGACGTCGGCCGTCCGCACCGGACCGCTGGGAAGATGGCCTGCAGTTGGATAGGCATAAAACTCAACGGGAATCCCGCGATCGCGAAGCGCGTGAAAGAGCTCGTAGCTTTCCACGATCGGAACGCGCACGTCGTACACGTTCGAGAACATCAGCGTGGGGGTCGTGATTCGCTCGAAGTAGGTCAGCGGCGAGGCGGCCCGCCACTCTGCAAGCGCGTCCCCGGCGAACGGCGAGCCTCCTAGCGAGTTGCGATCGTCGTCGATATCGTCGGCGGTCGCATAGTCTACGACGAGATCATCGACCGCGGCGCCCGCAACCGCCGCCTTGAATCGCGAATCGTGGCCGATTAGCCACGTCGTCATCTGACCGCCGTAGGACCAGCCGGAGACGCCGATTCGCCCGGGATCGACGACGTTCATCGCCTTCACCGCTTCGATAGCGGCCAGCACGTCGTCGCCGGGCCCGATGCTCGGATCGCGGAAGATCGCGTGCTGAAATGCATTGCCGTCATTGGTTGAGCCGCGATAGTTCGGCGCCAGCACGAGATACCCGCGCGAGGCCGCGTACTGGTAGAACGGATCGAAGGCGACGAAGGACGAGAGATTCGGGCCGCCGTGAATCCGTACGAGCAGCGGGTACTTGCGGCGGGCGTCGTAGCCGGGCGGATAGGTGAGCACGGCGTACTGTGTGTAACCGCCGGCCGCGTACGAGATCTCCGTTTCACGGGCGAGATCGAGCGCGGCAGTCGCATCGTTGTAATGCGTGAGCGCAACCGGCGAGGCCGTGGCGGAAGGCAGGTAATAGAGCTCGCTAGGATGCCGCGACGTCGAGCCGGTGAAGACGACGGCGCCGTCGCGCGAGGCGCATTGCGCCTCGATCGACGCGTCGGCGACGTCGCCGGTGTTGAGGTCCCGGAAATCGCTGCGCTCGGCCGAGCCGAGCACGAGACGTACGCGCGTGCGATCGTAGACGCGCATCAGCAGCTGCGACGCGTCGTACCAGGCGAAGCCCTCGCTGTGGCGGTCGAGACTCCCGGAAATGTCGCGCGGTTGGCCGCCTGCGGCGGCAACGCGCCAGACTTCGGACTCGTTGGCTGGATCGCCGTCGCGCGGATAGAGATAGGCGACGCTCGAGGCAGCAGGCGCGTAGAGCGGCGCCTCTTCGAAGGATCGTTGCGGCGTCAGCGCGCGGCGTTCGCCGCCTGCGACGTCGACGCGCTCGACGAACGAACGGTCGCGCAGGCCGTAAGCGAGACCATCGGCATGGGCGTAGACGAGATATCGGCCGTCGCTGGACCAGGACGGCAGATCGTCCCGCACGCTCCAAGTGCTTCCCGACGTCAAACGCCGCTGGGCGCCGTGAAGATCGACGAGCCAGAGTTGTGCCGGCACCGGAGCTTTCGTCGCGAGATATGGATTGTCTCCGACGGCAAAGCCGTCGAGGAAGCTCGCCGCGCCGGTGCGCACCGGCACCGCGTCGCGGCGAACGAAGGCAAAGCGCGCGCCCTCGGGTGACCAGGCAGCGTCCATCACGGCGGTACTGCCCGCGGTGATGCGCCGCTCGCGGCCGCTCGCATCAACGGCGAAGATCTGATCGGTTTTCGTTGCTTTGTCGTCGGCGATATAGGCGAGCCGGTCGCCCGAGGACCACATGAGGTTCGAGTACGACTCGTGTGCGAAGCCCAGCCGCCGGTCGCGCCGGAGCGCTACGTCGTAGACGTGCAGTTCGTCCACCGACGTGTTGCGCTCCAGCACCGGACGCGAGACCACGTACGCGATTTGCCGGCCGTCCGGCGAGATCACGGCTCCCGAGACTGAGGCGATGCGATTCATCGCCTCGAGTGAGAAGATCGCCGGGACTACAGCTTCACCTGCAGCGTGAAGTAGAGGTTCAACGCGAGCGGATAGTTGCCCGAGGACGAGTCGCTGAACGACGGGACGAAGCTCTGCGCGAAGTACGGGTTCTCTTTGACGCCGTTGGCAGCGACGTCGTTAGGGCCGGTACCGTTATAGAAGTGACCGCCGTTGTAGAACGTGTTGGTCGTGTAGCCGCAGATTACGGAGTTGGGCGCGTAGGCTTGCGTCCACGGCTCGACCGAGCCGCCGAAACAGCGGTTGAGCAGGTTGGTTACCATGAGCCGCCCGCTGACCCGCGGCGTAAAGTCGTACGACGTCTGGATGCCGAGGTTCAACTGCCACGGCTGGCGGAACTGCCCGAAGGTATCGAACGTGCCGGTCTGCGGGTTGGGAATATACAGCGTTCCCGGAGACGATCCGTCGCTGGTCAGCGCGTGCCCGCACGAGGTGTAGTCGGGGTTGAGCGGATTGCCGGATTTCACGCCGACGCTCCCCTGGTTGGCGCTACAGCTTCGCGGATCGAGCCCGGTGACGTCGCCGGGCGTGCCGTAGGTGGTCCCTTCGGCGATCTGCAACGCCGGCGTGATCGCCCACTTGTTGTGCCGGTAGTTCAGCACGAGCGCGAACGTGTTCGGCGAGAGGTACGGGAAGTCGAGCCCCGGCGAGTACCAGCCCTGCGTCCCAAGTATCGCCTCGGGCGTCATCGTGTAGTAGGGATTACGGATCGAGCTGGCACTGCACTTTGAGTCGGGTTTACCGTCGGCGGTGTCTTTGTAACAGGGCGCCCCGCCGCCGGCCTTCGTCAACGCGTTGAACTCTTCGATATCCTGATTGTACTGATCGACGGGTCCGACGGTACTGTTGACGTAGTTGCTCCACTTCTCGGCCGCGTTCGTGTACGTGTACGAGAAGATGCCCGAGATGCCGTTGCGGCTGAAATCGCCTTTCGTCAGCTCCATTTCCACGCCGTCGACGCGCAGCGTTCCGGCATTGAACGAGGGCGAGACGCCCAGGCTGGGTAGATTCACCGTCTCGTAGAGCTGGTTGGTCGCCCAGCGGTAGTACGGGGTTACCTTGACGGCGACGTCGGTGCCTTTGAAATGATGCTCGACCGAGAAATCGTAGTTGTCGGAGAACTGCGCCTGCGCTTCGTGCAGCGGCGAGGTGTAGCCGAAGGGAATGAAGCCCAGCAGCGACGAGGCCAGGTTCGGCTGGGCCGTGTCGTACTGAATCTCGTAGTTCTGCGGCTGCTGTGCGTAGCGTCCTGCCGAAACGCGCAGCACGGTGTCCGGATTCACCGTGTACGTCGCCGAGAGGCGCGGCTCGTAATAGGACTGACTATACGACGGCGGATAGACGTTGGTCAGCAGGATTCCGTCGGTGCCGTTCGGGTGCACGGTTTGGACCGGCGTTCCGGTCGAGCGGTCGATCGGACAATGAAACGCGACGTAGGGTGTAAAGAAATAGATGCTCTGCGGCGGCTGCGGCTCGAAGATCGGCTGACGCGTGACCGGATTGACGCAGAACTCGTGCTGGGCGGCGTTAAACCAAAAGTTCGTCGCCGGATTGTCCGTGTTGGCAAGATCGTAGGTGTCGTTCTCGAAACGGATGCTGGCGTTGACGTTCCACGCATCGTTCGGCCGCCACTGATCGCTGAGCGAGGCCGAGGTCACCTTCGGCCTAACCGCATTGATGTCGGCGCTGTTGCCGAGATAAGTGAGCAGCATCGAGGCGCCGGCTTCGCAGGCCGGTGAAGTCGCATTGAGGTCCGCCTCGCTGCAAGGATCCTGAACGCCGAAGCCGCCGTACGGACTTCCGAACTGACCCTGCGTCACGTACTTATTGCACGGAGCCGGATCGCCGACGTGATAGCGCGCGCTGTTATAGGTGGCAAAACACTCCGAGCCGTTCGTGAAGCTGCTTACCTGCTGGCTGTCCGTATTGAAGTAGTTATGGTTGGCGTCGCGCAGCGTGTCGGAGGTGAGATAGGAGACCATCCCTTGAAGCAAGTGTGCGCCCGAGAGCTGGTCGGCGAACTGCATCTGCAAGCCGCCCGTGTGCGAGTCGACGATGTACTGGTAGTTGGTGACGCCGAGCGAGACGTTGTTACCCCAGCCGTTCGCAGTCGCCCGGTTCGTGTTGGAGTAGAACGTGTAGCCGAAGAGGCGCACGTAGGCGTTGGAGCCGATATTCTTTTGATACTGCAGCTTGATGATGTTCGCAGTGTCCCAGCGTCCGTCGCGATAGTCGGCGGGCACTTGCACCGTCTCCTGATTTCCCGCCGCATTCATCGGGCAGGCGTTGGGCACGCCGGTGACGTTGGCGCAGCGTCCTGTCGGCGAACCAGGATAGTAGTAGGCAATCGGTGCCGTCGACGCCGGCGCCAGCCACCGCGTGTTGCCGGAATACGTGTAGAAGTCGGGCCACTGGTTCGTATTACCGGCAAAGAAGTCGGGATGGCTCCCCTGCAATCCGTCGTTATTGATGCCGAGCCCGAGCGGCCCGGCGTCGTCGAGGCTCGAGTAGTCCTGCTGAAAGTTCGCCGATGACATGTAGAGCAGTTGGACGTCGTCGCGTCCGGAGTCGTGGCGGTGCGGAATGCCGATGTGGAAGTTTCCAACGACCTCGCGATTGTTGATCGTCGCCGGCTGGCCGTAGTTGGCGGGATAGCCGCCGAAACAGCCCGGGTCGTTCGTAACTAAGTTCTTGTGCACCACCGGGTTGTTATACGTGAAGTTATTCGAACAGTTCGGGTACATCGCGGGAAAAAAGTGCAGGAACGTCGTGATGAAGGACGGGTAGTACCCGTACGGAATCGTATCGGCAAGGCTCGCGCCGTTGTATTGATCGAAGTAACGAAAGTCCTGATTGGTTCCGCTGATTC
Source organism: Candidatus Cybelea sp. (assembly GCA_049285915.1). GTDB lineage: Bacteria > Vulcanimicrobiota > Vulcanimicrobiia > Vulcanimicrobiales > Vulcanimicrobiaceae > Cybelea. Next base: position 33,605 of record JBAQAW010000056.1, on the reverse strand, counting down.
CAACGTAGTACGAGAAGAGCCGGTCGGGCGTCGAGCCCCCGGCTTCAACGCGCGCGTCGTGATAGAAGGTCGGCGTGCCGACTCCCAGGCTGCCGACCGCATAGCCCGGGTAGGTTCCCGTCTTGATGACTTGATTGACGAAGCCGCCCAAACCCGTTGCGTTCGCGTCGGCCTCGCCGCCGCCGGTGTAGATCTGGAGCTCTTGCTGGCCGAGCGTGCTCTCGGAGTTTCCGGGGTAGTTGTCGAATGAGCGATTGATCGGTACGCCGTCGTACTCGAAACCGATCTGGTCGTAATAGCCGCCGCGAATGTAGACGCTCTGATTGACGCCGACCTGGTTCGGCGGAACGTAGGCGCCGGGCATCGCAGCGATCGCCGAGTACGCGTTATTGAGGCCGCCGCCGCCGCCCAGCGGTGCGGCCGCGGCGGTTAGGGCGGGATTGACCGAATAAACATCGGTCCCGGTTCCCGGACGTACCGGACTCAGCGAAGATCTCGAGCTTACGCGGGCGATTTCCCTGATGCTTTTTTGCAAGAGAATCGCCAGCGTCTGGCTCTGATCGGCGAAGACCGAGATGCCGGTGAGGATGTTGGTCTCGTAGCCGCCGTGCACGGCCGAGATCGCGTACGTGTCGGGCGCGAGCGACAAGAAGGTGAAGCGCCCCGACGCATCGCTCGTGACGTGGGCCACCTGCGAGGGACTCGAGGCCGTCACCTCTGCGCCGGCGAGCGGCGCCCGCGTACTCGAATCGGAGACCGTACCGGTAATCGTCCCGGTCGTCCCCGCCTGCGCCGCCTGCGCGAACGGCAAGACAAGCGCGCCAACGAGGACGACCGCTAGCGACGCGCGCCGTTTAATTTGCATGCTCCACCACTCCTTTGCTCCGTTGAAGTAACCGCGAGATAGAGGCCTTCGCAGGCAAAAGCGGTAAGTCTTTCAAGGCGCGCTTGTGCGCGTTAGCTTTACAGAGGAGCGTGTGATGAAATATATACGCCTTTACACCGCAGCATTTTTCGCATTTAGCATCTTCGCCCTGAGCGCCGGGCCCGTGCCGGCCGTCCCCATCAACGTCGACTCAAGCGATCACGGTTTCCGCAATCTATCCGGCCAATACTCCGGATCGGTAAGCGACAGCGTCCTGGGGACGGGGAGCGCTACCGCCAACTTCGCAGGCCAGGGAGAGAGCCTCGGTGGCTACTTTGGATTCACGTTGGGCACCGCGCTGTATTCCAACGCCGCGTCGGCAGCGAGAACGTCTCGAGGAATGGAGGGCCTCTTCGTCGCGACGATCGCCGGCAACGCGTGCTCGTTCACCTTTCGCGCCAATTACCACGGGACGAACAACCGGTTAAGCGGGCGATACCAGGCCGTCATCGGCTGCGGCGGCGAGCACGGCACGTTCTCGCTCACGCAGCAGTGCTTCTACAACGAAGGCACCGACATCCGCAGCAATGCCGGCTTGAGGCAATGTTGAGAGAGCGGTAAACCGGCTCTCAGAGGGTCCTAGAAAGCGCCGTTGCGCGTGCGATGGCCTCTTCTTCCGTGAGGATTGCACCCTCGGCGAGCAGCTGCGCAAGCCGCTGCTTGCCGAGCCGGCTTTCGAGTTGGAGAAAGAGCCGCTCCGCGATCTCGCGGTCGGAGATTATGCGCTGCCACCCGAGCGATGCCAGCCGCTCCTCCGCATAGCCGGCGAGGCGAGCCGCTTCCAGGGTATCGCCCTCCTGCGCAAGCACGCAGACGTACGTAATCGCAAACGGTAGGTGGATCGGATGGCGCACCCTCGCCGCGAGAGCCAACGCCTCGACTGCGAGGGGACCGGCAGTCTGGCGGTCCTCGAGCGCCAAGTAGCAGGCGACGATATCGTTTGCAATAGCCACGGCAAGCTCTTCCCCGGCAAGCAGCTTGGCCTCCGCGAAGCGCTCCGCTGCGGAGCGATACTCACCGATCTCCGCCTCGGACAGGCCCCACCAGGCAAGCGCGCGCGCCGTCTCGTCGTCGCGACGCAAGGTTCGAAAGAGGGCGACACTCTCAGCGTACATCTCGCGCATACGCTCCCTCTCATCGGTTGCGAAGGCAGGTGCAACGCGACGCAGCGCGTCGGCGAGCAGGCGTTGATCGTTGAGGCTTCGCGCAAGCTCCAACGCTTCCGACGCAGCGGACGTCGCCTCTTCGGGGCGATCGCGCTGCGCGTAGCGATGAGCGACCTGCGAAAGCGCGCGCGTCAGGCCCCGCCGATCGCCGCTCTCGCGATACAACGATACCGCTTTGCACGACTCATCGAACGCCTCATCGAGCCTCCCCTGGTTGCCGTAGAGCATCGAGAGTCCGTAGCGGAGCCGCGCTTCGACTCCGGCCGGTAAAGCGGCAGGCGCAGCGAGAATTCGTTCGCACCTCGCAATCGCTTCGCTCAGCAGCGAAAGCCGCAGAAAGATCGGGCTCGTGTCGGCGGCAAGACGCGCGGCCAGCTCGAGATCGGTCTCCTCGTCGAGCGACCAGCGAAGCGCAACGCGAAAGTTCGAGATGTCGCGCTCTAGGCGCGCGAGCCAACCGGGTGCGGGCGCCACGTCCCATTCCTCATATGCGGCGTGCGCCAACGTCGCGAATGCGTGCGCGTGCCGGCGCTTCGCCTCTGTGGCTTCGCCCGCCTCGGTCAGCCGCTCCAGCGCGTACTCGCGAATCGGCTCCAACAGACGGTAGCGCTGATCGCGACCTCGACCTTCGGAGACCACGAGCGACTTATCGACGAGCGAGGCAAGCAGGTCGAGGACGCGCCAGTCGTCGCTTCCGCTGCCGCACACGTCGTCGGCGACCTCTAGCGTGAAGCCGCGCACGAAGGCCGCGCAGTGGCGCAACGCGCGCCGCTCGTCGTCGTCGAGCAGGTCGTAGCTCCAATCGACCAACGCACGCATCGTCTGCTGATGGGGCCTGCGGTCTCGCCCGCCCGCCAGCAAACGCGGCTCTAGGTGCGCGGCGAGCCTCTCCACCGGCATCGCGCGCACGCGCGCCGCGGCAAGCTCGATGGCGAGCGCGATGCCGTCGAGGTTCGTGCAGATCTGTTCGATCGCAGCCGAACAAGATGAAGCGCTAAAATCGGGATCGGCGGCCTGCGCGCGGTCGACGAAGAGCTGCATCGCCGAAGCGAGTTCGAGCGGCGCCAAGCGAAAGATTTGCTCGCCGGAGATGTCGAGCGGGGCGCGGCTCGTTGCGAGGATCGTTATCCGCCCGCAGCGCGCGACGACTTTTGCCGCAATCTCCGCGATCTCCGAGACGAGGTGCTCGCTGTTGTCCAGGAGTAAGAGCAACTCGCGCTTCTCGAGGTACTTTAGCAGCGTCTCGAGCGGTTCTTCACCCGGTTTCGGTTCGGCGCGCACGCCCGCAAGAATCGTGAGCGCAATCAACGCCGCGTCGGTGATCGAGGCCATGTCGACGATCCAGGCGCCGTCGCGTTCGTCGCTCAAGCGATTCGCGGCAACTTCCAGAGCGAGCCGCGTCTTTCCGATCCCTCCGGCCCCGACGATCGTAACGACCGCGCTTCGATCGAGCAGCGCCTGGACGCGAGCCGCGTCTTCGAAACGCCCGATGAAGCTCGTGCTTTGCCGAGGGAGGTTGTTCGGCGGCGTCTGCAACGCGCGCAGGGCCTTGAACTCCGAGCGCAGACCTTCGGCGATCGGCTGATAGACGCGTTCGGGTTCTCGCAGATCGCGAAGCGGTAACGTTCCTAGATGGCGCAGCGTCATTCCGGCGGGAAGCCGCGCCGTCAATGCGTCGGCGGAGCGGCCAGAAAGCAGTATCTGCCCGCCGTGCCCGGCCGAGAGCAAACGCGACGTGCGATTGACGGCGGGCCCAAAATAATCGCCGGATCGCTCGTCGGCCTCTCCGTCGTTGATCGCCATGCGAACCAGAACGCCCTCGACCGCCGAAAAATCCTGACTCGCGAGGCTTCGTTGCGCGGCGACCGCGGCGTTCAACGCGTCTTCGACGCTCCAAAACGCCGCGCAAAACGCATCGCCGATCGTTTTGAAGACGTACCCGCGCCGCCGTTCGATCTCCGTTCGCACGATCTCGTCGTGACGGCGCAACGCGTCGCGCATCGCGTCGCCGTAGGCATCCCAGCGGCGCGTGCTTCCCTCGATGTCCGAAAACAAGAACGCGACCGTCCCCGTCGGAAGAGCGGGACTCGTCACGGTCGGTTGCTGTTCGCTATTCCCGGCCTTTTCCTGCTCGCTGCTCCCCCGAGTCGGGGCGCGAAAAGAACAGCGCAGCGGCCGCGGCGGCAAGCGCCGCCCCAACGCATGGACCGGCCGCGTAGATCCAGACGAGTCCGGGCGCGCCGCCGAGCAGCTGCGCCGGTATCGAGCGCGCGGGATTCATCGACGCTCCGCTGATCGGTCCGGCGAAGAAGCCGCACGCCGCGACCGTCAGCCCGACGGCGACCGCGGCTTGTTTGCCGACCTTCGACGAATCTTCGGCCGTCGCCAAAATCACTAAGACGAGGAGGAACGTGAGAATCACCTCGGCGAGCGCCGCTTCCAACTGCGTGTAGCCGACGCCGGGATGGCTCGCGCCAAGCAGCATCGTCTTCCTCCAAAGCGCGAATGCGAGCGCGGCTGCCGCCAGGCCTCCCGCGAACTGGGCGATCCAGTAGAGCAGCATCTGCAGCGGCGCCAGCGTCTTGCGCAGCGCGAAGGCCAAGGAGACGACGGGATCTACGTGCGCGCCGGATAGCGACGAGAACGCATAGATCACCGCGGTCGTAATGAAGCCTCGCGCGAGCCAGCGTGAAACGTAATCGGCTCCATCGCCGGTATAATAAGCCACGTCGACTCCGATGGCGACGATCGTTACGAAGAATGTGCCGGCGAACTCGGCGCCGGCCTTTCGCATCAGCAACGGCGCGCCGCCATTAGGACGCGTTTTTCACCCTCGACGATCGCGGCGTAAAGAGCGCGATTGCGGCATCGTTGAATAGCGGAAGGTCCGCGGGCGCTTGGCTCGTTACGAGGAGCTCATCGCTGACTACGGGGCGATCTTCCCAGACGGCGCCGGCATTGGTCAGGTCGGTCCGCAGCGAGGGCCAGGACGTTACCTTGCGCCCGCGCACGTAGTCGGTCTCGATCAGTACCCACGGTGCGTGGCAGATCGCGGCAATGGGCTTGCGACCGATCTGCATCGCGTGCACGAAGAGCACCGCCTTGTTGCAGACTCGGAGATTGTCCGCGCTGCGCAGGCCGCCGGGAATCAGCAGCGCGTCGAACTCCGTCGGCTTGGCGTCGGCAATCGCCACGTCGACCCGGAAAGACTCGTCCTTCTCATCCCCATTCCAGCCGTAGACGCTTTCGGCTTGCGGAGAGACGAGCGAGGTGGTCGCGCCGGCGGCGTGCAGCGCTTCGCGGGGAGAGGTCAGTTCGAGCTGTTCAAATCCGTCGTCGACAAGAATCGCGACGCGGACGCCGTGGAGCGGACGCGGACGGGTCATATCTCGTTCATTCCCCCGCGGTCGGGGGTCAAACGCGGCGGGTTAGCCGCCTTTGCGCTGACGCTGCGGGGCTCGAGGAATCGGAACGACCGGCTTGGAGAGCACGGCTACCAACTCTGCGCGGCTCTTCACGTCGAAGATTTGGAACAGCTGCGCGAGCTGATTGCGCACGGTGTGCGGACTGCGTCCGAGCGTCTGGGCGATCTCGGAGTTCCGCCGTCCGACGCGCACGAGCTCGAGAACTTCGCGTTTCGCCGAGGGAATGCGCTCGAGCGGCACGACCCGCGACGAGCTCGACTCACTGATTCGCCGGGCGATCCAACTGCGAGGCCAGGGTTCGATCTTCTTGGCTGCACGTTCGAGCCAACGCCTGTCGCGCGTCGCTTCGTAGAGACCCAATGCGCAGAGCGCCGCACGCCATCCGTAGTTGAAATCCTCGAAGATCGACCAGGCTTCCGTGAGCGCGTTCTTTCCTTCCTCGGTATCGCCAAGGTGCAGCCAGGCAACGCCCTGCGAATAGGCCTCGAAGCCGCGGACGCGAGGGTCCGTTCCGTACGAGAGGATCGGGACGACCGACGACGACAACGAGCGGAACCGCGCTAGGTATTGCTCGGCGACGGCGGGGTCTTCGTAGGCAAAGAGCTCCGCGAGCACGAGCAGCGCCGAACGCTCTTCACCGGCAACCTCGTTCCACGAAACGCGTTGTGCGATCTCGTGCGCTTCCTGCAACTGCTCGGCGGCGAATGCCCGCTCGCCGGTATTCTTTGCCAGCAACGCGCGATCGAGGAAACAGAGCACGCTCCAATGGTCGGACGGAGCGAGGCGTGCGGCTCTCTTGAAACCGCCGAATGCGGCTAATTCATTTCCCTCGAGCTCTTCGACCGCCGCCATGAAGCGCGTCACTTGAAATCGCTCGAGTTGGAGGCCAGTCGTCCATGCAAGCTCTTCGTACGTGTGCCGGACCCGTTCCGACGCATCTTGGATGGGAAGTTCGCGACACAGCAGAGCGAGCGTCAGTAAAGCGTTGGCCCGAAAGTATTCGTCGGGTACTTCGGCCGCGTCGATTTCGTTGAGCGCCTTCTGCAGCTCCTCGACCTGCAGCAGCACGTCGCCGCGGCGCAGCGCGATCCAAGAGAGCATGATGTGCGCGCGGCCGCGGTTGTTGGGGTCCTTCGACTTCAGCTGAACTCCGGCGGCTTCTTGCGCCTCGCCGTGCTCGTGCTGCATCCACGCAATCGCCGACTTATAATAGTAGGCCTCATCGTAGAGAGGATCGCCGGCCGTGAGCTCGCCGATGGCCCGATTGATCAACCGGCGTCCCGAAACGAAGTCTCGCGTGTATCCCATCGCGGCGCCGAGCGTCACGTCGCGCTCGATTCGGCGGGACGGGCGCGCATCGGCGAAATCGGAGAGCAGTCCGATGACTTCGAGGTAGCGGCGCTCGCGCATGGCGAGCCGAGACGAAGCTAAAAGCGCGTCTGCCGTCCTTTGTCCGCCAACTAATTCACGACAGCGATCAAAGTCGGCGGCCCGAAGGGCCTTCTCGAATTCGACGCCGTCGAAGCTCAAGCTGTGTCTAGCGTTCGTCAGCATTTTCCCGATCTAGTTGTTAAGAGCGTAGACTATCGGCCCGGCGGTAAACCCGCCAGGCCGACGTACTTCTATGGTATACCTGTACTACCTTCGGCCAAAAGTCCTATTCTCAGCTGCTTTCCTTAGTGACGGTACGGAGGTCCGCCGCCAACTGAATCACCACTATTGTGGTGCATCTTCGTATGTTTCACCGGCGGACCGCCGCCGACCGAGTCGGTCTTCTGCCCGGGCAACGCAGGCGGCCCTCCGCCGACGGAATCGCTGGACTTCGCAAATGCACCAGCCGTTTTCGGTGGGCCGGCGCCGACCGAATCCGTGTTGTGCGATACGCGTCCACTCGCTTTAGCAGAGGGAGGACCGCCACCGACGGAATCGAGATTGTAGTGAACGTGAACCGCTTGGCTCGTGCTCGGGAGCAGTGAGCTGCCCTGCAAGTTGCCGCCGGCGCAACCGCCGAGCAGCACTGGGGCCGCGAATACAATAACGAGCAGGATCGTACGCATCTCTCTGTTTTTTCCCTTTCAGTGCCCAAAGCTGGCACAAGGAAGCCTGATAAGTAGTACGAATATACTAGTACGAAATCGCCTCCAAAGATAGATCTGCTTGGTAAACTATGCATCTTTGTTACAAGCCTAGCGGGCTCTCGGATGGCTGTGGAACACGCAGGTGGCGACTGAAACTAGGACCTCCCTGCATGGGCTTCTCTCTCACGAACCCGCCCCTTTCCTTCGTCGCTCTTTAAAAGGGGTTCACTATGTCATTCTCGTTTTTGGAGGTCCGCACGCGGCTCGGCGCGGCCGCGGTCGCCGCGACCCTTCTCCCGGCCTTCTCGGCCTGTAGCGGCGGGGGGCCGGCAGTACCCGTGACGCCCCCGGCTGCCCGGCTCGTTCGGCCCGACGCGAACGCCCGCCCGGCCGGATGGGACCAGTTCAGCTACCAAACGATCAACGATCCCCAGGATCCAACCACCGAAGTGCTCGGCGTCAACAATCTTGGGAAGATCGTCGGTTACTACGGGAGCGGCAACCACACTACCGGTTTCGACGCGACCCCGCCGTACGAGGCGCAGAACTTCCGTAATGAGGACTATCCCGGAGGCACGCAGACCGAGATCACGTCGGTGAGCAATGCCAAGTCGATCGCCGGCTGGTATCGCGACAAGCACGGTTTTATATTCGGCTGCATTCTCTGGCAAGGCATCTGGACGTCCTATAAGGATTCGCACCTCCGCGGCAGTCCAACGCAGTTGACGAAGCTCTATGGGCTCAACGACGACGGCCTGGCGGTCGGTTTCTACCAGGACGATCACAAGGTCGATCACGCTTTCGAGCTCGACGAGACGCAGAGCAGGTTCCACTCCATCTTCCCGCCGGGAGCAAAAAACGCGGTCGCAACCGGAATTAGCGGCAAAGGCGACATCGTCGGTTACATGACCAATGCCGACGGGGACACCATCGGCTGGCTGCTAAAGGGCGGGCACTACACGACCTTCCACCACCCCAACTCCGACTACACCCTCCCGTGGGCGGTGAACTGGCAAGACGATATCGTCGGCGAGTATAAGGATCAACAGGGTAAGACGCACGGCTTCATTCTGACGCAACCGCTCGGTTCGCAGACGTGGCAACAGATCGACGAGCCCAACGCGAGGGGAGCGACGAGCGTTCACAGCGTGAACGACCATCACACGATGGTCGGCTTCTACACCGACGCCTCTCACCACATCGACGGTTTCCTCGCAACCCCGAAGAAGTAACAGGCCGCACGTTTTCGTGCGGCCGACTCTCTCGCTCGCGAGAGCGGAACGTTCCGAGTCCATTTTGTAACGCGCGAATAACGTACCCAGGTTGCCCGCGAATCCTTACGGAATACGGGGGCATGCATACGCGACGTTTAGCACTGCGCACCGCAGCACTTGGGGCATCGCTCGCCTGCCTTGCGGCGTGCGGAGCGCCCGGATTGAGCCCGATGATGGCTCCCGGCGCGGCCACGCTCGATAGCCTGGCGCCGAACGCAAAGGCCGGCACGTATCTCTACACGTGCCAAACGATGTCGCTCGTCGATTGCCTCGTCTATCAAAACAACAAGGTCACTCAAACCCTGAAAAAGGGTTTCAAGAAACCGGCCGGACTCGTGGCGGGTGCCGACGGCCTCCTCTACATCGCCGATGAAAATGCGAAGACGATCCTCGTCTATTCCGCCGGAGCGAAGAAGCTGACGCGGACGCTCAACGACGGCGGCAACGCCCCGCTCGACGTCGCGGTCTACAAAGACGAAGTCATCGCCGCCAACCAAAAGAATCTGACGTTCTTCAAGAAAGGGGCGACCAAGCCCAGCGCCACGCTCAAGGACTCGCGCATGACGCAAGGCACCGGCGTCGCGTTCGACCCTTCGGGCAACTGCTACCTCGCCTTCGATACGAGCGGCTCGGGCGCTCGAGTCGACGAGTTCAAAGGCTGCAAGGGCAAAGGCCAAGATCTCGATATCGGCCCCGCATTACCGTACGGTCTCGCCTTCGACGGCAGCGGCAACCTCTATTACACGACCTTCGCCTCGTCGGCCAACGGCGTCTACAAGTGCGCCGGCCTGAAATCGTGCAAGCTTATCCTTAGCAACTTTTACGAACCCCAGTATTTGAACTTCACGGCGAACTTCACCGATTTCTGGGTCAGCGATCTCGGCAACTATCAGTACGGCGCCTTCATGTATGAGTTCAGCACGGCAAAAGCAAAACAGGTCGCCAAAATTGCAGCCGGCTTGAGTTTTTTCAATCCGCCAACCGGCGCGGCCCCCGGCCCCGGCTCGCTCTAAGAAAGCTGCTTTCTTTAACGGTAACCGCGCTTTATGGAAGCCTCGATTTAGTCGGCCGACAAAGACGCCGGCTAAATCGTGGCTTCTATTCCGCGTCGGGAATGTGGTGGTCTGGAGGCTGTATGCGCTCGAACCAGTTGATGTCGTGCTCGGACGGAACCTTCGTAAACTTGCGAGGCGCCTGAGTAAAGTCGAACGCATCCAGCGGCGAGGTGGCGCGTTTATCGCTGGCGGCCAGGCGCCCTAGGCCGAACGTGTCCTCGACGAACTTCAGAATGCTTCCGTGCTCGTATTGAGTGTGATCGATCTTCCCTTGCTTCGCGTAGGGCGAGACGATCAGCATCGGAAGGCGTAGCCCCAGGCCGTCGTAGTCGGCAAGCGGCGGCGGCTTCGGATCGTACCAGCCGCCGTAGTCGTCCCAGAAGATAAAGATCGCCGTCGAGTTCCAATATTTCGACTCGCCGATCGCGTTGACGAGCGACGCGACCCACGACGGCCCAGTCTTGCTCGCTCCGCCGGCATGATCGGAGTTTTCCCAAGTCGGCGTAATCCAGGTGAGCCTGCGCAGCTTACCATGCTTCACGTCGCTGAAGAAGTCGGTCGGCGGCGAGATCACGTCCTTTTGCCAATCCGGCCCGAAATAGATGTGCTTGACGTTCTGGTAGGCGCTCCAGATGCCGCCGTCGCCGTACCAGAGCGACGCGTAGTACGCCCAGGAGAGCCGGGCCTCGTCCATCTCGTCGCCGATCGTCTTGTCGTCCCAGCAGATCGGTATCGGCTTACCGTATTCGCGCTCTTTGGTGATCGTCGAGATGAAATCGCTTCCCTCGCCAACGCAGCCCCACCAGTTCGTCGGATAGTTGATCCCCGACTCGGCCTGACCCGCGATGATGTACTGATGCGAGATAAAGCTGCTCGCATCGACGTTCGACGCATACATCTCGTCGGCCAGAACGTAGTGCTTGCCCAAATAGAAGTACGGCTTTGTTTCGCTGCGGGGGACGTAGCTGTAAGCAGGATCGGGGTGCGGGCACTTGGGTTCGGCGCGGTGTCCGCAGCCCGCATACTCGTTATCGAAGCCATCCATCTTGCAGCCCGTGCCGGGATAGCTCCCCGTTCCGTCGCAGGCGGCGAGAAAGCCGGCAAAGCTGTGATCGATGTCCCACGTGGTGTCGAAGCCGATCGGCTTGAGCTCGATCCTCTTTCCGTGCGTGTCGTATCCGTACGACACCGTGTGCGCACCGGGAAACCCGTAGAACAAGTTGTTGAAGCTGCGGTTCTCCTGAACGACGATCACGATGTGCTTGATCTTGCCGCCCGACGCATCGCGATGCGATTGGAGCAGCGGGTCGGAAAGACTCGGCAGAGCCGGTAGGGCCGGGCCGGCCCGGCCGCCGCACGCGCCGAGGGCGAGCGCGACGATCCCGACCGGCAGGAGCCGCAACATGGTTGGAATCCGCATCGAGGCCTCTCTCGTCACTCGCTGTCGGGCGAGCGATAGTCCGGCGCCTGATGCATGAACCATTTGATATCGTGCTCCGAAGGCACGACCTGGAACTTGCGCGGAGGCTTATTGAAGTTGAAAGCGTCGACGGGCGAGTTCGCGCGCGTGTCGCTCTGCGCCAGACGCGGCAGGCCGAATGTGTCCTCGACGAACTTCAGAATGCTGCCGTGCTCGAAGGCCGTGTGGTCGATCTTTCCCTTCTTTGCGTAGGCGGAGACGATCAGCATTGGAAGACGCAGGCCGAGGCCGTCGTAGTCGACCATCTTCGGCGCCTTCGGATCGAACCAGCCGCCGTAATCGTCCCAGAAGATGAAGATCGCGGTGTTGTTCCAATACTGAGATTGGCCGATCGCGTTGACGAGCGACGCGACCCATGAGGGACCGCTCTTGCCGCCGCAGCCCGCGTGATCGGAGTTGCCGCAAGTCGGCGTGACCCAGGTCAGGGCGCGCAGTTTCCCGTTCTGGACGTCGTTGAAGAAATTCGTCTGCGGCGAGATGACGTCTTTGCCCCAGTCGGGTCCGTTGTAGATGTGGTTGATGTTCTGGTAGGCGCTCCAGATGCCGCCGTCGCCATACCAGGTCGACGCGTAGTATGCCCAGGAGAGTCCGGCCGTATCCATCTCGTCGCCCAGCGTCTGGTTGTCCCAGCACATGTTGATGTTCGAACCGTACTCGCGCGCCTGCGTCAGCGTGGCGATCTGGTCTCCGTACTTGACCCCGGGGCAACCCCAGTAGTTCGAAGGGTAGTTCACCGCCGAGCTCGCTTGGCCCGCAATGATGTACTGGTGCGAGATGAAGCTGCTCGCGTCGACGTTCGACGCGTACATCTCGTCGGCCAGAACGTAGTGCTTGCCCAGGAAGAAGTAGGGCTTCGTCTCGTTGTGCGGCACGTAGCTGTAGGGCGGGTTGCTATTGGGGCAGTGGTTCCCGCAGCCGACGTACTCGTTATCGAAGCCGTCCATCTTGCAGCCCGTGCCTGGATAGCTCCCCGTTCCGTCGCAGGCCGCTAAGAACGAGCCGAAACTGTGGTCGATATCCCACGTCGTCTCCAACCCGACCGGTTGAAGCTGGATCTTGTTTCCCTGCTGGTCGTAGCCGAACTTGGCGGTGTGCGCCCCTGGGAAACCGTAGAAGAGATTGTTAAAGCTCCGATTTTCTTGAACGATAATAACGATGTGCTGGATCTTGCCGCTCGACATTGCGCGGTGGGCCTTGAGCGTGGGGCTCTGAAGCGAGATGCCGGGAAGTACCGGGCTTGGGCTGCCGCCGCCGCTACTGCACGCGCAGAGCGCAAGAGCGACGGCCGCGACCGGAGTCAACCGGATCGTGATGGGGATTCGCATCAACCTTCTCCTTATTTATTCGCTGTCGACCGGACGCCGGTCGATCGGCTGGTGTTTGAAGTAGTCGATCCCGTGCACCGACGGCACGGCTTCGAATTTACGGGCGGGCTTATTGAAATTGAAGGCGTCGGAGGGCGAGTGCGCGCGCGAGTCGCTCTTGGCGAGGCGCGGCAATCCAAAGGTATCTTCGACGAACTTCAGGATGCTGCCGTGTTCGAAATGGGTGTGGTCGATATCTCCGTTCTTCGCGTAGGCCGAAACGACGAGCATGGGGATGCGCATTCCCAGGCCGTCCGCGTCGAGCATCTGCGGCGGCTTCGGGTCGTACCACCCGCCGTAGTCGTCCCAAAAGATGAAGATCGCGGTGCCGTCCCAGTATTTCGACTCACCGATTGCATTGACGAGCGAGGCGACCCAGGAGGGGCCGCTGTTGCTCCCGCAGCCGGCGTGATCGGAGTTTTCGCAGGTCGGCGTAATCCAGCTCAGGGCGCGCAGCTTGCCGTTCTGGACGTCGTTGAAGAAATTGGTCTGCGGCGAGATGACGTCCTTGCTCCAGTCTGGTCCGTTGTAGATATGGTTGATGTTCTGGTACGCGTTCCAGATTCCGCCGTCGCCGTTGTACGACGAGGTATAAAAGGCCCACGAAAGGCCGGCGTTATCCATCTCGTCGCCGAGGGTCTGGTTGTCCCAGCACATCGGAATGGGGTTGCCGTACTGACGCTCCTGGGTGATGGTTGCAATTTCGCTCGACTGCGAAGGGCAGCCCCAGTAATAGCCGCTGGGGTAATTCACCGCCGAACTCGCCTGACCGGCAATGATGTACTGATGCGAGATAAAGCTGCTGGCGTCGAGGTTCGATGCGTACATCTCGTCGGCGAGCACGTAGTGGTTGCCCATGTAGAAGTACGGTTTGGTCTCGCTGTGAGGGACGTAACTATACGGCGGGTTGGCGTTGGGGCAGTCCGAGCCGCAACCCCACGACTCGCGGTCGAAGCCGTTCATCTGACAATCGGTCCCCGGATAACTTCCGGTGCCGTTGCAGGCCGTCAGGAAGCCTCCGAGATCGTGCTCGATGTCCCACCAGGTTTCGAGCCCGACCGGCTGCAGCGCGATCTTCTTCCCGGAGGTATCGAAGCCGTACTTGGCCGTGTGGGCGCCGGGAAAGCCGTAGAAAAGATTATTAAAAGAACGGTTCTCTTGAACGATGATGACGATATGCTGGATCTTGCTGCTCGACGCGTGGCGGTGAAGGCTCAGCATGGGGCTTTGCGGATTTTGCGCGCCGGGAACTCCCGGAGCTCCGGCGCCCCTGCAGGCACCCAGGACGAGCGCGACGACCGCGACCGGCAGCAGTCGAGCCATGGTTGGAAGGCGCATCAACATCCTCCTTATCACTCGCTATCGGGAATCCGAAGATCGAGCGGTTGGTGTTTGAAGTATTCTATTCCGTGCTCCGACGGAACGGGCACGAACTTGCGGGGCGGTTGATTGAAGTCGAAAGCGTCGTCTTCGGGCGAGTGTGCGCGCTTATCGCTGGCCGCTAACCGCGCCAAGCCGAACGTATCCTCGACGAACTTCAAGATGCTGCCATGTTCGTAATGAACGTGTGAGATGTAGCCGTCCTTGGCGTACGGCGAGACGATGAGCAACGGGATCCGCAACCCGAGCCCGTCATAATCTTTCAGTGCCGGCGCCTTGGGATCGTACCACCCGCCGTAGTCGTCCCAGAAGATGAAGATTGCCGACGAGTCCCAATATTTCGATTTGCCGACGGCGTTGACGAGCGAGGCCACCCACGAGGGGCCGGTCTTGCTGTCGCAGCCGGCGTGATCGGAGTTGGCGCAGGTCGGCGTGATCCAGTTCACGTCCCGCAGTTTTCCATGCGAGACGTCGTCGAAGAACTTGGTCTGCGGCGAAATCACGTCCTCTTTCCAGTCGGAACCGTTATAGATGTGATTGATGTTCTGATACGCGCTCCAGAGATCGCCGTCCGAGTCGATCGCGGAGGCGTAGAACGCCCACGAGAGGCCGGCGTCGTCCATCTCATCGCCGATCGTCGTCGCATCCCAGCATAACGGGATGTACGAACCGAACTGGCGCTGCTGGGTAACCGTCTCGATATAGTCGCCTCCGCCGCCGGAGCAGCCCCACTGAAAGTCGGGATAGTTCACGGCCGATTCTGATTGGGCGGCGATGATGAACTGGTGCGAGATGAAGCTGCTGGCGTCGAAGTTCGAGGCGTACATCTCGTCGGCGAGCACGTAGTGATTCCCAAGAAAGAAGTAGGGTTTGGTTTGGTCGTGCGGCACGTAGCTGTACGGCGGGTTCTTGTTCGGACAGGGCGGGTCGCCGCTCTGCCCGCAGTAGTAGTCTTCCTGGTCGAATCCGTTCATCCGGCAGTCCGTGCCCGGGTAGCTTCCCGTTCCATTGCAGGCCGCGTAGAACGAATACGAACTATGGTCGAGATCCCAGCCCGTGTCGAGCCCGACCGGTTGGAGATCGATCTTTTCGTTCTTCGCGTTGTATCCGTACGCCGTCGTATCGGCTCCGGGAAAGCCGTAGAAGAGGTTGTTGAGGCTGCGGTTCTCTTGAACGATGATGATGACGTGGCGAATCTTCGCGCTCGCTGCGTGAAGGTGCAGCGCGTCGACGAGGGCGCGCGCCCCCGGCTGCGGCGGAGCAAACCCGCCGCCGCACGCGCCGAGAAAGGGCACGACGAGGGCGGCAAGCCACCCAAATCGCGGCGCCGTTCTACTGCGCATCGCCGGAAACGAACCGCATGCGCGCTCCTCCTTATGCGGCGGGTGACCCGGGCAACTCAATACGACGGATGCGACAAAACTCCCAGGAAACACCCGGCCCGCAAGATGATGACGTGCGTTATCTTTTAGGGATATGAAAGCGCATGCGCACGCTCGTTCCGCGCGCGGTGTCGATTCGAGTCTGGGGCGCCACCGCGCGAATGATGCGTAAGCCGAATCCGCGGCCCGGAAGCCGATCGCGCTCGATGAACGAGCCACGATCGGAAACGTCTACGGCCAGTTTCCCGCGAGCGATCCGAGCGTGAAGCTCCACGAAGGGCACGGGCCCGGCATCGCCGTGGTATGCATGCTCGACGGCGTTGGCCAATGCTTCGCCGGCGGCGGTCGTGACGTCGTCGAGGCAATCGCCGTCAAAGCCGATCGCCTGGAGAAACGCGCGCAACGCGTGGCGGATTGGAGCAACCGAGCGCGACTGCGCCGGACATCGCAGCCGCAGCTGCGGTACGGCGTTCACGGCTTAACGCGCTCGTTCAGATAGGCAAGGGCTTCGTCGCGGTCTTCGAAGATCGCAAAGGCTCCGGCCAGCCCCGCGTACTGAACGAGTCTGGAGAATTGACGGGTTCGTATGACGACGGCGAGCGGAATCCGATCGCGTTGCGCCGTGACGCAAAAGCGAAGCAGCTCGGTGAGAGCCGTCGAATCGGCGTAGGTTACCTCCGAGAGGTCGACGAGCACGGCGCGCGCGCCGTCGGGCAGCGCAAAGGCATCGCGGATCTCGCGCTTGCGGCTTATCTCGAGCTCGCCGGTGAGGCGAACCGTCTCGATCGCGTCGCTCACGCAACCCTCCCGACGCTCGACCCTGCATCCTCGCCGAAGCGGATCGTCAGAATCGCGACGTCGTCGATGATTCTGCGATTCGAAAAGATCGAGGCAGAGATCATTGCCGCGGCGCTGTGCGCGGGCCACGCGGCGGCTGCTTCCACCGCCTGCAGCAGCAGCGCCTCGCCCTCCACGACGTTGTGCGAGTGCTCGATGGCTCCGTCGGTATAGAGCACGAGCAGCGCGCCGGGAACGCTCGCGATGCGATGGCTGCGGTATTTAGCGTCGCCGACGACCCCGAGCGGCAGCGAACCGAAATCGAGCATCCGAGGCTTGCACCCCGGTTCCAAGAGCACCGGCGGCGGATGTCCGGCGGTCGCGTAGACGAACTCGCAGTTACGAGAGTCTACGATGCCGGCAACCGCGGTAATCAGCGGCGAGGCTTTGCGGAAGAGGTCGGAGTTCGCGCGTTCGAGGATGGCGCCCGGGTTTGGGTCGACGAGCGCGCAGGAGATGAGGAGGTGACGGGCTCTGTTCATCGCGACCGCCGCGTCGATCCCGTGTCCGGTGACGTCGCCGATCGCGAGCAGCACGCGATGCTCCGTAAGCTCGAGGACGTCGTACCAATCGCCGCCGATCCTCGCCTCCTCGGCCGCGGGCAGGTAGGTTGCGCTGAAGAGAACCTTTGGCATCTGCGGCAAGAGGTTCTGCGTAAAGGCGCCTTGGAGCGTGTCGGCGATGCGCTTCTCGGCCTCATACGCCGAACGGCTCTCCGCGGCGCGCCGGCGCTCCTCTTCCGCGCGCTCGCGCGTTCGTTCGAGGCGCGCGGCCAGACGATACTGTTGAATTGTAAAGAGGGTGGCAGCAACGATCACCGCCGCAACGGCCCCAATCGCGAACAGAGTAACGCCGAAAATCGCTTGCTGCGCGCGGGTTTGCGCCTGATTCGCGCGAGCGGCCAATGAATTTTCGACGAAATCCAGATCCGTCCGGAAGCGATCGACGAGCCGCTTCCCCCGGAGCTGCACGCGGGCGGGAACGCGCCGGAAGGTGATAATCGGGTATGCGACCACGGCGACCCAGCGACGATTCGTGCGTACGGCATCCTCCAGCACGGCCCGCGTACCAGGCATCTTGAGATCGGTCAGCACCCGTCGCAGCCGCGCGAACGAGGACGGCAGCTCCGCCCGTGCCGCGTAATACGGCTGCAGCAACATGCGCTGACGCACGGCGGCGTAGCCTCGCACGCCGGTCTCCTCGTCGAGTTGCCGGCTCACCGTGCGAGCGACTAAGATGCGCGCAGAACGGATGTCGCTCGCTCCGCTAAATGCCGCTTCGATCGTCCTGCTCACCTGATGCCCGGCAACGACCAGCACGACCGCGACCAGCGCGAGAAAGGCGAGCGTCAGAACGAGGGGGACGTAGATGCGCGGCTTCATGCGGTCAGTGCCCCAGGTGCCAGCCGTGCAGCTCGCAGCGATACGGCTTCAGCCGCGTCGAGGTGGACGGGATCGCGCGCTCGGCCGCCTTTTTCGTTTCGAAGGAGGCCTTCGGCGCTCCGTTTTGCTTATAGCACGAGCGCGGGCCGCCGGTCTTTCTCACTCCTCGCCGTCAAAATAGTCGAGCGCCTCGGAGCGCAGAATGCGCCGCTCGGGCATGCCGACGCCCCATTTGTTGCTGTCGGGATAGTACGACGATTCGCCGATCGGGTTATCGGCGACGACGTACATCACGAGCGGTTCGGCGCCGTCGTTGAAAAATTGGTGCGGCTCTCCGGGAAGGAAGAGGCAGGCATCGCCCGGCTCGACGCGATCGGTTCCGTCTTTGTGGCGCACCGTGCCGCTGCCGGAGATCACGTGATAGAACTCCCACTGCGCGCTGTGCGAATGATAGGGGTACGGTGCCTTACCGGCCGGGATGCGCAGGATCTCGACGTCGAACGGATGGCGCTCGAGCAGGTCGGTCGAATCGCGCTTGCGTCCGAGCGCCTCGGAGACTTGGATGCCTTCGCCGGCCATCGTACCTTTGGGCGAGGCCCACTTGATCGGATCGATCTGGTTGGAATTCGCTTTGCGCATCCGCCCGGCTTCGCTTTCGTGCCGAGGAGCCCCCCAACGCGCGCGGAAACACACGGATGCGGTTTCTCGAGGAAAGGGCGACGATGGACGGATGGTCACGAGTGGTCGCCGTGGCGTGCGCGTGCGCCGTTGCGGCGTGCGCCGGCGTGCCGGGTTTACAGAGTCCAACCTTCGTACGGGCCGGCCGAGCGTCGACAATGCCGAGCGTCGGGCCTCACGGCAGTCACGTCACGATTGTCTTGATGGAGAACAAGGACTACGATCGCGTGGTCGGCAACCCGCATGCGCCGTATCTGAACAAAAAACTCATCCCGCAGGGCGTGCTCCTGAGAAACAGCCATGCGATCGGCCACCCAAGCGAGCCCAACTACCTCGCGCTCTTTTCGGGGTCGACGCAAGGCATCCACGGCGACCCTTGTCCGGTCTCTTTCCGGTCGGCGGATATCGCGTCGGAACTCATCTCTGCCGGGAACACGTTCGCGGGCTATTCGGAGTCGATGCCGCGCGACGGCTACAAGGGCTGCTATCATGGACTCTAC
Organism: Candidatus Cybelea sp.; assembly: GCA_049285915.1. GTDB lineage: Bacteria > Vulcanimicrobiota > Vulcanimicrobiia > Vulcanimicrobiales > Vulcanimicrobiaceae > Cybelea. The sequence goes on along the minus strand of JBAQAW010000056.1, from coordinate 14,679 downwards.
GATCGAAATCACAATCCATGGGTCGAGTTCAAGAACGTTCCGTCATCGGACAATCTCGTATACGCCGGATTTCCGTCGCCGGTCGCAGCGTTCGTCTGGATCACGCCGAACCTGTGCCACGACATGCACGACTGCACCGTCAAGACCGGCGATAACTGGCTTTCAAACAATCTTCCCTCGATCATCGCCTGGGACAAGCGGCACGAGGGCCTGCTGATTCTGACCTGGGATGAAGCCGCTCCGGACAAGAGCGGGAAGAACCACGTCGCGACCGTGCTCGTGGGCCCGATGATTCGCACCGGAGTCGACGACACTCAGAACGTCGACCACTACGCCGTGCTGCACACGATCGAAACGATTCTCGGCGTCTCCTGCATCGCCAAGGAGTGCAAGGCGCCGCTGCTCACCGGCATCTGGAAGTAATGCGTTTCGAAGGAGCAGCGCACAGCTAGGGCGCGGTTACTGAAAGCTGTGCACGGAGAGGTGTTTGGTGATGCCTTCGTCGTCGAAGCTCCAGATTCTCTTGGCGAGCACGTCGACGCAGCCGCTCTCCTTCTGCAGCGTGCCTTCGACGATGAGGGTCGAGGAAGAGCGGATCGGCCGCCGGTACGCGTCGTAGACGTCGGGCCGGACGATGACGTTGACCACGCCGGTTTCATCTTCGAGCGTGAGAAAGACGAAGCCCTTAGCGGTGCCCGGCCGCTGGCGGGTGATTACCAAGCCGCCGACCCGGCAACGCGCATTTCGGGGCAGCGACGGCAACCGGGCGGCAAGCGTGACCCGCTGCGAGTTGAGGAACTCGCGGAAGTGCTCCATCGCCTGTCCCGAGGGCGTCACTCCGGTCGACCACAGGTCGAAGGCGGTGCGCTTCTTTGCAGGCAACGGCTTCAAGGCGGCCGCGGGCTCGTCGACGTCCATCAGCGCGCCGAGTTCGCCGCGCGCCTCGCGCTCGTCGAGCCCGCGCAGCGCCCACATCGCGTCGCGCCGCGCCGGATACCATGGCGCAAAAGCGCCGGCAATTGCCAGATTCTCCAACGCTTCGCGTTCGAGGTGCGTTCGCTGCGCGAACTCGAGCACGCCGGCAAACGCACCGCGGGCAACGGCGCTCTCGAGGCGTTGCCGCTGCGCCTCGCCGAGACCGCGAACGAGGTGGAATCCTAAGCGCAGCGCACCGTCGGGCTCCACGTGCGACCAGTACTCGCTCGCGTTGACTTCGATCGAGCGGATCGTCACGTCGTGCCGGCGCGCATCGTTGACGAGCACCTCGGTCGAGTAAAACCCCATCGGTTGAACGTTGAGAATCGCCGCCGCGAAGATCGCCGGGAGGTGGCACTTGACGTACGCCGAGGCATAGGCCAGCAGTGCAAAGCTCGCCGCGTGGGATTCTGGAAAACCATAGTCGGCAAAACCTTCGAGCATGTGAAAGAGCTGCTCGGCGGCGGCGCGATCGATGCCGTTGCGGATCATGCCGTCGACGAGCCGCATGCGTATCGCTTCCATCCGGTCGCGCGAGCGCTTGTGACCCATCGCGCGGCGCAGTTCGTCGGCCTCGCCGCCGGAGAAGCCGGCCGCTTCGATGGCCAAGCGCATCCCTTGCTCTTGGAAGAGCGGCACGCCAAGCGTTCGTTTTAGCACCGGCTCGAGTTTGGGGTGCGGATAGGTGACTGGTTCGAGGCCCGAGCGCCGGCGCAGGAACGGATGGATCATCTGCCCTTGAATCGGCCCGGGACGAATGATGGCGACCTGCATGACGATGTCGTAGAAGCAGACCGGCTTCATTCTCGGCAGCATCGACTGTTGGGCTCGCGACTCGATTTGAAAGACTCCGATCGTATCGGCGCGCTGCATCATCGCGTAGGTCTTCTCGTCGCCGGCGGGGATCGTGTGCAGCGCGAGATCGAATGGCACGCAGGCCGGCAGGCACGTATCGCCGCGCGCGAGACAACGTCCGTAGAGGGAGAACGCCTCGCGTAACAGCGAGAGCATCCCCAAGCCGAGCAGATCGATTTTTATGAGCCCCAGCTCTTGGAGGTCGTCTTTGTCCCATTGAACGACGGTGCGATCGCGCATCGTCGCCCATTCGACCGGCGCGACGCAGACGAGCGGATCGCGCGTGATCAGCATGCCGCCGGAATGGATCCCCAGGTGGCGTGGAAAGTTTGCAATGCGGCGGCAGATGGTGAAGAGCAGATCCGGCCCCGCCTCTTCGGGCAGCTGCTCGCGCACGTCGTACTCCTTGGCGATGAGATCGACTTGCTCGAGCGATAATCCCAGGGCCTTACCGACGTCGCGAATCGCCGAACGCGTTCGGTAGGTGATGACCTCGGCGACCATCGCCGCGTTCGCGCGCCCGTAACGGTCGTAAACGTATTGAATGACCTTCTCCCGGTCCTGATGGGCGAAGTCGATGTCGATATCGGGAATCTCGCGGCGCTCTTCGGACATGAAGCGTTCGAAGAGCAGGTCCATCTCGACTGGATCGACGGCGGTAATGCCCAGCGAATAGCAGACCGCCGAGTTCGCCGCCGAACCGCGCCCCTGGCAGAGCACGCCGAGTTCGGCTGCCGCACGCACGATATCCCAGACGATCAAGAAGTATCCGGCGAGATCCATCTTGGCGATCAAGCCGAGCTCGTACTCGAGCTGCCGCTCGACCTTGCTGGTCAAGGGCGTCGCATAACGGTGCGCCGCGCCCTCGTAGACGAGTCTGCGCAGATGGCTCTGCGGCGAGCTTCCCGGCGGAACTTCGAAGAGGGGGAACTGTCCCGCCAAGCGTTCGAGCCGGAACGCGCAGCGCGATGCAATCGCGCGGCTGCACTCGATCGCCTCGGGGTACTCGGCAAAGAGCCGGCGCATCGCGGCCGGCGGCTTGAGATAGAACTCGGCGTTCGGCCGCAGACGATTGCCGGCTCGCGCCGCCTGCATCGTTTCGCCTTCGCGAACGCAGGAGAGCACGTCGGCGATCAGCGCATCCTCGCCGGTTGCATAGACCACCGCGTTGGTCGCGACGTACGGCAAGCGGCAGTGCTCCGCGATGCGCACGAGCTGCAGGTTGCGCTGCGTCTCTTCCTGCGTCAGGTGCTGCTGGAGCTCGAGATAGAAACGCTGTTCGAATATCGACGCGAGCCGTTGGGCCTCGCGCGACGCCGCGCGTACGCCCTCTTGCCGCAACGCGCGTTCGACGCGTCCGAGCGGGCCGCCGGAGAGCGCGATCAGCCCTTCGCTACGCTCTTGCAGATCCTCCACGTGCAAGCGCGCGTCGCCTTTGCTTCCACGCATTTGCGCCGCCGAGATCAAGCGGCAAAGGTTCGCGTATCCGCGTTCGTTCTCGACCAAGAGCACGAGATGCGCGCCGTCCTCGAAGGTCAGCTCGCTGCCGACGATCGCGGCAACGTGCTGCCGTCGCGCGTGCGTGCCGAAGCGTACGGTGCCGTAGAGCCCGTCGCGATCGGTCAACGCAATCGCTTCCAAACCGATCTCGCAGGCGCGTTCGACTAAATCCTCGGGATGCGAACCGCCTTGCAAAAAGCTGAAGTTCGACCAGGCGTGGAGTTCTGCGTAGCCTCGTTGCTTTATAGGCTGCGCTGTAGGCGGGAGTGCGAGACCCGATGGGTTCGGGGACGCTCGCTTTTCCGCGTCCTGCGGAAAAGCTGCTCGCCTCGTCGTCGCTCCCGGCATCCTGCCTCCGCTCCTCCCTTCACACGCCCCGAACCCATCGGGTCTCACACTCTCACCTATATCGAGCCGGTTCAATCGAGCAACACTAAAGCAGTACCGTTGCAGACTCGCGGAGAGCGCGAGACCCGATCGGTTCAAGGGAGGCTCGCCTCGTCGTCGCTCCCGGCATCCTGCCTCCGCTCCTCCCTTCACACGCCCCGCACTCACACTCCCACCTCAATCGAGTCGACTTCGTGAACCCGTGATGCATGAGGGCTCGCAAGAAGCGAAACGGACGTCATAGAAATACGAGCGCCTTACTTTGCGGAAAAGTTGGAGGGCTTCTTATCGCCCATATCCGAGCCTGTTACATGAATCTTCAATTCCGTTTGCCCGCGCTACTTCATCATAAAAATTGAAGAACTTTGGCGCGGCTGCCATCAGTAAGGTCTAGAGTATTGCGTGGGTCGATATTTTTGTTGCTTCTTTGCCGAAGTTGCAACGTTCTCAAATGCATGAGCAAGTTCGCGAGTATGCGGTGAGAAGTATCGTTGCAGATTCTCCGAGAGCGTGCGACCCAATGGGTGCGGGGCATGTGAAGGGAGGAGCGGAGGCAGGATGCCGGGAGCGACGACGAGGTGAGCAGCTTTTCCGCAGGACGCGGAAAAGCGAGCGTCCCCGAACCCATTGGGTCGCGCGCTCTCGGAGAGTCTGCTTCCGACGGACGCGATCTCACTCATACACACCCCTGAGGTACCAGTGCGCGCCTTGATGGTAGATGCGGGCAAAGGTTCCGTCGGCGAGGACGACGTCGTATTCGTCGCGCGCGACCGGCGCGGGAGTGAACGGGCGCTCTTGGATGCGCCACGGACCGGTACATTGCATTACCGCTTGACGGTCGACGATCGCGGGTTCCCCGGCGCGCAACTCGACGGGAATCTCCCGAACTTCTAGCAGGCGCAGCTGAGGAACGACCTTACGAGCGCTCTCGGAGCGGTAGCGATCGCTCTCGGAACGAGCGGCCGTCATCTTCGGCTTGTCGAGGGCGAACGGTTCGTAGGCAAAACGCTCTTCGAGCAGATGCGCTTGGCGCGTCGTCGCGCGCGAAACGCTCTCGCCGAGGATCGCTTCGAGCCGGGCGATCGTTACGACGACTCGCGCAGGGTCGAAGTCGACGGCGCGTAAGAGCGCCTGCTCTTCTCCTCCTTCTTCGAGGATGCGCGCCTGCACGCGCAGGCCGACGATGGCCGCTTCGAAGGTTACGCCTTCGAGCTTCGCGCGCATCATCTCGAACATCGTTCGCTCGTCCGCCGTCGGCATGGCGAGCGGAACGTCGAATGCGGCGGTGCCGGCGTCTTCGAGCTCGAGCGCCAGGTGCAGCGCACCGGCGCGCTTTCCGCAGCGTTCGAGATCGCTGCAGACGCGCGTCAACAACATGCGCAACGCAAAGAAAACCTGCGCTTCGTCGACGGCGCGCCCTTCACCGAAGATCGCTGCCTCGATCGCAACGGCTCGAGTCCGCGGCAGGAAGGGCCGCCGATCGATGCCTCGCGCGAGGTCGTGCCAGCGCGCCGCAGCCGAGCCGAATCGCCGCACGAAGGGTCCGTGCGGCAGCGCGGCGAGATCGCCAAGGCGTTCGATTCCGAGCAGCGTCAACCGTTCGACGATCTCCGGTTCGATATCGAGCAGCGCTAACGGCAACTCGGCGAGCAGCCTGGCCTCCGAACCCGGGCGGCAGATGCTGCCGTCGGCAACGTACGCCGCCGCTCGCGCGGCTATTTTATTCAATCCAACGCCGAGGCGCGGCAGGCGGCCGTACGCCGAGAGCAGCGTTCGCGTTTGCGTCATCCAGGCGGATGCTCCGCCGGGACTGCCGTGCATGTCGAGGTAGGCGAGGCCGCTGCGGACGTCGTCGACCAGCGGTGAGATGGCATCGAGCGCATCGAGCAGCTCTTCCCACTGCGCCGGTTCGGGCGTCTCGCCGGGAAGGTCAACGCAGAGCAGCACGGAGTCTTGTCGTCCCGAGCAGCGCCGAAGGGAGGTGTTTGTGCTTGCGCAGATCGATGCAGAAATCGAAGCCGGCGAAGCTTCCCCAGAGCCCGCTTTTGCCGTGCACGATCGCGCGCTCGAACGCGCAGTACAGCCGCAGTTCCGCGACGGCGCTCAACGCGGCACCGGCACGCGCGACCATCACGATCAGGAGCACCCCGCTGCGATGCGCGAGCATCGCCAAGCGCGACCAAATCGCATCGCGCAGCACGATTGCCGGCATGAGCACCAGTCGGCAGATTCTCGACCGCAGCAGGATGTCGACGGCGCGGGCGACCTCGAGCGCCCTCCGCGCGGGGACGACCAGGACGTGCTCGAGGCGTGCTCCCGCCTCGGCCAGGCTCGGCGGATAGAGCGTTCCGTCGTCGAGGATCGCCACTAAGCTGCGGCGCGTCAACTCGGCAACGAGCCCAGCTGCCAGGCTCCAGCGCCCGGTCGTCCCCTCGAGCGTCACGACCACACCCGGAGGAAAGCCTCCCGCAAGCAGCCGGTCCAGTTCCGGAATGGCGGTTGGAACGGCTCCCTCGATCGCAAGGGAGGCGGGCCCCACCTTGGAGCTCAGTTCGGCCTTCAGACGTGCGAAGGCTCGGAGCTTGTCATCCTGAGCGTAGTCGAAGGACGCGATTTTGCCTTCATGCCGTACTGCAAGCGCCACCATGGGAGATTCATGCTAATCGAACATATGTTCGATGTCAAGGGGCCTACCTGGGCGATTTTGGGCCCTCTTTCCGGCCGAGGATTTTTAGTTCAGACGGTCGCGGTCATGGGGCTGGGCGAGATCCATGATCGGGCCGATCGGCACGATCCCCGTCGGGTTGATCTCGTCCTGCGTGATGTAATAGTGGCGCTTGATCTGATCGAAGTCCACAGTCTCGGCGACGCCGTCGATCTGGTAGAGGTCGCGAAGGTAGCCGTAGAGGTTGGGGTAGTCGACGATCCGCCGGAGATTGCACTTGAAGTGGCCGTAGTAGACCGGATCGAAGCGCACGAGCGTCACGAAGAAACGCCAATCGGTTTCGACCGGACGCGTGCCCAGCAGATAGCGCTGGTATGCCAAGCGCTCCTCCATCGCATCGATCGTCGTGAAGACTCCATAGGCGGCCCGCTCGTAGGCAGCTTGCGAAGTCGCGAAGCCGGCCCGGTAGACGCCGTTATTGAACGTTTCGTAAAGGAAGTCGTTGAGCTCGTCGATCTGCATGCGAAGATCGTTGGGATAGAGATCGAGTTGCGGATTGGTTGCGACGGCGTCGAACTGCGTTTCGAACATCCGCATGATGTCGTCGTCGGAGTTGCTCACGATGCGGCCGCGCTCTTTATCCCAGAGCACCGGCACCGTCACGCGGGCGTCGTAATCGGGATCGGTGGCCGTGTAGGCTTCGCTCAGAAAAGTCCAGCCGTTGAGGGTATCGGGCTGCGCGGTAAAACGCCAGCCGCGTTCGTCGCGGATCGGATCGACGACCGTCATGCCGATGGCGGCTTCGAGGCCTTTGAGCGCCCGAACGATGACGGTACGGCACGCCCACGGGCAGGCCAACGAAACGTAGAGGTGATAGCGGCCGGCTTGCGCCGGATAACCGGAGCTGCCGTCGGCCGTCACCCAATCGCGAAAGGCATCTTCTTGGCGTTTGAAGTTGCCGTCGGCGGCTTGCTCTTTTGGAAACTGGGCCTTCACTTCAGATAGGTTATACCCGCGCGCGTCAAGATATCGCGACCGCCGCCGGTGAGAATGAAATCGGCGAAGGTTTTGGCGGTTTGCGGATGCGGCGCGGCCTTCATGATCGCCAGCGTATAGGTAATGCGATCGGTGAGCGCGGCATTGCCGGGAAGCGGGATGAACGGATATTTGCGCGCGATCGCTTCGGTGCGATAGAAGAATCCGACGTCGACTTGGCCGGTGTCGACGCGCGCCAAGAGATTCTCCTCAGGGAAGATCTGCGCCGGGTTCTCCTCGGGCCCGAGGAGATGCTGCTCCTGCTCGTCGCCAAGCCACATCTTCACGCCGGTGATCGTGTATGCGCCTTTGGGATCGAGCTTCGGATCGGTACGTCCGATGCGCAGATCGGGCGTTTCGAGCGCATCCTCGAGCGGCATATCGCCTTTTGCGGCACGCTCGAAGACGGCTGCGTACTTTGAGTTCGGCGCCCAAGCGACGCCGAGGCTCGTTCCCGCAAAGGTCGTCGCCGAGGCGACTTTATCGCCGAGATTCTTTACCAGCGCCGGATTGACGCTAATAAAGACGTCGGGCGAGCGAATGCCCGACGCAATGAGATTCGCCAGCTCTTTGCTGCCGCCGGATTGGCCTTCGAAGGCGATGCCCTTGTCGAGCAGCGCCGCTTTCACCGGCCCTTCCATCGGCGTCACGAGCGAGCCTGCGTAGAGCACCGATACGATCTCCTGGGCCGCCGAGACGCGCAGCAGCGCGAACGGCAGCGCGAGGCTTATGAGGAGGACGACGGCCGAAAGTCGAGCGATCGCGAGTTTATGCAATAGCGGGTTCCCTCCGGGCCGGGACCATCGTCGAAGACGTGGCCAAGGTGCGAATCACAGCGTTTGCAGCGCACCTCGGTGCGATGCATGCCGAGGCTGGAGTCGTCGAGGAGGCGGACGTTCTCCTGTTCTTGCGGGCTCGTGAAGCTCGGCCAACCGCAGTGCGAGTCGAACTTCGAATCAGCCGTAAAGAGCGGCAGACCGCAGGCCCCGCACGTAAACGTTCCGTTATCGTTGACGTGAAGCAGCGGGCCGGTGAAGGGCGCCTCGGTTCCGGCTTCGCGCAGGATGTGATAGCGATCGGGGCCGAGCTGCGCTCGCCATTCCTCTTCGCTCTTTTGAATCTCTGGAACTACGTCATGCTTCATCGCTTACTTCCTCTCGGAGGCTTATAACGCGCGAAGGCGCCAAAGCGATGCAAGCGCGAAGAGCAGCTCATGAAGATGCTCTTCGAGATCCTGTTGTCGATACTCTTACACCCGATCGCGATGATCCTCATGTGGATCAACCTGCTCGGCCGGGGCGATCTGACGGGTTTTCAAAAGGCCATCTGGTTTATCGTCAGCATCATCTGGGGTCTGGGACCGATACTCTACATCCTCGTCTCAGACGGGGCCCTCTGGTAGGTCAAGCCCTTGGTTTGCCGGCCTAGTGTGGCGGATGCCCGCCGCCACCGCCGCTGACCGGAGCGTGACCTCCGCCGCCGCCACTGACGCCGCCGCCACGCGTTCCGCCGCCCTGACCGCCGCGCACGCCGCCGCCTCCAGGGTTACCCTGGATCGTTCCGCCGCGCACCGGCGGACGTCCGCCGCCGCCACCGTAGGGGTATCGGCAGCAGCCGTAGCCGTAGGGGTATCCGCCGTAGTAGCCGCCGCCATAAGGGTAGTAGCCGCCGTAGTAGCCGCCGTACGGATATCCATAGCCCCAGCCCCACGGACCCGGCCAACCCCAGCCGAAGCCGAGGCTGATACCGACGCCCGGATAGCCGTAGCCGTATCCGCCGCCGTAGCCGTAGCCGTTACCGTAGCCGCCGTTGGCATAATAGCCGCCGCCGTTGTCGCCGTAGCTACCGCCGCCGTTGCCGCCGTAGTAAGACGAGCCGGCGACGTCGACGCGATAGGCGTCAAACGTCGAGCCGTTGGCGTACCCGTAGATCGTCACGCGCATGCCTTCGGTAAGCTTGACGCCGGTGGGATTGATGGCCGTCCCCTGGTGCAAGGTAACGTGATCGCTGTAGCCGCGGTCGTCGTGCAGATAGACAATGTAGGTGCCGTCGAATCCGGTGAGGGTCCCCTTGATCGATTGCTGGTTCGCAACCGGGGTACCGTAGGTCGGAGCGGGCTCCTGCGCGCTTGCCGTCGCGGGAAAAGTGAGGGAGAGCGGCGCGGCCAGTGCGGCGCCGAGTAGGGCTTGCGAGAAAAACTTAAGCATAACTGTGGATATTATAACTCCTAATTGCTGCGCGCGGGGTTAGAAAATGCTGCTAAAAATGGACGCTCCCCGGCCCTCTCGGCCAAGCGGCCAAAAGATGCGACCTCCCTTGACTCCGACGTTGCGTTAGGGTCTAGGCTTCGGAACGACGATGGAGACGCGAAACGGTCTGCGCCGGATTAAAGCCTTCGCGAACGACGCCGGGGTCAGCGTTCGGACGCTGCACCTCTACGATCGGCTTGGCTTGCTCGAGCCGGCCGCCGTTACCGAGTCCGGCTACCGGCTCTACGGCGATGCCGAGCTCGAGCGCCTCGAGCACGTCCTGGCACTGCGCTTCGTCGGTTTCAGCTTGGACCAAATCAAGCAGCTTCTCGGGGAATCTTCGCAACCGCTCGCGGACGCGCTGCGCATGCAGCGCGACGTCATCGCGCGTCAGCGACGCCGGCTCGACACCGCGCTCGCCGTCATCGAGCGCGCGGAGAGTGCGCTGGGCGCAGACTCGCGGGCGGACCGCCGGGAGATTCTCCGGACTCTCATGGAGGTTTTCAAAATGCAGAACGATTTTACGTGGACGCAAGAATACTACTCGGAGGAAGCGCGTGCGAAGATCGAGGAGCGACGGCGCAGCATGCCGCCCGACGCGATCGAGCAAGGAGAGCGCGACTGGGCAACGTTGATTGCCGACGTCGAAGCGGCGGCTGCGCAAGGCATCGATCCAGCGAGCGAACCGGCTTCGGCGCTCGCGGCCCGGTGGGGGCAGTTGGTTGGCTCCTTTACACAAGTGAACGCCGAAATCTCGAGCGGCTTGAACGAGTTGTGGTCGGATCAGACGCACTGGCCAGCCGATTTCAAACGGCCGTGGAGCGATGCGGCCGACGCTTTCATCAAAGAGGCCATGGGCTGCAGATAAACTGGAGCCGTCGATGGGGATTGAACCCATGCTCTCCTCATTACCAATGAGGTGCTTTACCACTAAGCTACGACGGCTCGCCGGCTCTAGGCCTTACTCCGTCCCCTGTTTCCTGTCCTACCCCGGCGCCGGGCACGTCTCGGCGGCGGACTCGGTAGCGATGCGCCCTTTTCACGCGTGAGCACTGGCCATTCTTCGACGCCGTAACGCAAATCGAAGCGTGACAAGTGCTCGGCACTTCCCCGACGGGGACCAAGTAGACGCCTTCGATGCCCGGACAGTAGACACCGAAGAACTCGATCGCGCCGCGATACGTCCTCAGGCGCCCCTTGCGACCGGCATGAACGCTATAGCAGTTGAACAGGATCGCGCCGTCTCGCAGTCTGTCCGTTTTGACTTGAACGCGTGAGAGCACACCTGCGTCGTCGAGGATCAGATCGTACCGCTGGTCCTCGCCAAACGGGATCGAAACCTTATAGCCGGCTTGAATCAGCTCGGCCAGGACGACCGCCTCCGAGCCATCTCCGAGCGCCTTTGTGTTGCGTTTCGTATACGGAATTGAAGCGACGAACGGCATGGAATCGGGCGTCACCGAGCTGTCGCGTCGGGCCTTGGCCCGTTGAGGGTGTAGTCTGACGCCCAGCGTATCCCGCGCGTTTGCCGATTGTGGGCGGGGTGCACTCGAAGCGAGCCGGTAACGCGGGCCGTGTCGGAAATGCCCACGAGATATACCGTCTCCAACTCCCGGCAATAGACACCAAAATACTCCACTTCGTTGGTATACGGACGGCAAGCCGTACCATTGCGGTGGCTGTGCGAGCTGTAACAGTTAAAGATTACGGCGCCCTTGCGCAAGCGCCCAGTCTTCACCTGAATTCGAACGAGCGCGCCCTCCATCTCGGCGATGAGATCGTAACGATTGTTCTCCCCAAGAGGTACGGCAACCGAATAGCCGGCGCGCGTAAGCTCCGCAATCACCATGATCTCGGAGAGATCGCCGACCGCCTTTGTGTTGCGTTTCATGCGCGAATTGTCGCGCAGATGCGTGCCACCAAGGTGGCATAACCGCGATATTACCAACATTTACCGCGGTAGAAATAGGTAAACGGGATCCCCTCAATCGAGAGGATCCCGTTTGGCCTTACCCGCTAGACGATTTTTGGTGACTACTTATCCGAAGGCGTGTACGCGGCGCCCGGCACATAATCGCCCAGGTTGATGCTGGGGACGGGCTTCCACTTGTTGGTCGCCGTCCTGCCTAAATCGAGCCAGCCCGCGGAGTCGCCCGCCACGACCGCTTTGTCGTGTGCGTTGAATCCGATACCGATCGGCTGGCCGGCGCCGAAGACGTTCGTCGGCGTCGGGCCCAGCGTACTCGCCGGCTGACTGCTCGACGTGACCGGCATCGCATACTGCGAGATCGTTCGCGCGCACTCGTCGACATAGTTCAGCGTGTTGCCGTGGTTGCTGATGTAGACGCCTCCAGGACACTGGAAGGTCGACGGATCCAGTATGGAGACGAACTTTGGATTCGTCGTCGGGTTCGTAATTTCAGCGAGGCCGCCGCCGCAGGAGCTCGTGCAGCCGTAATAACTGAACCAGATGTTACCCGAGCTATCGAGATCCATGTAGTCGGTATCGCAGACGGGCGAGCATGCTTCACCCACGTTGATGTAGGTCGGCGTCGCCGACGCGTTTCCAGCCGTCCAGTATTCGAAGCCGGAACCATAGACGTAACTGCAGCTCGGGTTGCAGATCTGCTCCTCCGAGAACGGAATCGCAGCATAAACGTTCGTGCCGTCCGTCCCTGCATCGTAGGCGTACGAGTACCAGTAGCTGCAGGTGGAGACGGGGCTCGGACAGCTCGGCGTATAGCTTCCTTGCAGCGTGCCGCCGGAGTTATATTCGAGAACGTTCCCGAGCGAAAAATCGCTGTCGTACTCGCATCCGACCCAGACGTTCTTCGAGTGGTCGACGTGCACGCTCTCCGGATCGACGCAGTTGTCCGCTTCCAGATCGATCGCCGTCAGCGTCTTCTTGCCAAATTTGTCCTGTCCGATGAGATAACTTGAGTTTCCGTTCAGTGCCCAAATTGCGACGGTCGCCTTACCGTGCGGCAAGTGATGAAGGTTGGGACGACGCGGATGCGCGCGCAGCTCCGCAAGTACTTGACGCATCGTTCCGGCCGGAGCGGGCGCCGGCAGTTTACCGGCGGCCTGCAGCTCGAGCAGTCGCATAGCGCTAATCGGGCCGATGCGCGCGTTCGGATGCAAGTAGTGCGGCCGCTTACCGGCATGCGCAGGCAACAGTACCGCCGGCACGAGCGACGAGCCGGTGGCCGGGAGGTTCTGTTGGCTCGCAGCGTTGGAACAGCCCGAGAGAAGCGCAGCAATGAGAACGGCGCTACCGGCGGTGGCTAACGGGATTCGCATGTCGTCGACGTCTCCTAAGTCGTATAAGAGGGCCCGGCCCCCTTTTGGAAGGCGCCCCGGCTTTCGGCTAGCCCGCTTCGAGGGGCAGCGTCCCCTCCCTTTTGGATCCGTTAACGCTAAGTTGGAGAGCGATCGAGCGGCGGGATAAGAGGTCTCGGCTCGTGTGAGGTGTCGGCTTATGTCAGGGAGTTACGGCAAAGACGGTTCCGCAGCCGGCGCCCGAGCAACCCGAACCGCCTTGGAGTGTCGTGCCGTATAGCGTCCCCTTCACGTTGACCAAACCCGCCCAGGGATGCGCGCCGTCGGCGGCATTGCCGAAACGGTGGAGCACCGTCTCTACGCCGGAGGTGGTTATGCTATAAACGACGCCGCCAAGCGGCGGCCCACCGCCCTGGTCGGTCGTACCGTACAACGTGCCCTTCACATCGATCAGGCCGGCGTAAGGCGTCTCGCCGTCACGGCCGCCACGAGCGGTGCGGAAAGCGTAAAGCACTCGCTCAACGCCGGCAGTACTGATACTGTAAACCGTTCCACGGCTGCGTAGGCCGCCGCCCGCCGAAGTCGTGCCGTACAACATGCCCTTCACGTCGAGCAAGTCGCCCATCGGATTTCCACCATCGCCGGCGGTTGCGAAACTGTGCAGCACTTTTTCCGAACCGCTCGTGCTAATGCTGTAAACCGTTCCGTAGCCCGAAGAGCCGCCCTCGACCGTCGTGCCGTACAACCTACCGTGGACGTTGATCAAGCCGCCGTTTGGCCACGCGCCGTCGGAGCCGCCGGCAAAGCCGTACAGTACCTTCTCTGAGCCGGTCGTCGTAATGGTGTAAACGGTTCCACTTGTCGACGAACCGCCGCCCGCCGTCGTGCCGTACAACGTACCGTTCACGTCGAGCAAACCGGCCATCGGGTCTGCCCCATCGGGGCCGCCGGCGAAACTGTGCAACACCTTTTCGGCGCCGGTCAAACTAACACGGTAAACGGTCCCGCATCCGTAGCCTAAGCATCCCGAACCTCCCAAGCCGCCGCCATAGGCAGTCGTTCCGTACAACTTGCCGTTCACGTAGAGCAAGCCGGACTGCGGGTTGCTGCCGTCAGCGCCACCCTTGAAGCTATGGAGCACCTTCTCCGAGCCGGCGGTCGTCATGCTGAAGACGGTGCCGGAATCATACTTGCCTCCGTAATTGGTCGTGCCGTACAGCGTGCCGTTCACGTTGATCAGCCCGGCCTGGGACTGCTGTCCGTTAGAACCATCAAACTGATGCACCAGCTTGAAGGACCCCGCCGGCAGTACGCCCTGCGGCGGCGTCTGCCGCATTGCGCCCGGCGCACCGATCGGCGGCTGCATGTTATCCTGACCCTGTCCAAGGCCGCCGCAGCCCGCAAGCATTGCCGCAACGGCACAGTTGCTCAGCGCGAAACGCGCAAAATCCGATCTCTTCATTGCCATCCCCCTCGCTGCATGAGCGTATCGGGTCGGCTAACTGCGTTCGGGGCCGGCTGCTCAGTTCCCAGCTAACCCCGGCTCCACTCGGCCGGCGCCACGATCGGATCGAACGCTTAAAAAGCCAATATTTCTTGGGACTGGATGGAGCGGGCGGCGGGAATCGAACCCGCGACTCTTGCTTGGAAGGCAAGGGCATTACCACTATGCAACGCCCGCGAACTGGGCAGGGCTGGATTTGAACCAGCGTAGCGCTTTCGCGCGCCAGATTT
>JBAQAW010000055.1:0-12914 GCA_049285915.1 Candidatus Cybelea sp. | reverse complement strand
GCCGCCGATACGATCGGCGCCTTTTTTGGTGAAGATTGTTTCGTGGCGATCGGTTCGGTTTTGCTGATCGCGGCCTACGTTGATACGAGTTACCGGCTGAAGCTCGATCCGCTCCAGATCGCGATTTGGGCGATACCAACGGCGATTGCCGCATTCCTCATCCATGGCTTTCGACTGCTGCGCCTCGACGGACGCCTCGCGGCGATTGCCGCCGCGGAATCCGAAACCAGCGGCAATGATTAACGCCGAATGGATCTACTGGGTTCTGGGAGCCTTTTTCTTTCTCGTCGGCGTCGAGATCGCGTTCGACCTCGCACACCGCAGACGTTGGACGAACGCGACGTTTTGGTGCCTGCTCGGTGCGTCGCTCTGCTACGGGAGCTTCGTCCCGAAGCTGCCCGCCTGGTTGCTCGGGATCGCGGTTATCGCGATGGCCCTCATCGCCGGCTTCGGCCTCACCGGATCCGGCGACGTTCATACGACGAGCGAAGAGCAACGCGAGCGAAGCGCGGCGCGCAACGGAAACGCGCTCTTTATTCCGGCGTTGACGATCCCGGCGGTCACGGTGCTCGTTTCGTTGATCGGCGGCCGAATTGTCATCGACGGGCATCCGCTACTCCAACCTGGTTCGCAGACGATCGTCGGCCTCGGCGTTGCGACGATCGCCGCGCTCTTGGTGGCGCTTTTCCTTCTACGTCCGAAACCACCGATGGTGGCGCTGCGCGAGGGCCGGCGGCTGCTCGAGTCGATTGGTTGGGCGGCGCTCTTGCCGCAGATGCTCGCGACTCTCGGCTTACTCTTTACGCAGGCTGGTGTGGGTACGCAGGTTGGCGCGATCGCACAACACGTCGTGCCGGAGCATTCGCGGTTTTTCGCGGTGATCGTCTACGCCGTGGGGATGGCAGCCTTCACGATCGTCATGGGGAACGCTTTTGCCGCATTCCCCATCATGACGGCCGCAATTGGGTGGCCGCTGCTCGTCGTGGGCATGGGCGCCCACCCGGCTCCGCTCTTTGCAATCGGAATGCTCAGTGGATTCTGCGGGACTCTCGTCACCCCGATGGCGGCGAACTTCAACCTCGTTCCACCCGCGCTGCTCGAGATGCGCGACCGGTATGGACAGATCAAGGTGCAGATACCGACGGCGGCGGCGCTGCTGGTCGTGAACGTCGCTTTCATGCTGATCTTTCCGTTTCGATGACGCGTCTCGCCGACGCCCTAGCACCACGTATCGCGCCGGTCCTGCTCGCGAACCTTACGACGCGTTATCCGTATTACGACGCGCACGTTTTCGAAAGCGGCGACCCGCCGCACGACCCGTTTACGGCGCATCCTGCCTTCGCCAACTCTTTCGACTGGCATTCGAGCGTGCATTCGCATTGGACGGCGCTGCAGTTGGCGCAGCGCGGTCATGCGGATCTCGCGTATGCGGTTATGCAAAACCTGAGCGCACAGAACATCGCCGCCGAAACGGAGTATCTCCGGCTGCACAAAGGCTACGAACGCCCCTACGGTTGGGCCTGGGCATTGTTTTTGGCCGCATCCGCACAAGTCTCTTCCGCGGTTCCGCGCCAGTGCGCTGCGGCGCTCGTTGCGATGGGCGATGTCATCGGCGAGGCTGCGCTGCGTTGGCTCGGCTTGCTGCCGCTTCCGGTACGCCATGGCGTTCACTCGAACACCGCGTTTGCGATGGGTCTGATGTACGATGCGTGTGACGCGCTAGGGTTCGCGCAGCTAAAGGGTTCGATCGAGCGGCGTTCGAGCGAATGGTTCGGCGCCGATCGAGCGTGGCCGGCGGCCTACGAACGCAGCGGCAACGACTTTCTCTCTCCTGGGCTCACGCAAGCGTTGCTTATGAGCAGAGTTCTTCCCGGCGAGGAGTTTTCCGCGTGGTGGAAGGCCTTCGTGCCGGGGCTCTCGCCGCAATCTCCGCTGCTATCGGTCGCGCCGGTACCGAGCGCTTCGGATGGGCAGATCGTGCATCTGCACGGCCTCAATTTGTCGCGCGCCGCCGCGCTGGCGCAGGTCGCGCGAACCCTCAACGATTCGTTCTTGCTCGACGGCGCGCGCCGGCTTTACGAAGCCAGCGTAGATCGTGCGGTAGACGGCCACTACAGCGAAGTGCATTGGCTGCCGACCTTTGCGTGGATGGCTGCCGTTGCGATCGACGCCGCGGCGAGGTAACGACGTTATACGTTAGGGCAGAATGCCGGGTAGGGCCCCAGCGGAAAGATTTGCACTTCCAGCATCTCTCGTTGGGCAAGCGGCAATGAGGCAACGGCCGCGCGCGCGGCGGCTTCATCGGTACACTCGAGCAGCATGATCGCACCCGGTGCATCCTTGCGGCTCCAGATCGAACGTACGACTCCGTCCCGATAGAGTTCGCGTACTCGCTCGCGCTCGGCGCCGATATGCGGGGCAAACTGCTCGTCGGAGAATCGCTCGGTCAAGCGACGGGAGATAGAGATGAACTGCATGCCGGAGTAACTACAGATCACGTCGGGAGTTTCCTCGCTGACCGGCTGTTTCTCCGAGGGGCATCGAGGCACGGGCGCTTGGGCGCTACGGGGTAGCTAAGGAACGACGACGATCCTGTGGGTGGGGTCGGCCGATGCCGTCCAAGCCTCCGAGATCGACGAAAGCGGCACCGTTTTGGTCGGGACGTCGACGCTAGCATCTGCAATAAGCCGCATGTAGACGGGGACTTCGGCCATGATATCGGCAATTTTTGCGGAGCCCGCGCCGCTGCCGGAGATGTGAATGCGGCGGCTTCGTAAGAGCGCGGCCGGCACGGCTGCGTCGGGGCCCGCCGTCGCGCCGATTTGCGTGTAGGCAATGTCGCCGGTGTCTTCTTCAAGCCCGCGCCTTGCGAATGAAGCGAAGGCCGCCTCGGCTGCCGACGCCCAGAGAAAGTCGAGCACGATGCTCGGCGTCGTACCGCCGAGAGCCTCGACGATCGCCGCGGCATCGGCCTCGCGATTGCCGCTAAGGGCCACGGTTGTAGCCCCAAGCGCCGCAGCGCGCGCAAGACGTTCCGGATTACGCCCCACGCCGGCGACCCGGGTCGCGCCGAGCAGGCGCGCGTGTTGCACGGCAAGATATCCGGCCATCCCGGTCACGCCGAGAACCAAGACTGTTGCCAGCGAGCCGATCTCGCGAACGCGCGCCTTGAGCGGCAACCATGAAGCGAGGCCCGGATTCAATCCGCCGGCGATCTTTACGGGATCGGCTCCGGGGGGTAGCGAGATGCGTATCTTTTTGGGTACCGCCATTCGCTCCGCGAACGTGCCGTGCGGGGGGCGCACAAAGCCGGTCTGGATGAGATCGCCCGCCGGAGTGCGAGCGACGACGTCGACGCCCGGGATGAGAGGCCAGGACTGCGTGCTTCCGTAATGGCGGCCGGCTGCCAGCGATCGTACGATGGGATGGAGCCCTGCAGCTACCAGCTCTACGAGTTCGTAGCCGTCGTCAACTTGGGGTTCGGGAAATTCACCGTATTCGGGTGTGGTGCCGGGAGCGGTAACGATAGCAGCCTTCATAGGATTTCCTTCGCTCTCGCACGGCTACGTTCCCGAATATAACGGCGCGGGCGTTCCATCGGACCAGTGTGCGACGGGAATGAAGAAGCAGGTCCACGGCTCCGGCATCTTGTCCTGCGAGTCGAAGACGACGGGCGAGAGGCGGCGATCGGCGCCCCAGCTCGCTCCCGCATCTTTGCCGTCATCCATATGCGTGAAAATCATCACGTGCGGATACCATGCCTTGGCGCCGTCGTTCAAGTACTGCGACTTCGACATCATGTATGCCATCGAGCTGGGCTCCGGCGCCGGCAGCGCGTGGGCGGCGATTGCCGTTAAGATGCGGTCTTGCATCTGCAATTTGCTTGCTCCCGCCAGAGCCATCTCCGTACGTTTGAAGGTGTAAGGAAGCACCGTGCGCGACGCCGCCGCGTTGTAGCAGATGGGGGCGCGCATCTTAACGTTCCAGAAGTTTGGGGCGCCGAACGGCTGCATCCAGCCCCGCTCGACGATGCACGTGAAGCCATTCTGGCCCTTCTCTGCGACGGCGTAGCCGCGCGGCCCGAGAACCACGATCGTCGCATGCTTCGAAATCGCCGCCGGCGCCGCGCTGCGCGCGAGCGCGATCTCGGCCTGAGGGCTCATCAGATACTGGGAAAGCGGGGCCATCGTATCGTTTCCGGCAGTCGCCGCGAGCGCAAACGCGCCGGCTAAGAGCACGCAGATGCGAGCTATGCTCATCTCGTAGATCCTCCACAGATCTCTTCCTGTCGTATCCCAACGCGCGAGGGGCCGATTCTGTTACCCTGTTCGTTTACCAACTCCGAACTAAACATGATTTCCACTCGCGCTTCGTAAGATCGTCGTACACAGCCAGGCGCTCGCTCGCCGGGGACAGGCGGACGACTTGCGAAACCATTCGTCTGTGGCACGACGCCTGGTTACAATAATCGCGATCGCCATGCTTGGCGCATGCTCCGGCGTCGCGCCGTTTTCGCGTCCGCCCGCGAATGCGCCGGTCGGCAAGTTCGAAGGCGTGCTGACGTGGCACAACGATCTCGCTCGGACCGGCCAGAACCGAGACGAGACGGTGCTCACGCCGGCCAACGTGCACGCGGGCTCGTTCGGAAAACGCTTCGCGCGGCCGGTCGACGGAATGATCTATGCGCAGCCGCTCTACGTCCCGCGCGTGAACGTCGCCGGCATCGGAATGGTTGATGTCGTGATCGTGGCGACGGAGCACGACAGCGTGTACGCCTTTGACGCCAGCGGCAAACGTACGCAACCTTTGTGGCGCTCGAGCTTCATCGATCCGCAACGGGGCATAACCACGGTGCCATGTATAAACAAGCGACAACCCGAATGCGATCCGACGATTCTTGCTCCGGAGCACGGGATAACCGGCACGCCCGTGATCGATCCGTCGACGCAGACGGTCTTCGTGTACGCCAAGACCCTGGATCGCGGCAAGTATCTCTGGCACCTGCACGCGCTTGATATAAGAACCGGTGCGGAGCGCGCGAACAGCCCGGTCGCGATCGAGGGTTCGGCGCCCGGCTACCCCGGCGTTCGATTCGACCCCGAGCGTGGCTTTGGCCGATCCGCTCTCGCACTCTCGCGCGGCACGATCTACGTCGCGTTCGCCTCAAACGATGACGCGCGTGGCTGGATCCTCGGGTACGACGCGTCCACGCTTGCGCGGAGCTTCGCGCTGTGCATCGCGCCGACGAAGGACCTCGGCGGTATCTGGATGTCCGGCGCGGCGCCCGCGGCTGATGACGCTGGAAACCTTTACGCCACGACGGGGAACGGCGGGTTCGACGCCGACCGCGGCGGCCCGGACTACGGAATGTCGTTGCTGCGCATGACGCACGGGCTCTCAGTTACCGATTACTTCGCGCCGTTCAACGAACACGTTGAGTCGGGGCACGATCTCGATTTCGCGTCGACCGGCGTTATGCTGCTCCCCGAAACGGGAGGGCCTCACCCGCATGAGGCGGTGAGCGCCGACAAGCGCGGTTGGATCTTCGTCGTCGACCGCGAGCATCTCGGCGGCTTTCATCGATACCGCAACGATATCGTCCAGCAGCTAGATGGAAATCTCGGCGGCGGCCAGATGTACGGCAACCCAGCCTATTTCGATGGCGCCGTTTACTACGCGCCGCCCGGCGATCCCCTGCGCCGATACGCGGTCCGCCATGGCCTCCTCTCGCAGCGGCCGGTGTCGCAGAGCCGCGATGCGTTCAACTATCCCGGTGCGACCCCGGCGATCTCATCGAACGCCGATGCTGACGGCATCGTGTGGACGGTCGCCGTTAGCGGGCGCGTGCGGGGCGGCCCGCCGGCGCGCCTCCGAGCGTACGACGCGCGCAACGTCTCGACCGAGCTATACGACAGCGGGCGGGCCGGCAGGCGCGATCAAGCCGCGCCTGGCACCAAATTCTCAGTACCGAGCATTGCCAACGGCATGGTCTTCTTCGGGACTCAGACGGAGCTGGAGGCGTACGGCCTTCGCCGATAGGCGAGGATGGCTCGTTAGTCACTGCCGCTCGAGGCGCCGGGTCTCGACCAAATCCTGTGCTTCTAAGGGAAGTTCGTCCGGCAAGTGCAGACGCGCGACGCCGATGTACCTGTCGGCCATCCCGTAGTAGATGTCCAGAGTGCCATCCCCGCGGTCGTCGACGCCGGTGGGGAAAACCACGCGATCGACGGTGCCGAGAATCTCTTCCTCGACCTCGGGGATCAAGATGGGCTTTGAGGAGCGGTACTCCATCAGTTTCTCGCCCTCGCGGTGAACCACAAGGACTCCCGCAACGTATTCGACGCGATTATGCTCCAGCGGGGTGCGAGCGAGTTCGCCGCTGACGCCGTGGTAAATCATGAGAAAGCCGAGCGGCGTCGATACGGGCGGCGTTCCAACTCCGATGCGCAGCTTTTCCCACGCCTGTTCCGGATCGATCAAGAGCGCGTGCTTTCGCATAATGCAGAGGTTGCGAAGGTCACGCAAAGCCCACTCGAGCTCGCATCCGGAGATCCAAATACTCGGCAACGGCTCGCGGATGCCTTTCGGCGCGCTTTTTATATCGTCGTAAAAAGGGCGGTGAAGCATTCCGAGGACGCGAGTTCCATCCTGCAGCGCCATCGCGTTCGGAAAAAATGCCGCGTCCTTGTTGTGATAGTTGTTGAATATCACGCTGTATTTCGCTTCGACGTCTGGTTGAAAGCTGACCAGCCCCAGTCGTTCCCACTTCAGCAAATCTTCGGAAATGGCTAGCGCGATACGTGGACCTTTCGGGCCCCACGCAACGTAACTCATCACGTAGAGACCGAGCGGGTCGACGAACGTAACGCGCGGGTCTTCGCAACCCCCTGTTCCCTCCGCGGGGCGCAACTCGTACGGCTCTTCGGGCTCGAGGGCGTAACCGACGCGCTCGACGCCAACCGGATCCTCAGCGTCGTTGAAGAGCACCCGCGCGATTCCGATGCGAGAGTAGTTGTTTTTTCCAACCAAACGGGGGAACAGGTAAAGCTCGCCGTCGGGCCCGCGGGCCGCTCCGGGATTGAGCACGCCCTCGACTTCATCTTCTCGCGATGGGTCGGGCCGCATGACGATTCCGAGTCGTTCGATCTTAAAGGGAGACTGTTCCACAAAATTTACCTTTTCCGTCAGTTGCACGCCCCCCCTGTGAGGCGCTCCACCGGGTCGCAACACGCGCGCACACGCAGCCGGCCGGTCAGATTGGGCTACCCGTATCTTTTGGGTAGCCACAATCGTCCTCATGACAGTAGCGAGCCTTTTGAAGGGGATAAAAAATGACCGACCGTCCGTTGAATGCACCTCCCGTCGTGTCGCCGGAGGAGTGGGAAACCGCCCGCCGGCAGCTGCTGGTAAAAGAAAAAGCGTCGACCCGCGCCCGCGACGCGCTCGCCGCAGAGCGGCGCCGGATGCCGTGGATGAAGATCGAGAAAAACTACACGTTCGGCTCACCCAGGGGCAAGGTCAGCCTCCTCGACCTATTCGAGGGGCGGCGCCAGCTGGTGATCTACCGCGCCTTCTTCGAACCGGGCGTGTACGGCTGGCCCGAGCATGCCTGCCGCGGCTGCTCGATGATGGCCGATCAGGTCGCGCACGTTTCACACCTTCACGCACGGGACACGACGTTCGCGAACGTCTCGCGCGCTCCGCAGCCCGACATCGAGCGCCTGAAGGCACGGATGGGCTGGACGATGCCGTGGTATACGCTTGCCGATGATTTCGACGCCGACTTCGGCGTTGACGAATGGCACGGCACCAACGTCTTCTTCCGCGACGGCGACAACGTCTACCGCACGTACTTCCTCAACAACCGCGGTGACGAGGCGCTGGGAGGCACGTGGAACTACCTCGACATCACGCCGCTCGGGCGGCAAGAGGCCTGGGAAGACTCACCCGAAGGCTATCCGCAGTCCGAGCCTTACAAATGGTGGAACTGGCACGACTCGTACGGAGTCGAAGGAGACGGCAAATGGAGCGACGTCGTCGATGCTGCGCAGGAGACCCTAGCATGATCGTTCTCGCGCACATTATGGCGATGCCCGTGGAGGAGGTTTTGCTCCCGCTTGCAAGCGGCGCCGCCGCCGGAACGGCGCTGTGGTTCGCCGCCTTACTCAGGAGAGCGATACGATGAAGTCGCTGAAAGATACGTCAGCGCTAGTGATCGGAGCGAGCTCCGGTGTCGGCCTAGCAACGGTAAAACTGCTGGTATCCGAAGGTGCCTCGGTCGTCGCCGTCGCGCGTGGACGCGATGGACTCGACGCCCTTGCCGCGGAGTTTGACGGCGCCGTGCAAACGGTCCAGGCCGATGCGACGGATGCGTCGACCGCGCAGCGGCTGCTGCGCGAGTACAAGCCGCAACTGGTCGTGCTCGCGGCCGGCGTCCGGCCGCCGATGGGAACGCTCGATGAGTTCAGCTGGGAAGCGTTCTCCATTCCGTGGAACGCCGATACGCAAGCTGCATTTCGCTTGCTGAAGGCTGCGTTGACGCTTCCGCTTGCTGCGGGCAGTAGGGTCGCGATCGTTTCGAGCGGCGCTGCGGTCGGCGGCTCACCGCTCTCCGGCGGCTACGCCGGCGCAAAGCGAATGCAGTGGTTCATGGCCGAGTACGCGCAAGAAGTGTCGGACGCGAAGAACTTGGGCATCCGCTTTCTCGCCGTTCTGCCGCGTCAGCTCATTGAAGGCACGCAGATCGGAACTACCGCAGCCGCCAACTACGGAGCGACTCAGGGTTTATCGGCGGCGGACTTTCTCAAGCGCCGCTGGAAGGTACCGCTTGACGCCGATAAAGTCGGCGCGGCGATCGTCGGCAGCTTGCGAGGAGATCTCGCCGGCGGAGTTACCGCGATCGGGGTGACCGGTGAAGGCGTCGAACCGTTGGGGTGAAGATGGAAGATCAGGCGCGCGCGTTGCTGCCGGCGATGGTGGAGGCACGCGACCAATTCATGGAGCTCGTCGACGAAATTCGCCCCGAGCTCCATCGGTACTGTGCGCGCATGACCGGCTCGGTCTTCGACGGCGAAGACGTCGTTCAGGAGACGTTAGCAAAGGCGTATTACGCTCTGGGCCAGATGGTGCAGCCGCCCAATCTCAGACCCTGGCTTTTCCGGATCGCGCATAACACGGCTATGGATTTTATCAAACGCTACGAACGCCAACACGTGGAGCCCGTTGCCCACGTCCCGGACCGCGCAGAGCCCGAAGAAGCCGGCGTCGATCCCGAACTCGTCGAAGCGGCGCTGACGGTCTTCGCGGAGCTGCCGCCGACGCAACGCAGCGCTGCGATCCTCAAAGATGTGCTCGGACAATCGCTTGAGGAAACCGCGCACACGATGGGAACCACCGTCGGCGCGGTGAAGGCCGCGTTATCGAGGGCGCGCGCGAACATCGCTCGGACGCCCCGCGTGCGTTTTGCGGAACCGGCGCAACCCGTCTCCGGCGAAACGCTCACGGCGCTGCGACGCTACGCCGATCTCTTCAACGCCCACGACTGGGATGAGCTGCGCGCCCTGCTCGGCGCGGAATCTCGCCTCGAGGTCGTTTCACGCGTGCAACATCCACGTGCGGTGGACGCGGGGTACTACGATCGATATGCCGCCTATACCGAGACCGAAGACCTCCGCGCGGAGGCGGGCTTCGTCGACGGCGCTCCGGTGATTGCGATCTTCAGCCCGCCATCGAGCCGAGAGCCCGCATACTTCGTCTTGCTTGAGGTTAGCGGGGGCCGTATCTCGCTCATTCGCGATTTCCGCTACGTCCCATACATCGCAGTCGACGCGCGTTTTAGATCGTGATATCCATTCCCACGACGATCCGGGAAGTGCCGGGCACGCCGCGCGTCCCCCATAACGCCATACGCCCATAGAGTTCCAGCCACCGCGTCGGGTTTCGATAGGCGCCAAGCTCGAAACGATTGGAAGGAGTGCGCACGGAATTGCTCCCGCTAAACCGCACCTCCCTTGCGTAGGAAGCGTAGATACGCGTCGAGCCGTCGGTGTTTAGCGGAACAGTATATGTCGGTAACAACTGGACGAGCCTTTCCGTTGGACGATTCGGCGTGGCATAAAGATTTTGCGAAATCCTCAATAGCACGTCCATTCGACGCGAAAGGCCGCCCCAGCCCGATGGTATCGGCGCGCCGAGGTAGTAATCGCCGGATACGTAGGCGGCGTGATAACCGTCGGCGGCATTGGGGTCGGAATGCTGATACGAGTAGCCGGTACGGGCCTCGAAGTGGTCGCGCCCGTCTGGTGCGCTGAATCGCATCTTGAGGTCGAGAAGGTCGAAGGGCGGGTCGAATCTGCTGGTCTGCTGCTCCTCGCTCGATCCCTCGTCCTTATCATCGTCCACGGTCATCTGATAGGCTCGCAAAAGCCTGATTCGAGCGGAGAAGCCGCGAACGGCGACTGGCTTGTACTGGAGGCGAAACTGCGTTCGCACGAAATTGTTGCAGACGGACGTGGCGCCAAGGCAGGTCGTAAATGCCGGCTCGACTCCGCCAGTGATTTTTGCGCCGTCCGCGAGGCATGCACCGCTCGCACCAACCCAGAGAAGCAGCACGCCCGGTGTCCAAAGCATGCATCGCAGCGCTCTTAACACAGCAAATCGATTAATAAGGCGTGCGTACGGATCTTCCTGCGCCGCACGCCGTTATCGCGCGGGCGACTCATTGGGGGCAACGACTCCCGACGTGGCGAATGCGACGGTATTGTGCCACCGCCGTTGAGACGCTATTTCGGCATCCTAGCGTTCCTGACAGCGCTCGCCTTTTATGCATGCGAGGCCCGCGCGCTTGCGTCCGTGGCGCCCAATGCGCCGACGCAGGCGCACCCAACCGTCGTTCGTGTCGAAATTGTCGTCCGCAACCTTGCCGGCATCGACGAAGTGAAAGAAACGTGGCAAGTCACCGGCTTGCTCGTCGCAAAGTGGCGCGACCCAAGCCTTGGATATCGCTCGCGCGGAGGCGGTCAGCTCTATCGTGACTTGCCCGGCACAATATGGAAGCCGAGCCTTGAGTTCGCAAACGAAGTGACGCCGACCAATCTCCGCTTCGTCGATTTCTACGCCGAGCCGGACGGAACCGTGGTATACACGCAGGCGTTTAACGCAATGCTATCGACCAATTTAGATTTGCGCCGATTTCCCTTTGACTCCCAGCTCTTGCCCATTGTCGTTCAGGCGCGCGGAGACGACCTCGATCGCACGATTCTGAAGTCGAATCCTAGCGATTCGGCTCTGCCAAAGCGAGCATATGCTGGTCTCGCCCAGTGGGTTCCGCTGTCCCTCAGCGAGACTCAGAATACCGTCGCAGGGAGTGCCAGCCGCGCAAACGATGTGGAGTTCGATCTAAAAGTGCAGCGCAACCCGAATTCTTATATTTGGAAATTCATCGTACCGCTGCTGCTATTGGTGATCATCTCATGGGTAACGTTCTGGCTTTCGCACGAGGAATTCAAAACGAAAGATCAGCTTCAATCCGCCGTTGCCACACTTCTGATCATCGTCGCCTTCAATATCACCGCCACAAGCCTTTTACCGCGCACCGAGTACATCACCTACATCGACGCATTTCTTTCTACCGCTTTTGCTTTCGTTGTGATATCCATCGCCACGATCGTCGGAACGCACCTCCTGCAGATCCATCATTCGCAGCAGAGTGCGTTGCGCGCGCGGCGGCTCGCCGGCGTCGCTCTCCCGTTTGCGTTTATAATCGCTCAGACGGTCTTATTTTTCGCATTTCACATCGCGGGCTAAAGCGTTGGCTCGCCTTCAGAGTCCCGCTGGCCGACCGTGACTTGGCTCGAGCTTACCGGCGTCTATTGGCATCCGATGGAAGGGACAGCATCGGTTGCTTTTCCTAGCCTCGAGTTCGTGCTATTCCTTATGCGCTATGTTGCGAGAAACGGCATGGCCACCGAGGAAGGTTAAACATAAGATGTTTTCCATGGACAGACTCGCGGGCACGCGGCTCATCACTCACAGTTCTTCGATTAAGTGGAGAAGTTCATTAATGCCTATCCCATCACGGCTTGAGTACGTCTTAAACGGAATCATGGCTCTTGCACTCCTGGCCGGTTGCTCGGGCGGGAGCGCCGGAGCTCCCGCGGCAAGCTCAGCCTTTTCGCAGCCCGTCGGCGCGCAGAGCTCTAGCGTCCTGCGTCCAGGCGTTCCGGCACTGCACTCCAACGCTCCGGCTACTGCTTTCGTTAGCAGTGAAATCAATGCTAAGGGCGGCGCGTCGATCATTGTCTCCGATTCATCGGACAACGTGGTCGATATTTTTAACGCCGCGCGCCGGCAGACGGCGCAACTGACCGGTTTCTCGCAGCCACAAGGGCTCGCGCTCGATACGGCAGGGAACCTCTACGTCGCCGATACGGGTAATGGGCGCATTCAGGTATACGCCGCGGGCTTCAAGGGTACGCCGACGACCATTAACGATCCGGGCGAGTCCCCCGCGAGCATCGCGGTCGACAGCAACGGTAATCTCGGGGTGGCGAACATCCTCACGACGAGCGGCGGATCGGGAAGCGTCAGCTTTTTCAATAAGAGCGGCACGCTGCTCTCGACGCTTTCGAGCGCCAATTTCGCCAAAGTCTTTTTCGACGCATTCGACGATAAGGGAAACCTCTACATTGACGGCACGAACCCGTCCGGCGCCTTCGTCGCAGGAGAAGTCGTCGGCGGCGTAAGCGGGAACGCGATCACCATCCTGACCACCGGCAACTCCGTCGGCTTCCCGGGGGGCATCGCAATTTCGTCGAAGGGCAAAATCGCGTTGGACGACCAGAAGAACCTCACGATCTTCACGTACGACGCACCCGTGAATGGCTCGCTCGGCATGCCGATTGCGATGACGCCGC
>JBAQAW010000054.1:0-14339 GCA_049285915.1 Candidatus Cybelea sp. | reverse complement strand
CGGCGGCGCTGATCGCGGCCGGTGAAGAGCGCGAGATCGTCGTACGCGACGCGACGCAGATCGTGATGAGCGGGACGTCGCTCGCGCGGGCGCTCGCGCGTCTGCGCGTCCGTTGCCGGCGCCCGCTGCGCGTCGTAGCGGCAACCGTATGCGCGCTGGCGCCCGAGCGTTTCTTCGAACCGGCCTCATTTCTGCGTGAGGTCGGCGAAGCGACGGGCCTGCCGGCATTCGACGTCTTCGCGGGCGCGGCGGCGTGAAGGCGAACGATCTTCTCGACGAGCGTACCGCCGAGCTGCTTGGCTTCGAGTGGCTGAGCGAACGGCTCGCCCCGAAGTCACCCTACGGTGCGCGAATCTTTGCTCGGATCGTGCCGTTTCGCCGCGGCGACGAGGAAGCGGCGCAGGGCCGCGCGCAGCGAATCGCCGCGGTTGCCGCGGAGATCAAAGCCGATCGAATCGCCGCCGTGCGAATCGAGCTGGAGCGGCTCGCGGACGTTTCGAGTGCGGTCGCCCGCGCGTCGATCGAAGAGACGCTGCACGATCCCGATTTCCTGGAACTGCGCCGCTTCTGCGAGAGCGTCGAACGGATCGACGAGCTGCTCGCCGGTTCGGCGCTGCCCGAAATCGAGAACGACGCGACCAGCGCGGTCTTGGCGGCCCTGGATGCGGGACGAACGGGAGCCTCCGAGTTTTATTTGGCCGACGCTTTCGACGCCGGGCTTGCTGCCGCGCGGGCGGTGCTTTCGCAGGCGCAGGCCGAACTCGACGCGGTACGCGGCCGGGAGACGGCCCGGATCGCACACGCGCTCGGGCGCAGCGATGTCGGCGATGATTTCATCGTCATGCGCGCCGACGTGCACGACGCGTTGCCCGCCGGCCTGCGCGTCGTGCGCGAAGCGCCGACCTACCTTCTCTGCGCGATCGAGCACGGCGAAGCGTTTCTGGCGGCGCTGGGCCGGCGTCAGCAGGCGTTCGATGCGGTTGCCGCAGCCGAGGAGCGCGTTCGGGCGCAACTCTCCGCGATCGTCGGGCGGCAAGCCGCGGGGATGAACGCCGCCGCCGTGGCGATCGGGCAGCTCGACGTCACGCTTGCGGCGGTGAACTTTTCACAACGCTACGATTGCTCGGCGGCGAGCGTCTCGCAGGAGAGCGCGCTGCGTTTCGAGCGCGCGCGTTTTCTGCCGATCGATAACGAACTTACCGTCGCCGGACGCAGCTTCGTTCCAATCGATCTCGATCTCGCCGGCACGGCGGTGCTGACCGGACCGAACATGGGCGGTAAGAGCGTTTCGCTGCAGACGTGCGGCTTTCTCGCCCTGCTCGTCGCGTTCGGCGTGCCCGTTCCGGCGGCCGCCGCGAGCATCGCGCTCTTCGACAGGATCGCGTGGCTGGGCTTGGGCGGTGAAGTGCATGCTGGCGGCCTTCTTTCGTCGTTCGCCCGAGAGCTGGTGACGCTCAAAGCGATCTTGAGCGACGACGCCGAGCGCCTGCTAATTCTTGCCGACGAGTTCGCCAGGACGACGACGCCGCACGAAGGGCGGGCCCTCGTGATTGCGTTGCTCGAGCGACTGCGCGAGCGTAGGGCCTGCGCGCTGGTTGCAACGCACCTGCAAGGCATCGCTTCGGCGGCCGCGGTGCGCCATTTCGCGGTGCGCGGACTTCGCGAGATCCCGCGGCCGCCCGAGGCGGCCGACCTTTCGGCGGCGCTGCGCCAACTCGCCGAGGCGATGGATTACCGGATCGTCGCGGTCGAAGGCGACGACGCCGCGCGCGCCGACGCCATCGCGCTCGCCGAACTGCTGGGGATGGATGCCGGCTTCGTGGAGGCCGCGTACCGCGCGCTGTCACAATGAGCGGTATGGATCCGCTCGTCATTACGTGCGCGCCCGTCGGTGCCGAAGTTCGTCCCGATCAGACGCCGTATCTGCCGTACACTCCGCAACTTCTAGGCGAAGCCGCAAAAGCGGTGCGCGAAGCCGGAGCGTCGATCATCCACGTGCACTGCCGTAACGACGACGGCACCAATACGCACAGCGTCGACCGCTTCCGTGAGGCCTACGACGCGATTCGCGCGAGCAGCGATCTCATCGTGCAGTTTTCGACCGGCGGCGCGATCGGCATGACGCCGCAGGAGCGCGGAAGCGTCCTCGAACTTCGGCCGGAGATGGCGACGCTGACCTGCGGCAGCGTCAACTTCGGCGACGACATCTTCGAGAACAGTTTTCCGATCATGCGCGAACTGCTGAAGAAGATGAACGAGTTCGGGGTGCGACCGGAGCTCGAGATCTTCGATAAAGGGCACCTTTCGAACGCGCGGCGGTTGGCCAAGGAACGATTGCTCTCCTTTCCGCAACACGTCGACTTCGTGCTCGGGGTTCCTGGCGGGCTGGAAGCGACGGTTGCGAATCTCTGCGATCTCGTCGACGATCTGCCTGAGGGCTGCACGTGGTCGGTTGCCGGAATCGGCAAAAAACAGCTCCCGATGGCGATGGCGGCGATCGCAATGGGCGGCCACGTCCGCGTCGGATTAGAGGACAATCTGCACTACAGCCGGGGCCGCTTGGCGCGTAACGAGGAGCTGGTCGCGAGGGTCGTTCGCCTTGCTACTGAAGCCGGCCGCAATATCGCCACACCGGACCGGGCTCGAAGGATGCTCGGTCTGACGGCAGAATAGCGCCGCCCAAAGTTGTTCACATACGTCGTGCGCCGGACGCTTCAAGCGATCCCGCTGCTGCTGGCCATCTCGGTTATCCTCTACGGCATCCTTTACAACATGCCGGGTGGGCCGCTGGCGCCCTACTTGCAGAACCCGCACATCACCCAGGCCGACATCGCGCGCCTCAAACACAATCTCGGCCTCGACCAGCCGGTCCCGATCCAGTACGTCAAGTGGCTCGGGCACGTCTTAGTCGGCGACATGGGCTACTCGACGAGCAACTCGGAGCCGGTCTTCCAAGCGCTGATCGAACGCCTCCCCGCGACCTTGGAGCTGACCGCCGCCGCGCTTTTGCTGGCGCTTGGATTCGGCATCACGGCCGGCATTCTCTCGGCGGTCTATCGCTACACCGCGCTCGACTACGCGATCACGACCTTCGCTTTCGTCGGGCAGTCGATGCCGGTCTTTTGGTTTGCGCTGATGATGCAGCTGGCATTTGCGGTGCACGGCATCCCGCTGCCGGGCGGCTACGAGATTCAGCTGCCGTCCGCGGGGCTCGCGTCTAACGACAACTTCGACCTGAGCGACCGGCTCGTCCATCTCGTGCTGCCGGCAATCGTCCTCGCGCTGCTCCAGATCGCGCTCTTCAGCCGCTTCATGCGCTCGTCCCTGTTGGAAGTGCTCGGCACCGATTACATGCGCACGGCCGCCGCGAAAGGCTTGCCGTTTCGGACGATTCTCTTTAAGCATGGCTTGAAGAACGCGCTGATTCCGGTGGTCACGGTCACCGCGCTCTCGCTGCCCGGGCTGATCGCGGGCGCGATCATTACCGAGACGATCTTTGCGTGGCCGGGAATGGGACGGCTCTTCTACAATGCGTTGAACCAAAGCGACCTCGCGCTGCTCATGGGTTATCTGCTGATCGTCGCCTTCTTCGTCGTCTTCTCCAATTTGCTCGCCGACGTCGTTTACGCGTGGCTCGATCCGCGCGTGAAGTACGACTGAAAAGAGACGAGACCATGGCCGCACCAACGATGCAAATGCCCGGCACGCCGATTACCGAAGACGAAGTCGTCTTCAGTAAGGTCACGTTCTGGACGCGCTTCCGCCGCCACAAACTCGCGATCGCGGGCTCGGTCGTTCTGCTGCTGATGGTGCTGGCCGCGGTCTTCGCCGGCCAGATCTCGCCCTACGATCCCAACTCGATCGACAATGGGACCTCAGCCGTGCCGCACTGGAACGGAACGCCGCTGCCGCCGTGCTTCCAAGATAAAGCGGCGTGTTGGGGACACTCACTGGGGACCGATGAAGTCGGGCGGGACCTGCTCTCGCGGCTGCTCTTCGGAGCGCGCATCTCGCTCACGGTCGGCGTATTTGCCGTGATCATGGAGATTCTGATCGGGACGGTCTTGGGCGCGATAGCCGGCTACTACGGAGGCTGGGTCGACTACGCGCTGATGCGGCTTACCGACGTCTTTCTCTCGATTCCGCTGCTGCCGCTCTTGCTGGTCCTGACGGCGATCGTCGCGGCCAGCTCGTCGAAGGCGGCGCTGAGCTTCGGGGTCATCGTCGTCATTATTGGTGCGCTCTCGTGGCCGCCGGTCGCGCGTCTCGTGCGAGCCTCGTTCTTGAGCCTTCGCGAGCGTGAGTTCGCCGAGGCCGCCCGAGCCGTCGGCAACAACGACGCGCGGATCATCTTCCGCCATCTGCTCCCCAATGCCGTTGCGCCGATCGTCGTCCAGGCAACGCTCGACGTCGCCGGCGTCATCATTCTCGAATCGACGCTCTCGTTCTTGGGCCTTGGCATCCAGCCGCCGACCGCCTCGTGGGGCAACATGCTGGCCAACGCCGCCAGCAATCTTCAGCAGGCCTGGTGGGCCGCAGTCTTCCCCGGCCTGTGCATTCTCATTACGGTGCTGGCCATCAACTACATCGGCGACGGCCTGCGCGACGCGCTCGATCCCAATATGAGGTAGGGGCTTAGGGGGCCCGGGGGCCCGGCGCGGAACCCTTCACGAGGAGGGTTTGGGTGTGATACGACGCTGGAAGTTCCTGAGCCTCGGCTTAGCTGCTGCGCTACTCTGCGCGTGCTCGAGTTCGACCGGTGTGCCGCCGGGGACGACCCCACCGGACCGGTTGCGCAACGCACAATTATCGGAGCGCAACGCGCTCGCAGGTTCGTCGGAAAACCTATTCGTCGAAAACTACGACGACATTACGGAGTATAACCCCGAAGGGAAACTCGTTCGCACGATCACCGAAGGAATTCCCTACGAAGGCTTCAACACCGGCGGCTTCGCTTTCGACTCCAAGGGTAAAATGTACGTAATCACGGGATCGTTTAACGTCTCGATGTACGCGCCGGGGTCGAGAAAGTTCGTCGGGACGATTACCGCGGGCCTTGACACGCCGTTTGCCGTTGCGGTCGATCGACGCGACAATCTCTACGTCGCAAACGGAATTACTGAGAACGTTGCGGTCTACTTCAAGGGCCACAAACAGCCGGGACGAGTAATTACGCAAGGTCTTAACAACCCGGTAGCGCTCGCGTTCGATTCGCAAGGAAACCTCTACGTTGCCAATCTTTTCGGCAGCACGGTGACGGTCTATTCGCCCAAAGGCGATCTGATACGAACGATTCAGGACGGCGTCAACGGTCCGCAGGCCATGGCCTTCGATTCCAAAGACACGCTATTCGTGGCGAACGGTGCTGCCGGCTATGGCTTGACCGTTACCGTCTACGCACCGCATTCGAACAAGCGGCTCGCGACGATCGTCAGCGGCCACGGGCCGTCCTCGGTGGCGCTCAACACCGTAGGAGAGTTGTTCGTGACGAATCCCGACAGCAACACCCTAACCGCTTACCAGCACGAGGGTACGCGGGACTGGCCGCTCCTCTTCAAGATCGGGCACGTTCACAATGCGCGCACCGTGCTCGTCGACGCTTCGAACAATATCTATCTGCTCTGCTGCAGCAACCGGAACCGCCACGGGGATCAGGAGGTCATCGTTTATCCGCCCGGGAGCACGAAGCCGCTCCGAACGATCACCGACGGCGTCACGGGCGTGTATGGGATCGCTTTTGGGCCGCCGTAGCTCTACCGCTCGGAGGCCAGAAGGGCGCCGGCGGGACCCACCACGAAACGGGTGCAGCCCCGTGCGCAAGTGGCGGAATTGGTAGACGCACTAGCTTGAGGGGCTAGCGGGGGCAACTTCGTGGAGGTTCGAGTCCTCTCTTGCGCAGATTCGCGATTGAAGCGGCTTCCCTAACGGGGCCGCTTCAATTTTCCTGAGCCACAATCGTACACTACCAGCTTATGACGACAAGCCCGTTGCCGGTGGCGCCGTTCCAGTTTCGCCACATTCGCACGTTTTTCGCACTCGGCTGCGCGTACGATGATCCACCACCGCCACCACCGCCAGGCCCGCCAAGGTACTGATAATCGGTGACACCGGCATTGCCACCGCCGCCGCCACCGCCACCGTAAAAACCGCCACCGCCTCCTCCGCCCGCGCCACCGCCGAAGCAACTGCTCCGGCAGGAAGAAGTGGATCCAGCGTAGCCGCCATTGCCGCCCGTACCGAGAGTGCCATTACTTCCAGAGCCGCCGTTACCGTAGACACCGATCTGGCCCGCACCACCCGATCCACCCGCCTTCTGCGTGCCACCGTCGCCACCATCGCCTCCGCTGTAAAAGCGGGTGAAGCAAACTCCGCCAGTGCCCCCGCTGCCGCCGCTCTTTCCGCCGCCACCACCACCAATAGCGTCGCAGGTGCTGCCGCCACCGCCGCCACCGGCTACGATAATGCGGTTCTTTAGTTGTACGTTTTCGCGCACGTCTGACGCACCGCCGCCGCCGGATCCGTAGCACTTATAGCCGCTGCGCCCGCAGTAAGGGTATAGGCCTCCAGCAGCGCCGCCGTTGAATCCGGTGCCGCCCGACTCGCCGCCGATTCCACCCGACCCCTCGCCACCGACGAACACGGATAACGTCTGACCCGGAGTAACAGGAATTATCGCGCGGACGCGACCCCCGCGACCGTGCAATTTACGATAGCCTCGGTAAGGGGCGGGACCGCCCCCGGCACCAAGCGCCACAACGTTGATGAGCTCGACGCCGGCCGGCGCCTTAAACGACTGCGCGGTGCCGGTAAAGTGAAACGTCTGATGGTGCGAGAAAGCGGCGTCACTGCCGTCGAGCGTTGGCACCGCACTACCGACTGTATGACCACCGCAACCAGCGAGCATCGCTGCAGCTAGCAAAATGCCTAAAGCATCGTCGGCAAAATCCACACGTTTCATCTGCATTGCTCCTTGAATCCGAAGCGATTCGACGGCCAGATTCGTTCGGCGCGCTTGCCTCAGGCGCCTAGCAACCGCAAAGCGCACAATCGGCTACGCGCGCGCAAAAAAGTGCTCCAACGAACCATTCACGAATGTCACAAGCACGTTCGCATTTCGGATTTCCTGGGGCAAAAATCATGAAAGAGGAAGGCTTAGTAATGGGACAACCGGTCGTGCACTTCGAGATCACGGGACCCGATCCAGCGAAGCTTCGCGACTTCTACGGTCGTTTGTTCGATTGGGAGTTCGATACGAGCGCTCCGGTTGCCGATACAATTTCGGAACCGGGGAATTACGGGTTCGTAGCGCGCTATACCGCGGACGACGGCACGGGAATCCCAGGCGGCGTCGGCGGCGGGGCAGCCTACGCGGGTCACGCGGCGTTCTATGTCGGCGTTCCGAACGTCGAGGCCGCTCTCCAAAAAGCGGAGCGCCTCGGCGGCGTCCGCCGGATGGGCCCGGTAAAAAATCCAGGGGCCCAGTTGGTCGTGGCCCACTTCACGGACCCCGCCGGCCATCTGGTCGGCCTCGCGGGGCCGGAATAGGCGCTGGTCAGCCTCCCGAGGCCGCTCGCTTGGGGGCGTTTGAGTTTGTTTGATTCGGGAGGGGCTGAGGGTTCCTTAACCCTGGGTGCGGAGGATGTCGTCAGCACCCGGTTCCGCCATTGATAATATGAAAGAGGCGACTTTCGTCGAATAGCCCTGAAACAGT
This sequence comes from Candidatus Cybelea sp., assembly GCA_049285915.1. Classification (GTDB taxonomy): domain Bacteria; phylum Vulcanimicrobiota; class Vulcanimicrobiia; order Vulcanimicrobiales; family Vulcanimicrobiaceae; genus Cybelea. The sequence continues at coordinate 6,628 of JBAQAW010000054.1, read as the reverse complement.
CGCGAGGCTTTCGGCGTAAAGCTATGCAGCAATGGAACACGCACTATGTGGTTGACGCGTTTTGCCCTGACCCGCCCCACGGTTACCATCGCGATTTTTGCCGCGCTGGTCATCTTCGGCGTTATCTCGTTTCTCCAACTCGGCCGCAGCTCTAGTCCGCCGAACACGGACTTCCCCATCGTCGTCGTCGCGGCGAGTTATCCCGGTGCGTCTCCGCAAGACATGGAGCGCATGGTCATCAAGCCGATCGAAGACCAGATGGCCGGCATCGATAATCTCGACGAGATTAGCGCCAACGCGCAAGAGGGCAGCGCGGTCGTCGTCGTGCAGTTCAAGATGGGAACGGATCTCAATCTTGCGGCCGTCGACGTTCAGCGCCGCGCCGACGTCGCGCGCGTCTACATGCCGACGGATCTCGATCCGCCCGTCGTCACTAAGGCCGGGCAGGCGGAGCCGCCGCTGCTCGACGTCGCCGTCAGCTCCAAGTCGCTCAGTCAGCCGCAGATCGCCGACCTGATCAACGGCCAGATCGTGCCGCTGATCGAGCAGATTCCCAACGTTCAGTCGGTGGACGTGCGGGGCTCGGCCGACCGCGAGTTCCACGTCGAGCCCGATCCGGTCAAGCTCGACGGCACGAACGCGACGCTCGAAGATCTTTTTAGCGCCGTCCAGATCAACAACCTTAACGTGCCCGGCGGCATCATGACGCAGCCTACGCGTGAAGGCAGCGTGGCGATCCACGACTACATTGAGAAGGCCAGCGATCTGCTGGCAATCCCGTTCTCGCCGGTCAGCGTTTTACAGTTCCCGGTCAAATCGCTCAAGGTCGGCGACGTCGCCAACGCCTACGACAGCCACATCGAGATGCGCAGCATCTCCTCGTACAACGGCCATCCGCGCGTTTATATGGAGATCAACCCGACGCTCGACGCCGATCAGATCAAGACGACGCAGACCCTGCGCCTCGAGATGAAGAAGATCCAGGCGCAGTTCCCTCAGCTCGATTTCCACGAGATCGACGCTCCGGCGGACTACACCGCCAAGATGCTCACCGGCGTCGGCCAGTCGCTGATCGAAGGCATCATCCTCACCGCAATCGTCATGCTGCTCTTCCTACACGCATGGCGCAACGCGGTCGTCGTCTTCCTGGCGATCCCGACCTCGATCCTCTCGACGTTCATCGTGATGCGTCTCTTCGGTTTCCACATCGACTCGATGTCGATGATGGGCCTCTCGCTGATCATCGGTATCCTCGTCGACGATTCGATCGTCGTCTTGGAGAATATCACGAGGCATCGGGACCTGGGGCTCGACGCGATGACCGCGGCGATCACCGGGCGTACCGAGATCGGCGGAGCTGCGGTCGCGATCACGATGGTCGACGTCGTCGTCTTCCTGCCGATCGCCTTCATGTCGGGAATCGTCGGCTCGTACCTGCGTGAGTACGGCGCGGTCGTCGTGACCGCGACGCTCTTCTCGCTCTTCGTCTCCTTTACGCTGACGCCGCTGCTCGCCGCAAAGTGGAGCGTACTCAACCGTTCCGAGGCGATCCCCAAATGGCTTCGCGCGCTCGACGATCGCCGCGTAGACATCGCGCTGCTCGTCGTCGCCGCGGTCCTTTTCGCGATCGGCACGGTTACCGGCTGGTTCATCCTTAACGCGATCGGCATCTTCGTGGCGGCGCTGCTCCTGCTCAATGCCTTCGTGCACCGTTACGAGTCGATACTTCAGATGTATCGCGCGAAGCTGCTGCCCTTCGCCTTGCAGCATGGCGCTTTCGTCGTCTTCGTCTGTTTGTCGTTGCTCCTGCTGTCGCTGACGCTCGTCGCCGGCGGAGGGATGGCGACGGTCGTCATGGCGGTGGTCCTGCTCGCCGTATCCGCGATCGGCCACGGCATCGGCGCGCTGTTGCGAAGCCGGGTAGGCTCGCGTGTGCCGGGTAACAAATTGCCGCCCGCAAAGTTCCTGCGCTCGCTTGGAAGGAGCCGCGGCACCACGCTCGCCACGTTCGTTTTGCCGGTCGTGTTCGCGCTCGCAATGCTTCCGCTGGGCTCGGTGAGCTTCGACTTCATGCCTGCGCAGCAGAACGGCGAGATCGACATGAATGTCACCTATCCGGCTGGTACGCCGATCTCCGTAACCAACGGACACGTCTCGAAACTTGAAGACGCGATCCTCAAGCTGCCGGGCATTAAATCGGTCAGCGCGACGACGGGTCGTAAACCCGCCGGCTGGAGCAGCGTCTCGGGCGGGAACTACGCCCAGCTCAACGCGACGATGGCCGACGGCCACATCAAAGATACCAACCAGACGATCAAGCTGGTTCGCAAGCTTGGATATTTGGTGCCCGGCGGTGAGTTCAACGTTGCCGGCGACAACGGCAATGGGCCCGCCATCTACTATTCGCTGACGGGTCCGGACGACGAGATCACCCCCGCCGCCGAAAAAGTCGCGAAGTTCCTACGCACGATGCCGGGGGCGGTTAACGTCCAGACCAGCGCCGAGAACGGCGCGCCACGGATGAACGTCGACGTCGATCGCCAGAAGTGCGAGCTGCTCGGGATCAATCCGTCCGACGTAGCGACGGTCGCACGCATCGCGGTCGACGGCGCCGTCGCCACGAAAGTACGCACGCCAACGGGTCTCGTCGACGTACGCGTTCAGTTCCCGTCGGCCGACCGGCAGACCGACGAAGCCCTCAAGAACGTCAAGGTCCGGACGAACGACGGCGGCCTCGTGCCGATCGGCGACGTCGCGGATTTCAGCTGGACGACCGCGCCGACGAAGATCGAGCGCCTCAATCGCCAGCGCGTCGTCAACGTGTACGGTGACGTTCTGCCGGGCTACTCGCTCGGTCAGATCGTCGGGCCGTTGCAGAAGAAGCTGCAGACGCCGGGCTTCTTGCCGCAGGGCGTCGGCCTCAAATCGCAGGGTAACTCCCAGTTCATGGAAGAGACCTTCACGAATATGGGCATCGCGCTGATCACCTCGTTCATGCTCGTCTACATCTTGATGGTGATCTTGTATGGTTCGTTCCTCGAGCCGTTGATCGTCATGTTCTCGGTACCGCTGGCGATTATCGGCGCGCTGATCTTCCTCGCCTTGATGGGCCGCCTGCAGCCCGACCAGGGACAATCGCTCAACATCATCTCGATGCTCGGTATCGTGATGCTCTTCGGCCTGGTCGCAAAGAACGGCATTCTGCTCGTGGACTACTCAAATACGCTTGTCGGACGCGGAATGCGGGTTCACGACGCCGTGCTGCAGGCCGCGGCGACGCGTTTCCGGCCGATCGTCATGACGACTGCGGCGATGATCTTCGGCATGCTTCCGCTGGCGCTCGGTTACGCCGAGGGCGGCGAGTGGCGGCAGGCCATGGGTACCGTCATCATCGGCGGCCTCTTGAGCTCGCTGGTGCTGACCCTCTTCCTCGTCCCAATGATCTACGACTCGTGGATCGGCTACTTCGAACGCCGCGCCGACCAGCGGGCGATCGCTGCCGAGATGAAGCCGCTGGAGCGAGCCCCGGCCTAGGGAACCAGGCTCTTCGCCCCGGCGATTCGCCGGGGCGAGTTTTAGCGGCGAGCAAGCGCGGGTAGAGAGGTCGCATGAAGAGTTTCTTTGGATTAGCCTTTGCCCTCGCCGCCGTGGCCTGCACCGCGGTTGCTCAAGCGCAAAGCGTAACGGTGATCGTCAACGGTCAGACGATGAACTTCACACAGCCGCCGATAGAACGCGCGGGCCGCGTCTTCGTTCCGCTTCGCGGCATCTTCGAACAACTCGGCGCGACCGTCGTCTATTCCAACGGACAGATCAACGCGACCGCGCACGGCCGCGCCGTCTCGCTGACGATCGGTTCGACGCAGGCGACGGTAGCGGGCCAGCCCTCGACGCTCGATGTCGCACCCTTCATCGTCGGCGCGACGACGTTCGTGCCGTTGCGATTCATTTCGCAGTCATTGGGGGCATCGGTCAACTGGAACGATCAGACGAGCACGGTGACGATTGCCGGTGGAGGAGGGGGAGGATATGCGCCCGGACCGCCGCCTGCGCCGCGACCGCCGCCACCCGGACGTGCGCCGTATCTCGTCTCGACCTCACCGACCGGTACGATCTACACTTCGTATCCGACGATTCGTTTCGCGTTCGACCGCCCGGTGACGATGGCGCGGCTGCGCGTCTGGGTCGACGGAACGCAAGTCACGGCGACGCTGCGTCAGAACAATCCGTCGTCATTTGCCTTCGATGCGCCGTGGAAGCTGGCGAAAGGGCCGCACCACGTTCGGGTTACCGGCATCACCGTCTCGGGCATCAGCTTCGATCTATCGTGGAACTTCGTTCGCGGATGACCGGCACTGCGCGAGCGTAACGATCGCCGCGCGCTCGTAACGGGGGCAGCGGCCGGCCTTGCAGCCGGCATCGCCGCGACGCTGCCCCCGCAAGGCTTCGCACACGTAGCGATCACCTATCGCACGACGCCCCCGGATGCCACGCTCGCCAAGATACGCGCGGCAGGCGGCAGGGCGTCGGCGTTTGCGGTCGATTTTCTCGACGAGCCCGAGCGGGTGGAGGCCGCGCTGGCGGAAGCGGTCAGGCGCGACGGACCTTACGACACGCTCGTGCACGCGGTCGGTCCGCTCGTCGTCAGGCGCTTCGCGCAGGCGACGCTCGAGGAGTATCGAGAGGCCTTCGACGGAAACGTCCTCAGCGCCGTGCTCGCCGCACGCGCCACGCTGCCGGCGATGCGCGCGCAGAGCTTCGGGCGAATCGTGTTCTTTGGAATGCTCGGTTCCGCGCACACGCAGCCGTTTCGCAGTCTCTCACTCTATCAGGCAGCCAAGAGCGCGCTGGTCGCGCTCGCGCGCAGCCTCGCCCTCGAAGAGGCAAGCCAAGGCGTGACCGTTAACGTCGTCGCCCCCGGCGACATTCGCGAGAAGGAACTGGAGCGCGCGCAGGCGATCCTCCAAAACGCAAAAAACCCGCGCGGGCGCCCCGGAAGCTACGAAGACGTCGCGGACGCCGTGCGATTCTTCATCGCGCAGGAACGCGATTTCGTCACTGGCACCGTGATCGAAGTCACCGGCGGCCTGCAGACCGCGGCGGAATAATCCCAGGACAAACGTACGCTCGGCTCGTAAGCACGGCTTCCATGGCGTCGGACGAGCGGAGCGAACATCAGGTTTTTGCCTTGCCCGGCGCACGTCCGCATTTCGGACCCGACAAGGTCGTCGAGGTCGAACGGATCGATCTGCACGTCACTCCCGACTTCGAAACGGAGTCGCTCGACGGAGTCTGCACGCTCACGGTCCGCGCGCTCGACGAGCCGGTCTCGCGCCTGACGCTCGACGCGGTCGACCTCGAGATTTCGCGCGTCGAACCCTCGGCGAGTTTCAGCGCGCGCGACGGTAAGCTCGAAATCGTCTTCGAGAGGCCGATTCCGGCTGGCGAACGCGCAAGCGTTGCGGTGACCTATCGGGCATCGAAGCCCCGCCACGGTTTGTTCTTCATCAAACCGACCGCAGAACACCCGGAAAAGGTCGCGCACGTCTGGACGCAGAGCCAGGATCAGTACGCGCGGTACTGGTTCCCATGCTTGGACTACCCGCACGAGAAGCAGCGCACGACGACGACGATCGTCGTTCCCAAAGGGATGTTTGCGCTGGGCAACGGCGAGCTGGTGGAACGCCGGGATGAGGACGGGCACACGATCTTCCGGTATCGCCAAGACGTACCCCACAGCACCTACCTCATGACGATGGTCGCGGGACCGTTCGTCGAGGTGGAGCAGGGCAACGCCGGCCGCAACGGGGTTCCCGTCTACTACTACGTTCTGCCGGGTCACGAGGGCGACGGCGAACGCGCCTTCGCCAACACGCCGAAGATGATCGAACGATTCGAGGAGAAGATCGGCGTTCCGTATCCGTACGCGCGCTACTCGCAGATCGCCGTCTCCGACTTCATCTTCGGCGGCATGGAGAATACGAGCGCGACGACGCAGACGGACCGCACGCTCCACGACGAGACCGCGCACATCGACTTCTCGAGCGATCCGCTCGTCTCGCACGAACTCGCGCACCAGTGGTTCGGCGACCTGATGACCTGCCGCGATTGGGAGCACGCATGGCTCAACGAGGGTTTCGCGACGTTTATGGAGGCAGTCTGGCGCGAGGCCGATCTCGGTGCCGACGAGTATCTGTACAATATCTATCACTTCGTGCTGGCCTATCAGCGCGAGGACTCGCACCGCTACCGCCGTCCGATCGTCTGCAACGTCTATCGCGACCCGATCGAGATCTTCGACCGGCACCTCTACCAGAAGGGCGCAGCGGTTTTGCACATGCTGCGCGGCGAGCTGGGCGATGCGCGTTTCTGGCGCTCGATCGCGCGATACGCAAACGACAACGCGCAACGAAGCGTGGAAACGATCGATCTCGTGCGCGCGATCGAAGCGGCGACCGGGCGCAACCTGCGCGGCTTCTTCGACCAATGGGTCTACCGCGAAGGCTATCCGGTTCTAAACGTCGGCGTCAGCTGGGACGCACAGCGCCGCGTCGCGACGCTGACGATCGATCAAGAGCAGGCCATCGACGACGAGCATCCGCCCTACCACTTCGATGTGGAGATCGGC